>DATHES010000081.1:0-138925 GCA_035318465.1 Polyangiaceae bacterium
TTCCCTATTCCTGGAACACCGGCGGGTTCGATACGCGCGGCGCCAATCCCGACGGCCGTTTCCCCGACAACAAGGTCAACGACCAGGACCGCGAGTTCAAGTTCAACCAGCTCCTCAGCGTGAACCTCGGCTTTTACATCCCGGCCAAACCGAAGAGCTCGGAGTAACTCGCCGGCGCGCCGCGCGCCAGGTCCGACCCCGTTCAGCGGCGGCCCACACGGCCGTCGGCGCGTAGCGCAAACTGTGCGGGCAGCGCGGGTTGGACCGGTTCGCGCTGGTCGGCCGGGACGACCCACGCCCGCGCGGCGAGCCCCTCGGCCAGGCGCATCTTCACGCGCAGGGACTCCTCGGCGATGAGCGCCTTCAGGAGCGCGGGCAACGACGCAGCGTCCTCCTGCGCGAAGACCGTCGCCACGGCGACGAAGCGGATCCCTTCACTGGCGTCATCGAGGAAGCGCTCGACGGCGGGGCGGATGGCGGGCTGGTTGTAGTGTTCGAGCTCGGCGATGAGCTGCTGCTTGGGGTCGATGTTGCGCCTGTACTCGGTATCGAAGCGTTCGAGCAGCTGGATGATCTCCTCCACGTAGCGATCGGAGGGGACCAGGTCCTTCAGGAGCTTGAGCGGCCAGGTGAGGCTTTCGGCCTTGGCGCAGAAGGCACGAATCGGCTCGATGGCCGCCTCGCCGGCGGCCTCGATCCCGTGCGCCGCGGCATCTTTCTCTTCCTGATCGGTGATCGAAGGGTCGATATGGAAGGTGAAGCGGCGAAGGAGGGCTGCGGCCGCTTCGCTGTTGGCGAGGCGCGCCAGGCTCTCGATGGCTTCGATCCGATCGTAGTTTTGCGCGTGCTTGTCGCCGGCAACCTTGGCGAAACGGGCCACGTTCTTGTCGCCCACCGGCGGCGCGTGGGGCTCGGCCTTCCCCTTGCTCTTGAAGATGTCGAAAAGTCCCATGTCGATCGTTGGATTGCCCTCGCCCTGGCGCGAGCACTCGAGCTCGCGTGCCGTCTATAGCACTTCTCGCCCACCGATCGAGCGCCGACGACGTACCGGCCGCCGCTCGCGTCGCATGGCGCGCGGCGACCGGTGCGCTCTTGCTCAGGCCAGCGGAACGGCAATGAGAATGACTTCTCGGCCGCGGGTCTCGACGCGGTAGCGCACCGGCTTGCCGTGCTTTTCCTTCATCTCTCCTTCGCTGGTACGAATGCGCCCGATGAAGTTGAGCTCCGTAATGTGATCGATGGGGTCACCGAGGGAACGCTTGGCGGCCACGTAGTCGCGAAAGAGACGACGGTAGTAAGACTCCGCCGGCTCCGATTTGAGCGCGGCGACGAGGCTCGGATCGGCGTTGGCGGCCGCCACCTGTCGCTCGTCGACCGCCAAGGCATCGGAAAAATCGCTGGCGGCGGGCGGCCGCGAAGGGCGCCCTTCTTCGTCGGTATCGTCCTCCTGCACGCCCATCAACTGGTTCAGAAGGGAGTTGAGGCGAAACACGAGTCCACCGAGCTCGGCATGCTCGATCTCGAAGCGCAGATCCGTCTTGCCGTTGAGGATCGCGAGCAGACCTTCTTCCAGATCTTCGATGGGGCGCGAGATGTAGTTGCCGAGGAGAAAACCGCCCAAGCACACCAAGAGGACGCCGAGCCCCGTCACCGCGAGCACGGGCCACAGCAGCGCACTGATGCTTTCGATGAGGCTTGCCGGGCTCACGGCAACGAGCACCGCCCGCTTGCCGTCGCCGTAACCACTGAGGGGAGCCGCGGTGAGAAGGACGTCGGCCGGACCGTTGGCGACGAACGCACCGTGGCCGCTGACAACGGTCGCCAGCACCGCGTCTTTGACCGGACTCTGTCCCACCGCCGCCAAGAGGTGGGGCGCGACATTGGTCGATTTGGCTTTGAGATCGATGTTCGATCCCGCCGGGATGCCGAGGATGAGACCGCGACCGCTGGTGAGCTCCGCCGTGCGCTGCATGCGTCCATCGTTGAGCGGCGTACCCACCAGCAAAAGGCCCAGCACCCTGCGATCGTCGTCGCGGATGGGCGCATAACTGACGGACATGAGCTCGGAAGTCTTGGCGTCGGCCCAGACGTCGGTGACCGTGATGCCTTGGGCCGCGGCGGCTTTGAGGGAGGGGTGTCCGGCGGCGAGATCCTCGCCGCGTCCGAGGTTGGTGCCATTGCGCCCGAGGGAGACGCCGTTGGCGTCGACGACCGTGACCAGCGTGGGCGTCATCTGGAAGAAGACGGGATGCGCGACGGCCGCGGAAAGAAGACGGTTGGAGTATTCCGTCGCTTCCTCTTGGCGGGCGCTCATGGTGCCTGCTTTGAAGACTTCGCGGCTCGCCTTTTCGTTGGCCATCGTCGCGAGCCAGCGTTCGGTGCGCACCGCGTCGAGCTCGAGCTTGCTGTTGGCCGCCGCGAGCGCTCGCTCCGCCTCCGCTTTGAGCTGCGTCGGGTTGGAGGCGAGGTCTCCGAGGCCAGCGCGCAGGAGCGCATACGAAAGGAGGCCGACCAAAAGGACGATGATCGAGTTTACGGCGATGATTTTCCAGCGCATGAGGTGATCTCTCCGACTGCGTCGCCGTGACTATCGGCCCTGCCGAAATGGGTGGATTGCTGACTGCGTTCTCGTCCTTCCGTACCGATTGGGCAGCGTACCAGACGGTCTTCTTTTGTATCAAGATTCGTCCAATCCTTCCCCGAGCCGAATCTCGATCTGGCGGCGCGATACCGGTGGAGGTAGGCATCGGACGGCGCCACACACCTTGCTCACCCACCGATGTCGATAGGCGGCGCGGAACGGCCAACCGAGAGAGAATGACGCAGCCATCGGTCATGACACAAGAGAACACATCGGCGCAAAAAGAAGGCGGGGTGCTGGTGGGGGTCGTCGATGACGACTCGTTCGATCTCCACAAAAGCACGAGCTACCACCCCGAGCGCCCCGAGCGACTGCAAGCGGCCCGCGCCGCACTCCAGGGGGCCGGACTCCGCACGGAGGCCGTCGCCGCGCGAGAGGCGACGCCGGAGGAGCTCGCGCGCGTGCACGGGGGCGCCTATATCGAAGAGCTTGCGTCTCTGGTCGGGCGCCGCGCTCAACTCGACGCCGACACATACGTCGCGCCCGATTCGGTGGTCGCCGTGCGGCGCGCGGCCGGGGGCAGCGTCGACCTGGTGCAAGGCATGCTCGCTGGCCGATTCAAGCGGGGCGTCGCGCTTCTCCGGCCGCCGGGCCATCACGCGCGACCGAACCAAGCCATGGGCTTCTGTCTGCTCAACAACGTGGCCATCGCAGCTGCGCACGCGCTTTCGCGCGGGGTCTCGCGCGTGGCGATCGTCGATTGGGACGTCCATCACGGCAATGGAACCCAGGAGATGTTCTTCTCCGATCCCCGCGTGCTCTACACGTCGCTGCACCAGTGGCCGTTTTATCCGGGGACGGGCAATGCGCCGGAAATCGGTGAAGGCGAAGGGCGCGGTTACACCGTGAACATCCCCCTTTCGCAGGGAGCCCACGCCGGTGACTACGCAGCAGCTTTCGATCGCGTGCTCCTTCCCGTGTTGGAAGCGTACCGTCCGGAGCTCGTCCTCGTCTCCGCCGGTTTCGACGCCCATCGCAACGATCCCCTGGCCGCGATGCGGCTCGACGCGGCGGCGTACGGCTGGATGACGGCGCGGCTTCTGCGCATGGCCGAGCAGACGGCCGGCGGGCGCCTCGCGCTCTTTCTCGAGGGTGGTTATGACCTCGGCGCTCTCGAAGAGAGCCTGGCCGCGAGCTTGAAGGTGCTCGGCGAGGTTGCTCTCCCTCCGCCAGAGCCTCCGCCGCCCGAGCCCATCCATGAAGCGGAAATCAAGCGCACCAAGAAAGCGCTGGAAGGCAACTGGCGGGTGTTCGCCTAGGCCTAGCGCCGTCGCGCGCCGCGTTTTCGAGTCGGCCCGACGTACGTCTTGGGGTCGCGCCGGGGAGGCGCGCTGGCGGCGAGCACCTTTTCCAGCTTCTCCAAGGCTCCCGCGCCGTGCCCGCGCGCCCAGGCCTTGCGCAAGAGGTCGTTCAGCGCGCCGCGCAGGGCAACGTCGCCGGTGACCGCTTTGGACTCGAGCCAGGCGAGCGTCGCCTGGGGAAACCGATCGAGCAAGCGCGCCGGAGCCTCGGCCAGCCACGTGATGAGAAGGCGGTAGCCTTGCGACCGCTGAGCGGCGCGCGGCGCTCGTTCGGCCAGGTCGAACGCTTCTTCCAATCGGCTGAGTACGGCGGCGCCTGCTCGCGATCGATCGAGCCAGCTACGCGTGGTGAGCGCTTCGAGCGCGACCGCTGCTCCGAGGTAGCCGTCGGTCCACGCCGACAAGAGATCGCCCAGCTCGTCGCCGTGCCGACGACTCGCTTCGACGAGCGCGCGGCACACACCGTCACGCACGCGATGTCGCGGGTCTTCGGCGAGCAGCCGGAGCCGATCCATGAGATCGGCGGAGGGCCGTTCGGCCAGCCGTGCTCCGATGCATGCCGCGCCGACGATCGGGAGAAACTCGGCGTCAGTCCCCGCCGGTGCGCGCGCTGCGCTGACCGCGCAGAGCTCGCGTATGAGCTCGTCGGCGCGCGGCCCCGCCCGCGCGACCTCTTCGCCGAACGCCGACGCCAGAGGATCGTTGGCGTGCGGGCCGGGCAAGCCCGATAGACGACAGAGCAGCGCATAGAGCGCTTGGTAGCTTCGGCGCGCGAGAGCGGATTCGAGCTCGGCGGCGAGCGCGCGGTTGCGGATCAGCTCCGTGCGCGCCAAGCGAGAATGGGCCCTGCCGACATGTCGTGCATTGTGCGGCGAAACTACGAGTCGCCGATGGTTCCGAGCAAGGCGATCGATCCCGACTCCCGATCGACCGCCGCGTAATCGACGAGATCGCCGTGCGAGATGATGAGCGCCTGCACGCGGGCTTCGTCCGCGTTGCGTGCATTCACGGCGCGCCACCGCACGTCGGACTCGCCAGCGAATCGAATGACGAACAATCGGTTCACTCGACCTTTCGATGCGCGAACGTTCGATGGCGATCGCTGGACGCCACCCGCGGCACTCTCGAGCTGACCTCGTTGGTTGCTGATCATGCGGCCTTCCTGTTCTTACGGCCAGGCGAGGAAAAGGGTTCCACTTTCAAATCCCTCTGATCGCCTTTTTCTTACCTTCCCCCCTCGCCTCGAAAAGCTCTTGCAACTTGCTCCCTGCTCGCGTTGACTTCTGCAGGCCACGCGGGCCGATCGCCTTTGCCCGCTTGGGGTGAGTGACGGGGATTGAACCCGCGACGACTGGAGCCACAATCCAGTGCTCTACCAACTGAGCTACACCCACCGAGAACCGGGGGCGCAGCATACTCGTTCGCGCACGGATGGCAACGGACACCTCGACGACGAACTTTGGGCCCAAGGGCTTTCGGACCCTCGAACGACTCGGGATCGGAACGGTCTTCGAGGTCGCGCGCGTCGAAGACGCGGCGGGACGCGAGCTCATTTGCAAACGGGCCACCCGCGCGCGCTTCGCACTTGCGCTCGATCGCGAGCGGGACGTGCTCCAGGCCGCGAAAGGGGCGGCCCTTCCCGAGCTCGTCGCGTCAGGAACGGATGCACGCGGTGGATTTCTTGTGGAGACGCGCGCTCGAGGAACGCCGCTGCGGGAGCTCATCGATGGGCGCGCGCCGCCCGGGGCGGCGCAATGGATGGAGCTGGCGCGGGCGAGTGCGCGGGCGCTCGCCGCGCTGCACGCGTTCTGTGACGGCAGGGGGAGCCTTCGACTCGTGCACGGGGACATCTCGCCCGACAATTTGTTTTTCGAGCCGCCGGCCACCGTCACCTTCATCGATTTTTCCAGCGCGACATGGCGCGAGGCGTCGAAGCCTGCCCTCGAGGGCGACCGAGGGACGGTCCCCTATGCCGCGCCGGAGCTCGTGCGCCAAGAGGTGCACGCCACCGCCGAGACCGACACCTACGCACTCGCCGCAACGCTGCTCGCCGTGGCGGTCGGACCGCCCCTGGTACGCGCGAATACGGAAGCTGCGCGCCTTCATGAAGCCGCGACGGAAGGCGTCCTATGGAAGCGCATCGACGAGCGCGGCGACTTGCCGCTGGCTTTTCGATCCGCACTTGCTGAAGCTTTGCAGTATGAGCAGGCGCTCCGACTCGCTTCGTCGCGCGATCTCGCAGCGCGGCTCGGCGCGTTTTCTGGGAGCGAGCGACCGACAGAGTCGAGCTAGGATGCCGCCATGATCGACAAAAAGCAGCTCGGGCCCGACACCTTGGCCATCCACGCAGGGCAAGATCCCGACCCCACTTCGGGGGCCGTGATGATGCCCATCGTGCTCTCCAGCACGTTCGCCCAAGAGAGCCCGGGCCGCCACAAGGGGTTCGAATACTCGCGCAGCGGCAATCCCACGCGAAACGCGCTCGAAGCGTGCATCGCCGCCCTGGAAGGCGGAAGCCAGGGTTTTGCGTTCAGCAGCGGATGTGGCGCGACGGTGACGCTGCTGCACGCGCTCGGCGCGGGTGGACACGCCGTCTCGGGCGACGACGTCTACGGCGGGACGTTCCGGATCTTCGACAAGGTCATGCGCCCCCTCGGCCTCGAAACGACCTTCGTGGACATGACCGACCCCGGTCACGTCAAGAAGGCACTCCGCCCGAACACGAAGCTGATTTGGCTGGAGACACCGTCCAATCCCCTTCTCAAAATCTTCGATATTCAGGCCATCGCCGAGATCGGCAAGGCGGCGGGAGTGCCCGTATTCGTCGACAACACGTTCGCCACGCCAATCCTGCAAAAACCGCTCGAACTCGGGGCGACCGCCGTCGTGCACTCGACGACCAAGTACATCAACGGGCATTCCGACGTCGTCGGGGGCGCGGTCGTCACCAGCGACGCGGGCCTCGCCGAACGCCTCCGGTTTCTGCAGAACGCCATGGGTGCCGTCCCGAGCCCATTCGACTGCTACTTGGTCCTGCGCGGCCTCAAAACGCTCCCCGTCCGGATGCGCCAGCACGTCACCACGGCGCAGGCCCTCGCCGAGCGACTGGCCCAGCATCCCTCGGTCCGGCGGGTCTACTATCCAGGCCTCAGGAACGACCCCGGTCACGCCCTCGCCGCGCGCCAGATGAAGGGGCCGGGCGGGATGATCAGCTTCGAAGTGGACGGGGGGCTAGGCCGAGCGCAAAAACTGCTGGAAAATCTGGCCATCTTTGCCTGCGCGGAGAGCCTCGGGGGCGTCGAATCGCTGGCCGAGCACCCAGCCTCGATGACGCATGCCTCGATCCCGCGCGAGATCCGGGACAAGATCGGCATCTCGGACGGTCTCGTCCGCCTATCGGTTGGCCTCGAATCCGAAGCTGACCTGTGGGCCGACGTCGAAAGCGCCCTTTCCATTGCATCCGCCGTTTGATTAACGGTAGGGCTCTAGGCTAAAAGGATGCCCACGAAGCCGACTGGACGGACCAAAGCGACGCTTGGGGCCCGCACCTGTCACCCCCACGAAAGGATGCTCGGATGAGGATGGCTCGGAACATTGCAGGCATCGGCGTGCTCGGCTGGCTCTGTCTCGTGGCGGCTTGTGGCGATCCCGTGCCGCCGGCTGCACAAGCCGGAGTCTCCATTCACATTCAGGAGTACGACACGAAGGACCCGGCTCACTCCGGCGACCGGTGCCCGCCGAGTCGGCACTGGGTGAACGTCCCCTACGAGCGCGGCAAGCAGCCCACATCCCAAACGCAGCGGACCTCTGCGACGGACCACGGTCCCACGGCAGTGAACAACCAGGATGGCGATAAGGTCACGTGCAGCGTCAAGCCCAAGGGCTCCGGCTTCAGCGTGAGCGCGGAGGCATATGGACACGCCGAAATCGACGATCTCAACAACGCCAGAAAAGAGATCAGTCCGAGCATCATACGCTTCACGATCCCCCAGATTGGCCAAGGTGACACGGACGCGCCCGGAGTCATCTCGCTGCAGGACCATGCTTCTCTCGTTCGCTACGAGACGACGCAATGCCAGTTCAGCACCGAGGGAGGCTCGCGCGAAGTCGCGGCGGGGAAAATCTGGGCAAGCGTCCGTTGCGAGATGCTGGCCGATATCAAATCCCCCGGTGCGAACTGCCAGGTGGACACCGGTTTCTTGGTCTTCGAGAACTGCGCCCAATAGCGCGACACCGCGCGCGTTCATGAGGTTCGACGCCAGGGTCCACTTGCGCTAAGGGGTCCGCGTGATCGATCTCTTACGCGAATTCTTCAGCCGGCTCCGCGAGCTCGAGGCCCTTCTCACGTGGGGCGGTTACCCCGTCCTCATGCTCATCATCTTCGCCGAGACGGGGCTGCTCATCGGCTTCTTTCTTCCGGGCGACTCGCTCCTCGTCACGGCGGGGGTGCTCGTCAACGCCGGACTGCTCAATCCCTTCGAGCTTTCCACCTTCGGCAACCTGCTGCTCATGAACGCGGTCCTCATCGCGATGGCCATCGCCGGCGACGCCGTCGGCTATGGAATCGGGTTGAAAGCGGGGCCGAAGATCTTCACCCGCGAGCAGTCCCTCCTTTTTCGCAAAGACCATCTCCTCGCGACGCAGAAGTTCTACGAGAAGCACGGCGGCAAGACGATCGTCATCGCGCGCTTCATGCCCGCCGTCCGCACCTTCGCGCCCGTGGTGGCGGGCGTCGGCCAGATGGGCTACCGCCGCTTCGCGACGTTCAACGTCATCGGCGGCGTGGGCTGGGTCACGTCGATGACGTTCCTCGGGTATTTCCTCGGCAAGGTGCTGGGCGCGAAGCAGATCGAGAAGGTCGTCTATCTCATCATCTTCGTTTCGGTGCTGCCGCTCTTCATTGGAGCCTTCCGGCATCGGATGGGAGCGAAGAAGGCCGCGGCCGAGGCAGCCAAGTTGCCCGCGCCCGTCGAGACATCGCCCGTTACCGTCGAAAATGGAACCAAGGGGTCCACGGCTGGCAAATCGCCGACCGGAGACAGCAGCGACGTGAGTCAGAACTCCGTCGGGGAATGACGGCGGCGCTAGTTCTCGCCGTTGGAGACCGGCGGTCGACCCGCGCCGTCGGCGGGGGTGGGACTCGCCTGTTCGCTCTGCGCCGTGCCGTATCCTGCCGGCACCGAAACGACCGGTAAGCCTCGCGCCGTCGTCTCCCCTTCCGAACGCGGAGGCGGTTTGGTCGAATCGCCTTTGGCGGGCCCCCCCTCGTCGATGCGAACGAGGATGGCCGTGATGTTGTCCTCGCCGCCGTGCTCGTTGGCGCGCGCGACCAAGCGGCGGCACCCCTCCCCGATGTCGCCCGTCGACATGAGGATGTCGAGGATCTCGTCGTCGGCGATCATGCCTGAGAGGCCGTCGGAGCAGAGCAGGTAGATGTCACCCTGCTGCGGCTCGTCGGCCTGCAGATCGACCATCACCTGGTCCTGCATGCCGAGCGCGCGGGTGATGACATTCTTCGGCAGTTCGCTTTTTTGCTCTTCGGTGAGATCGGGCATGGCGAGCAGGTAGTCGTTGATGAGCGAATGGTCGCGCGTCATCTGCCGCAGCTCACCGCGCCGAATGCGGTAACAGCGGCTGTCGCCGACGTGCCCGATGTACATTCGGTTCTTCTTCTGGGAAAAGAGCGCGCCCACCACGGTGGTGCCCATGCCCCGACATTCGCGCGACTTGGCACTGCGCTCGAAGATCTGCCGATTGGCGATGCGGATGCCCGTGAGGAGGCGGTTTTCCTCCTCCGACAGGGTGGTGTCGAAATGGAACGGCCATGTCACGTCTTCGGTGGCCGTCGAGCGAAAGAACTCGGCGATGGTGTCGGTGGCCAGGCGACTCGCTACGTCCCCGGCGCGATGGCCCCCCATCCCGTCGGCCACGATATAGAGGTCGTACTCGGTGAGCACGACGAAACTATCCTCATTGTGCTCTCGTTGGAGGCCGACGTCACTGAGACCTGACGCGATCGCGCGCATTGCCCGGTCGCTCCCTTCAGCGGACGACCCGCCACCGGTCCGCATAGGCGGAGAGCCGGCAGATGAGCCAAATTAAGGTTTTCACGTGGCTTTCGCTCTGTCAAGGAAAGCTACGTTTCTCCGAGGTCGATCCAACGAGGCGCCTTTCGCTTTTTCTCCCTGGTTTTTGGCAACCTCGGGCTGCCGGCAAGATGGTTCGCCGTGCGAAATTATACCTCCAGGATGTCCTTCTCTTTGTTGGCGATGATGGTGTCGACCGTTCGGATACCCTCGCTCACCAGTTCCTCTGCCTTCTTCTTGGCGCGGTCGACCTCGTCGGCACTGGCGCCCCCTTCGGCATCGACCGACGAGGCCAGATCGAGCGCGTCGTGCCGACACTTGCGAATCGCGACCTTGCACTCCTCCCCCACTTTCTTGGCGACTTTCACCATTTCCTTGCGACGCTCTTCGGTGAGCGGCGGAATCGGAAGACGGATGAGGTCACCGTCGACTTGCGGATTCAGGCCGAGATCGCTGTCGCGGATGGCTTTTTCCACCAGCTTGACCGCGCTTTTGTCCCATGGCTTGACGGTGATGAGACGGGGCTCGGGGACGTTGACGGTCGCCATCTGCCCGATGGGCGTCGACTGGCCGTAGTAGTCGACGCGCAACGTATCCAACATTCCGGCGTTGGCCCTGCCCGTCCGCACCTTGCCGAGGTCCCGCTTGAGTGACTCGTGCGCCTTGGAGATCGAGCTTTTGAGGTCGCTCAGTATTTCGTCGAGCATGGTCGCCTGTTCCTAGATTCCTGAGCCTTTGGTTTTACGACCGTACTCGCGGCGCGGCCAGGGTTCTTCTGCCTCCGTCGCGCCGAGCTTAGCACCAGGCCGGGTTTTGGTACTACTGTTGGTTCGGGCGGCACCGCCGCCAGCATGCTTCACGCCGCCATGATCGAGCTCGACTTCAACCGCTTCCCCGTACTCGTGGTCGACGACGAGCAGGACAACCTCGACGCGTTCCGGTTCGTTTTCCGCAAGTCTTTTTTCTTGACCTACGCGCTAGGGGGTGAACAGGCCCTGACGATACTGGAGACGCTCGATCCCGCCGTCATCGTCAGCGATCAACGGATGCCGGGCTTGAGCGGCATCGAGGTCCTGCGCCACGCCCAGCGTCGGCGGCCCGATGCGTCCGGCATTCTTCTCACTGCCTACACCGATTTGCCCGTCTTACTCGAGGCCATCAACTCTGGCGCTGTCTACCGCTACGTCCAGAAGCCGTGGGACTCCAAGGAGCTCAGCGTCGTTTTGCGCCAATCGATCGAGCGTTTCCACGCCACGCGAGAAAATCGCCGGTTGCGCGAAGAGCTGGCTCGCTACGCGGGATACCTGGAAGCCGAGCAGCGCAATCCGATGGACTTCGGGGAGCTCGGCGCCGAAAGCTCGGCGATGCGGGAGGCGGTAGGCCAAATGGAGCAGCTCGCCGCCGGAAATGCTGCGGTGCTCATCGCTGGTGAGCCGGGGACCGAGAAGGAGCTCTTCGCCCGCGCGCTCCACGTCAGCTCGGCTCGCGAGTCGAAGCCGTTCATCCAGGTCCCCTGCCCGACCTTCACCGCGGGAACGCTGGCGCGCGCCCTCTTCGGCTGGGAAAAAGGTGCCTTCCCGGAAGCCCTGACGCCGCGGGCAGGCATGCTCGAGCTGGCCCATGGCGGTACGCTCGTTCTCGCCGAGCTCGGGACGAGCGCGGCGGACGTGATGACGCGCCTCGGACGCTCGCTCGACGATGGCTCGACCCAGCGCCAAGGAGGGGAGAAGATCCCGAACGACGTGCGGCTGGTGGCAACGACGAGCGACGACGCGGCCAGTTTCCTGCAGCGCTCGCCGCTCGCGGCGCGCTGGGTCGGTTCGCACATGGTGATCCCGCCGCTGCGCCACCGACGAGACGACCTTCCCGCGATGGCGAACCGCCTGCTCGTTCGCAGCGCGGTGAAGTATGGTCGGCCGGCCCGCACCCTCAGTGACGAGGCGATCGCCAATCTGGCCGCCCATCACTGGCCAGGAAACGTCGCCGAGCTGGCCAGCGTCATCGAGCGCGCCGTTCTCCTCTGCGAGCGCGACGTGGTCGGTGCTTCTTATCTCGCCCTGCAGGAGCCGGCGGTCAAAGCGAGCACCGATCCTCGCGCGACGGCACCGCAGCCCATCGATCTACCGGGCCAGCTCGACGAACTCGAACGCCGCAAGCTCTGCGACGCGCTCGATCAGTGCAGCGGCAACAAGGCGGAGGTCGCACGTGTGCTCGGAATCCAGCGCACTACGCTCTACTATCGATTGAAGAGACTCGGCATCGAAGTGTAAGTGCACGGGACGCCGGGCCCCCGCGGTCGCACGTTCTCCCACATTGGGGTCGCCACGGCGCTGCACGCGCGAAAGCGCGGGTCGTTAGACCCTACGCGAGCCAGCGGAGCTCCGAGAAATCGGCGTCGTTTCTGGTATCGTTAACGACAATGGGTCTCGACCGAGAGCCGAGCCTCGACGGCCATTCCGTCGTGGGTCGCTATGCTTTGTACGACAAGATAGCGAGCGGCGGGATGGCGACGGTGCATTTTGGGCGGTTGCTGGGACCGATCGGCTTCTCCCGCACCGTGGCCATCAAACGAATGCTCCCGCAATTCGTATCGGACCCGGGGTTCGTCTCCATGTTCGTCGACGAAGCGCGGCTCGCCTCGCGTATTCGCCACCCCAACGTGATCCCCACGCTCGACGTCGTCTCCCAGGAAAACGAGCTCTTTCTGGTCCTGGATTACGTGCACGGGGAGACGCTGTCGCAGCTCATCAAGACGCTGCACGCCGAGCAAAAGAGGATCCCACCCGCCTATGCCGCGGCCATCGTGTGCGGGATGCTCCACGGCCTGCACGCGGCGCACAACGTCAAAAATGCGCGCGGAGAGCTGCTCGGTCTCGTTCATCGCGACGTCTCGCCACAGAACGTGCTCGTCGGCACCGACGGCATGGCGCGCTTGCTCGATTTCGGGGTGGCCAAAGCGGCCGGCCGATTGCAAGTCACGATCAACGGTCAGGTCAAGGGCAAGCTTGCCTATATGGCGCCGGAGCAGGTGCGCGGCACCGTGACGCCGCAGTCCGACGTGTACGCCGCGGCCGCCGTACTCTGGGAGGCGCTCACCTGCGAGCGGCTCTTTCAAAATACGACGTGGACCAACGTCGCGCAGGTGATCCTGCAGCGCGAAGTCGAGCCGCCGAGCTCCATCGTTTCCGACCTGCCACTCGGTCTCGATGCCGTCGTCATGCGCGGTCTGGAGAAAGACCCCAAAAAGCGGTTCTCCTCGGCGCGCGAGATGGCGCTGGCCATCGAAGACTGCGTGCAGCTCGCCGCCATCTACGAAGTGGGCGAGTGGGTAGAGCGGACGGCCAAGACGATGCTCGCCGAGCGCGCGCAGAAGCTCGCGGAGATCGAGGGCCGGGCGTCCGAGTCGCGCCTGGCGGCGGTGTCGATGCCGCTCGTGGAAAGCGCAACGCGCTCCACGCTCGTAGAGCCGGCGACGTCGGACCTGGCCACGCGGCCCGATGCGGCTGCTCCCATCATCACCCACGCCTCGCAAGTGACGATGAAGGAAGAGGTGACCGACAACACCCCGGGGACGCCACTTACGCAGATTTCGAGCAACGACATCATCCCCAGCGGATCCAGCAAGGCGCTGGTTCGCTGGATCGGCCTCTCCGCGGCCGTCGCCTGCGCGGCGATGATCGTGGTGCTCGCGCTGTGGCAACGACCGCAGCTCACTCCCATGGGAAACGAGGGAATCGCGGAGATCGCCGCGGCGATCCAGCCTGTTCCGGCGCCGACCGTGCCACTGCCCATCTTGAGCATCGAACCGGCGGCCGAGGGTCAAGGCGCGACGGCGGCGCCGGTCGTGGAAGCGCTGGCTTCTTCGGCGTCGAGCTCGTCCAAGAAAGCGAAGAAGGCGGGCTCCGGCCAGTCGAACAAGAAAGCCGATTGCACCCCCCCTTACACCGTCGACGAGAATCACATTCGCCGCATCAAGCCTCAGTGCCTTTAGCATTGCCGTGTCCATTTCTTCGCCCTCCGCGTTCTCGATCGACCAGCTGGGCGGGGAGCCCGCGTGATTCGGCCGCGAGAACCTGAGGCCGCGCTCGTCGAACGCCGTTTTCCGCCGACTACGCTGGCCACGATCACGGCTTTGCTCGTCACCTGCGCGGGGCGCCCCGCCTCGGCCTTCGACAAGCGGACTTGTGCCGCATCGTACGAATCGGCGCAGCTATATCGCCAGCAGCAGAAGCTGCGCAAAGCGCGCGAGCAGCTCGCCATCTGCGCGCACGCGAGCTGCCCTTCCGTGGTCACCCTCGACTGCACGGCCTGGCTCAAGGACGTGGACGCCGCCATCCCCACGCTCCTTTTTCGCGTGCGCGACGAGCGGGGCCGCCTCGTCTCCGATTTCCGCGTACTCGTCGATGGGGAGCCGGTGGCACGCGACGTCGACGCGCCGTCCCCCCTCGATCCCGGGCCTCACCTGATACGCATCGAGGCCGAGACGTTGGCACCGCTCGAACAGAACATCGTGCTCAAGGCCGGGGAGCACGGGCGTCTGCTCGAATCGATGCTGCTCTTGGCGCGCCGCGACTCTCCGGATGCCGAACCGCTGGCGGGGCGTTTGCGCGAGCCGCCGAGGAGTGATGCGCGACCCACGGAAAAGCCGAGCCCGGACAAGGCCGGCGCCGAGAAGACGCCCGAGCTCGCCCTCCCGCCGGAAGCGCCCGCCGAATCGTCGGCCGCGCGGGAAACCGGAATTTACCTCGCCTCCGGCGTGGGTGTCCTGGCGCTGGCGGGCGGTGCTTACCTCGGTCTTCAAGGAACACGCGAAGCCGATCAGCTGCGCGCGACGTGCGCTCCCGCGTGCGCCAAGGCCGACGTGGACGCGGCGCGCACGAAGCTCGTTGCGGCCAACGTTTCCCTCGGCGTCGGCATCGGGGCGGTAGCCGTGGCCGGCATCCTGTGGCTGTCCGGGTCTTCTGCGCCGCCCAAGTCCACCGGTCGAACGCGGTTCGTCGGTTTCGGTGTCCGTCCGTCGCCCCTCGGCGGAGGAGGCGAACTGGTGGCGACCTTCAGCGCACCCTGACCCCGCCCGACGAGGCCGATGAAGCCCTCCCGACCGCAGAGCGCTGGAGCGAGCCGGACGCGGGGAGCGACTCCCACGCCGTGAAGCTGCTGCGTCCGTCGCCATCCGCGTCGGCTTCGACGGCGGTCGCGCCGTCGTTCTCCGCGTCGGCCGGCTCCTTGACGGCATCGTCGCTCGAGTGGCCATCGGGCACCGCGTCGCCGTCCTCCACCGCGCCCTCGGGGTCGGTATCGGAAGCGCCTTCGTCGCTACTATCCTTTCCCGTCGCGTCCTCCACGTGGTCGGGCGCAGCGTCGACGCTGACGTTCGACGCGTCGATCGCCGCGGTGTCGCCCGTGGCGTCGTTCGGCGATCCGCCGCTACTGCCCCCACCGCCGGTCAACCCCTCCAGAACAGACAAACTGCAGCTGCTCAAGAGGAGCAGGATGGTGGTAAGACCGACGGATCGCGTGGCCGTCGACATGAAGTCCAAGCTATTTTCATAGCATCGCTAGGGGGGTCCACGATGTCCCTCTTGCCGTTCCTTACGACGGCGTCACCGAGGAAGTCGCGCGAGCTACCCAGCGGGCACCGAGCGTCTCCGTCGGCTGCGATTTCGCCGCATCGCGGGAGCGGGATGAAGTTTCTGAGCGTATCTTCGTCCAACCGAGGTCACGTGGTATGTTGGCCGCCCACCTCGTAGTTGAACGGGATCCCATGTCGCTCCGAACGCCCCTCGCTGCTTTCACGCTCGGTTTCTTCGCCTTCACCTCTGGCTGCGGACGCAAGGAATACGTCCGCGGATCCCAGCAGCCCGGCATCGACTCCGCCGCGATGAGCACCGGACTCGACAAGCAGGACATCCAGCAGATGTTGCAGGAGAACCTCAACAACTTGCGCATGTCGCCGGTCATGGACACCTGGCGAAAAGGGGGCGGAAAGACGATGGTCGCCGTCTTCCCCTTTTCCAACGAGACGACCGAGCACATCGAATCGCAGCTCGCGGCGATCTTGAGCGAAGCCGAGACGTGGCTCGTCGAGTCGAACGCCGTCACCGTCGTCGCGCGCGACCGCCAGAATCAGATCATCGCCGACATCGAAGGCAGCCGCAACGCCGTGTTCAATCCGGCGCATGTCGCCCAATACGGCAAGCAGCTCGGCGCGCAGTATTTCCTCACCGGCAAGGTGCAGACATCCGACGAACGAACCGAGGACGCGCGTCGCGTGCAGTATTTCTTCTTCATGCAGGTCATCGAGATCGAAACGGGTGCCATCCGTTGGCAGCACAAGGCGTACGTGACCAAGATGGTCCGGTGAAGCGGCACCGTCTTCTCTTCGGCGGGGCCCTGCTTTTCGTCGTTGCTTCGACCTTGACGGGGTGCGGTGGTCACGAACTGCGCACGATACAGGCGCGCAGCGCGCTCGACGCGGGTCAGCCGCGGCAGGCCATCGAGCACATCAACCACCAGCTCGGGGTCGACGGCGACAAAGATCTACCCAGCGATCTCACCGGCGACAACGCATTGCTCGTGCTCGATCGCGGGACCGTCCAACAGTCGCTTACCCAATTCAAGCTCTCCGAGCAAGATTTTCAAGCATCGGACAAAGCCATCGACATGCTCGATCTCGCCCACAACGCGGGCGATTCGATCGGTGAGTACATGTTCTCCGGGTCGTCGAGCCGCTACGTTGCTCCCCCTTACGAGAAGCTTCTCATCAACACGCTCAACATGATCAACTACCTCGAGACCGGCGATCTCAGCGGCGCCAAGGTCGAGGCGCGGCGGCTCGCCGTCATCCAACGGTACATCCGCGACGAGCTCAAGGAAGCAAACAATTCCATTCTCGGGCTGGGCGGATTTTTGGCCGGATTCGTGTACGAGAAAAGCGGCGACGCCGACGAAGCGCTGCGTTGGTACGACGATGCGTTGTCCTTTGCCGGTTACGGCGCGCTTTCCGCGGCGGTGAGAGAGCTGGCACCGCGCGCCGGCTACAAGAGCCCGCGCATCGCCAAGGCGCTGGCGGAAGAGGACGCCGCGGCGGCGGCATCGGACGACGGCGCGGACGTGATTTGCGTCGTCGGGTATGGTCGCGTGCCGCACAAGATCCCCAAACGTATCCCCATCGGACTCGCGCTCACGTTGGTGGCAGATGCCATCGAACCGACCAACCGGCGCGCGGCCGATCGTCTCGCCGCCAAGGGGCTCGTCACCTGGATCAACTATCCTACGCTCGCGCCCGATCAAGGTGGTTACAGCGTTCCGACCTGCACCGTGGACGGCAAATCCATTCCCATGACCGAAGCCGTCAATGTCTCCGCTGAAGTGACGGCCCAATGGCGCAAAATCGAGGGCAAGATCATCCTCAGCGCCATCACGCGGCTCGTCACGCGCTACGCGGTGGGGGAAGGGATCGAAAAGGTGGGCGGCAAGGGTCCGCTGGCGCTCCTCGCATCGCTCGGCACCCAAGCGACGCTGACGGCCCTCGATACGCCGGACACGCGCAGCTGGGAGACTTTGCCGGCGCGCGTCGCCATCGGCCGCGTGCGCATTGCCGCGGGAAAGCACACCGTCGCCGCCGCTGCACGCGGCGTCACCCGCACGCAGTCGATCGATGTGAAGCGCGGTGGTTGGGCCACCGTCTCTTTGCAGGCACTGCGTTGAGCCTGGCCACGTCTCGAGCGTCGTCCTAGTGCGCCGATGTCGGCGTGAGGCCCGCTTCGAACGCCACCGGGACTTGCGATTTGAGCTCCGCCACGTCGGCCAAGGCGTGCCGCGACTTCTCATCACCGGCACCGACGTAGCACTCGGCACGCCAATCGAGGACGTCTTGTTGCCAGGGAACGTACGGCTCGAAGAGCTCGAGCGTGCGGGCGCAAGGCACTTCGAGCTTGGCATGCATGGCAATTCTCAACATGGCGCCGATACGGCGGTCCTCGTAAAGGTAGACGGGCAAGGGCTGCGCGAGCGCGGCGTAGACGCGATCGGCCAGACTGGGGTCGGCACGGGTGATCTCTTCGGCGGTGTCGATGGCATGCTTGCCGATGACGACCCAGGGCCACGCGTCGCGACGGTGCCGGTCGAAGGTGGCCTCGATGGCGACGGTCGCCTCGCGCGGTTTTCCTTGTCGCAAGAGCAACCGCGCTTCGATGGCTTCTGCCTCGGTCGGCTGGTAGGCGCGCAACTTGTCGATGTAGCTGCGCGCGCGTTCGTCGCCGGCGCTGGCCAGTGACTCGGCCAGGGCTGCGAGCTCGGTCGGTGTGCGCGGTTCCCCTCGCTGCGAGAACCAAAACGACACCGCCTTGGCTGGTTCGCCGGCCAAGAACTGCGCTTGAGCGTGCAGCCGTGCCTTCGGCTCTTGACCGAGAAAGTCAGGAGGCTCCTCCGATTCCTCTTCGGCGATGAGGAAGCTCGCCCATTCTTCCTCCGACCGATTCCAATCGACGACCCCTTGAAGACCGCGCGGCCGGTGCTCACTCCTCTGGCGCGCTAGCTTGCGGATGTCCTTGCCGCTGAGGGCCGCGATGTCGGCTGACATCCGTGCGAAGCCGAACTCCACCAGCGTTTGGTCGTCGACGTTGAGACGCCCTTGCTCGGCGTCGGCGACATGGCGCGCGAAGGGCGCGCTCGCCACGAAGTGCCCGAGTACCGCCTCGAGATCGACGGCGCGCCAGGCGAGGGCGAGCGCGCTGCGGTACGGTTCTTGGGTGATGCGCGCGCGGAGTTTGTCGGCGTCGTAGGCAATGGGCTTGCGCGAGGCCACCAGCAGAAGATCGTTGGCGGCGAGCTCCCATGTGTCGATGGTCGGAAACGTCGATGCCAGCGTCGCGTAGATCGTGCGCACGGCTTGGCCATCGACGTTGTAGGCCTGCAACCATTGCAAGAAGAGTCCGTCGGGCGAGAGCCTGGACTCGATGGCTTCGTAGTATTCGCGCGTGAAGAGGCTGGCGATGCCAGCGCGGTAGGGATTGGAAGGCTCGGAGAAGATGATGTCGTAGGTTTGCCGCGTGGTGAGCAGCACCTCGCGCGCGTCGCCGATGGTGATGCGCACCTTGGGGTTCTGCAGGACGTCGTGGTTGACACTGCGACATGCGCCGGCCACAGCGCGGATCACGGGCTCGAGCTCGACGACGTCGACCCGGTCAATCTCCGGCACGGCGCCGAGCCAGCCCGCCGTGCTGCCCGTGCCGAGCCCGATGACCAGCGCGCTCTTCGGGCCCGGATGCAAGATGCCCCCCAGCAGTCCTCCCATCACCTGGGTCGCCGCGTCGCCGCGGGCGCTGCCGTCGATTTTGCCGTTGACGATGAAGGCCCACCCTTCGGAGTTGCTGAGCGCCACGCTGCTCTCGACTCCGTCTGCTTCCCAGCGAACGCCACGCCGTTCGCTGTTCATCCAGCCGCGCAGAGCGGAGGCGGAAGACGTGGACTCCGCTTCCACGCGGCCCACGCCGATCGGACTGTGGCGCCAGACCGCGGTGGGACCGACGGCACGCGCCATGAGCAGCGCGCCGAGGCAGCCGGCAGCGACGGGGAGCGCGCGCCGCTCCCGCTCGCGCGTCGAAAGCGAGAGCAGGATGGCGGTGGCACCGAGACCCATCAGCGTCCACACCACCGCGCGCCAGCAACCGGGAGCCGTCAACGCAGGGATGAGACCAAAGCCGCCGCATAGCGAACCGACGATGGCGCCGAAGGTGTTGACGGCATAGGCGAGACCGATCTGACGCCCGACGTGCTCACGCCCACCGCCGAGCAAGGCGATGAGAAGCGGGAACTGGACGCCGGCCACGACGGCCGCGGGAAGGACGACGAGGACCGTCACCGCCGTCCAGCCGAGCAGCATGCCCGAAAAACCGAAGACGCCGAGCGGGCGCAAGAGGAGCGTCAGCACTGCCACGCGATCGCCAAGTGCGTAGGGGATCGCCAGAAAGAGCGCTTCGAGCAGACATGTCGAAGCAAATGCCGTCAACGTAGCGCGCCGCTGGCGGCCAAACGCGGAGTAGAGCGCGCCGCCGAGACCGATTCCGAGCAGGGCCACGGCGAGAATGAGCCCGAAGGTGAAGACGGTTCCTCCGAGGATCGGCCCGAGCATGCGGTACCAAACGAGCTCCATGAGAAAAAAGGCGAACCCGGAGAGGCCGGCGGCGATGAGGGTGAACCACGCGGGGGGACGGCGGCCCGCATCGGTGGGACGATCGGCCAGGCTGTCCGGTCCGGTGTCCGACTCGGGTCGTGCCTCCGCCTCCGCTGGAACTTTGGTTCCCATCCACATCGCGACGAGCCCAACCGCGAAGTTCACGGCGCAGGCGATCCAGAGCGTCGTGCGAGTTCCGAAGGCCTCCAGCATGTAGAACGTCGACGCCGAGCATCCGACGACCGCGCCCAGGGTGTTGACGCCGTAGAGGAGGCCGGTGCTGCGTCTGCCGAGATCGTCGTCGGCTTCGACACCCCGCGCGGCGGCCGGCAGCGTGCCCCCCATGAGGAAGGTCGGCGCGGCCAAGACGAAGGCTGTCAGCGCGAGACGCAGGCCCGTTCCTCGTACGAGCCCGAGCTCGGTCGTGCCGCCGAGGGCGATGTAGATCCAGCGCGCGATGCGCAAGAGTCCCGGCGTCGTAGCCGCAAATGCAGCGATGAGGAGCTCCAGCTGGCCGTACAGACGGATCGGCCGCGGGTGCCGGTCCACGCGGACGCCGAGCACGATGCCGCCCGCACCGAGCCCGCCCGTGAAGATCGCGAGCACGGCCGCCGTCGCCGACGTGGAAGCCCCGAAAATCATGCGAAACTCGCGAAACCACGCGATCTGGTAAACGAGGGCGCACATGCCGGAACCGAACAGCAATGGCAGAAGCTTGCGCGCCGAACGTGTCATGCGGGGCACGGCATACACCTGCCCGGCCCGGAAAGGAAAGGCGGGATCTGCTAGAAACTCTGCCCCATGCCGCTCACGTCTGGAAACGTCCGTCGCGCCGTTCGGTGCGGCTCCTGGAAGTCCCCCATCACGTCCGAGCTCATCGTTCGCGGGCTCGTCGGCCTCGGCCAGCTCGCGCTCGATGGGGAGGATGTCTATTTCACCGAGATGCGCCCGGCCGAAAAAGGGCGCAGCGTGCTCGTACGGCGAGCGAAAGGAGCAGCCGTCAACACCGACGTGACGCCCCCCGATTTCAATGTGCGAACGAGGGTGCACGAATACGGCGGTGGCGATTACCTGGTCCGCGACGGTACCGTCTATTTTTCGAATTTCGCCGATCAACGCGTCTATCGCCAAGATCCCGGCCGCGCCCCCTCCCCCATCACGCCCGAGGAGAACTTCCGTTTCGCCGACTACCAGCTCGACGTCCGGCGACGGAGGCTCCTCGCGGTGCGCGAAGACAAACGCGTGGTGGAGAGCAAAGAGGACATCAACACCCTCGTTGCGCTCGACCTAGGCGGCGATCTCGCCGGGGGCCGCGTGCTCGCCCAAGGCCGCGATTTCTATGCGTCGGCTCGTTTGAGTCCCGACGGCTCGAAGCTCGCGTGGCTGTGCTGGGATCACCCGAGCATGCCGTGGGACGCAGCCGAGCTTTGGGTCGCGGCGGTGGGCGAAGACGGCTCCCTCGACCATCCAGTTCACCTCGCGGGGGGGCACGGCGAATCGATCTTTCAGCCGGAGTGGGCGGGGGACACGACGCTGTACTTCGTTTCCGATCGCACCGATTTTTGGAACCTCTACCGTTGGGATGGAGCCAGGACCGAAGCCATTGCCGCCCGCCCCGCCGAATTCGGCGTGCCGCAATGGGCGTTCGGCCTTTCGACGTACGCCTGCCTCGACGAGAACCAGTTGCTCTGCACCTTCATCGAAAAAGGGACTGCTCGCCTCGCGTTGGTCGACGCGCGCAGCGGTCGATTGGATCCCGTGGATGCGCCTTTCACTTGGTTTGCGAGCGTGCGCGCTTCCGAAGGGCGCGCCGTGTTCGTGGCGGGATCGCCTGGCGAGCCTCCTTCCGTAATCGCGCTCGATCTTCGCTCGCGACGGCTCGACGTGCTGCAGCGCTGCACCGACCTCCGTTTCGATCCGGGCTACGTGTCGACCCCGGAGGCCGTCGAGTTTCCGACGACGGGCGGCCTCACCGCGCACGCGTTCTACTATCCGCCCGCCAATCGTGACTTTACGCCGTGCGCAGGCGAGAAGCCGCCTCTCCTCGTGAAGGTGCACGGCGGTCCCACCGCGGCGACCAGCAACGTCTTCGCATTCGGCGTGCAGTATTGGACCAGCCGTGGATTCGCCGTGCTCGACGTCAACTACGGCGGAAGCACGGGATACGGCCGGAAGTACCGCGAAAGGCTGCGCGGCCAGTGGGGCATCGTCGATGTCGACGATTGCGTGAATGGCGCGCGCTATCTCGTGGATCGCGGTGACGTCGATGCCGATCGGCTAGCGATCACGGGGGGAAGCGCCGGCGGCTACACGACGCTCTCCGCGCTCACTTTCCGCGACGTATTCAAGGCGGGGGCCAGCCACTATGGCATCGGCGATTTGGAACGCCTGGCCCATGACGCGCGCACCGGCAACCACCATAAGTTCGAATCACGCTACGAGGACGGCCTGGTTGCTCCTTATCCCGAACGCGTCGACGTCTATCGCGCGCGGTCGCCGATTCATCACACCGATCGGCTGAGCTGCCCGATCATCTTCTTTCAAGGAATGAACGACAAGGTGGTCCTCCCCAACCAGGCCGAACGCATGGTCGAGGCGCTGCGCCAAAAGCGGCTTCCCGTCGCCTATGTGCCGTTCGAAGGCGAAGGTCACGGGTTTCGCCAAGCGGAGAACATCAAGCGAGCCCTCGATGCCGAGCTCTATTTCTATGCGCGCGTTTTTCGGTTCGACACGGCCGACCCGATCGATCCCGTACCCATCGAAAACCTGTGAGCGCACCCCATGAACGGCATGGTTCGCATCTGTTTCGTATGCATGGGGAACATCTGTCGCTCGCCGACCGCGGAAGCGGTGATGCGCCACCTGGTCGAAGAACGCGGCTGGACCAAACGGTTCGCGATCGAGAGCGCGGGCACGGGGGATTGGCACGTCGGCGAACCAGCCGACACCCGTTCGCGGACGGCGGGATTGGAGCGAGGTTACAGCCTCGACCGACGCGCACAGCATTTCACCGAGAGCTCTTTTGCCATGTTCGATTTTGTGATCGCTGCCGACCGAGAGAACCGCCGGCACCTCGAGCGCATCGCACCCGACGACACGGCGCGAAGCAAGATCCATCTCTTGCGCGACTTCGATCCGGCCTCGCCCAAAGGGTCGGACGTACCCGACCCTTATTACGGCGGAGCGGACGGCTTCCAGCACGTGCTCGATGTCTGCGAGGCGGGTTGCCGCGGCTTGCTCTCGCACGTGGCCGCGCGATGGGAGCCGAAATGACGCCGGACCTCCGCCGCGCCATCGCGACGCGGCTCGGACGGGAGGTCACTTCGGCGCGCGAGCTCCATGGCGGCGACATCCACTCCGCCTTTCGCGTCGAGCTCCGCGGCGGCGATGTCCTGTTCATCAAGAGCAGCTCGGGCGCGCCGCGCGGTATGTTCACCGAAGAGGCGCGCGGTTTGGAGTGGCTGCGGTCCGCCGACGCGCTGCGCATTCCCGCCGTGCTCGCGGTCGCCGATGACACCGAAGATCCGCGCTTTCTCGCGCTCGAATACCTCGAGCCTGGGCGGCACGAATCGACGTTCGACGAGAAGCTCGGGCGCGGCTTGGCCGCTTTGCACCGCGCGGGAGCTCCCGGATACGGCTTCGATCACGACAACTACATCGGCTCGCTCCCGCAATCGAACCGCTCCCACCCGACCTGGGCGGCGTTCTACCGTGAGGAGCGTCTTTTGCCGCTCGTACGCCGTGCGATCGAGCGGCGCGTTCTCGCCGCCAGCGCGGAGGCCAGGTTCGACCTGCTTTTCAGCCGTTTGGAGGCGCTGGTGGGACCGCCGGAGCCGCCCTCGCGACTCCATGGCGACCTGTGGGGCGGCAACCTGCACACCGACGGCCGAGGACAACCCTGTCTCATCGACCCCGCCGTTTATGGTGGCCACCGCGAGATCGATCTCGCCATGATGCATCTCTTCGGAGGCTTCGCGCCGCGTATGTTCTCCGCCTACCGCGAAGCATGGCCGCTCGCCGCCGGTCACGAAGAGCGCATCGCCCTTTACCAGCTCTACCCGCTGCTGGTGCACGTCAACTTGTTCGGCGGCGGCTACGCGGAATCGGCCCTGCGTACCCTCGATGAAGCGCTATCGAGGAGCTAACGCAGGCAGCGGGTGCCCGCGGCGCTGAGAGGGCCAGCTCCGACACCGCGCACACGCTGCTTGGCCAGGCGCACTTCGGTCGCATATTGGGGACGCGCTCCGGCCTTGGCGAGGAACGTGTCGAAAAGAGAGCGCGCGCGCCGTAAGACGGACATCGTGCGATTGTGAGGGACACCGGGCGCTTTGAAATGCTCGTTGAAGACGGCGTCGTCGTAATAGGCGTCGGGGCGCTCGGGATCGAGCTCCTTGCAGCGCTCGAGGTCCGACTCGACGCTCTCCACCTGGGATCCGAAGTTCGAAGCAGTGATCTGACCACGCCGCGCCAGCGCTCGACCGAGGTAGGCCTCGTAGTCGTCGCTGCGCAGCCCGAGCGCGCGATCGTAGCTGCGCTCGGCCGCCTCGAATTGCCCGGTCGAGAGCAGCGCCGCCGCCAAATTGGCTCGGGCGTCGAGGCTCTCGGTGTCGAGATCCGCGGCGGACTCGAAGTGACCGATGGCGGCTACGGTATCGCGCAGCTCGTAGGCAAGCAGCCCGGCCGTATTGCGAATGGGCGCGTAGGTCGGCTCTTCGCGAATGGTCTGTACGCAGATCGCCATCGCCAGCTCGAGCTCTTGTCGGTTGGGCGCGGCGGGCCTTTCCGCGAGACGCGCCGGGGCTCGCTCGTCACTGCAGCCGTCCGTTTCGATGGGCGCCGGTTTGCCCGCGGCGACCGATTTGGCGCGGGCCAGATGAAGCATGGCCACCTGGTTTTTCGCGGCAGCGGACTGCTCGTCCATGGTGAGAGCGCGGGAAAGGTTACGCGCCGCATCGCCCAGATCGCTCGCCGCGTCGCGCCCGTCCGACATGGCCCCCCGTTCGATTTCTCGAGCTGCCAGCTCGACGAGCACGTTGCCGTCGGTGTACGCGCTTCCCAGCGCTACCTGGGAAAGACCTTCGATGGCTTGATCGAGATCCTGTCGGTCGCGGTACGACTCCAGCATCGTCAGTCGCGCTTGCCCGCGGTAAAGGCGAGGACTCGTCTCCAGCGATGCGATGAAGTTTCTGCGGGCTTCACCGACGTGATGGCAGCGCAAATGCGCTACCCCGGCGTCATAGAGACCTTCGCGCAGGGTGTTGTCGGCCTTCCACGCATCCACGAAAGTGTTGGCGACTTCGTTGCAACGGGCGTCGTTCCAATCGTCGGCGGCGTCGTGCTCCGCCATGGCGCGGAAAGCGCGGTCGAACCGCTGGTAGGCATCGCTTTGGCCGGCGAGAGTGGCGACCTCCGCACCGTGCGCGGTGGCCGCGCCGAGGTTGGCTCCCCCGCTGCAACCGATGGCACAGAGAACGATGGCCAGTACGTGATTCGGAATTCCTCGAACTGACGACACTGGTACCACTCCCAGCGTAGCATCCCGTCTGCTAAGCATTTTGCGGTTTGCCTGTCTTCATCGAGCGAGAGGCATCCCCACACTGTGGGGAACCTGATTTTTCTTCCAAGGCGTGTCGCCATCTTGCCGACAACGTGCTGCACGGCGCGGTCGCCTTTTCCGCTAGCAGCGTCCGAACGTGATTCTCCGCACTCTGCTCAATCATCGAGATCGAATACGGCGATTCTTCCACCGGCCTGAATCGACAGTTGCGATTCTCGATCAGATCGCCGGCCAGTGGTCGCGAGACGCTCCAGACCAGGAGAGCGTGACGGCTCGAAAACGGGGCCGGCGTCCTCGCTGAGAGACGATGGAGGCAAAGCTGACGCTCACCCGAAATGTGGGCTGCTGTGATCGAGCTTGGGCCAAGTTGCCGCTCTGCCCGTCATTTCTTTTGAATTGCGAGCGTGCCTCTAGAGAGTATCTTGAAACTCTGGTGGTTTCTGGTTTCTGGCTGCGCGCCGGAAATGGGAATTCGCGTTTCTTTGGAGGAAAGATTGGTAGACGACTCGGCCCGAAGGCCGCATGCATCGGAAAAGTATCCGTCGTCGGGTCTTTCTCCCAAAGCCAGCCCCGCCGACGACTCGCTTCGACAGTCGTACATCGCGATGCACAAGATCGTGCAGAAGGAAGACCTGAGCTGCGTCTTCCAACCGATCATCGACATCCACACGGGAGTAGCTTTCGCCACCGAAGCGCTGGTGCGCTGCCGCATCCCCGAGTTTCAGGATCCGCTGGCCCTCTTCCGCCATGCCGTCGCGGCCAAATGTTGCGGGAGACTGGGGCGCATGATCCGCGATATCGCCATTCCGCTTTGCTCCGGCGCGCCCATCTTCGTCAATATCCACCCCAACGAGCTGAGCGAACGATGGTTGGTCCGCCCGGATGACCCTATCTTCGGGCATGACGAGCAAGTCTTCCTGGAAATCACCGAGTCCGTGCCTTTCACGCATTTCCAGCTCTGCCTGGACGTTCTGAAAGAAGTGCGCTCGCGCGGCGGCGTGCATTTGGTCGTCGACGATCTCGGCGCCGGCTACTCCAACTTGGGGCGCATCGCCGATCTCGAGCCCAAGTTCGTGAAACTCGATCGCGATCTGGTGACGCAGCTCGATCGCTATCCGCGACGCCGGCAGCTTGTCACCAGCATCGTGCGCCTCTGCGTGGAGCTCGGCGCGTCGGTGGTCGCGGAGGGGATCGAAACTCGGGACGAGTACAGTGCCATCTGCGACACGGGCGCTCAGTACGGTCAGGGATATCTCTTCGCGCGGCCGGCCTTCCCCATGCCCGCCATCACCTGGCCGCCCCCGCTCTTCGCCGCGCCCGCTCCGCCCAAAGGCGGCATTCTCTACCGCTGAATCGTTATCGTCGGCGTTCCTTCGCAGAAGCTGCGCGAACTGTACTAAGCTGCCCTGGCGAAACGTGGATCTGCTGCAGGGCCGAATTCAGAATTACGCCTGGGGATCGCGGAGGGCCATCGCCGAGCTGCTCGGCAACGCGGCGCCGACCGCGCAGCCCGAGGCTGAGCTGTGGTTGGGTGCCCACCCGAGCGCCCCGTCTCTCGTCTACCGCGATGGCGGGTGGCGGTCATTGCTCGACGTGATTGCCGACCAGCCGGAGCGCGAGCTCAGCGCAGCCGTCACCGCCAAGTTCGGTCCGAGACTGCCCTTTCTTCTCAAGGTGCTGGCCGCCGAAACACCGCTCTCGCTGCAGGCGCACCCCAACATGGCGCAAGCACGCGCGGGGTTCGCTGCCGAAGAAGCGGCCAACCTTCCGCGCGACGCGCCGCACCGCAACTACAAGGACGCGAGCCACAAGCCAGAGCTGCTCTGCGCGCTCCAGAAATTCGAAGCCTTTTCTGGGTTCCGACGTGCGACGGACACCCTGCGGCTGCTGCAAGCAATCGGCGCCCAATCTCTCGTTTCCCACGCCGAGGTGGTCCGGCAAATGCCCGACGCGCGCGGGCTCCGCGCTCTCTACGCTTGCCTCGCGTCCCTAACCGAAACATCGCGCCACCAAGTGGTGAAGGAAACGCTGGCGGCTTGTGCCGCGTATCGCGATCGCGGCGGCGCGTTCGAGCGCGAGTGCGCCTGGGTCCTCCGTCTCGGTACTCTTTACCCAGACGACATCGGCGTGGTGCTCGCTCTTTTGCTGAACCTGGTCGAGCTCGAGCCCGGTCAAGCGATCTACCTTCCGGCGGGCAATCTCCATGCGTACCTCCGGGGCGTCGGGGTCGAGATCATGGCCAACTCCGACAACGTGCTGCGCGGAGGGCTCACTCCGAAGCACGTCGACGCGCGCGAGCTGCTGCAGGTCCTCACGTTTGCAGACGAGCCGACGCCCATCCTTCTTGCGCGTCTCGAGGCCACCGAGCAAACGTACGAGACCCCCGCCGCTGAGTTTCGTCTCTCCCGCATCGAGGTCGCGCTTGGCGCGAGCTTTCGCGCCGAGCGACGGGTGGGCCCGGAAATCCTGCTCTGTACGGCGGGGCGTCTCGTCGCCCGCACCGCCCACGACGAGGTGCACGAGCTCGCGCAAGGAGGGGCACTGTTCGTCCCAGCCTCGGACCGCGCTTACGAGGTGATCGGTGCCGGCACCCTGTTCCGCGCCACCGTCGGCGACGTCGCTTAGCACCCAGGGCCCAATGACCAGCAAGGCGAACGCCTCGCGGCCGTGGTCATCCGAACGGCTCTCGCAGCGGCCTCGCCGCATCTCGAGTGGCCGCCTCACTGAATTGGCCGAGCGCGGTCGGGTAGGGCGAAGAACTGACAGCGTCGTGCTAGGGGCAGTCTCCTTGCGGTGTGGGTACGGTGCAGCTCCTGTTGTTGCCCGGGCCGCTATTGGCGCAGCACTTGAGGCCGAGCCGACAGTCTTGGTCGGCGTTGCAATCGCTGCCGGCGCCGGCATCGGGCGGCCGCTTGCAGGTATCGCCCTCGGTGTCGTCGATCCCTTCCCTGCGCGCCTCGCAGGCGTTGCAATAGACCTTACCGTCGCACCCGCACACTTCGGAGCAATCCCTCGGGCATGAATCAGGGCGCGGAAGGCAAACACCTGCCGCCCCAAAGCCGAGCCCGCAGAAGTCGGCGGGATCGAAATCGCAGTACGAGTCTTTGTCGCAGGGCGGATAGCCCGCCCCGCAGGGAGGCGGTCCCGCATCGGGGATGCCGCCCTTTCCACCCGTTCCCCCGTTTCCTCCATTGCCCGCGCTGCCCGCGGTACCGCCATTGCCGCTCGCCCCCGCATTGCCGCCGGTTCCACCTGCGCCACTCGAGCCGGCGCTTCCACCGCGGCCCGCGCTACCACCCGCGCCGACAGCGCCCGCCGTTCCTCCGACGCCCGCGCTGCCCGCCATGCCGGCGCCGCCGGTTCCAGCTCCCGAAGAGCCGCCGAGGCCGCCGCTCCCCGCCGCTCCTCCGGTCGCGATTCCCCCGCTCCCCGCGCTGCCGCCGGTTCCAGTGCCGCCGCTACCTGCGGCGCCGCTGCCCCCGCTGCCGCCCGCAGCCGCTCCCGCACTGCCACCCGTCCCTGCTCCCGCAGCGCCCGCTGCACTTCCTGTTCCGGTCGATCCAGCCGTGCCCCTGCCGCCGGAACCGCCCGCGCCCCCGATGCCGCCAGTTCCTGCCGCGGCGCCGTTCCCCCCGGAGCCCGACGTGATTCCTCCGCTTCCCCCCGATCCGCCGCTACCGCCGATGCCGGTGGTGCCCGCGGTGGTGTCGCCGGCCCCCCCCTGACCGCCTGTGGCCGAATCGAAGCCGACCTTCGCCGTCCCCATAAAGTCGGCCCCGCAACCCGAAGACGCGGTAACCGCGGCTGCGAACGCCACCCAAAGTACGACGCTATCTTTAAGGATACGCATGCGGACCCTTCTGCGCGTGCCAAAAGCCTCACGCGCGGTTGGCTCCGGTGCCGCAGGGTGCGTCGAACCAGACGCTCCGCGGTACCGACTTCTTCCTAAAACGCCAAGCACAAGTTTGCTCCCCCCTTCCATGTGGACGGGCGCGACGCCGACTGATCACGCGGCTACCCACTCCTCGACCAAAAAAAAAAGCGCGGCGGTGGTCGGTTCTGGTGATCGCTTTTCTGACACCCCCCACACTAGTAGGGCAGAGTCGCTCGTAGTTGGTGCCACTCGGATTCGACAAACTCGAGGCAGGTTGGGGCACGCGCCTTGACCCCCTGCCTGCCCCGAGTTTGTCGAGTCCGAGATCGCCGTAGACGATCGATCGGGTACCACTCCGGTCAAGCGACCAGCACTTTCCGCCGCGCGAGCGGGGAAACGCGCTCATCCGGGGTGAGGATGCCACGGAAGTTGAGCGGATCGGCCGCCGACGCGTGGACGGGTTGGCCTGGACCGCGCCTTCGCACGGAGCGCAGCAGCGTCACCGCCTCGGGCAAGGCGTACTGTTCGCCGTCGAAACCCGCCACGAATCGCCCCCCACGCACGTCGCCCCTCGCCTCGAGGGTTCGGAAGACGCGCACCAGGTCGCGCCACGGGCATGGCTGTTTCTCGCGCAGGATCGTTCGCCGGAAGACGACGCCCGTCCGGCGCAAAAGCTGGCGTGCGACGGCTTCCGCGGGAAGCGCTTCGGTCGCATCGTGAGCGAGCAGGCTCCAGCGCCCGGCCACGGGAACGCGGACGTGTCGCCGCGACGTGGGGGCGATGAGCGAGCGCAGCCCTGCGAAGGAGTCGCAGGTCAGAAGGCCGCGTGCCACGAGCTCCCCCAGCCCTGATTCGAGCTCCGCGGCAAGCAGCCGCGATGCCCGCGCGAGCTCTTGCGGAAACATCGCGCCCCGCGTGACGAGTACCGCATGGATCTCACGCGCCGCGCCGGTCAGCGCGGCGATGTCGGGAGCGCTGGAGAGCCCTATCCACGTATCCAGATCCTCGCGCGGGAAAAGACAAACCGGCGTCGTCCGAATGGGGTTCGACGCGCTGCCCCAGAGTCTTCCCCACGCGATTTCCCCGGACAGCGTGAGCTCGTCCAACCATTCGCGCCGGTACCCCCGCACGCGCGCGGGAAGCACGCTCGCTTCCCACGCCGCCGCCGGAACCTCGAAGCCCGCGAGCTGGCGAACGACGTCCGCCGCGCCACGCGGACCCTCCAGTCGGTACTCCTCATCGACATGCTGCCAGCACGCGAGAAAGCGCATGAAATCGGCGGCGGTGACGGGCTCGATTTCCTTGCGGAGGCGGTCGAGCGTGTAGCGGTGAATGCGGGCCAAGAGACGGCGGCTACACCACCCCTGCTCCCCCTCGAAACGGCCGCGCAGAACCGCTCCCTCGCGCTCGAGCTCGTAGAGCAAAGGGTCGTCGCTGACGACGGGTCCCAGGGCTTCGAGCCGGCCGCGCAGGATTTCCTTGGGGTCGCGCGAGGCCTCGTGCGCGAACCAGCGTCCCTCTTGCAGCTCGACGCGACCGGCAGCGGCGAGCTCCGCCAGCCACTCGGCCCACGGGCGGCCCTCGTCCACCGTGACATAACCCATCCAGAGAAGCGCCTCGTGCACTTCCTCGGCGTTGACGGGCGCCGGCCACGCCTCCTCACGCACACGGCGAATGGCTTCAGGATCGAGCGCGCCGAGCTCGTCCGCGCTCTTGACGTCGAGCGTGCGTCGCGCCAAGACGGCCTGCGTACGGCGCTCTTCGAGCGGAGCGTCGTCGAGGAAGCTGTAGGGCTGCGCCGCCAGAATGCCGTGGGCAAAGGCGGACGGTTCGGGGACATCGACCGCGCACCGCTCGATCCGACCATCCTCGAGCCGGCGCAGCACCTCGAGGAACCCCTCCACGTCCATCGCTTCGTTCAAGCAGTCGTCCACCGTCTGCCGCACGATCGGATGATCCATGGGGACTTCGATGTCGCCGGGGGGAAGCGTTTCACCGCAGGCCATCGACGCCGGGAAAGTGGCGGCCAAGAGATCGTCGGCACGCATGCGAATCAGCGGCGCCGGTGTCCTTTTGCCGGCGCGCATGCGATCGATGAGCAGCGCCCGCGACGCGTTCCAGCGCCAGCGTGTCTTGAACATGGGAGCGTCGAGGAGTGCCTGGACGAGCAAGTCCTTGGCGGTCCGTGCGTTCAGATAGTCGAAGACTTCGGCGAGAGGAAAGCTGTGCTGCGTGCCCAACGAGAGCACGATGGCCTCCTCGTTGGCCGCCGCCTGCAGCTCGAAGCCGAACCCGCGGCAGAAACGTTTGCGCAGGGCGAGACCCCAGGCGCGGTTGATGCGACCGCCGAAGGGCGCGTGCACGATCAGTTGCATGCCGCCGCTTTCGTCGAAGAAGCGCTCGAGAATGACGCGCTCGCGTGTCGGAATCGCGCCGAGCGCGCGCTTTCCCGCGGTAACGTACTCGGCGATTTGTAGCGCCGCCGCGGCATCGATGCCCGGACGCAGCAGGGCGTCTGAACCGGTGGCCGCTTCGCGGACGGCGGAAATTTCTTGCGACAGCTCGACGGTGCGCGCCGGCGCCTCCCCGAGCCAAAACGGGATGGTCGGGGGTGCCCCTTTGGCGTCCGCCACCCGCACGATGCCGCCGCTGACACGAAGGATGCGCCAGGATGCGGTGCCCAGCTGGAAGATGTCGCCGCCGTTCGACTCGATGGCGAAGTCTTCGTTGAGCGTGCCGACGACCGTTCCCTCGGGCTCGAGGACCACCTGGTAGTCGGCGTTGTCGGGAATGGCGCCGCCCGAGGTGATGGCGGTGATGCGCGCGCGCCGCGTCGCGCGAATGCGCCCCCCCACGCCGTCGCGATGAAGGAGCGACCAGCGCCCGGTCAGGTGCACGCCCACGGCTTCATCGAATTCGCGGCGGGTGAGCGCGCGGTAAGGCCACGCGCGGCGCAGCCGTTCGAACAGTTCTTCTTCCGACCATGTCTCGGCGACGCAAGCGGCGACGATCTGTTGTGCGAGGATGTCGAGCGGTTGGCCTGGCTGCGGTGTGCGATCGAGGACGCCGGCCGCGATGCTACGAACGAGGGCCGCGGCTTCGACGAGCTCGTCCAAGGTGAGCGGGAAGACCCGCCCCTTGGGCGTGCGTCGTACGCCGTGACCTGCGCGGCCCACGCGCTGCAAAAGCGTCGCGATGGAACGCGACGACCCCACCTGGATGGCCAAATCGACGTCGCCGATGTCGATTCCGAGCTCCAGGGATGCCGTCGCGACGAGCACTTTGAGATCGCCGGCCTTGAGGCGCTGCTCGGCGTCGTGACGGCGCGCCGCGGAGAGGCTGCCGTGATGGCACATCGCCTCTTTGGGGCCGAGCCTTTGGCCGAGGCGCGCCGCGATGCGCTCGGCCATCTTGCGCGTATTCACGAAGACGAGGGTGGTTCGATGCTCGCGCACCAGGGTCGCGATGCGCTCGTAAATCTCCTCCCACACTTCGTGCGAGCACACCGCGGTGAGCGGCGAGGGGGGCACCTCGATCGCGAGATCGATGTTGCGCAGGTGCCCGGCATCGACGAGGCAGCATTCGCGCCCGGTTCCCACCAGGAAGTGGGCCACGTCTTGGAGCGGCTTTTGCGTGGCCGAAAGACCGATCCGCTGCAGGCGCGGCGGCGCCCCTTCTGCAGCGCCCGCGCGCGCCGCGTCCCCCCCGATGAGTGCTTCCAGACGCTCGAGCGAGAGCGCGAGGTGCGATCCCCGCTTGTCGCGCGCCAGCGCGTGGATCTCGTCGACGATGACGGTTTTGACGGTGCGCAGAATGCGCCGCCCCCCGTCGCTCGTCAGAAGGATGTAGAGCGACTCGGGCGTCGTCACGAGAATATGCGGTGGCTTGCGCAGCATCGACGCGCGCGCCTTGGCCGGCGTGTCTCCCGTGCGCACCAGCACACGGATCTCGGGCAGCCCGGACGACCGCGCTCGAATCGCCCCCAGAGGTCCTTCGAGGTTCTTCTGGATGTCGCTGGCCAGCGCCTTGAGCGGCGAGACATAGAGAACGCGCGTTTCGTCCGGCAGCGCGTCTCCTTCGCGCAGCAGAGCATCGATCGCCGAAAGGAACGCCGCCAGCGTTTTGCCCGAGCCCGTCGGCGCCGCGATGAGCGTATTGAGGCCGGCGCGGATGTGCGGCCACCCATCGCGCTGCGGCGCCGTGGGTTCTCCGAGCTGGTCGGAAAACCAGTCTCGAACGGCAGGGTGGAACGACGACATCACCATGGCGACCAGGAACTTCGAGTTTGCACTCCGGCGCGGCAAGGATCAACGTCGCCCCCCCGCAAACGCGCGGACCAACAACGTCCGCCCGAGCGAAATACGGACCAGGAGCACCGCCGATCGGACGATGGCTCCGTTCGCTTTCGGGCTCCTGGAGGCGCTTCGCACGTCCCGCGCTCTTCACACCGTCCGCTTCCGCGAGACGGCGCCCAGAAGCGCCACGCCGGACCGCGCGTCCGGGCACCTCGCCGGTCGGGAGAGCACGGCTTCGGGTCGTTGGGCTCATCGACGCGCGCCAAGCGCCCGTCGTGGTGGCGTCGTTGTGCGCGCTCGCGGCCGGTACGGGCTTTGCTCCTGCCTCATCAGCTCGGAGGTGCGCCGATGGAAGGTCGAACAGAACAGGAGCGCGAAGCGGCCGAGGCCGCCGACATCGTCGATTGGGCCGATCTCGAGCCGATGGAAACGAGCGAACAGATGCAGCCGACGGAAATCGAGGCGAAGTCGAAAATCGCCGACGGTCTCGCGCTCGCGTCGTTCACCGGCCTCACGTTGGGGGCGGCTGCGCTGGGGAGCGTTGCCCACCGGAAATCGCCCGACCTTTGGTATAAGATGCTGCGAAAGCCGCCCTTTCAGCCGCCAGCCTGGGTCTTCGGCCCTATCTGGACGGCGCTCTACGGACTCATCGCGACCTCGGGGTACCGCGTCTGGAAATCGACGCCCAGCCAACCGCGCGCGCGCGCTCTCGCGCTGTGGGGAACGCAGCTTGCGCTCAACAGCGCGTGGTCGCCGCTGTTCTTCGGCGCGCGACGAAAGAGAGCGGCGTTCGTCGATCTGCTGGCGCTTCTCGGCGTCGCTGCCGCGTACGCAGAGACGTCGCGAAAAGTCGACAAGACGGCAGCGGCCATGGTCATCCCTTACTTGGGCTGGCTCGCGTTCGCCGGCCTGCTTAACGAGGAGATCATCCGGCGTAACCGAGGTTGGCGCGGCTGGTTGCCACGCTGAACCGCACTTACCCCGACGGACGGGCCGCCCGCGCGGCTGCCAGGCCGAACGCCTTCTCGAAGAAACCGCGCAAGAAGGGGATGCCATGCGCGGGGGGGCCGCCGGCGTCGGTCGCGGCCGTCGCGCGCGCCGTGACGATCAAGTCCCCCGCCCGCGCGGTCTCTCCGCGCGCGAGCAGTGAAATCGCCGCGTCCTTCATGCGGAGCGCCGTCTTGACCCGCGCCTCCGGCGTGAAATAGTCGTCCGTCGCCCGCTCGATCATCGCCATCACCTTGGCTTCGGTGGTGGCCCGATCGGCGCCATGCAGCGTCTCCTTCTCGGCGCTGATGGTGCGCAAAAGCTCCTGCATGGCCGCCGGATCGGGCAGCCAACCGCGCAGCTCTGGCTCCGCGTGCAACGTACCCGAGCGCGCCACCGCCTCGTCGCGGCCGGGCCAAGCGAGGCCGGCTTCGTCGGCAGGATGCGGGGGTGGCGACGCTGGCGCCGGGAGGAGAAGATCGCCGTGCCTCTCCAGGCCGAGCGGCACGGGCGTCCCATGGATCGTGTTCTCCGCGCGCGCGGCGGCAATCCGCGCGCGGGCCCAGGCGATGGGAACAGGTGCGGGACCGTGGCCGAAGCGCTGCTCGATGCCATCGAACGTTTCACGCAGCTGGGTCCGGCTCATCTCCATGCCGGCCACCGAGGCGAGCCCGACCCCATCCTTGATGATCACGTCGACGAGCCGATAGCGCCCGCCCCCGCCGCGCGCCCCCAAGGTGAAAGCCGCTGTTCCCGCCGCGTCGGGCGGTCGAAACCAGGCCTCGTGGATCTCGGCCGTCGGCGGCGCTGCGCGCGTCGCCCGCGCCCGCTCGGGGATCGGGACCCCGCGTGACTTCAGCACGTTGACGCCGCGGCGCGCAGCTTTGCGCGCTGCCGCTGGCGTCGTGTCGTCAGCCGCCACCTCGGCCACGGCCGCAGCGTTCTTGCACGCGATCCAGGCGCCAACGAGATCCGCCCCACGCTCCCCCGCCTGGGCGACCAGCGCCCGCGCACGTTCCGCATCCGCCGCCAGCCAGTCGAGGGCGAACGAGGAATCTTGGGTCGGCGCCGTTTTCGCTTTGCTCATCGGCGCGCAGTCTAACCCGGACACGACGTCCGCGTGATCGTCAGCTCGACACGACCTTGAGGCGCGTTCGCAGCGAGGAGCGACTCCCTTCGACATCGGGCGTGCGCAGGTAGGCCTCGGCCGCAACGGGGGCAACCTCGTGGGCCGTCCACTCCGCGAATTGTGGGGAAAGGGGCCCCGGAAGCGTCGGTTGCACGGTGCGCTCGAGCAGCTGAAAGTCGTGCCGCGCGGTGAGCGTGAGGGGGAGTCGTTTCGTCGGCCCCTCGTTCTTGAACCACGCGCGGGCACGGTTCACGTTCTGAATCAGCACGTAGTGCTGGGGATCGATCTTCGCCGCGTGGCTGAAATGGCCCATCATGGCGTCGAGATCGCCGCGCGCGTAGCCGATGCACGCCAGATAGTTGTAGGCGAGGCCCGGCAATGGATAGCCGAGCTCGAGCGCGCGCCGCACGTGCCGCTCCCCTTCCTCGAGCTCCCCCTCGCGGATCAGCGCTCCGGCCAGGTCCATGTGGGCCGCGTGGTAGTCGCCGAGGCGCTCCAGGATGGCGCGGTAGTCGTCGGCCGTCTCCTCGAACGACTCGCGCAGCCCGCTATTGTCGGCAAACCAGCGATTCATGATCTCGGTGTCCGCGTCGGAGGCGTCGAAAGGCGTCTTCAGCTCCTGGAACTTGCCGCTGAAATACACCTCGCGATCGAGCCAGCCGAGCCTCTCCGCCTCGTCGAAGTCGGGGGTGCCGGGATAAATCGACAGGCAGGAAAAGATGTATTGATGCGGCTTCGCCTTGGCCAAAAAGGCGAGCGTCTCGCGAAAAGTATCCGCCGTCTCGCCGCGGTTGCCGAGCATCATGTAATAGCGCACGCGGATGCCGACCTTCTTGGCGAGCTCGGTCGACTCCAGAATCTCGTCCACGGTGATCTTCTTGTCGATCTTGTCGAGGATGCTCTGGGAGCCCGATTCCACCCCCAAGCTGAGCCGCTCGCATCCCGCCAAGCGCATCTCGCGCAGCAGCGGTTCGGTCAAGAGGTCGACGCGCGTGTCGCAGCTCCAGAAAAAAGAGAGTTTGCGCGCGCGGATCCCGTGGCAAAGCTCCATCACCCGTTTCTTGTTGGTGGTGAAAGTGTCGTCCTTGATCTGGATCATCTTGACCGGCAGCCGCGACACGACGCTGGCCATCGCATCGAGCACGTAGCCGACCGACTGGCCACGAAAGCCGCGGCCCCAAGTTGTCTCCGCGCCGCAGAAGGTGCACGCCCACGGACAGCCCCGCGACGTCATGAGGATGTGCGTGTCGAAGTAGTCGTGGGGCGACGCCAGCGTGTCGAGATCGGGGATCGACTCGCGGTGCGGCCCGAGCTCGATGCCATCTTTGCCACGGAACGCAGTGCCGGCGATGCCCGTCGTAGGCGCGTGCGATCCGAGGCGATCGAGCAACTCGAGAAAGGCCGGCTCACTCTCACCGAGCGCCACGGTGTCGATCTCGGGCACGTGGCGCAGCATTTCCACGGCGAGCGGCGTCGCATGCGGGCCCCCCACGAGAACGTGCGCGGCCGGATGATGCTCGCGGATACACCGGGCGGCCAGCGCCACACCGCGCCGGTTGGCCGTCCAACACGACATCCCGTAGACATCGGCGGAGAGGCTTTTCAGCACCGCCTCGACTTCCGACCATGGGTAGGAAGACAGGTTGAGAATCTTGACCTGATGGCCCGCTCGGATGGCTTGGGCGCCGAGCGAGAAGAGCCCGTAGGGTGTCTGGTAAAAATCCGGATCGAGATCACCCTCCCGATATTCCTCGGGGGGACCGTCGCCACCGACGTCCGGCGATTGGCCGGGCGCGGGGATTTTCCAGGGGGGAGGATAGAGCAGCGCTATCCGCATGCGTAGGCATGCACTCTAGCACTCCGCTGCTTCCGACCCGTCAGCTAACGCCGCCGGGGGCCGTGGCCAAGGTCGCCGATGGGCTCGCTACGGCGCCGCAGTAGAATTTTGCAGCCTCCAGCAGACCCGAGCCGGCGAAAGGCTTCTTCACGGTATGGACCCCGTGCGCGCGGTGCATCGATGCCGTCACGGCGACGACCGGAATGCCGTTGAGCTCATCGTCGTTGCGCATCTGTTCGATGAGCTGCAGGCCATTGAGCACCGGCATGACCAGATCGACGAAGACGAGCTGGGGGCGTTCGCGTTTGAGAAGGGCGAGCGCTTCGCGGCCGTTGGACGACGTGCTGACGCGATACCCCTCTTGTTCGAGGAGTAATGCGAATGCTTCGGCCACCTCCGGCGAGTCTTCGACGATGAGGATGTGACCGCCGCCGCCTTCGCTTCCCATGCTCCCAAGCTAATCGCGGCAGTTCACAAAGTCCTCGGACTTTGTGTCGTGCGGCCGCGGAACCGCGGCCCTTTTTCTCAACAGCCGCGTGCTCGTCGTGTGTCGTCCCGATAGGTGAATGGGTGCAGGTTCCGGATGACATTCATGCATGTTCGGATGAAATGCACCCATGCCGTCCTGCCCACTACCGAGGGTCGTGGCGACTAACACTCTCGTAGAGTTGAGCCGATGGCGGAAGGAATCGACACTTCAATGCGTCACGCACCCCACCGCCCAGCAAACCGAGGGCGCGACGTTGAATTCGAGACCACGATGCGCCATACCGTACCTTCTGGTTGCCCGGCAGCGTCGGCGACCGCAGCGATTGCCACCACTTGGAGGGCGGCGCCGTTGTAATTTTGCATTCCCGCTTAAGTTATTGACTATTAAGGGTTATTTGTATACTTGTCGACATCTCTCTTGATTCGGCGCCTGCACGCGCCGTACGTCGCACATCGGCGACGAAACTGTGAGGAGGAAACATGAGTTTCAGGCGCGCCCCAGCGGCTGTCTTCATTTCGATTGGCATTGCGGCCGCCCTGTTCGGAGGGTGCGGAGGCACGGAAAGCGCCGGCAGCGGAACCCGCGCCACAGGCAACGGTAACGGCAGCGCAACTGGCAGTGGCTCGGGTGGCGCTGCAACGGGCGCAGGCGGCGGCACGACCGGCGGCACGACGACCGGCGGCGGCGCATCGACGGGCACGGGCGGCACGATTGGGCCGATCAACCCCGGGAATCCGGACGCTGCCGCCGACGTCAAAGTGACCGCCGACGCGGCTTGCGCTGGCGAGCCAGTCCGGGGCGAAAAGAAGCAAACCGATCTCTACATGATGATGGATAACTCCGGATCCATGAACGAGGTCGACACGGGCCAGACGCTCTCGCGCTGGGAAAACCTGGCGCAAGCGATTCCCGTCTTCGTCAACGACATGGCCAACGTCGGCATGATGGTCGGTCTCGACTTCTTCCCCGAGGGCGGCAATCAGCCCTCGTGCAACGTCATGGACTACACCATGGCGAATGTGCCCATCGACCTGCTACCGGGCCCGAATGGTATGCAGGCCAATGCGATCATCGCCGCCGTGACCGGGCGCATGCGCAACGGCGGCACGCCCACGACACCCGCCCTCACCGGTGCGATCGAGGCCGCAAGAACCTGGCAGATTGCGCATCCCGAGCGATCGCTCAGCGTGCTCTTTCTCACCGACGGGGAGCCAACGGAATGCCGCCCCAACAACACCCCCGCTACGGCGGCGGCAGCGGCCCGGGCGGGGTTCATGGGAACGCCTCCCATCAGGACCTACGTGCTCGGCATTGGCCCGAGTACGGGTAATCTCGATGGTATCGCCCAAGCGGGCGGCACGACGATGGCGTACATGGTGACGAACGGCGGCGCCGCCGCGCTCGCGGCCGCACTCGCCACCATCCGCAAGAGTACCCTGAGCTGCGACTACTCCCTGCCCAGGCTCGATGGCGGGATGCTCGACCCGAGCAAGATCAACGTCGACGTGCGCGTGGGTCCGGCGCCAGCGCCGTACACCCCCATCTTCAACGTTATCAGCGCGGCGGGATGCACCGACCCGATGAACCGCAAAGGCGAAGGCTGGTACTACGACACCCCGCCCCCCGGCACACCGACCAAGATCACGCTCTGCCCGAACTCCTGCGGCCCACTTCAGATCACGGACGGCAGCGAGCTCAACGTGCTCCTCGGGTGCATCACGAAGCCGATTCCTCCGCCGAACTGAGTTGAAGCAGCTCGACTTCTGGTTCGACTACTCCTGTCCCTACGCTTACCTCGGTAGCACGCAGGTGGAGGCGCTGGCGCGCCGTACGGGCGCGACGCTCACCTTCTGCCCGATGCTGCTCGGCGGCGTATTCAAGGCCGTAGATACGCCGCAGAACATGATGGACGTGCTGTCGCCGTCCAAGGCCCGTCACAACTTGAACGACATGCTGCGCTGGGCCGAGGTCTTCGGCGTTCCCTTGTCGATGCCGGAAGGTCACCCCTTTCGCACCGTCGAAGCGCTGCGCGCCACGCTGGTGACGCGCTGCGACCCTGCCGTGATGCACGGGTTTTACCGCGCGTATTGGATCGAAGGAAAACGGCCTTCCGAGCCCGCGACGATGCGCGCCGTGCTCTCTGCTGCCGGGCATGACCCGGATGCCGTCCTGGCGCGCGTTCAGGACAGCGACGTCAAAGACGATCTCCGGCGCCGCACCGACGAAGCCATCGCGCTCGGTATCTTCGGAGCGCCCACCTTCATCGTCGACCATCGCCATCTCTATTGGGGACAAGATCGAATCGACTTCGTCGCGCGCGCTCTCGGCGGTATCGTGGCGACCGGTGACGTCGCCGCGCGCTGACCTGTCCCGGTCGAATGACGTCGACGTAGCGGAAGCTCGATGATCGATCTGATAAAGAGAACCTGACGCAGTCGTGCTAGGAGAAGGTCGAAACCACATGGCCCGCTCGCTGGAGATCTACTGGGACTTCTCGTCCCCCTTCTCGTACCTGGGAAGCACGCAGGCCCCAGCGCTCGCCGCGCGGACCGGCGCCGACCTCACGTGGCGGCCGATGTTGCTCGGCGCCGTGTTCAAGGCCATCGGCCAAGTGGACGTGCCTCTCCTCGCGTGGTCCGACGCCAAGCGTCGTTATTACATGAACGACATGCTGCGCTGGGCAGCCTACTGGGGCGTGCCCCTGACATGGCCGACCCGCTTTCCCATGAACACGGTGAAACCGCTACGCGCGTACTTGAGCCTGCCACCCGAGCGGCGCGACGCCTTCCGCGAAGCGACGTTCCGCGCCTACTGGGCCGACGACCGCGACATCAGCCACGACGGCGTGCTCCGGGAGCTGATCGGTCAAGGCGCGGACGAGGTGCTGGCGCGATGCGGAAATCCCGAGCTCAAGCAAGAGCTCTTCGCCGCGACGCAGCGCGCGGTCGATGCCGGCGTTTTCGGCGCCCCCACGTGGGTGGTGGACGGCAAAGACCTTTTCTGGGGGCAGGATCGGATAAGCCTCGTGGAGCGTGCGCTCGGCGCGCGCTGATCCGGCGGACCGCCGTCTCACCGCTGCACGACGACCGACGACCCGTGTCCGAAGAGCCCTTGGTTGGCGGTGACGCCCACCTTGGCGCCCGCAACCTGCCGATCGCCTGCTTTGCCCGATAGCTGCCAGGTGAGCTCGCAAACCTGGGCGATGGCCTGCGCCGGGACGGCTTCGCCGAAACACGAGAGACCGCCGCTCGGATTGACGGGGACGCGCCCGCCGATGGTGGTGACCCCGTCGCGCAGCAGACGCTCGGCTTCACCGGCGCGGCAGAGACCGATGTGCTCGTACCAGTCGAGTTCGAGCGCGGACGAGAGGTCGTACACTTCGGCGACGTTCACGTCTTCCGGTCCGATGCCCGCTTCTTCGTAGGCGCGGCGGGCGATGGTGTCTTTGAACGGCGCCTCCGGGCGCGGTACGACGGCCGCGGAATCGGTGGAGAAGGCAGGCATGTCGAGCACGGCGTCCGGATAGCGCGGCGTGACCGTGGAAACGCCGGCGATGGTGACGGGGTGCGTCGTACGTCGCCGCGCGTACTCCATGCTCGAAAGAACGAGCGCCGCCCCACCGTCGCTGGTCGCGCAGATCATGAGCAAGCGCAGCGGATCGGAGACCATCGCCGACGCGAGCACCTCTTCGACGGTGGTGGCTTTGCGGTAGCGCGCCCTCGGATTGCTGAGTCCATGACGGCTGTTCTTGACCTTCACCAGCGCGAAATCGCGCTCGGTCGCGCCGTAGAGCGCCATGCGGCGGCGGGCATAGAGACCGAAGTAGACGGGGTTGGTCGCGCCTAAAAGGCGAAACCGGAGCCAGTCCGGGTCGGCAGCACGCTCCCCGCCTTGGGGCGCGAAAAAGCCTTTGGGAGCGGCATCGGCACCGACGACGAGCGCGACTTCACATAGCCCCGCGAGGATATGAGCGCGAGCCACGTTGATCGCCTGGGCGCCGGTGGCGCACGCTCCGTAGGTGCTGATGACCGGTATCCCTGTCCAGCCGAGTGCCTGCGCGAACGTCGAGCCGGCCACGTAGCCGGGATAGCCGTTGCGCATGGTGTCCCCGCCGACCACGAGGCCCACGTCCTTCCACGCGAGACCCGCGTCGGCGAGAGCCTGGTTGGCCGCCTCTACCCCGTACTCCACGAAATTTCGGCCCCATTTGCCCCAGGGGTGCATGCCACAGCCGAGGATCGCGACCTGCTTCGACATTTCTCGTCCTCTAGCGCCCCGCTGGCAGAGCCGGCTTCCATTTCCACACGAGGTACTCCGTCTGCTCGTCCTCGAAGAGCGTCTCGATCACGAGGTCCATCGCCATCCCCACCCGAAGGTCGTCGATGGAGAAGCCGCGCGCGACCTGCCCGAGCACCACCATTTTTTCGGTGGCGAGCTCCACTGCGGCCAATGAATACGGCTGAAACGGATCTTTTGCCACGTAAGGCGGCGGCGGAGCATAGCGGTTGTCGGTGTAGCTCCAGAGGGTGCCGTTCCTGGAGAGCTGTACCTCCTCGAAGGCCGTCCCCTGGCAGCTCGGGTTGCGACAAAAGTGTGTCTCTTTCGGAAAAAAGAACGTGTTGCACGATCGACAGCGCGTACCGATGAGGGCCGCTTCCGCCTCCCACGTGAACCATCCTTCAATCGCCGCCTTACGAACTTTGCCCATCACTCCCAACTCGACGCGACGGCGCTTGTAGCACGGATTGGGGTAGGTCCAGAAGCTGGCGCGCCGTTTCGAGCTTGTGCCGCGGTCGAGTCGGAAGCTCACGCATGAGATATGAAGACGGAGGCGGTTTCGCTGATCACGCTGTCGTCAATTCAAGGCGAGCACGTGCGGCAACGGGGCCGCGTGCGAAATCACGACGGCCTCCCGCAAGGCGGTTTTCGGCCTCCCGCAAGACGGTTTTCAGGAGTAGTCCGGGCCCGCTTTACATGGACGAGTCGCAAAGGACATGGTAGCTTCCGCAAACGGGCGCGGTGTCCCTTGCAGGCAACGACTCGGGCGCGTCGGGCTCGCTGTTCATCGTCTTTTTTCAACTCGCGAGGGAAAAATGAGCTTACACCGCACGTTCACGCGTTGGGTGGCGATTGGCCTCGCATGCCTTCTGGGTGGTTGTAGCGCCCAGGACGAGACCAAGTTCCCCGCACGGACATCGGGCACTGGCGGCGCCACGGGCACCGGCACCACCACCGGCGGTGGAGGGTCCGGCATTGGAACCGGCACCGGTGGAACCATCGGTGGCATCACGACGACCGATGCGAGCGCGGACGCTGCCCTGCCTTGCACGAACCTCCAGTGCTACCAGAACAATTGCAGAGCCGGGGCGTGCAAAGTCGGCCCGTGCGCCAGCGGGGGAACGACGTCGGTCAGCGGCGCGATCTACGACCCATCAGGCACGCTGCCGCTTTACAACATCATCGTCTACGTGCCGAACGCGCCGCTCATGCCGATCGCGACGGGCGCGACGTGTGAAAAGTGCGGCACGGTTTCGGGCGAGCCCATCGCCAGCGCGCTCACCGATACGAAGGGCAACTTCACGCTCCTCAACGTCCCGGTGATGGACAACATCCCGCTGGTCATCCAGATCGGCAAGTGGCGGCGCGAAATCACGATTCCCACCGTAGCGTCGTGCGCGGACACGCCGCTCACCGACAAGAACCAGATGCGCCTGCCGCGCAGCCAGGCCGAGGGTCACATCCCCAGGATGGCGCTCACCACGGGCGGAGCCGATGCCCTGGAATGCCTGCTTCGCAAGATCGGCCTCGCCGACACGGAGTTCACGCCGGAAGCGGGAATGGGACGCGTCAATTTCTACTCTGCCGTCGACGGCGCCCCACGGTACAACCCGACGATGAACGGCGGTGCCACGTTCACCCCCGCGACGACGCTCTGGAACAACGCCGCCGCGCTCAAGGGATACGATATCGTCCTTCTGTCGTGCGAGGGGACCGAGCGCCCCACGAACAAGAGCATGGCCGCGCGGGCGGCGCTGCAGGAGTACGCCAACGTCGGAGGGCGCGTGTTCGCCTCGCACTGGCACAATTACTGGCTCGAGTTTGGCCCGCAACCCTGGCCCATGGTGGGTACCTGGAACCACGCGATGGACCCCGGCGACCCCTTCACCGGCGAAATCGACCAGACGTTCCCCAAGGGAAAAGCGATGGCGGAATGGCTCGTGAACGTCGGCAGCGCAGCGCCGCTCGGCCAGCTCATCATCCACGAAGCGAAGCACACGCTCGACGCGAACAATGCCGCGGTATCGCAGCGCTGGGTCTTCAGCACCAATCCCGTTTCGACGCAGTACCTCTCCTTCAATACGCCGATGGGCATACCGGAGGAGATGCAGTGCGGACGCGTCGTGTTCAGCGACATTCACGTCTCCTCGGGTGACACGTCGACCCGCAACACGCAGTACCCCGGCGGCTGCACGACCATGGGTTTCACCGATCAGGAAAAGGCACTCGTGTTCATGCTCTTCGACCTTTCGTCCTGCATCGTCGACGACAAAAAGCCGCCCGTCCCTCCGATCATCAAGTAGCTCCTGGCAGCCTGATTGCGGATCAAAGCGGCATGCGCCCTGGAGGAGGGGCGACGAACCGCTCGCCAGCGGCGTGTTCTCGCGTCATGCTTGGAGACCCACCAAGATGGCTACCACGCCGAGTTCATCGTCGACGGACCTCGTTCGTCAACCCGGGCGCGGGATCGGGTTTTCGCTTTTTGGCGTCCCCGTCCGCGTCGCGTCGAGCTTTTGGATCATTGCCATTCTCTTCGGGACCCAAGGCGCGGGTCGATCGGGCAGCACGGAAAAGGCCATCCTGGAGGCGATGACGTGGACGGCGGTCGTCTTCATTTCGATCCTGCTGCACGAGCTCGGTCACGCCGCGGCGGCCCGCGCCTTCGGCGCTGAGCCGTCCATCACCCTGCACGCGCTGGGCGGGCTCACCCAGTTCGAGCCCCGCGGGATGTCGCGACCGCAGCGCTGGCTGGTGTCGTTCGCCGGGCCAGCGGCCGGATTGATGTTCGGGATTGCCGTCTACATGGGGGCGAGGTGGCTTCCGGCCGTTGCCCAGGGAAGCTCGATCGTCGACACCATCCTGCGCGTGAACATCGGATGGAGCCTCATCAACCTCTTGCCGGTGCTGCCTTTCGACGGCGGGCAGATGCTCTCTGCCTTTCTCGGGCCGCGGCGCGAGGTCTGGACCGCGATCATCTCCGGCACCGTGGGGACGGCGGTGGCGATCCTCGGGTACGTCTTTCTCAACAGCTTGTGGGTGGCTTTCCTCTTCGGGAGCGCAGCGGTCACCGCCATTCGTCAGGTGCGCTTTCTGTGGCTCAGCAAAGCGGACCGCGACGCCGGCCTCGACGAGGAGCTCGCCGGCGTACGCGCCGCCATCGCGCACGGCGAAGTCGATGACGTACGCAAGCGCGCGGCGCGCATCGTCGAGCAGGCGCGCACCACCTCGCTCAAGAACGCTGGACTCCTCGCCCAAGCGTGGGCGCACGCCACCCTCGGACGGCGCGCCGAAGCGCGCGAAACGATCGAGCGGCTCGAGCGCGACGCGCCGGCCGACCCTTACCTCGTGGCCGCGGTGGAGGACGCGCTCGGCGCTCCCGAACGCGCGCGTGCATGGCTGGAAGCAGAACGCCGCCAGGGGGTGCAACGCGCGGAATCGATCAAACTCCTCATCGATCTCTACGCGCGGGCCGGGGAGCTCGAGCGCGCCGTGGGGCTCGCCGCCGACTCCGTGGACGTCTTGTCGGAGGAAGACGCGCGCGCGGTCCTGGCTGCCGCCATCGGTGGCGGTGCGTCGGGTGAGGCGTCACGTCTCGCCGCGGCGATCGAGCGAGCGTATGCCAAGCCGAGTCATCTCGGCCCGGGACGCCCTTCGGCGGAATTGCCGCCGGTCTAGCTCTCGAACGCGCGGGTTGGGATATCATCGCTGCCGGCATGCACCCTCGTCCGGCGGAGATCATCGCGCGCCTCGGCCTCGCCCCGCACCCCGAGCGCGGTTTCTTCGCCGAAACCTACCGCGCCTCGGTCGCGGTCAGCGCCGCCACGCACCCCGCGGCGCGCGCGGCGAGCACGGCCATCTATTTTCTGATCACGAGTGAAGCGCCGGCAACGTACCTGCACCGGCTGCTCTCCGACGAGGTCTTTCATCTCTACGAAGGGGGACCCCTCGATATCCTGCGCCTGTTCCCCGACGGACGCGCCGACGTGGCTCGCCTCGGGCTCGACTTCGGCGCCGGTGAACGGCCGCAGATCGTGATCCCGGCGGGAACTTGGTTCGGCACGGAGCTCGTCTTGGGCGCTTCGCATTGCCTGGTGGGGTGCACGGTGGCGCCGGGGTTCGACTTCGCCGACTTCGCGCTGGCGGAGGGTCCGGAGCTTTTGCAACGTTATCCGGCCGTCGCCGATCGCATCCTTCGTCTCGCGCGGGCACCCCGTGGGGGCGGTTCCAGATGAGCGCAGGGACGAGACCTTTTTTCGTTGGCATCGCGGGGGGAACGGGTTCGGGGAAGACCACCGTCGCACACAACCTTCACGACGCGCTTCCCTCCGACCGGGTGACGTTGATCGCCCACGATTCGTATTATCGAGATCGCTCGGCGCTGCCGGCGCACGAGCGTGATCAGCTGAACTTCGATCATCCCGATGCGCTCGACAACGCGCTCCTCATCGCGCACCTGGACGACTTGGCGGCGGGGCGGGACGTCGAAGTCCCGTGCTATGACTTTCGCACGCACATGCGCTTGCCCGATGGACGGCCCGTTCGCCCCGCGCCCGTCGTGATCGTGGAGGGGATTCTCATCTTCGCCGAGCCACGGATCCGCGATCGTTTCGACGTGAAGATCTATGTCGAGACCGACGTCGACATTCGCATCTTTCGGCGCTTGAGGCGCGATCTGGAGTCGCGCGGACGCACGTTCGCGCAAGTCGACGAGCAGTACCATCGGACCGTGCGACCGATGCACCTCGAGTTCGTCGAGCCGAGCCGCAGGTGGGCGGATATCTTGATTCCGGAGGGGGGCAACAACGCCATCGCCCTCGATCTGGTGATGACCAAGCTGCAGAAGGTCGCCGCCGCGGGGGGCTTGGCGATCGTCGAACCAGGCGTGAGCCCGCCCCACGGTGCCGGTGGTTCTGGAGCGGGAGACGGGATTTGAACCCGCGACGTCCACCTTGGCAAGGTGGCACTCTACCGCTGAGTTACTCCCGCAGACGGCCCGAGAGCAGTAGCCGGCTCGGGAGCCCGTGTCAAGCAAGGTACGCGCCACCGCGGACCTCTGTTCGAGACAAATGCACGCATGGGTCGCGCTCACCAGCGGGTCGTGGCATCCTGTCGCCCGGGCCAGACGAGGGGGGGCCTTTCAGAGGTAACGACGCCACTAGCGTGAGCCAAATTCCGAACTAAAGTCCCCTCGATAGAAAACGCGGGGGGCGCCGAGACCACTTGGGACCGAACACCAAAACCGACGGTCGCCCGATGCGGCTGCGAATTTGCTTCTGGGGAGGTCAACCGCTCGCGGGTGTCCGCCCAGCATGCACAGAGAGCGCACTGAAGAGGGATCGATGGCACAGACTTATCATCCTGGGGTAACGCCCCATCAGCCTCGCAACGAAGGCGAAGAGCCGAAGTCTTCGGGTTTTTACCAGAAGGGCGGTCCTGTCGAAGGCGGATGGGGTTTCGTGTTTCCACGCGAGGACGGCCGCATCGAGATCGTTCCCGCGCGCAACGCCGCCGTGATCGGCAGCGACGAAAGCTCCGACGTGCGGATCGTCGGAACTGGTATCGCGGCTCGTCACGCGCGCGTCGAGGTCCGCGCCGACGGGGTCTATCTCGAGGACCTCGAGAGCCCGCACGGGACTTTCGTCGGAGGCGTTCGTGCTCGGCGAATCGGGGTCGCTCATGGCGACGTCGTTCGCTTCGGAAACCAGCTGGCGGTCTTCGTCGAACGGGGACTCGCCGACTACGAAGGAAAAATCGACCTTGCCACGCCGCTCGTTCTGGCGCCGCGCGACATCGCGACCTTCGTCGAACCTGCACTCAACCACGCCCGGGCGGGGCGCTCCTTCTGCCTCGAAGGGGGGCCGAGCACCGGCAAACGAACGCTGGCCGAGCTGGCGGCGAACGAGCGCCAGTCGAATGGCCCGGTGGTCACCATCAACGGCCAAGGGACGCCGGCCGAGAGCGTCGCTTCCGCCCGCGCCCAGCAGCCGGCTACGTGGATCCTGCTGCACGCCGAACATCTCCCCCGCCCGCTGCAGGTGGAGCTCGCGCAGATCTTGAACCGCCTCCCGGAAACCGTCGCCATCAGCACCCTCGAGGCACCTCTCGATCGCGCGACGGCCGATGGGCTCATCGCCCCGGGCTTCGGGGCGCTCTTCAACGGCCGACGCGTGCCCGTGCCCTCACTCTCGATGCGCCGGGAGGCCATTCCGGGCATCGTGTGGGCGCTCGCCAAGAAGCTCGACGTCGACGGAGCACGCCTCTCGGTCGAGTTCATCGAGCGCATTGCGCGCGCCGGCTGGCCCGGGGGGATCGCTGAAATCGAAGAAGTGCTGCGCGATGCCGCTGGCCAAGCGGAGGGAATGCTCGACGCGTCGTCGATACAGCGTCCGCTCACGCGTCCGCCGAGCGCCTACCCTTCGCTGCCCGCGGCGGACGACCCAGCGCTCGCGCGCGAACGTCTCGTGGACGCCCTCGCGAAAGCAAACGGCTCCATCGCTTCCGCTGCGCGCACGCTCGGCATGTCCCGCCAGGCCGTGTACCGCGAGGCACAGCGTCTCGGACTCGAGCTCGGCCGCCGCCGCGCGCGCTAGCCGTAAAATGCCATCGCGGCGTGGCTGACGATCGATCCCTCCTGCGGGTCGATCGTCTGCTCGTAGTGCTCGAGACGGCCCTGGCATCCGTCGGGCAAAGCCCGGAGCAGCGCGTAGATGGGACCAAGGCCGCAGACCCGGCGCGAATCGAGATCCCCTTGCACGTGAAAGAAGAAGTCACGGTGCGCCTGCGACGCAGCCAGCTCGAGAGAGGCGCGGTCGGTGCGCTCGAGCCTCTTTCGCTGCTGAGCGTCGTAAGGCGTCGGATCTCCGAAGCGCGGCCCCACGTGCGCGAGGTCGGCCCCGGCGATGACGACCGCACGGTCGGCATGCCGTTCCACGACCTCCTGCACGGCGTTCAAAAATGACTCGGAGCGCGGGTCGTCTTGGGGGCAGAGCCCGGTGCGCTGGCTTTCTCCCATGCCGCACAAGATGGGGATGATGCGCACCGGCCTGTCGCCCATGAGATGCTTCACGAACACGGCTTGGAACTCGAGCGAGTGCTCGCGCTTGTGGTTGAACACATCGGTGAATGGATCGAACGGCGCGCGCGCCGCGATAGCGTCGATCGCTTCCTCATCGACCTCGACCTCGCCGAGCGGCGTGGCGAACGTCTTACGGCAGAGCGCGAAGGGTTCGCGCATCGGCGCGTGCGATGTACCGAGCAGAACGAAGGTGTCGACCTCCTCGCGCAGGCCGGCGAGGAGCAAACCGTAGGCATGGCCGTAGCCCCGCTTGCCGCGCCAAGGGTCGATGTGCGGTGCCACCAGACCACGCACCTGCCCGTTCTTTTCTTTGCGGCCCGCGCTGCCGAGGCAATCGTGGGTGAGGTACGCTTTCAGCTTGGCGGGATCGGCGTGGTACGCGCCGCCGGCATGGGTCGCTTGACGGATGGGCGAGCGCACGAACTCCGCCTCCACCCGGCTTCGCTCGGCCTGGTAGCGCGGACTTTCCAAAAAAAGAGCATCGTCCAGATCGCGCACCAACCTGCGCACCACCGCCACCGGAACGGCGATCCCCATCTCGGCCGTCGCCTCGGCGGCGATCTGCTCCACGGTCAAGGCACCCGTGAAGCGCGCCAATACCGGCAAGAGCGGTCCCGGCACGCTGGCCACCTTGTGCGTCACTCCCTCCGTGTCGCGCAGGACGACGGCCTGCCCATAGCGTTCGTCGGGGACGAGGATGGTTTCGACGGGCCGAAGACGAGGTCGCGAGGTGGGCAAGATCAAACGCGGTCGACGCCGACCACCCCCTCTACTTTCTGCAATGCACGCATGACGCTCTTCAGCTGACTCAGATCCGAGCAATCGAACGTAAAGATGTTGACGGCGCGGCCGTCCTCTCCGGCACGGCAGTTGGCTTCGCTGATGTTGATGCCCTGGCCGCTGAACGTTTGGCCGACCGTGGCCAAGATGCCGGGGCGGTTGGCGGTGGTGATACGCAGCTGCACCGGGCGGTTGATCTTTGCCTTGGAGTCCCACGAAATTTCGACGCGACGCTCGGGATCGGTGTCGAACGCCTTGGAACAGCCGCGCCGGTGCACGGTGACGCCCCGCCCGCGGGTGATGAAGCCGATGATCTGATCGCCCGGGAGCGGGTTGCAGCACTTGGCATAACGAACCAGCACGTCGTCGATGCCGGAGAGCTTGATACCGCCCTGCGCCTTGCCGGTGACCTTGCGCACGATCGACTCGATGCGACCCTCGCGCAGCGAATCGGGCGGAGGCTCCACCGCGGCGCCGTTCTTGGGGGCCAAGAGATCGGCCACCTCTTCGGCGGCGATCTTGCCGTAGCCGATGTTGATGAAGAGCTCTTCTTCGCTGGAGACCTTGTTCGCCTCCGTGACTTTTCTGACGTCCTCGGCCGACTTCAAGAACTTTTGCAGCGAGATGCCGCGCCCGTGCAGCCCTTTCTCCAGGAGCTCGCGGCCTAGCTTGAGCGATTTGTCGCGGTGCTCGGTGCGAAGATGGGCGCGCACTTTGCTCTTGGCGCGCCCCGTGACCACGTTTTCCAGCCAGTCCTTGGACGGGTGCTGGTGGTTCGACGTCATCACTTCGACCACATCGCCGTTGCGGAGCTTGTACTTGAGCGGCACGATGGCGCCGTTCACGCGCGAGCCGGAACAATGATTGCCGACCTCGGAGTGGATGGTGTAGGCGAAGTCGATGGGCGTCGCGCCGCGCGGAAAGACGCGCACGTCCCCCTTGGGGGTGAAAACGTAGACCTCGTCGGCGAAGAGGTCGACCTTGACCGACTCCAGGAACTCGGCCGGGTCTTTCATCTCCTTCTGGAACTCGAGCAACTGGCGCAGCCAGCCGAAGCGCTCCGCGTCCTTCGGGTCGACGCCGCCCGAGATGCGCTCCTTGTACTTCCAGTGAGCGGCGATCCCGTGCTCGGCGACGCGCTGCATGTCGTGGGTGCGGATCTGGATCTCGATGCGCTCGCGCCCGGGTCCGATCACGGTGGTGTGGAGCGATTGGTACATGTTCGGCTTGGGAAGGGCGACGTAATCCTTGAAGCGCCCCGGGATCGGCGTCCAGCGCGAATGAATGACGCCGAGGGCGGCATAACAATCGGCGACCGATTCCACCACCACGCGGAAAGCGATGACGTCGTAGACCTGCTCGTATTCGCAGTCCTGCGTCTTCATCTTCCGATAGATGGAATAGAGATGCTTGGCGCGACCGTAGACGTCGGCGGGAAACCCTTGCTCGGCGAGCCGCCCGGAGAGCGTCTTGGAGACCTCGGCGATGTAGCGATCGCGCTCTTTCTTGGACTTGCTGATTTTAGCGTGGAGATCCTGGAACCCCTGCGGGTCGAGGTACCTGAAAGACAAGTCTTCGAGCTCCGCCTTGAACCGGGCGATGCCGAGCCGGTTGGCGAGCGGCGCGTAGATGTCCATCGTCTCGCGGGCGATCCGCTCTTGCGCGTCGGCGCCCATGCAGTCGAGCGTGCGCATGTTGTCGAGGCGATCGCACAGCTTGACCAAGAGCACGCGGATATCGCGCGCCATGGCCACTACCATCTTGCGGAAGTTCTCGGCCTGGCGGTCCTCTTTGGAAGCGAAGTTGATCTTGGAGAGCTTGGTGACGCCGTCGACGAGGAAGGCCACCTCGGCGCCGAACTCGCGTTCCACGTCGTCGAGCGTCGCCAGCGTGTCTTCGACGACGTCGTGCAGGAGCCCGGCACAGATGCTGGCTGTGTCGAGGCGCAGCTCGGTGATGATGCCGGCGACCGCCGCGGGGTGAATGAAGTAGGGATCCCCGCTTTTGCGCTTCTGGCCTTCGTGCGCCCTTACACTATAGTCGTAAGCTCGCGAGACAATCTCGACGTCCGCAGCGGGGTGATATCCTCGGATCCTTTCAACTAAATCGGCAAGCTTGAGCATCGGGCGGCGTGGCCCCGAAGAGCCCGCGCAAATAGGAAGACTAACACCCGTTATTTGGCCCGGCAACGAAACCGCCCGCTCGAGCTCAAGTGTGAATTTACCGCTGCCGACAGTCAGCCCTGGCGCGCCTCCCCCTCGCGCCGGGCATTCGCCGTCGGCGGATGCCCTCGGCATTTACGTTCATTTTCCGTGGTGCTTATCGAAGTGCCCGTATTGCGACTTCGTCGCGTTTGCGGCTCCACGGTCGTCCATCGACGGCGCGGCCTACACGGACGCGGTGCTGGCCGAGCTTTCGGCTCGCGGGCGGGGGCTCGGCGGGCGGCGGGTGACGAGCCTCTTCTTTGGCGGAGGCACGCCGTCGCTTTGGGGGGCCCACGAGGTCGGGCGCGTGATCGAAGCGGTGGCGCGCTCGTTCGCGCCGGCGGCCATCGAGGTCAGCCTGGAATGCGACCCCAGCTCGCTCGACGAAGACGTCGCGCGCGCTCTCGTCGATGCGGGGATCAACCGGCTCAGCATCGGCGTGCAGGCGCTCGACGACGAGCGGCTGCGCTTTCTCGGACGCATCCACACCGAGCAAGAGGCCATCGACGCCGTGCACGCCGCGGTGCGCGCTGGTGTGCCGCGCGTTTCCACCGATCTGATGTACGCCGTCGCCGGGCAGACGCCGGTCTCCGCGGCCCGCGACGCGACCGCGCTCGCCGATCTCGGCGCCACGCACGTTTCGGCCTACAGCTTGACCATCGAAAGCGCGACTCCTTTTGGTCAGCTCGCGCGCCGCGGGCGGCTACCGCTGTGCGATGACGCCGTCATGGCCGAATCCTTCTTCGCCATCGACGAAGCGCTCGCCGACGCGGGATTCGCGCACTACGAGGTATCCAATTACGCCAAGCCGGACAACGAGGCGCAGCACAACCTCGGCTACTGGCAGGGCCGTGACTACCTCGGACTCGGATGCGGCGCTTATGGGACACTGCGCGGTGCTTCGGGCGCCCTCCGGTACCGCAACCAAGCGACGCCGCGCGCCTACCTCGCCGCGGCGAGCGAGCGCGGTGCGATCGGTGACGATCTCGTGCGATGCGTCACCGCGTCCGAAGAGCCGCTCGATGGTCCAGCCCTCCTGCGCGAACGCATCATGCTCGGGTTGCGCATGAAGCAAGGGTTCGATCTCGAGGCGGCGGCGGTCGAAGTGGGCGCCGATCCCTACCCCGCCGATCGCCGCGCCGCCCTGGCCGGGCTGGAAGCGCGCGGGCGCATCGTCCGCCACGCGGGGCGCATCACCGTACCGCGGGAAGCCTGGATCTGGGTCGACGACACGGCGGCGACCCTTTTTTGAAGCGGCACTCTCGTCAAGCGAGACTGCGATTCGCGCCGCCCCCGCTCGCGGGAAGACCTGCGGCACGCATCCACACTTCGAGGTCGGCGAGCGCACGCTCGGCCATCGCTTCGTAACGATCGCGCTTCTTGAGACGCCGATCACCGAGCGACGGCAGATGCGCCCAGGTGATATTCGAAGGCTGATAGCGCTCCACCTTGCGCGCCAGGTGCGTGCAAATGCCGCCGAGCGCGGTGGTCGGCGGGGGCGGCGTCTGGGGCTCCTCGCGCAGCCGCTGTCCGAGCAAGAGCGCGCAGATGAATCCGCCGGCCGCGCTTTCCACGTACCCCTCCACGCCCGACAGCTGCCCGGCGACGAACACGCCGGGGCACGCCGCGAGCTGCATGGTCGCGTCGAGAAGCTCGGGCGCGCAGAGGAAGGTGTTGCGGTGCACCGAACCGAACCGCAGAAACTCCGCCTCGGCGAGCCCTGGGATCAGGCGAAAGACGCGGGCCTGCTCGCCGTAGGTCATGCGCGTCTGAAAGCCGACCAGGTTGTAGGCACTGGCATCGGTGTTTTCGGGCCGCAGCTGGATGACGGCGAAGGGGCGCCGCCCGGTGCGCGGATCGACCAACCCCACTGGTTTCATCGGTCCGAAAGCGAGCGTCATCTCGCCACGCTCGGCCATCACCTCGACCGGCAGGCAACCTTCGAAGTAGCGCACCTCTTCGAAGGAGCGCGGCACGACTTTCTCCGCCGCCACGACGGCCGCCACGAAGGCGCGGTAGCCCGCTTCGTCGAACGGGCAGTTGACGTAAGCGCCTTCCTCTCCGGGCTCGCCCTTGTCGTAGCGCGACTGCCGAAACACCCGATCCCAGGCAATGGAATCGGTCGACACGATGGGAGCGATCGCGTCGTAGTAGGCAAGATGCTCGGCCCCCACCGCGCGGGCGAGATCGGCGGCGAGCGCATCTCCGGTGAGCGGACCTGTCGCGAGAATCAGCGGACGCGCCTCGGGCAGCGACGTCACTTCCTCCGCCACCAGCCGAATACGCGGATGCCCGCCGATGGCCGCGCTCATCGCCGCGCTGAAACGTTCGCGATCCACGGCGAGCGCCCCACCCGCCGGAACGCGGGTGCGATCGGCGGTGGCGATGACGAGCGATCCGGCGCGCCGCAGCTCCTCTTTCAGGAGCCCGACGGCATTGGACATGGCGGCGCCGCGCATCGAGTTGGAGCACACGAGCTCGGCCAGGCCGTCCCCCGTCTGCGCCGGGGTGCGCTTTTTCGGTTTTTGCTCGAGAAGAACGACGTCGATTCCACGCTCCGCGAGCTGCCAGGCGGCTTCGCATCCGGCGAGCCCGCCCCCGACGATGGTCACCGTCCTCATCGGCCGCCGCGCATGGGGAAGCTGAGACTACCGCCAGCGCTCAGCTGGCGGGAGGGGCCGCGCTGTCGTGCAGCGCGGGGTGCGCGCCGGCCGCGGGCCCCGGACCGGGAGCCGCCTCTTCGATCGGCTTTTTGAAGCCGCACCCCTCGGTCTGGCAGGCGAGCACCGGCGCTTTCTTTCCGCCCCCGAAAACGAGAAACTTCGCGCCGCAGGAGGGGCAAGGTTCGTTGATGGGCTTTTGCCAGAGCTTGAAATCGCACTTGATGTCGGCCGAGTAGTTGGAGCAGCCGTAGAAGCTGCGCCCGCCGCGTCGACGCGACTTGATCTCGATGATGTCACCACCGCACTTGGGGCAGGGGATTCCGAGCGGCACCGGTTTGGCGTTCTTGCACCCAGGGTAACCCGTGCACGACAAGAACTCTCCGTAGCGGCCGGTCTTGATCATCATCGGCTTGCCGCACTTGTCGCATTTGTAGTCGGTGAGGCGGATCGGGAGCGGTGTCGTGCCGGTGCCGTCGGGACCCAAATCCTGGGTGACCTTGCACTTCGGGTACGCCGAGCAACCGAGAAACCAGCCGTTCTTGCTCCACCGTTTCAACATTTTGGAGCTGCAGTCGGGGCAGAGTTGATCGGTCTCTTCTGGCTCGGGGGTCCAGCGCTTCTGCTTCTTGGAGACGTCGAGTTGCTCGCGGAATCGTTTATAGAAGCGCTTCAGGAGCGCCACGCGACCGAGCCGTCCCGCTTCGACCTCGTCGAGATCTTCCTCCATCTTGGCGGTGAAGTTCGGATCCATGAAGTCGAGGGAGCTTCCCACGAGCCCATCGACCACGAACTTGCCGAGGAGCGTCGGCTTGAATCCACCGGACGGGATCTTCTCGACGTAGTCGCGCGCCTGCACTTTGCCGATGATCTCGGCGTAGGTGCTGGGGCGACCGATTCCGCGCTTTTCCAGCTCGCGCACGAGCGAGCCTTCGTTGTACCGCGGGGCGGGCTGGGTGAACTTTTGTTCGGTGACCACACCCGGGGGATTCACCATGGTGAGCTTTTCGCCCTCTGTGAGCTCGGGCAGCGACGCTTCTTCGAGCTCCTCCAAGGAGACATTCTCGGGAGGCGGCGGGCCGTTGGCGTTGCCATTCACGCTGCCGTTCGGACCTGCAGCTTCACCCGTCTCACCGCCTGGACCGGCGCCGTTAGCGTCGGCGCTCGTCTCATCCTCTTCGCCGGCGAGCCGGGCGTCGAGGACCCCTTTGCCATACGCCTCGAGCCATCCGCCGAACTTCAGCACGCGTCCCGTCGCCCGCAGGCCGTACTTGGCGTGGCCCGGAACGCCGTCCGCGCTCTTCTTCGACTTTCCCGCCGCGCCGACGGTCGCGTCGATGTCCACGCTGGTCTGGTCGTAGACGGCGGGCGCCATTTGCGAGGCGACGAACCGCTCCCAGATGAGCTTATAGAGCTTGTACTGCTCGTCCTTCAGGTGTTTGCGGATCGAATCGGGCGGAAACTCGAGTGACGTCGGACGAATGGCCTCGTGCGCTTCTTGGGCGTTCTTCTTGGCCTTGTAGTAGTTCGGCTTCTCGGGCAGGTGATCGGCGCCGTACTTGCCGGCGATGTGCTCGCGCAGGCTCTGGATGGCGTCTTCGCTCACACGCAAAGAGTCCGTACGCATGTACGTAATGAGGCCGACCGGGCCGCCGTCCTTGCCGAGATCGACGCCCTCGTAGAGACCTTGCGCGATCTGCATCGTCCGCTTCGTGGTGAAGCGGAGGTAGCTCGTGCCGTCTTGCTGCAGCTTGGATGTCGAGTAGGGCGCGGGCGCCTTTCGCCTTTGCTCCCGGCGGGTAATTTTCTCGACGACGTATTGCGCACTCTCGAGGCCCCCGCGCACGACAGTCGCCGTGGCGTCGTTCTTGACCTCGAATTTCTCACCGTCGGCGCTGACGAGCCGCGCGACCAGGCTCGGTCGTTTTTGACCGACGAGCGCAACACCCACGTTCCAATATTCTTCTGGAACGAAAGCCTCGATCTCGCGCTCGCGATCGACGATGAGCCGGAGCGCGACCGATTGCACCCGACCCGCCGACAGCCCGAAGGCGAGCTTGGACCACACGAGCGCCGAGACGTCGTAGCCGACGATGCGGTCGAGCACGCGCCGCGCCCGCTGGGCGTCGTAAAGGTTGTCGTCGAGCTTGCGTGGGTGAGCCACGCCATGCTCGACCCCCTTTTTGGTGATCTCGTGGAACTCGACGCGGTGGATGGGGAGTTTCGGCCGCTTGAGCTCCTCCATCACGTGCCAGGCGATGGCCTCCCCCTCACGATCGGGGTCGGTGGCCAGGAGAATGGCACTGGCGTTTTTTGCGGCGCCTTTGAGTTCCGCGAGAACCTTGGCTTTTCCCTCGATGACTTCGTACGTCTCCGTGAAATCCTTCTCCACGTCGACGCCCATCTTCTTGGGCAAGTCTTTGATGTGCCCCTTGGAGGCCATCACCTCGTAGGCGGAGCCGAGGTACTTCTTGATAGTCTTCGCCTTGGCCGGCGATTCGACCACCACGAGTGTCTTTGCTGCCGTGGACACTGAGTACCGTTGCCTTTCCTCACCCAACCAGCCCACCAAGCACCGAAAAGTCGGGCTCGGCAGGCCGCACGTTAACGCTCACCACTAATACGATGGGGCTCTCGAGCCCAAGAAACCGGCGTGCCGGCCTTCTACTTGACGGCGGCAGAGCCCACTACCCTACCCTTTCGAGCCCCGCAAGACCCGCGACCGGGGTTGCTGACAAGGTCAAACTGAAATCTTTCGAAAGGTTACGCGTCTGAACCACCCCGCGGGACCCTCTACTAGTACGGCTTGGAGACTCAACGTCAAGAGTGCAGCTTGGACGAGCGCGGTCGGCAGGCCGCTCTGGGCGCAAAGATCGTCGAGATGTAGGGGGGTGGATGACATCATTTGAAAGATTGTCTGGCACTCGGGCGACAGTTGCTCGCACGCGAGATCCTCGATGGCGGTAGTTGCCTCGACCGCCGGTGGCGGTGCATGGGAATGCTCGTGACGAGGATGGGGCCGGACGCGAGGTACTCCCAGCCGATCGAAAAGCACCCCATCGTCCGACAGCATGTGCGCGCCGAGCGCGACCTCGGCCAGATTGCCGGCACCGAGCGGCTCCCAGGGGGGCGATGGAACGACGTAGAGCGGTCGCCTGAGGCGTCGTGCGAAGCGCGCCGTGGACCGGGCGCCACTCTGCAGGGGCGCCTGCACGACGACGGTGGCCAGCGTCAACGCAGCGAGAACGCCGTTGCGCCGAGGAAACGTGGTGAGCATGGCGTGCTGCGACCGGTCGAAGGGTGAAACGAGTGCGCCGCCCGTGAGGACGATCTCCTCGTAGAGCGCGGCGTGCTCGGCTGGGTAGCAGTGGTCGAGCCCCGTTCCAATGACCGCCACCGAGATGCCGCCGGCATCGAGCGCCCCACGATGAGCAGCCGCGTCGATGCCCACCGCGCCGCCGGACCAAATCGTGACGCCTCGGCTGGCCAGGCGAAAAGCGAGGTCATGTGCATAGGCCGCGGCTTGGGGCGAGGGGACGCGGGTGCCCACCATCGCCACCGAAGGCGCGGCCAGCAGCTCGCCGCGAATGCAGAGCGGGTCGGGAGGAAACGGCAACTCGCGGAGCTCGTGCGGATAGTCGCGATCGAGCACGCGGTACATGTGCACCCGGGCCATGTCGCTCGTCGGCCGGCGCACGCTGGGAGTTGCGCGGGCGCCGACCAACCGCCTCCTTTGGCCTCGGTTCGACGTCGATCCGCGCGCGCTCGACAGATGCGCGCGCGGTCGACGCGCCGTGCGGGCTATTTGCTGTAGACCTGGGCGCCCGCGGGACCGCCGCCCTTGGCGGCCTTCAACGTGAGAATGACGGGAGCCGCGACCGGGAAAGGGTTCTTGTAACAGTTCTTGCCGCTCCCGATGCTCGCGGAAGGGCCCTGCGTTTGGTCGGCGGCGAGGACCGCCGGCGGCAGCGACGGCATCAGCGGCTTGGCGAGCAGCTGCATGTCGAGTTCGGCCACCGGCGGGAGCCCCTGACCGAGGATCGTGTAGCACTTGCCCGGCATCAGCGTGAATTCCTGGGTGAGCGCACCCCCTTCGGCCAGCATGCCTCCGATGGCGTTGCCGTCCTCCTTCATCCCTTTGGCTTCGTTGGCGGCACGGGGCTGCAGCGCGAGGCGTACCGCGGCGGCGGTTGCCGCGTCAGCGCCCGGCATTCCTGCGGCGGGCCCGGGCGGCGCACCGGGCGCGCCAGGCTGTTGCGGCTGGCCGTAGCCGGGGTTGTTGGGATCGGGCTGACCGTAGCCGGGTTGCTGCGGCTGCCCGTAGCCGGGTTGCTGCTGGCCATAGCCGGGTTGTTGCTGCGGCTGGCCATAACCAGGCTGCTGCGGCTGCCCGTACCCCGGTTGCCCATATCCGGGCTGGGCGGGCTGCCCGTACCCCGGCTGGCCCGGCTGACCGTACGCGGACGGCGGCGGCGGCTGCTGGGGCTCGGGGTTCGATCCACCGCAAGCCGATACGAAAGCGGAAGCTGCGAGGACGAAGGTTGCTTGGGCGAAAATCGTTCTTTTCATGGCGGCTCCAGTGGCAAAGGTGCCAAAAAGGGGCCCGTTTCCGTCGGGCTTGCCCCTCACGTCTTGTTCAACAGCGACTTCGAGCTTCTCGTTTTCTGAAGAATGAAGAACCGATCGGCGGGTTTGCCTCGATTCTTGCGGGCGATGCTAGCACTACTCCGACGTTCTTTGGCGGCGCCAGATCGGCCGGCCTTAGTCCAGTGGCCTCTTCCGCCGAAATGGGCCATTCGAGATCGGGTAGGACGAAGCGTGACGGAATGTAGTGCGAGCGAAACGCCCACTGCGAAGAAAGTCGCTCACGGGGTGATCCGTCAGAAATCGGCCGGGGGGAGGCCTTTTGGACGTCCGAGTAGTGCTAGAAGGCGGCATGGTTCGTCAGCAAGACCCGGCCGTGGTCGTCGCCACCCACGGACATTGCTTCGACGGGATGTGCTCAGCGGCGCTGTTCACGCGGCTCGCTCGCGCCCGGATCTCCGACCAGGCGACGTTTCGTTACCACGCCTGCGGCTATGGGCCGGAACCAGGAGGCGTGAACCCGGCGCTTCTGATCGGTGACGAGAATGCCATTCTCGATTTTCGCTACACCAAGACTCCCAAGCTGACCTGGTACTTCGACCATCACGCGACGGCATTCGCCTCGCCCGACGAGCGGGGCGACTTCGAGGCCGACGGGGGAAAGCAGAAATTCTACGACCCCCACTACGGCTCGTGCACGAAGCTCATTTACGACGTCTCCCGCGAGCAATTCGGGATCACCGATACGCCGGACATCGTGGAGCTCGTGCGCTGGGCGGACATCATCGACGCGGCGCGATTTCCCAGCGCCGAGATGGCGGTGGTCCGAGCCGATCCGGCGCTCTGGCTGATGACGGTGGTGGAGAACCACGGCGACGATGCTTTTCTCGCCCGGCTCGTTCCTCGCCTGCTGCAGGAGCCACTCGACGACATCGCGAGGAGCATCGAGATCCAGTCCAAGTGGACGCCGTTGCGCGATGCGCACCTCGGCTTCGTGGACAAGGTGCGCCAGAAGAGCGAAGAGCGTGACAAAGTCGTCTTCGTCGATCTCAGCGAGTCGGTCATCGATGTCGTGGGTAAGTTCGTCACCTACGCACTTTTCCCGAAAAGCGTGTACTCGGTGATGGTCTCGCGCGGCAAAACACGGTGTAAAGTCTCGGTCGGCTACAACCCATGGAGTGGATCGGCGCGGACGCACGACATCTCGCAGATCTGCCAGCGCTATGGGGGAGGTGGTCACGCCGTGGTCGGCGCCATCGCGCTCGGGCCAACCGAGATCGAAAGGGCGCGCCAGATCGGGCTCGAGATCACGGCCGAGCTGAACGGCTGACGACGACGACGAGCGGATTGGAAAGGTTCACCGATGGCGCTATCAACGGTGCCGGGTCTGTGCCAGAATTGATAGCTGGAAAGGCCTCCGGATGAGCCGTATGCCACCGCACCTCGAGTCGAATGATGCGGGCAAATCGACTGATCTTTTGGTAGGGCGAACCATCGGCGAAAAGTTCGCTCTGGAGGCGCTCATCGGAGCCGGCGCGATGGGAGCGGTGTACCGCGCTCGGCAGATCGCGCTCGAGAAAGCCGTCGCCGTCAAAATCATGCATCGGGGGCTGCTCGCCGACCCGACCTTCGCCACGCGTTTTCACCGCGAGGCCAAGGCAGCCTCGCGTCTCGATCATCCTCATTCGATCCGCATCCTCGACTTTGGCGAAGAGCCGGACGGGCTGCTCTACATCGTGATGGACTACCTGGATGGGCGCGACCTTTTGCGCGTCATTCAGGAGGACTGGCCGCTCCCTGCGTGGCGAGTCGCCGAGATGCTGTCGCAGGCGCTCTCGGCGCTTGCGGTGGCCCACGACATGGGTGTCCTCCACCGGGATCTCAAGCCCGAGAACATCATGGTGCTGCGCCACGTCAACGACGACGGCAGTCCGGCCGACGTGATCAAGGTCCTCGATTTCGGCATCGCCAAGATCACCGACAACCGCGACTCGGACCGGCCGCCGGTGAGCTCGACCTACGCCAAGCTGTCCACCGGGGGCATGCTGGTCGGTACGCCGGCTTACATGTCGCCGGAGCAAGCGCAGGGAGAGCCGCTCGACGCGCGCAGCGACCTCTATTCGGTGGGCGTCATCCTTTACCAGATCCTCACCATGTGCCTGCCGTTCGAAGCGGCATCGGCTGTGGGACTCTTGCTCAAGCACGTTCACGAGAAGCCGCCCTTGCCATCGTCGGTGAGCTCGGCGGTCCATCCGGGGCTCGAAGCGGTGTGTCTCAAGGCGATGTCCAAGCAACGGAAGGATCGCTACCCGAACGCGCGAGAAATGCGCAGTGCGCTTCGGTCAGCGGTCGGTCTGGAGGGACGGCAGTCGGGATCGGAGCGGCAGGAAATTCTTTCGCCGATGACGGCCGTGCTGCATGTCGGGCCACGGCCGGCCGGGTATCGCCCCAACGCCGATACCGCGACGCTCCCTTCGATGCCGTCCCTTCCTCCGTCCGACCCACGGCTGGATCGGACGCTCGAACCGGCGCGCGTCTCGCGACCGTGGATGATCGGAGCGGCGCTCGTCATCGCGAGCAGCGCGTTCTTGTTGCCGCGTCTGCGTGGAGCGCCGCCTGCCGCGCCCGCGCAAGGACTGGTATCGCCCACGCCGATGACCGCGCCCCCGGTTCCAACGGCGACCATGCTCCCCGTTCCGTCCGACAGGTCATCGGCGCAGAGCACCTCTGACCGTCATCCGCCAATGACGGCCAACGCTTCGACCCGCAAGGGGGCGAAGGGCAAGCCGGCACCGGCCGACCCAGCGCCGGAGAACGCACCTCCCCCGACGCAAAATGCGGCGGCCGTCGAACCGCCCCCCGCATCGGTCGCACCAGCTCCCGCCCCTCCCGCAGCCCCCGTCGGGGAAACGCCCGTCGTTGCCGTTCCCCTGCCCGCCGAGCCACCGGCGCCGCCGCTACCGGCACCGGCCGCGCCGCCACCCCCGCTCAATCCGAGCCTGGCTCGGGTCGAGATTGGCGCCGCGACTTCGACCACCGGAACGACGGCCGCCAGCGTCAACAAGACCATCGCGCCGCTCGCGTCCAAGCTCACCGCTTGTTACCGCGCCGCCCTCGGGCGTCAAACCGAGGCCAGCGACGAGGGGGGCGTGCTTCACGTCGAAACGAACGAAGACGGCGTCATCATGGAGGCTCGTCTCGACGGGCCGCTCGCGGCGGGCGCCGGTCGATGCATCGTGGCGGCAGTCCGCGGGCGGCGAATTTCCAATGTCGACACCGGAAGTGCCAGCGCCGATGTTCCTCTCCGCTTCAAAGTGCGATGACTGCTCGTCACATCCACCGCGTGCTCGCGGGCGTGCTTCGCGGTCGGCGCCGCACGGACGCGCGGCGATGGGTCGGCGCGCTCGCGCTGTGCGCCGTCGCGTGCGGTTCGTCGGCGACCCATTCGGAAGGGCTCGAACCGGCGGCGCTGCCCGCCGAGCTGCGGACCGACTACGCCATTTTCGCGCAACGCTGCTCCAAGTGTCACTCGCTGGCGCGGCCTCTCAACAGCGGCATCAGCGACGAGAACTATTGGTCCCTCTACGTGGCGCGCATGCGCCGGCAACCGGGCAGCGGGATTTCGCAAGAGGATGCAGGGCCTATCCTGCGCTTTTTGCACTATTACACGGTCGAGCAGCAGCATAAGAACGAGAAAGCCGTCCCACCCCCGGCGATGTCCGGCTCGACGGCGAGCCGCGCGCCCCTGTCCGTTCGAATGTAGCTCCCGTGAATCCGCGCGAGGCGTGCGCCGTGTCCTGAGGTGGTCAGCGTCCGCGCGGTTTGGCGAAGAGAGAGCTCAACAAGAAGAGCAACGCGAAGCCAGCGGCGGCGTAAAGGCAGTACGACGCCAACTGAAATTCCTGGTGCAGGTGCAGCGTGAGCGCACAGACCGCCGAGACCATGGCCCCTGCGGCGTAAACGGCTTGGCGCACGGCGGCGTAGATGAGACGCGCGCCTTCGGGCAGCCCTTTGATCTTGACCTCGAGCTCGCCGCGCACGGCGCGGGTGAGGTACTTGCGTAGGTCCTCGGGGAGGGTGATGGCCTGCAGCGCGATGTCCTTGGCGGCTTCGAGGGTGATCTTCGTCCAATCGCGCTCCCCCAGCACGAACTCCTGGAGGTAGGGACCCACCACTTCCATGGGGCTCATTTCCGGGTCGAGCTGGGTGCACACGCCGGCGAGGAGCAAGAGCGTGCGCTCGAGCAGCACCCAGTCGCGCGGGACGTGGAAGGTGCCGGATAGCTCGCGCAGTCCGATGTTCATGCGCCGGAGATCGAGGACGTTCTCGAGACCCCGCATGGGGTCGATCTTGATGTCCTTCAAGTTGAAGCTCTCCAGGCGAACCTCTTCCTGGAAGCGCCGATGGAAGTATTCGATGACCTTCTCACTGACCTCGCCGTCGTCGCCGCGCGCCAGGAAGCCCATCTTCTTCACCGCCTTGATGAGCCGCGCGGTGTCGCGCCGGATGATTCCCTCCAAGAACTCGGGGATCCCTTCGCGCATACTCGGCGAGAGCTCGGCCACCGCGCCGAAGTCGAGCAGCACCAACGAGCCGTCGGCGCGCGCCAGCATGTTCCCGGGGTGCGGATCGGCGTGATAGATGCCATCGACGAACATCATCTGGCAGTAGGTGCGGACGATCTTGCGGGCCAGCCTTTTGCGGTCGATGCCAGCAGCGTCGATGGCGTGGGTGTCGCCGACTTTGACGCCCTCGACGAAGTGGGTGGTGAGGACTTGTCGCGTCGACAGCTCGGGAACGACTTGCGGGAAAACGACGCCGGGGTCGTCCGTGAAATTGGCCGCGAGACGCTCGATGTTCCGCGCCTCGCGCTGGAAATCGAGCTCCTCGGCGATCATCTGCTTGATCTGCAGGTAGTAGGCGTCGAGCCCGCGCACCGGGACAAAGATTTGCACGATCGCCATGATGCGACGGATGGTCTTGAGATCGAGGCGGGTTACCTCGTCGATGTCGCGGTGCTGAACCTTCACCGCGACGCGCGTGCCGTCCATGAGGTAAGCCTCGTGCACCTGACCGAGCGACGCGCTGGCGATCGGACTGCGCTCGAAACGGCGGAAGAGATCGTCCACGGGTCGCCCGAAGTCGGCCAGGATCCGCTGCTCGATGTCGTGGAAAGGTCGCGGCGGCACTTGATCCTGCAGGCCCGCCAGCCCGGCGCGAAATTGCTCGGGCAAAAAATTGGCCATGATGCTGAGCAGCTGCCCCACCTTGATGAAGAGCCCCTGCAGCTTGATGATCGTCTGCTCGACCCGCACCGCGTTACGGCGATGCGTATCGACGAGCCGGTGCTGATGCCATGCCTTGCCGAAGATGCGATGACCGAGGCCGAGCGCCAGGTACGAGAAAATGACTTGGAACGTCGTCCAATAGGCGCGGATGAAGCGGTAACTCTGGACACGCGGCGGGTGGACGGCGAGCGCCTTTTCGGGATGCACACCCGCGCTCGATGCGTCGGCCACCATGCCGTCAGCGTACCAGACGAATCGCAGCGAAGCCGCGTTACCGGGCCTGGAAACGCGCGAGCCGCCTCACCGGCCCGCGCGGCGGCGCGCCGCCCATTGCCCAATCCTGTCATAAGCGAACGGCCTTACCTTGCGGATGACGTCGCTGTCGCGCGAAGGGTGCACGCGGTTGGTCAGAAGGACGCCCACCATTTCGCGATCGACATCGCACCAGAGGCTCGTCCCGGTAAAGCCGAGGTGGCCGATGGTGCTCGGCCCGAAGGCGGCGCCCGAGGAAGACCCCTGCTCGCTCTTGCCGTCGAAGCCGGCCCGCAGCGTTCCGCCAGGACGAGGCTGAACGAGCGGCCACAGCTCCTCCTTCGTCAAAAACCAGGTGACCCTGCCATGGAGCGCATCCACGACCGCTCGACCGATCGCGAGAACCCCCTCCGCGCTGCCGAACAGGCCAGCGTGCCCCGAGGTCCCCTCGCCCGACCAAAACCAGGCGTTTTCGTCGTGAACCACGCCGCGTAGCGTGCCGCCTCGCCAGGGGACCACCTCCGTGGCGGCAACGCAGCGGTCGAAGCTTGCGTCGCGCGCCCGCAGCTGCCGCGCCGACCCGATAGCTGCGCCGAGCGGCGCGATCACCTGCGCGTGCAGCACGGCGTCGAGCTCTCTTCCCGCGGCGCGGGCGATGACCTCACCCGCGAGAAGGTAGCCGAGGTCGCTGTACACCGGTTCGAAGCCGCTTTCCGGAATCGGCCCGGCGGTCTCGGGCCGTCGCGCCGACGCGGCCTCGAGCAGAGCCTTACGGCGGTCGGCGATCCGGCCCCCCAGGAGATCACGGTAGAGAGCCCGGTGACCATCGAGTCCAGCGCGATGCGCGAGCAGCAGCTCCAGCGAAACCGCGGCGGAGCTCGTGGCGCTCAACTCCGGCAAGAGCACACCGAGTGGCGCGTCGAGGCGGAGCAAGCCCGCACGCGCGAGTCGCACGGCAGCCAGGGCGGCCATGGGCTTGGTGAGGGAGGCTAAATCGAACCATGTCGCGGCGGTGACGGGCGCGTCCGCATCCTCGGACAGGCAACCTGCGGCACCGATCTCGCTTACCCACCGATCGCCACGCCACACGGCCCCCCCGGCGACGACGGCACCCGCCGCTTTCTTCTCCGCGACGAGCTCCCTGGCCAAGCGGTCCAATCGATGAAGCCGTACCACTCTTGGCGCGCGGCGCCAAAGGCGACGGTCCGGCACCCGTCCCGCGGCCCTCGGGTCGTGCTAGAAGCCCGCGCACGGATGCTCGGTTGGGTGATTGCACGTCGGCCTCGCCGCTGCGAGGTCCGGGTTTCGGCGGGGAGTGCTTAAGGGACCGGATGCTCGCTTTCGCTACGCTTTTTTTTCTTACGGCCGTCACCTCGCTTTCCGCACTGTGTCTGGCCATCCGAATGCGGCCCTCCGGACGGGCCGAGCTGCTGCTGACGACGACGCTGGCGTGGAATGCGATCGTCCTGCTCCCCATTTACGTGCTCGGCATGGCCGATCGGCTGTACGCCACCACCGTTGGTCCTGCGGCCGTGCTCGTCGCGCTCACGGTCTTGGCCATGGCCGCCCGCGGCGTCGGCGTCCGTAGGCTGCTCCAAGAGGCGCGTTCGGCGCTACCAGGCCTGGCGAGACTCCCGCTCGATGCCGCGGCGCTGGCGTGGCGCGCGCGGAGCTTGGCGTGGGTCGGCGTGATCGCCGTCATGGCCCTCATCGCCTGGACCACGATCACCGCGTACTTCGCGCCGCCGTGCATCCATTACGACAGCACCTGGTACCACGACTCCATCGTCGGCTTCACGCTCCAGAATCACGGGTTCAAGTTCGTCGACCTCCCGGGCAACCTCGTCCGCGTCAACTGCTACCCGCGCGTCTGCGAAATGACGCAGCTCTGGTTCGTGCTCTTTACCGATCGGCGCCTCATCGAGGTGGCCAATTGCCTCCTGGCACCCGCGCTGGTCGCAGGCGTTTTCCTCCTTTGCCGGCGATTCACGCGGCAGACCACGACGGCTCTGGGCTTGGCGTGTGCATTTCTCTTCGTTCCTGCGGCGATGATTCAGCTCCAGAGCACGGCCGTGGATCTGCACACCGCGCTGCTGCTCATCGCGGCGCTCCACTACACCATTCGATCGCCGTTTCGCGTGCGCGACGCATGGCTCACCGGCATCGCGCTCGTCCTCGCCATCGGATCGAAATACATCACCATCATCCCCGTCGCCGTCATCGGACTCTGCGCCGCGGCCCGACTCATCGCCAACCATGGGCGTCACCGTCGACGCGCCGTAGCGTGGACGCTGGCCAGCGTCTTCGTCCTGGTGTGCACGATGGGCGGCATCACCTACGCGCGCAACTTCGTCTACTACGGTAACCCCGTCTATCCGCACATCGTGAACGAGCGCTGGCCGGGAGGGATCGAAAAAGGCCAGGTGCGCGGCGGTTTCGGCGTCGATCTGAACATGCCGATGTCGCAGCTGTTCGATCAATTGACGGCACCTCCTACCGCTAGCACCGCGGAGGGCATGCCGGCCATGAGCTACGGCATGGGGGTCCCGTTCATTCTGCTTCCCTTGGTCCTGATCGCGCTTTTCTTCGCGATGGGAGAGCTCGTGCGCGCGTGGGCCGCGCGCCAGGTCGGGGCACCGGTTGCCGAACACCGATGGCGCGATCTGGTGGCACTGGGCACGCTTTCGGTGGTGTCGTTCGCGACGCTGTACACATCGCCGGCCCGTTGGGGCGCGCGCTACAACTTGATGAGCGTTGCCGTCGGCATGGCGCTCGTCGCGTGGCTCTGCGCCCACCGCAACCTTCGCCGCCTCGGAGAGGGAGTCACCGCCATCATGATCCTCGGCGGTCTCATGACCGCTTGGTGGCGCGAGCCGCTCTTTCTCACGCGCCCCAGCCACATCTGGCGCCTCGTGTCGATCCCGTTTCCGGAGCGGGAGGTGGCGCTCGAGCGCGGTCCCACCGGTAAAGAGTTCGGGCCCGTGCGCGAGAGTCTCCTCGGCGACGGCGAGATCCTGGCCTTCAACGATCGCTACGGCATGTTCCCTTCCCTTTTCTGGAACAGCCGGTTTTCCAACCGCGTCCTCTACGTCCCTTCGTCGCCCGACTTCATCGCTCAGGCCGAGGCCGCCGGCGCGCGGTGGATTTTTTGCGAAAATGGGGAGCCGTACTGCGAGGCCGCGCGGGCGTCCGGCGCGCCGTGGGATGCCGTGGGACACGCATCGGTCGAATCGGTCGGCCAGGTGTACCACCGCCGTCTGCCCACACCGAACCCCCCGTAAGGACAGAGCAAGCCCGCTTTCGACGGCGGGCTCCCCCGCTCCGCCCCGGAACCGCTCAGAAAAGCTGGTACCATGCTTCCGGTTTCAGGCGCCAGGGACAACCTTGCCGGCCCGGGCTCAGGTCGGTGCACATCTGGGCTTGCCCGCGGCGCCGCCGTGCACAGGCTGGGAATGTGAACGATCGCCTCGTCTCCTCCGACGTTCGTCGGGCACGCGAACGCCTGGTCCATCTCGGACGCTGGTACGCGTCGCGGCCACGCGGCACGAGCCCCGAGGAGATGGCGGAATTGATCGCCGCCGACCGCGAGCTCGAGCGCATCGGACAGACCGCGCGCATCGACCTCGTGGTCGATGTCGATCGCCGCGCCGGTCCTTTCGAGTCACGCCTGCTGGCGGCGCTGCTCGAAGTCCCGCGCGAACGGTTCGTGCGCCCTTCGGACATCGCCGAGAGCGCTGCCGATACGCCGCTCTTGCTCGATGACGAGGGGCTCGCGACCATCAGCGCGCCGCACGCCTACCTTCTCTCGTTCCGCGTCCTCGGCCTCATTGCCGGCGACCGCGTCGCGGAGCTCGGGACGGGCAGCGGCTACGGCGCCGCGCTGGCCAGCGAGGTCGTCACCAAGACCGGCTCCGTGCTGACGATCGAGATCGACGACTTCCTGGTCCGACGCGCCCGCCACCTCCTCGCCGGCTACAAGAACATCGAGGTCGTCCAGGGGGACGCGGTCGACATGGTCCCGCGCTGGGCGGGGTACGACCGCGTGACCGTCACGTTCGCCGTCAACCGCATTCCCGACGCTTGGCTCGCCGCTATCCCCGAAGGGGGCAGAATGGTCGCACCGGTCGGCCTCGAAAGCGGCCAACGGTTGATGCGCGTCGACCGCGTCGAGGGGCAGCTCGTGTGGTCGGACCACGGCGCTGTTCGGTACGTGCGTAATCGTGGTAGCGAACCCCACCTCGAGGACCCGCCTTCCTGATCGCAAAGAGCGAAGGGCGAGATTGAGCGCGCGGGGCGTGAACCTGGGGCGGACGAGACGCACACGCGACGCGCCCGAGATGCGCACGCGACCGGAAACGATTTTGCGCGGTTTTTGACGCACGCAGCGATGTACGGATACGTTAGTAGGAAGGCCCGGAGTCTTCTTGCCCGCGCCACGACCACGATGGCGGATTTTGTCTGGGAAGCCCGTTCGCGTACCGGTGAGCTCCGTAAAGGAGTGATGGAGGCCGACAACCAGGCCGCGGTCGAAACGAGGCTACGGCAACAGCAGCTCAATCCGGTCAAGGTCCGGCGCCGCGGATCGTTTGGCAGCTTCTCGTTCGGATCGGGCGTCAGCCCCAAAGAGCTCGTCGTCTTCACGCGGCAGTTCGCCACCATGATCGACGCCGGTCTTCCTCTCGTGCAGTGCCTCGACATCCTCGCCAATCAGCAGGACAACAAGGCCTTCCAGGCGGCCTTGCGCGACATCAAGGCGCACGTCGAGGAAGGCGCCACCTTCAGCGATGCGCTGCGTCGCCATCCGAAGATCTTCGACGATCTCTACTCGAACCTCGTCCAGGCCGGCGAAGTGGGCGGCATCCTCGACACGATCCTCAACCGGCTCGCCATCTACATCGAGAAGAACGTGAAGCTCGTCCGCCAGGTGCGCGGGGCGATGGTCTACCCGCTCACCGTTCTCGTCATCGCCATCGGCGTGATGTCGGTGCTGCTCACCTTCGTCATCCCTGCCTTCGAGAACATGTTCAAGGACTTCGGTTCGAAGGACGAGCTCCCCAAGCTGACGCAGCTGGTGGTCGTCTTCTCGCACGGGTTCGTGAGCTACCTGCCGCTCATCGTCTTGGTCACGATCGGGTCCGTCACCGGCTTCGTCTACACGTACAAGACACCGGCCGGAAAACGGATGGTCCACAAGATCCTCCTCGACATCCCGGTGGTCGGTCAGGTCTTGCGCAAGATCGCGGTAGCCCGCTTCACGCGCACGCTGGGGACCTTGCTGAGTTCGGGGGTGCCCATTCTCGATGCCCTCGAGATCGTGGCCAAGACGGCGGGCAACATGGTCGTCTCCGAGGCCATCCTCTACGCGCGCGCCCGTATCAGCGAGGGGCGCAACATGGCCGAGCCTCTCATCGAGTCCAAGGTCTTCCCGTCGATGGTCGTGCAGATGATCGCCGTGGGCGAACAGACCGGCGCTCTCGATCAGATGCTCAACAAGATCGCCGATTTTTACGAAGAAGAGGTGGACGTCGCGGTCGCCTCGCTGACCGCGATGCTCGAGCCTATCATGATGGTCGGCATCGGCGGCATGGTCGGCGTCGTGCTCATCGCGATGTACATGCCGATCTTCGACTTGGCCGGCAAGATCAAAGGGGATTAATGGCGCTCGCCGTACCGGGCGCTCCTGGTTCGGCTGTCCCGTCGCTGCAGCGGGGGATCCTGCAACAGCTGGCCACTCGCTTGGCGTGGCTGATCGGTCTGCGCGTCGGCTTTCTCACGCTGCTCTTCGGGTTGACGGCGTCGTTCTATTTGCGCAGCGGCTTTCAAGTTGCGACCTATTCGAACCGCGTCCTGTTCGTTGCTTTGACAGCGACTTATGTGTGGGCCGCGCTCTACTTCGCTGCGCTTCGGCGGCGCACGTACATGGTGGAGCTCGCGTTCGCGTCGCTCGTCGTCGATCAGGCGACGTGGACCGCGCTCATCTACGTGACCGGCGGAGCGACCAGCGGCGCCACCGCCCTCTACGGCCTCACCTGCCTCGCGGGCGCGATCTCGATCGGCCCGCGCGGCCCCTTCGTGGCCGCCCTGGCGGGGGTCCTCTTCTACTTGATTCTCTGCGGAGCGTTCGTCTCCGGCATCATCAGCGTCCCCCCCGATCAGCTGCCGAGCTCTTACGTCATCCAGCTCGGCGAGATCATCTATCCGTTCTTCATCAACCTGCTGGTGCTCATCGTCGTGACGGTGCTCGCCGAATACCTGGCGGAGCGGCTGCGATTGACGGGCGGCCGCCTCGCCGAAGCGACCCAGCGCGCCGAGGACGCCGAAAGGCTCGCCGCGCTCGGGCGCATCGCCGCGGGCCTGGCTCACGAGATCCGTAACCCGCTGGGGTCGATCCTGGGCTCGGTCCAGCTCCTGCGAAGCGCGGAAGGGCTCGGCGACGAAGCGCGACATCTCTGCGCCATCGTCGAGCGCGAGACGGGGCGCCTCAATGACCTGGTCGGCGACATGCTGCAACTGGCCCGCCCCCGGCGCCCTGTCCTCGGCGAAGTCGACATTGCGCGCACCGCGCGGGAGGTGGTGGCCCTCGCATCGCAATCGGGGCGAGGCACCGACGTCAACGTTCGTTACGACGGACCGCCCGAGACCGAGAGCCTCGTCTTGCAAGCCGATCCTGGACAAGTGCGCCAGGTGATGTGGAACCTCGTGCGCAATGCCGTGCAAGCGAGCAGCCCGGGTGCCGCGGTCACGGTCCGCGTCACGGCAGAATCGAAGGCCAAAGCGCGACCTTTCGCGCGCGCCGTACTCGAGGTTCACGACGACGGTCCGGGGATCGGCGCCGAGCAACGCGCACGGCTCTTCGACGCTTTCTTCACGACACGCTCGAGCGGCATGGGGATTGGACTCGCCGTCGTCAAGCGCATCGTTGACGAGCACGGCTGGGTTATCGAAGTGGATAGTAAGGAAGGTCGCGGCGCGACTTTCCGCGTGCGAATGGGCGACTGAATCAGCCAGCGTGCCCACATGCGGTCGCCCGGGCGCCTCTCGGCCTTAAGCGCCAACCCCGATGATTGCGCTGGTAGCGAGAGGGTGACGCGGTGGTGCTTAAGGGAGATGGACTTCGCGGCCCGAGGGCCTTAAATGGCTGGCACCTTTGTTGCTCTCCAATGAACGTGGCGCGTAGGTTGTCCGTCGAACGGACACCACGCTCCACTTGAGGAAGACAATGTTCGCTCGCATTCGCACACTCGTTTCACTGGGGGCAGTCATTCTCGCGACGTCCCTGGCGCGACCCGCCCAGGCCGCAGAATCAGCGCAGGATTTCATCCAATCACGGCAGAGTCAGGTCACCCAGCTCGTTCGCCAGGCGCCAGGTGCGCAGCGCGACAAGCAGGTGACCACCCTACTCGACGCCATGATCGACTACGACGAGCTCGCCAAGCGCTCGCTCGCCGCCCATTGGGGGGACCTCTCCGACGCGCAACACAAGGAGTTCACCGACGTCCTGCGGAGCCTCGTGCGGCGCAACTATGAGCGCAACATCAAGAATATCCTCGATTATCGGGTCGAGTACCTCGGCGAGGAACCGGGGTCGGAGGGGGTCGTTGTCCACTCGCGGGCGAGCTCCGCTTCCAACCAGCGTGAAGAACCGGTTTCCATCGACTACCAGCTGACGAAGGTGGTCGGTGGCTGGCGCGTGGTCGATGTGGTGACCGAGGGGTCGAGCATGGTCAATAACTACCGAAACCAGTTTCACCGGATCATCCAGAAAGACGGGTACGACGTGCTCGTCCGCCGCATGAAGGACAAGCTCGCCAAGGGCCAGACGTGACTTCTGGGTGTAGCTAGTTTGCTACACCTGCGACGCGGCTACCTCGTGACGGCGTCCCGGCGCCTTGCCTGTTCCCCACAAAACTCGCTTGGCTCGCGCTGACTACGTATGATCGGGGCGCAATGGAGCGTGCTAACAAGCGGCGTCGCCCGGCACGACCCGCGGCGTTCAGCACCACGGGCGATGGGCCCTCGGCCGGAATTCCCCTGCGGCTCGCGGTCACGAAGGGGGGGCTCGGTTTGGAGCTCGAGCATCCGCTGCCGCTCGGCTACCTTCAAGTGGAGCAGCTGTCGATTTCGCTCGTCGGACTGAGCTTTCCTGTCGATCTCTCGGGGGGCGTGGCGCGCTTTCGCCACCGAAGGGGCGCACTCGAGCACGTGTCACTGACGGCGCGCCGTGACCAAATGGCCGCCGCGCTCGCACCGCGCATGCGCGGTGCCATCGGCGCCGCGACGCCCATCGTGACCCTGGCGGCCATTGCGGGCGGCGTCATGGTCGGACTCGTCGATGGAACGACGGCGCTCGCATTCGATGTGCTCTGGGCACCGAGCGAGGGGGACTTGCGGCTCGTCGTCTCGAGCCCGCGCTCGGTTGGTCTCCCCACGCCGGCCCTGGGTGCGGCGCTGCGCGCCATGGACGCCACCGTTGGACATGGACAAGGGGGCACACGCCTCGGGCCGCTCTTCGTCTTCGCCGATGCCGCGGCGCTCGTCGCGCGTGACGTGCTCCCCGCGGTGGGCGCGCGCGTGCCTGCCACGAACGATCTCCGGTGGAGCCTTTTGGAATCGGACACCTTCGGCTTTCGCGCCGTTGGTGACCGCACGTTCTCCCCGCCGGCCCTGGCTCCCCACGTGGTGCGCGAGATCGAGCTCGCCAAACTCACGCACATGGCCGACGACGCGCTCGCCGCGAGCAGCCTCGACGAGGCGCGCGATGGCTACCTGGCTTTGCTCGAACGTTCGCCGCGCGACGGAGCGCTGGCGCGGCGCCTCGCGGACCTCGACCGCACCGTGGACGATCGCAAAGAGGCAGCGCTGTCGACGCTGCTCGAAGCGATGCCCATCGCCGAGGGAGGGTTTCTCGCGGGAGAGCTCTTGGCCGCCACCGGGAGCGCACAGGCGTCGGTGCTGGCCTTGCGGCAAGCGGCGGACCGGGAGATCTATGGGCCCCTCGCCGCCCTCGCCCTCCTGCGCGCGTCAGAGCTGACGGAGACGGTACGCGATCGCATGGAGCTCCTGGATCAAGCCGTGGCTCGATCGCCAGCGCTGGAGGCGCCGCGCTGGGCGAGGTTCGCCATTCGCCTGGAACTCGCCGATCTGAAAGGGGCGATGGCCGACGCTGAGCACCTCGAAGCAGCGAGCCGCGGCGCCCACCGACGTCACGAAGTTTGGCGGCGCGCGGCGGAGGGCTTTCTCGATCGCGGTCACGCCGCCAAAGCCATTACGCTTTTCGAGCGTGCCCTGCGCTACGCGCCCGACAATCCGATGGCCATTTCCGGGCTGGCGCGCAGTCTGCTCCAGGCGGGCCGCTCGGGGCGTGCGCTCGACCTCATGGCGCGCGCCGTCGAGCTGGCCGAGCGAAAGGGGAGCCCAGCCTTCGGCGCGGTGCTGGCGCTGGCACGAGCGCTCGCCGATCACGCCAGCGATTTTCCACATGCCATCGCCCGATTGCGATCCATCCCCGCCGGCGAGGCCGAGAGTCTCGACGCGCGCGGTCTCGAGGCCCGCTACCGCGGCATGCTCGGCGATCTGGCGGGGGCGTCCATCGCGTTCGCCCAGATGCGCGACGCGGTGGAGATGTCCAAGGAGATCGCGTCGGACCGGGCAGCGGCCTGGCTCGTGGAAGCGGCGCGCTTCGAGCGCGACACCAAGCAGGATGCGCTCGCTGCGCAGCGACACCTCGGCGTGGCGATCCAACTCTTGCCCCGCGACGGCAAGGTCTTGTCGCTGTTTCGTGAGGTGGCCGCGGAGGCCGCCGCGGCGGCCAAAGAGACCGGGCGCATGACGGGTAGCCCCGCGCAGTCCGGGTTCGACCCCGTGCGCGACGAAGGGCGCGCCCTCGCTCTCTCCGAGCGCCTGCGCGGCGACCCAGCCAATCACCGCGTCGCGCTCGAGCTCGCCGACGTGCTTGCGCGGCTCGGACGCGATGTGGAGGTTTTTGCCGTCCTCGCCGCGCGGCTCGAGGACGCCACGCCCGAGACCCGCCCCGATCTCGTGCCACGCCAGACCGCCGCGCTCGAGCGTCTCATCGCAGCGGCACGCCGATCCAACCTCGACAACGAAGTCGAGCTCTACGCCGGCGCACTGCGCCGCCTGCGCGAGAGCTGACGCGCGGAGGGCGCCGCAGCGCCCACGTTGCAGCGTAGTTACGACTTCGCTCGCGTCGGGACGAGCGTGCAAACGACCGTCGAGAAGGCAACGCGCAGCGAGGGGGTCAATTCGTCCCAGGCCATCGCGAGCACCGCCGGCGCTTCGGCGCGGTCGTCCTCGGGCGGCGTGACCTCGGCCAAGATTTCGACGCGCCCATCGGCGGCGACCCGCAAGAGCCGCGTGGACTCTTCGACTTCCGCTCCCGCCTCCGCGAACACGAGCGCCGCATCGGGATCGGCGCCCCCTGTGAACAACCCGGTCGTCGTCCCCGTCGTGGTGGCTGCGCATCGGAAATCTTCCCCATGGCGGGAGATCCAAATGTCGTTCGCATCGCCGATCGCCAAACACGACGCTCCCGCGGCAAGCCAGGTGGACGATGTCGAGCCGAGCTGCAAGGCACGCCCCTCGACGAGCGCGGGTTTCGTGTCCCAATGCAACCCATCGACCGACGTGAGAATCTCCGTCATCCCGCGGTGGGTGGCGAGCACGACGGGCGCGCGATCGCTCGCGAGCGCGAGCGCGAGGATCGACTTTCCCAGGTCGACCGGCGAAGACCACGATCGCCCGAAGTCGACGCTTCGTGCGAGCTGCCCGGTCCGACTGGCGACCCAGAGGACGGCCGAGCCCTGCCCCTGCGCCACACCGAGCAGAGGCGGTCCCGCTTTGCCGGCAGCAAGCCCAGGAGGCAAGAGCCATCCCCCGCGCGAATCGTTGGTGCCACCATCGACGAGCAACCGTCCGGCGACGGTAAGCGCCACCACGAGCTCGGGGGCGACGCACATCGCCATGCAAGCCACCGCGTCGTCGTCCGGGACCGGCAAAGCGAGCGCGCGATCCGCCGATGCAAGGCGCTCCCAGGGCTCATCGACCCAGCGTGCCCCTTCGGGCGTCGCGACCATCAATCCGGTTTCGAGCAGAAGCGCGTCTTCGAAGTCTCCTTCGTCGTCCGCATCGAGGGCGGGGAGCTCCTCATCGATGGACTGTTCGACCGCGTCGGTCGTCCCCTCCTCACCAGAGTCGTCGGCAGAAGGCGGCAGATCATCATCCAGATCGAGATCGCTCTCCCCCACACCGGAGGCGTCTCCATCGGCGGCTTCGCCGGTCGCTTCATCCGCGAGATCGAGCTCAGGCTCGCCGACATCCGCTTCCCAACGCTCGTCGTCCTCGTCGGCGCCGGGTTCGTCGTCAGCGATGTCGACACCGTCGTCGACTTCGAGATCGTCGGCGGTGCTGTCGTCGAGCGATGCGTCCTCCTCGTCATCTGGCAAGAGGTCGTCGTGGGTACCGTCCTCGGCGGCAGGCTCGTCATCCGCACCGTCGAGCGGCGGCAATTCCGAGAGCCAGTCGTCGACCTCGCTTTTCATAGCCGCACTATGATACCTCCCGCGCCGTCCGACAAACGCTACGCTTTCACGAAAGATGCCTACTTCCCCCACCATCGTCGCGCGCGCCGCTTCCCACCGAGACACGCGCGTCTCCGTCAAGAAGCCGGTGGAGATGCCGTTGGATGGGCTCGTCGCGCGCAGAGTGCGCGTACCGGCGCGAGAGGTCGTGTTCGTCAAGGGCGTGATCGAGGCGAGCGAAGGGGTCGCCGTCGTTTTCGCCGATCACGGCGGGGACCTGACGATCGCGACCTTGCCGAGTCAGAAAGACGAGCTCGACAGAATTCTCCAAGATCTCGAGAGCGAGACTGGCGCGCTTCTTGATCATCCGCCACCAGCTTCGTCGACGCCTCGAGCGTGAAAGAACCCGCGAGCGCGCACGACGGCTTACAGAACGCGCCGACGAACGACGTAGATTCCAGCGCGAGTGATCGATGCACACTCGTTGCCCGCGTTGCGCGACGCGGGCTCGTCGAGAGTCCGACCATCGGCTCGCCAGACGAAATTGCGATCGATCTCCTAGTGAGGATCTGGACGAGGAGTGGTAGGGTGCTCCCAGGGTCGGCGTGCTACAGAAATCTTCTTCCGGCGACGAGCGAGCCAGCGAAGCAGGGGAAGCCGCACCGGCTGACCAACGCGTTCGCGCTGCTTGGCATGCGTGGCTGTGCGCTCTGGCGAGCGATCCCGAAGCGGCGTTCGCCGCGGCCCTCGCCTACGAAGCGCTCGACGGAACGGGGCGCGACCTGTGGCTCGACGCGCTCGATCAAGACGCTCCGCACATCGAAGTGCCGAAGCTGGCGATGTACGCGCCGCTCCTTTCGGTGGAGACCGAACCTTTGCGACGCGAGCGCATTCGCTCGGCGGTGGGTGACAGCGGCCTCACGCGCCGTCGTCCCGCGGGGCGTGCGCTGCGCGGCGTGGCGGCCGATGGCGATCGCGTCGTTGCCGTCGTGTTGCCGCTCTACCTCGATTTCGTTCATGTTCTCGCCTGCCGCATGCGTCCCCACGACGGCTTCGTGTGGGTCCGCCGCGACCCTATCGTCCATGATCGCGACGCGCCCAAGATGAGGAGCGAGCTCGAAGGCGTCATGCTCGAGCGCACGCCTTTGAAACCGGTCGTCGAAGAGCTCGCACACGCCGTTCTGGCGCACCGTCGGAGCGGACGCGAGCTGCCCGAAGCACTGCGCGTGTTCGTCGACCTTTTCCAGCCCGGTTTCGACGACGAACCCGGCACGGACGACGAAGGCAAGCCCGAGTAGTGCTAGAGCACGGCGGCGCCGAGCAATGCTAAGGAGTCGAGCATGCACACGCGGCTCGGCGCCCTTCGACGACCGTTGGAGGTGATCTCGCGGTCCGGGCGAATGGCTCTTTTGGCCCTCGCCTGTGCGACCGCGACGTGCGCGTCCGAGCCTCCGCCACCTCAGCCCGTCTTTGCGAGCGTCGCACGGAGCGCGCCGCTGCACTTTCAGTATGCGCTCATCGATGGTCGCAATTGGCTCGGCTCGGACACGCTGCAGGGCCGGCCGACCGTGCTCGGATTTCTGACGACCTACGACATCGCCTCGCAAGCCCAAGCTCGCTTCCTGAACGGCATCATGCGCCGGCTCGGCAGTCGCATTCAGGTCGCCGCGGTCATTCTCGAGCGCATCGACAACCGGCCCCTCATCATTGCCTTCCGCGACGGGCTCGACCTCGGCTATCCCGTGGCCATGGGCGACGCCAGCCTCATCAGCGGGGCGGGCCCTTTCGGCGATGTCCATGTCGTGCCCGCAACGGTGGTGCTCGACGCCGAAGCGCGCCTCGTGTGGAAAAAACTGGGGCTTGCGGCGGAAGAGGAGATCGAAAAAGTGTTACGGGATCTGTGAGACGTTGAAACTTTGCTGAGCCATGGAGATAGCTCTCGCGCCACTTTCATGGCAGCGCGCCGCGCACGGAACGTATGACGTATTTTCTAGGACTCGACATCGGCACCAGCGCGGTCAAAGCGGCCCTCGTCAACGAGCGAGGACGGGTGAAGGGCTCGACCTCCGTCGCCCACCCCCTCTTCACGCCGCACCCCGGGTGGGCCGAGCAGAGGCCGGGCGACTGGTGGAAATCGACCGTGAGCGCGGTGCGGCGCCTGCTCGAGGCGACGCGTGTGGCGCCGAAGCTCGTGGCGGGGGTGGGCATCTCCGGTCAGATGCATTCATCCGTCTTCCTCGACGGGAGCGGAAAGGTCATCCGCCCCGCCCTCCTTTGGAATGACGGGCGCACGACCGATGAATGCCGCGAGATCACCGCGCTGCTCGGCGAGAAGCGCCTGCGCGAGTGGGTCCAGAATCCGGCCCTCGAGGGTTTCACACTGCCCAAGGTGCTGTGGCTGCGCAAGCACGAGCCCGCCGCATTTTCTCGCCTCGCGAAGGTCGTGCTGGCCAAAGACTACGTGCGCTACCGGCTCACCGGCGCCCTGGCCAGCGAACCTTCGGACGCCTCGGCGACCCTCATGTACGACGTGGCTGGGCGCCAATGGAGCAGCGACATCATGAGCGCCCTGCACCTTTCGATGGGTCTGCTCGTCGACGTAGGGGGCAGCGCGGAAGTGCTCGGGCGTCTGAGTCAGGAAGGCGCGCGCGCGACGGGCCTCGTCAAAGGGACACCGGTCGTGGGCGGGGGCGCAGACAACGCGTGCGGCGCGATCGGCGTCGGAATCGTGGCACCGGGCGAGGCGGTGGCGAGCTGGGGAACTTCGGGAACGGTGCTCACCCCGACGCGGGAGCCTTTCGTCGACCCCGACATGCGCGTCCATACGTTCTGCCATGCCGTGCCCGACACTTGGTACCTCATGGGAGCCATGTTGAGCGCGGGCGCCGCCTTCGCGTGGTACCGGCGCGAGCTGGCGCGCGACCTCGCCGACGACGAGAACGCGAACCAGGCGCTCAATAAGGAAGCCGAGCGAATCCCCCCCGGTGCGGACGGGGTCACCTTCCTCCCCTACCTGCAAGGGGAGCGGACACCTCACCGCGATGCGAGCGCGCGCGGCGCGTTCGTCGGCCTCTCGCTCTCCCACACGCGAGCGCATCTCTCGCGCGCCGTCGTGGAAGGCATTTGCTTCGCCCTGCGCGATTCGCTCACCATCTTGCGCGACCTCGGGATCGGCATCGACCAGGTGCTCGTCACGGGAGGAGGCGCGGCGAGCCGTTTCGTTCGTAAGATGCAGGCTGACGTCTATGGCCTCCCGGTCGTGCGGGTCAACCGGGAGGAGGGGCCCGCCTACGGTGCGGCCCTTCTCGCCGCCGTCGGCGTCGAGGCCTTCGCCGACGTCGCGACCGCGTGCCGCGCGACGCTCCAGCGCCGCCCCCCCGAACGCTCGAACGAGGTAGCTCACCGCGCGTACGCCCTCCCCTACCAACGTTTTCGCGCGCTGTATCCAGCACTCAAATCGATGATGCCGAGCTAGCCAGGCGAGCCGCGGCAGGCGCGCGCGTCGCTCGCCACATTCGCCCGTGTTCCCTTCCTAAATAACGGGGATCTCGAGATTTCCGCCGCTGAGACCTTGACTTGGCAGCCGCTCGGCTTACCGTCCTCGCGGACTGTCGCTTCGAGTCCCCCGCATCGGGCCTCGCCCCTGTGGATTGGGCGCCGCTGCGGCACATGCTAAAAGGGCTGCCGTGGCGGACCTCACTGAAGACCTGGCGTCCCTCAAAATCCAACGCGAGGTGAACCCGAACCGGGGTGGGCCGCTTCGCGCCATCGTTGTGACCGTTGCGGTGATCGGCATCGGCGCGGCCATCTGGCTCTTCGGCTACCCCGTCCTCGAGGCGAGCCTTTTCAAGACCGAGGTCGCGCTGACCGAGATCTCGATGGTGTCACCGGCGCAAGCGTCGGTCACCGTCACGTCGACCGGGTACGTGGTGCCACAGTCCACGTCCAAGGTCGGCGCCAAAGTGCCGGGCCGGGTGTCCAAGGTGCACATCAAGGAGGGAAGCGCCGTCAAAGCGGGCGAAGTGCTGGCCGAGCTCGAGGCCGGCGGACAGCAAAGTACCATTGCCGCCGCGAGCTCACGGGCGCTCGCGGCGCAAGCTCGCGTCGATACCGCACGCGCGAACCTCGCCGAGACCAAACTGCAGCTCGAGCGTAACCGCGCCCTGCTCGAGCGCGGCGCCATCGGAAAGGCCGCGGTCGACGACCTCGACGCGCGGCTCCGCTCCCTGGAGCAAGCGGTCAAAGCCGCCGAGGCCGAAGCGCGCGCCGCCCAGGCCGACGTAAGCCCCCTGCGCGTCACGTTGCAGGATCTCACCATCGTGGCTCCCATCGACGGCACGGTCATCAGCAAACCCGTTCATATCGGCGAGCTGGTAGGGCTGCAAAACATCATCGCCGAGATCGCCGACTTCAAGTCGATCGTCATCGAAACGGACGTACCCGAAGCGCGGCTCTATCTCATCAAGCCGGGGAGCCCCTGCGAGATCGTGCTCGATGCGTACCCGGGCAAGCGCTACCGCGGCGCGACGCTGGAGATCGGCAAGAAAGTCGATCGCGCGAAGGCCACGATCGCAGTCAAGGTGAAATTCATCGACAACATGGAAGGGGTGCTCCCCGACATGTCCGCGCGCACGAGCTTCTTGTCGGAAGAGGTGACGGCCGACGCCATTCGCGAAAAACCGAAGAAGGTCGTCCCCTCCGATGCGCTCGTCGAGCGCAGCGGCAGCAAGGTCGTCTTCGTCGTCAATGAGGGCGTCGTCAAAATGGCGCAGGTCAAGCTGGGGCCCGCGTTCGCCAACGGATTCGAGCTGGTCGAGGGGCCGCCCCCCGGAACGCGCCTGGTCGTCCACCCCCCCGCGCAACTATCGGACGGACAGAAGATCAAGGAGAAGGGCAGCTGATGGAGACATCGACGGAGAAGAGCGAAACCGCGTTGGCGCAGCCGAAGGCCAAGAGCACCACCGGTCAGACGATCGTCGAGCTGCGGGGTGTCACCAAAGTCTTCTGGCGCGGCAAAGAGGAGCTGCGCGTGCTGGACGGGATCAACCTGGACATCCCCGAAGGCTCGTTCGAGGCGCTCATGGGACCGTCGGGATCGGGCAAGAGCACGCTGCTCAACCTGATCGCCGGTCTCGACCGTGTGTCGTCGGGAACGGCGCGCGTCGCCAACCGCGACCTGACCACCCTCGGCGACAGTGACCTCGCCAAGTTCCGCGCTCAGACGGTGGGCTTCATCTTCCAGGCGTACAACCTCATGCCGGTTCTCACCGCGCGCGAGAACGTCGAGCTGCCGCTTCTCTTGACGAACCTCTCCGGGGCCGAACGAAAGAAACGCGCCCTGACCGCGCTGCGCGTGGTCGGCCTCGAGGACCGCACCGAACACTACCCGCGCCAACTGTCGGGCGGACAAGAGCAGCGCGTGGCCATCGCCCGCGCCATCGTGAACGATCCCGCCATCATCGTGGCCGACGAGCCCACCGGCGATCTCGACCGCAAATCGGCCGACGATATCCTCAACTTGCTCGACAAGCTGAACCGCGAGTTCAAAAAGACCATCCTCATGGTGACGCACGACCCGGCCGCGGCCGAGCGCGCCACCATCTTGCGCAAGCTCGACAAGGGGGTGCTGATATGACGATCGGCGGCATCGGCATTCGCAACGTCTGGCGCAACAAGACGCGCACGTCGCTGACCGTGCTGGGGGGCGCGGTGGCCGTCGTGGCCTTCATTCTGCTCCGCACGGTGCTCTGGGCGTGGAACGTGGGCGTCGAGTATTCGGCCAAAGACCGGCTCGCCACGCGACACAAAGTCTCGCTCATCATGCCGGTCCCCAAGCGGTACGTGGACAACATCCGCCAGATCCCCGGCATCAAGGAGACGACGTGGGCCAACTGGTTCGGCGGTAAAGATCCACGGCGACCCGACGAATTTTTCGGGACGCTCGCCGTCGATCCCGCCTCGTTCTTCCAGGTCTACTCCGAGATGTCCGTCCCTCCGCCGGACTTGGCGAGGTGGCAAGAGGACCGGCGCGGCGCGATCGTGGGGGACGTGCTGGCCCGCAAGCTCGGCGTCAAGGTCGGCGACAAGGTGACCTTGCAGGGGACCATCTTTCCCGGCGACTGGGAGTTCAACGTCGACGGCATCTACGTCGCGACGCAAAAATCAGTCGACCGCTCGCAGCTGCTTTTCCACTGGGCGTACTTGAACGAGAGTTTGCCCGAGCGGAACAAGGACCTCGTCGGCTGGATCATCAGCCGCATCGACAACCCGAGCCAGTCGGCGGCCTTGACCATGGCCGTCGACAAGCTTTTCGACGAAAAGGACGTGCAGACCACGACCATGAGCGAGCGCTCCATGAACAACTCGTTCATGGCGGCGTTCTCCGCCATCTTGACGGCTCTCAACATCGTGTCCGTCATCATCCTGCTCATCATGATGCTCATCCTCGGCAATACCATCGCCATGGGCGTCCGCGAGCGGACCCGCGAATACGGCGTTTTGCGCGCGCTCGGATTTTCCCCCAAGCACGTGGCGACCTTCGTCATCGGCGAAGCGCTCACCATCGGCGTCTTGGCCGGTGTGCTGGGGTGCGCGCTCTCCTATCCCATCGTGCAGCTCGGCATGGGGCGGTGGCTGGAAGAGAACATGGGCGCCTTTTTCCCGTACTTCCGCATCAGCCTGGAGACGGCGCTCTTCGCTGCAGCGTTGTCGGTCCTGCTCGGCGCAGTGAGCGCCATCATCCCCGCCATGCAGGCCTCCAAGCTCACCATCATCGACGCCCTGCGGCGCGTCGGTTGAGGCAGACGCCACGATGATCCCCATCAACTACAATCTTCGCAACCTCGCCGTGCGCACGACCACGACCGCGGCCGCCGGGCTCGGCATGGCGCTCGTCGTGTTCGTGGTGGCGGCCGTCCTGATGCTGAACAACGGCATCAAGAAGACCCTGGGGCGCACCGCCGACCCGGGGTCCGCCGTCATCATCCGCAAAGGTTCGGACAACGAGCTGGCCAGCAGCATCGAGGAGCCCAACGTGGGGCTCGTCCTCGCCACCCCGGGCGTCGCCCACGGGCCCGACGGCGCGCCGCAAGGTGTCGCCGAGCTCCTGGTGGTCATCCTCCTCGACAAAGTCGGCACCGACGGTTTCAGCAACGTGCAGGTGCGCGGCGTTCCAGACAACGTCCTCAAGTTCCGCACCCAAACCCAGCTCGTCGCCGGGCGAGCACCACAGCCCGGCACCGACGAAGTCATCGTCGGGCGCGGCATTCGCGGGCGGTTCAAGGGCGTCGAGCTCGGCCAGTCCTTCGAGCTGAAGAAGAACCGCATGGTGTCGGTGGTGGGCGTCTTCGACGATGGCGGGTCGTCGTTCGAATCGGAGATTTGGGCGGACCTCAACACCGTGCGCACCGCCTTCGGACGCGAAGGGCTCGTCTCCTCGGTGCGCGTCCACCTGGAGTCACCGTCCAAGTTCGACGGCTTCAAGTCGTCCATCGAGCAAAACCGGCAGCTCGGTCTCGAAGCGCAGCGCGAGAGCGAGTACTACGAAAAGCAGTCCCAGGGCCTTTCCATTTTCATCTCCGCGCTCGGCTTCGTCATCGCGTTCTTCTTTTTCATCGGCGCCGTCATCGGGGCCACGATCACGATGTACGCGTCGGTCGCCAATCGTCAGCGTGAAATCGGCACCCTCCGCGCCCTCGGATTTTCGCGCCGCAGCATCATCGCCTCGTTCTTGTTCGAGTCCACTTTACTCGCCTTGGCAGGCGGCTTTTTGGGCGCACTTGCCTCGCTCGGGCTCGGGTTCGTGAAGTTCTCGATGATGAACTTCCAGAGCTGGTCGGAGATCGTCATCGCCTTCGAACCGAACTTCGTCAGCATCGGCGTGGCCATCGTCGTGGCCGGCGTGATGGGGGTCTTCGGCGGCTTCCTGCCCGCCGTTCGCGCGGCACGCATGAGCCCGGTGGAGGCGATGCGCGCCTAGCACGACGCTGTCAGTTCTTCGCTCTACCGGTCAGGCGCTCGCGTGGGCATATGGCCGCTCCGATGATCGATCTGGCAGCGAAAATCTGACGGCGTAGTGCGACTCGGATGCAGTGATTGAACAGACAAAGGACGTTGCCAAATGGATGCTCAACTCAAGATCGAGGATCTCCGCGAAGGAACCGGACCCGAGGCACGCGCCGGTCAAACGGTGGTCGTGCACTACGTCGGCACGCTGACCAACGGACAAAAGTTCGACAGCTCGCGCGACCGCGGTGAGGGCTTCAAGTTTCCGCTCGGCGGAGGCCGCGTGATCAAAGGCTGGGATGAGGGGGTAGAGGGGATGAAGGTGGGTTCGCTGCGCAAGCTCACCATTCCTCCGCACCTTGCTTACGGTGCCGCCGGTTTTCCACCTGTCATCCCCGCCAACTCGACGCTCGTGTTCGAAGTCGAGCTCCTCGAGATACGCTAATCCGCTCGTCCGCGAGGGCGCCATGGCCGTGCCCTGGCCCGCCGCGCCTGCGGCTGGAAGCGCGTTTGGCCGATCGACGCTCTCGCCGAGCCACTCGTCATTCGTGGGTCGGCGTGTAAGAATATCCGGTTCGATCCCCGCCCGCATCCGTCAAGAGGGGTGAAGAGTTCCCGTTCATGGACCTGCCAGATTCTCCGCGCCGCACGAATCGACCCCTCACGATGGCGGCGCTCGTGGCATGCGTCTTCATGTCCGCGCTGGAGGCGACGGTCGTGGCGACGGCGATGCCGACCGTGGTGGCCGAGCTCGGCGGCATTCGCCTCTACGGATGGGTGACGGCCGGCTACCTGCTCGCGTCGACCGTGTCGGTCCCCGTCTTCGGCAAACTGGCCGACCTGCGCGGTCGAAAGCCATGGCTCCTCTTCGGGGTGGCGCTCTTTCTGGTCGGCTCGGTGGCGAGCGGCCTTTCCCAGAGCCTGGTGCAGCTCATCGTCTTCCGCGTCATTCAAGGGCTCGGGGCGGGGTCGATGGGGCCTCTCGCGCTGACGGTGGTGAGCGATCTTTATTCTTTCAAAGAGCGCGGCCGGGTGCAGGGCTTTTTCGGCAGCGTGTGGGGCATCTCCGCCGTTGTCGGGCCGTTGCTCGGCGGCGCCATGGTGAAGGTGCTTTCGTGGCGGTGGGTATTCTTCATCAACGTGCCCATCGGCTTTTTGGCGGCGCTCCTGCTCATCGGCGCGTTCCACGAATCGGCGGTCGTGCACGCCGGCCGTATCCACTGGAAGAGCGCGGCCGCGCTCACCCTCGGGTCGACATTGCTCCTCGCCGCCGGTGAAGGGCGCGAAGGACTCTTGCTCCTGCCCGTCGCGCTCCTGCTTCTGGCGATCTTCATTCGGCTGGAGCGCGAATCGGCCAGCCCGATCCTCCCCATCGACCTTTTCCGCGACCGGCTCTTCCTCGTCACGATCGTGCTGACGACCATCCTCGGAGGCGTGTCGATGGGCACGGTCACCTTTCTCCCGCTCTTCGTGCAAGGCGTCATGGGAGGGACGCCCACCGAGGCGGGCGCCAGCATCAGCGCCATGCTCGTGACTTGGCCGCTCGCCAGCGTCGTCACCGGTCGGCTCTTGCCGCGCCTTGGATTTCGCATCCCCATCGTGGTCGGCTCGTTCTTCGTCGCATTTGCGGCGGTCGGTCTCGCCATGACGGTCCGCGAAGCGACCAGCATGCGCGCCCTTCACGTCATGACCGGCGCGCTCGGGCTCGGCATGGGCATGGCCGTCTCGTCGTCGCTCATCGCCGTGCAAACGAGCGTCCGCTGGGAACGCCGCGGCACGGCGACGGCGAGCAGCATCTTCTTTCGCACCATGGGCGGCGCCCTCGCCGTCGCAGCCTTCGGGAGCATGCTCGGCTTCGAGCTCGCACGATCCTTTTCGCCCGAGGTCATCGCCCGCGTGCTCGGCCCCGACCGGGCGGCGCATGCCGACATTGCGGGACCCCTCGTCGGCGCGCTCGCTTCGGGGATCCACCGGCTCTTCGTGATCATGGGCGGCGCCGGGGCTTTCGCCTTTGCTACTGCCCTTCTTTTTCCGGCGACACGTCCGACGGAGATGGTCGGCGCGATGGCGTCGGAGCGCCCCCCTCCGACCAGCCACTGACCCCCTTTGGACGCGGCTCCCGCGCTGAGCTGGGCGGCATGGCTGGCGCCCAGGGCGGCAACGAAACCTGCGCCTCGGCCGTCCGTAGTTGTCATGGTCGAGGAAACGGAGAAGCCGCAATGAAAGAGCGACCTTGGACTTTGGGCGAAAAGGAAGCCACGCCGGAGCCGCTCTACGCGCGGCGGCGAGAGTTCCTTTCCTTAAGCGCTGCCGGCGCGCTCGGTGTGGCGGGGTCCGCCCTTTCCTTTTCTTGTCGAGCCACGGCCAAAGACAGCCCCGGCCCGACGTTCTCGAACCTGAAACGCAGCAACTTCGCGGCCGACGAAAAACAGACCCCCTTCACCGACGTCACCACTTACAACAACTACTACGAGTTCGGCACCGCCAAGAGCGACCCCGCCGCCAACGCGGGTCCGTTCCACACGCGACCGTGGACGGTCGCCCTGGAAGGCGAAATCAACAAGCCCGAGGTGGTCGACATCGACGAGCTCGTCAAGCGCTTCCCACTCGAAGAGCGGATCTACCGAATGCGCTGCGTCGAGGCGTGGTCGATGGTCATCCCGTGGGTCGGATTCCCCCTCGCTCAACTGATCAAGCGCGCGGACCCGACCGCCAATGCCAAGTACGTGGCGTTCACGACCAAGCTCGACCCGAACGAGATGCCGGGGCAAAAGCGCAGCGTGCTCGATTGGCCGTACGTCGAAGGGTTGCGCATGGACGAAGCGATGCACCCTCTGACGATCCTCGCCGTCGGCCTCTACGGCCGCACCCTGCCGAACCAGAACGGCGCGCCGCTCCGGCTCGTCGTTCCGTGGAAGTACGGCTTCAAGGGAATCAAAGCGATTACCAAGATCGCATTCGTCAAAGATCAACCGAAGACGACTTGGAACAAGATGGCGCCGGGCGAATACGGCTTTTACGCCAACGTCAATCCCGAGGTCGACCACCCGCGCTGGAGCCAGGCCAAAGAGCGGCGCATCGGCGAGTTTTTCAAACGAAAAACGCTCCCCTTCAACGGCTACGCCGATCAGGTTGCCAAGCTCTACGCGGGCATGGACCTGCGCAAGGCCTTTTGATGGGTCGGCTGAACGCGGCGGGCTCGTTGGAGGCAGGGCCCGCGGCGGCGGACCCGGGCCGGGCAGTGCGCAGGCGCTGGCTCGCGCCGATCGTTTTCCTGGCGTGTCTGCTGCCGCTCGCCAAACTCGCGCTGGACGCAGCGGGGGGCAACCTTTCCGCCAATCCGATCGCCGAAGTGATGAACCGGCTCGGCTTCTGGACGCTCACCTTGCTGCTCTCGTCGCTCGCCGCGACGCCGCTGAAGACCTTCTTCGGATGGACGGCGCAGATGCGCGTGCGCAGGATGGTGGGGCTGTTTGCATTCTTCTACGGCGCGCTGCATTTCACCACGTACCTCGCGCTCGATCAGGCGTTCGACCTTTCCGACATCGGCGCCGATCTCGTCAAACGGAAATTCATCACCGTCGGGTTCGCGGCTTTCCTGACATTGGTGCCCCTTGCCGTGACGTCGAGCGACCGCGCGGTCAAGCGTCTCGGCTTTCGCAGGTGGAAGCGCATTCACCGACTCGTCCACCTCGCCGCCGTGCTCGGCGTGGTTCACTTCGTGTGGCGAGTGAAGGCCGATTACCTCGAGCCTGCGCTCTTCGCCATCGCGCTCGCCGCGCTCTTGCTCGCGCGCCTTGCGGCGCCGCGCTTCAAACGCGTTCCGAAGAGCGCGTCCGGCGAACCGAAGAGCGCGACTCAGGAGTCGCTGTCGCGCACGTAGGGGTGCGTCTTCGTCGTGCCCGCGCCGAGGCGCCGAAATTCGGCGCGGAGCTTCTCCAGCTCCTCGTCGGACAACTCCTCGATATCGACGAGCTGGTTGCGCGCTCCCTTCAAGGCGCGGATGAGCTCGTCGAGCTTGAGATGAATGGCGATCGCGTCTCGGTTTTGCGTGTTTTGAATCAGAAACACCATGAGGAACGTGACGATCGTGGTGCCGGTGTTGATGACGAGCTGCCAGGTATCCGAGAAATGAAAAAGGGGACCGGTGGCGGCCCAGACGATGATGGTCATGGAAGCCACGGCAAAAGCCCAAGGCGAACCCACGCCGGTCGACGTCAGGTGCGAAAAGCGGCGAAAGAAGTCGCGCGGTCGTGTCACCGGTAGCTCGGTGGGATCGCTCGCACGGGCGCCTTCCGCCGGGCCGGCTTCGGCCGCTTCATCGTCGATCCCGCCGGAGGGGCGGGCGGATCGCCCTTCGGGGTGAGCAGGGAACGGCTGTGCGGCATTCGCACGCTTCTTCGCGCTCTTCTTGTGCGCCGGTTGATCACCTCGCTCCGGGAAACGACCGTTGAGGTCGATCTGCAGCCGATCGCGCATTTTCGCTACTCACCCAGCCTTCAGATGAGGGTTAAAGCACGACCCATGCCGCGGCTTGGTCGGCATCGGGCCGCGCGCAGGCTCTGGCAGCGAGAAACCTGACGCAGTCGTGCTACGCGGTCTCGTCTTCCTCTTCCGGGGGATCGAACATTCCCGTCCCTCCGCTGATGGGAATCGCACGCGCGACCGCCACTTGCTCGAGCGCCGCGGCGAGCTGATCGCGTTCTTCGACGGGAGGGAGCCATTCACGCCGTCCGTCCCAAAGATCGATCGCGATCATCTGCTGACCGGCATCGAGCACGATCTTGTCGATCTGCGGCCAGGTGAACTTGCGCACCCGGGGCCAGCCCACGGTGAGGGTATCGCGTGCCTCGAGCCCCTCGGGGTGGACGATCACGCCGCGCATGCGCGTTCGAATCACGGCCGCCACGGCGCTGGCGAGAACGATGGCGGCCAGGGGGCGCGCGCCGAGGATCCTTTGCGAGTCGAGCTCGACGACGTAACGAAAGAGCAGCGAGCCGCTGGCGGCGTTCGAACCGGCGATCACGACTGCCACCAAGGCCACGGCCAAGGCGAGGTAGATGAACGACGGCAGGCGCGATTTGATGGGCGGGCCGAAGGCCTGGGTCTCGAGGGGACGGTACGTCATATCGAAACCCGGTGGCCGGGAGATTCTCGCCATGCGGCCTCGCGTCGTTGAGGACGTTTCCAGGACGTTGCTTACCAGGAAGATACTCGGGCTAGTTTGCCACGAGATCGTTGAGTCCTGCTGGTTGTGTTTGGATTGGCTCGTGGTTGGAATGTCACCGGCATCTGAAAAATGCGTTCGTTACGTTTTCGTTCTGGGCCATTCGCCCCGTTGCCGGCGATGAACGCTAGGAACAAGGTCGGCGGGCACGGCGCGTCGCTTCGGCTGTGCAGGAGGATAGCTCGATGAACGCACGCATCTCGAAATTGATTTCCGTAGCGGCACTTTCAGGCCTATGGGGAGCCTGCGCGTTGTCGTCCGGTTCGGAAGCGGAGCAGCAAGCGGGAGCAGTCCAAAGCGAGGTCCGAGAGGAGCAAGCGCCCATCACGCAATGCGGGGAGACCTGCGGGTGTTGGGGCCAATCGTGCAGTGAGGCCGCGCTCTGCTGCCCAGGCACGACTTGTATGACGGTACCGGCGCTGGGTCTTGTCCTCCTATGCTGCCATCGGATAGGGCACGACGGGGCTTGTGAATAGGGACTCGTGAGGGACGCGGGGCGGGCGTTGTGCCCGTGGAGCTGGCAAGGCGCCCAGCTCCACGGGGCAGCGAGACGACCGGAAATGACGTGGCCCATGACGTCTCAGGCGGGGCGCGCGCCGCGAAGGCGCTCGAGATCCTTCGTTTCCGGCTCGCGATCACGACGCACCATGGAAATCTCGGCCCGGCTTGGATTGATGACGAGGAGGCCATGGTCGGCATCGAGCAATGCCACCTCTCCTTCGGTGGCCCAGCGGAAGAGACCGGCCACATCGACCAAAGCCGGAACATTGAGGAGCTGCAGCAAGACGCCAGTCCGCGGGCCGATCGCCCGCTCGGTCAAGGCGAGGGCAGAGGGCTGGGCGCGGGCGGAGACGAGTAGATCGAAGACGCTGAGCTGGTCGCCCATGAGCACGGCTTTGGTGGGCAGTCTCGCCCCGGGGTCGGTCGAGGCCAGCATGACCACCGCGTCACACAGGTCTTCGATGTCGCGCGCACGGTCTTGCATGAAGGGATCGCGGGACAAACGGGTGGCGGCGCGCGTCGCCTCGCGGGCAACCTGTCCGAGCGCATGCGCAATGCCGGCCCCCTCCGCGATCAGCTCCGACGCTCGGTCGCGCAGGCGCGCGTCGGCGACGATCTGCAAGTAGACGTTGAGGAATGCCCCGTCCCGGCCGAGCCCGCGCGCGCTGGAACGCGCAGCAAAGACGCGCAGCGCGCGCTCCGCAACATCGAACGCCGCCGAAAGCCGTCGTGCCTCTTCGGGACCGGCTGCCCCTTTGCTGCGCGCAGGCGGCCGGCGCAGAGCGGCCAGCACGCCGAGCGCTCGCCCTTTGACGACCGGCCGCCCAGGAAGCGTCACCTTCCGCGTCCCGGCCGCGGTGCGGCGCGGGCTTCGTTCGCGCACGCTATCGAGCAGATCGGCGTGACGCACGGCGGCCGCGATGGACGCCGAGAGCGCGACCAGAAGCTCGATGTCGCGGTCGTTCCAAGGCGCCGAGCGGCGCCGCTGCACGGTGAGCACACCGAGGGGTCCGCTCCGACCGAGCACAGGAACGGCTGCGAACACGGGAAACTCCTCTTCGCCGAGCTCGGGGAAATGGCGATACCCGAGGTGCTGCTGCGCGACGGCCACGGAGATGGGCCGCATACACTCGATGACCGCGCCAGTGATGCCTTCCCCGACCGACAACCTCACCTGACCGAGCGCGCGGTCGGGGAAACCGACGTTACCGCGCATGACCAGCTCGTCCCCGTCCCCCTCCAGCAGGTAGAGCGATGCGACGTCGGCGCCGACGATGCGCGCGATTCGCCGCGGCGCCTCGTCGAGGAAGCTGCTGAGTGGTCGCGAACGAATGGCGAACGTGACGAAATCGAGCACGCCGTCGAGACGCCGCTCACCGCTGTGGATGCGCGGCGCGCTGGGCCCCGGCTCGAAGTAGGGCTCCTTGCGTTTCGGCCCAGCTTTACTCCGCCGCACGCTCACTCCTTACGCTTATACCATTTCGCGCAGGTCGACCGGTCCGTCGAGAGGCGGACGCTGCATGTTTCCGATCGGCAATATTCGAGCCCCCGGAAGGAGTGTCGCGAAACGCGCAGCAAGGGAACTTTTTTCGGTGACACCGATGCAGGTAATGGCGCCGCGGTAGGGAACGAGGAGACGCTCCATCTCGTCGGCGCTGGCGACGCGAACGACGTGGAGGTGGCGGCCGGTAGGGGGAAGAAACATGGCACGCGGATCGAGGTCGAGACCCACCGTAGACGCGACCCCATCGTGACATTGGCCGACGGCTTGCAGTGTTCGGCGATACAGCGATCGATCGCGTCGCTCCTCCTCGGAAAGAGCGCCGCGCGGCACTTCTTTTTCCCGCTGGTCGAGCTCGACGGCGAGACGCGACGCAAAGCGTTCGGCGTCGTCGCGCGACCCCTCCACGAACGCGAGGCGCGGGCTGAGACAGCCGCGCTGGTCGAAGGGGACGATATCCCATGAAAGGCTCTCCGCGAGGAGCGCCGCCTCGCTCGTCGCACCGTCGACGACCGCGATCCCGAAGCCGGGGCCGTGTCCGCGGACGGTCACATCCGCGGGGCATCCGACCCTGATGGCGGCGATGGTTTCACGACGTCCGTACACATGAACGTGATCGCCAGGCGCGGGCTCGAGCGTCGGGATCAGCTCGAAACGCGCCTCTTTGCCTAGCTCGGTGATCGCTCGGAGCAAGAGGGGGGCGAGCACCGCTTCCCGGCTCGATGGCCGCACCATGACCGACGGGGCCGCCGCGACGGCGAGCGCCACGGCACGGACGACGCCCGTGAAAACGTTGGCCGACAACACGACGTGCACGCGCGGCGCCGAGCCGGCCCGCGTCACGAGCTTTCCGAGGTCGTCCGATGTCACCGATGTTTCGAGATGCCGTACCAGGGAGAGCTCGACCGATGCGCCGGAGAGGCCCGTCGCGCCGGGCAGTGCGCGGCGCGCTTCGATACCCAAAGGGTCGCGCGGGTCCGAAAGACGCCGCGCGGCCTGCAGCACCGCGTGCACGCGTCGTTCGCGCTCTTGCTGCGACATCACCGATTCGCTCATGGCCGGCCCATGAGCTCTTCGACGGCGAGCGAGCAGCCGCGCGGCGGCGCACCCGCGAGCCGGCCGAGCAACTCCACCGTCGATCCGCGACACCGCCCGCGATCCGCGGTCTGCACGACCAGCGCGCTATCGACATTGGCCAGATCTTCGAAGCGCAGGATTCCGATTTCACCCTCGGAAACCGGACGCAGCTTGTCGGCGTCGACGGCAACGACATGAAGCCAAGGAGGCGCGACGAACACACCGTGACGTGCGCTCGGCGCAGGGAGGCCTCTCGCGGCGCGCAGCGTCCCCTCGTAAAGTTGGCTCGACAGCTCGGTCATCCCGTACTCCCCGACCACCGCGCTTTCGGGGATCGCAAACGTCGTTGCCATCCGCGAAAGGAGCTCGTCCGGCGCCACTTCACGCGAACGCCCTTTGAACCCGCCGGTGTGCATGATGCGGCTACCCTCGGGGAGCGCCAGCCGCTCGTCGCCGAGAGCATCGAGGACTTGGACGAACGCAAAGGAAGCACCCATGACGATCACCGGTTCGGCCGCGCGGCTCGCCGTCGCGCACGCTTCGACGAACTCGGCGGCGTCCACGAGCCTGTCCGGCCAAGGCTGCAGGTAGCGTACGGCGCGCGCAAACTCCGTCGCAAAGAGTTGGATCATGAAATGGAGGGACGAGTTCCCGAGGGGATGGGCGCGAGGCGGGGTGAGCGCGATGGCCGTCATCGCGGCGGGTGCGTCGAAGAAGAGGGCCCAGCGTCCCCACGCGAGCGCCGCCGCCTGGTAGGTCGCGGTCGTCGACAGCGCGTGCTCCCCGGGCGTACCGCTCATCGTGCCGCTCGTACGAAAGAGCGCCGCGTCGTCCGAGGGCGGATGGGCGGCGATCCGCGTCAACCGAAAGGCATCGGTCGGCACCGCGGGCAACTGACGCACCGACGCGGCATCGCGGGGATGCTCGTTTCGATGAGCGACGAGCCGGCGGTACGCGGGCACGTGCTCCGCCTGGTGACGCGCGATCGCGAGCCCGAGCGCATCGAAGCTCTCGGCAGGTGTTTCTCCCTTTTCGCTCGCGTCGATGAAGGCGCGCACACGGGCGTGCAGCTCCGCGCGCTCCTCCCGGTCGCGGTTCATGAGGCTCGACCCTCCGCCGGTGCCCCCTCGAGGAGTCCACGCAACGCGGCCGTGAAACCCTCGAGCAAAGTCTCGGCGATGGTCAGCGCGGGGGTGACCACCAAGACTTCGCCCGCCAAACCGCCGAGCGTCACGATGTAACCCGCTTCGAGGAGCGAACGCTGTACGGTGAGCGCGACGCTGGCCGAGCGTAGCTCGACACCGATCATGAGTCCGGCCCCGCGTATCTCCCCTACCCCCGGCACGCGGGCGAGCGCATTCGTCAAACCTTGTCGCGCCCGGTCCCCCACCACGCGCGCCCGCTCGACGAGCCGATCCGCGGCCAGGACGTCGAGGGTCGCGATCGCTGTCGCACAAGCGAGAGGCGCTCCGTGGAACGTCGCCGTATGCACGACCTCTTCGTCGACGTCCCGTCGCCAGGCCTGCATGATGGCGTCCGGTCCGACGCAAGCGGAAATCGGCAGTCCACCGCCCAGCCCTTTGCCGAAGCAGATCAGGTCCGGCAATGCGCCCATCGCCGCCGACGCGAGAACCTCGCCACTGCGGCCGAGGCCGGTCCAGATCTCGTCGGCTACCAGCAGCGCTTCGGCTTTTTTCGTGAGAGCGGCAAGCTCGCGCAGAAATGCCGCCGGGGGCACGACGCAACCCCCGCGTCCCAAGATTGGCTCGACGAGCACCGCGCCCACCATCCCCTCATCGAGCCCCTTTTCGACCAGCGACAGCGTCTGATCGAGATCGCGCCCGGCACGTGGGTAGGGAACGAAAGCGACGTGTGGATTGAGCTGATCGGCAAACGCTTTGCGCCAGCTCTGTTTCAGACCACACGCGGCGAGGGGGCCGTAACCGAGCCCGTGGTACGCCCCCTCGAAAGCGATGACGCCGGGCTTGCGCGTGGCAAGCTTGGCCGTCTTGAGCGCCGCGCCGATGGCGTCGCTCCCCGATTGACCGAGCAGCACGCGGGCCCCTTTTTCCGGATAGAGCGCGGCCACCTTCTCGACGAGCGCCACCTTGACGTCCGATGGATAAAGATCCCCGAGCGCCATCCACAGGCGATCGGCCTGCACGTCGAGAGCGCGCGCGACCTTGGGCGGCGCGTGTCCGAGGAGCAGCGCGCCGAACCCCGCGGCGAGATCGACGTAACGGTTGCCGTCGACGTCGACCACGTTCGATCCCTCGCCGGAGGCGTACGCGATTGGAGGCATTTCCGCGCCGGCCACCTCGGCGCGGGATTTTCGGCGCGCACCGAAGGCGGGTGATTCCGCGCTTTCGAGGCGCGAGGCAAAGGCGAGGGACATGGGACCGGGGGGGCGGCACCCGATGAGAGGCGGCGCTTGCCCTGATTCGGAGGATGGCGAGAGAGGCCCGGAAGGCATGGGTCCTCTCCTACCATTTTGGCGAGGATCGGGGCGTCAGTGCCGCGCCGTGCCGTCTGCAATCTGCTTCATGCGAAATGTCGTGTTGGATCTCTGCCCGCACGGAACTTGACAGCGCGAGTCCGGACGAAGCTCGGTATGCTGACCGCGCCCTTCTCGCCACGGTTGAAATCGAACTTGCCCCTCGCCCTGCAAAATCCGTTTTCTGTGTCCTTCCTGTGCCAAGGTGTGCCACGAATCCCCGCGCCACCTTCTGCAACCGAGCAGAACGCGATGGTCCCACTCTTGCAGCCAGCGCGAGCCGCTCACCAGGCAAGTCTTTCCCACTCGCCCCGTTTCGAATGAACCTGCAGAACCGCCTCAATTGGCTGCGGACTCGGATGCCCGAGTGCGCTCTTCTTCTTTTGGGCCTGTGGCTGCGCTTGACGATGCGATGGCGCTACGCTCCGGACTGGGGCTTCGACGCCGGGGGGCACTTCGTCTACATCGATTGGATCTTGGAGCACCGCGCGGTGCCCGATCCTGATGCTTTCTTCCACGCGTTTCATCCGCCGCTCTTCTACGCCTTGGCCGCGGCGATCGCGGGTCACAGTCGCACGACGGCGGTTTGGATCGCCATCGTTCTCGGCACGCTTCGCCTCGTCGTCATCTGGGCGGGGCTCGAGATCTATTTTCACGGACGACGGTGGGCGCGGCTCTCGGCTCTTGCGTTGGTGGCCGTCCTTCCAGCTTCGGTGCACGTCGATGGCTTGGTCTACGGCGAGGCCATGAGCGGATTTCTGGTCGCCTGTGCCATGCTTTTGACGCTGCTCGCCTTTCGGCAGCCAGCGCGATCGAGGTGGCGGCTGACCACCCTGCTCGGCATCGTTCTCGGGATTGCGCTGCTCACCAAAATATCGGGCGCGGTCATCCTCGTGGGAATCTGCGCAGCCGCAATCTTGGAATTCGTTTTCGCGCCCCACGGCGACTGGCAAACCCGCTGGAAGCATCTTCTCCCGTGGGCGTCGACGCTGGTCATGTGCTTCGCCGTCTGCGGTTGGTACTTCGTCCCCATCGCGAAAAGCTACGGTCGACCTTTCGTCACGAGCTTCGACACCTTGCAGAAGGACGCCGTCGCGGAATCAGGAAAGACACCCTATCTCGACCGACGGCGCCTCGGATTCCTACTTGGTTGGGACCGCGCGATCTACGACCTTCCCTACTGGCCGACCGCCGCGGGTGAACACCCGAGATTCTTTCCTCTCCTCATGGTTTCGACCTTCGTCGACTACTACAACTTTAGCTATTCGGGTCTGAGCCCCGACGACCCGGCAACGAGCAGGGCCAACAACCATCCCCTCACGCCCCGCCTCCTGGGATTCTCGCGGCTCTCGGCAGTGGGCGGTACCTTCATCGCCTTGGGGACGACCGTTGCGTTCGTGGCTTGTCTTTACAGCGAGCTCCGAAAGCAACGTTGGGGCGTCGTGGCGCTCCTGCTGGGGGCGGCTCTTTCGATCCTCTCCGCGCTACATTTCGCAATTCAATTTCCCTCCGACAGCAACGGCGTCATCAAGGGAACCTATTTGCAGTTCGGCGCTCCCCCTCTTTACGCCATGTTCGGCGTGGCCGTCGCCTGGACGCAGCGCAAACCGTGGCGCTGGCTTTTGTTTGCCGTGTTTCTGGTAAGTCTTTGGCTGGTGGCGTCCTACACGTTGTACTGTCGCGCACGACTCTTACTGCTGCCTGCCGACTGGATATGAGAACCGAATGATCGAAGGGAAAAAAATCATCGTCGTCATGCCGGCTTACAATGCCGAGCTCACACTCGAGCGAACGGTGGCCGAGGTGCCATCCATGGTCGACGAGATCATCGTCATCGATGACCACTCCCGAGACGGGACGTCCGCGCTCGCCCGCAAGCTGGGGCTCCACACCATCACCCATCCCGAGAACCGCGGCTACGGCGGCAATCAAAAGACGTGCTACCGCGAGGCGTTGCGCCGCGGCGCTGACATCGTCACCATGCTTCACCCGGATTTTCAGTACACGCCCAAGCTCATCCCGTCGCTCGTCCATTGTATCGCGAGCGGCCTCTTCGATGTCGCGCTCGGGTCGCGCATTCTCGGTGGGCGAGCGCTCGAAGGGGGAATGCCCCTCTACAAATACATCGCCAACCGGGTGCTCACCGCCACCGAGAATTTCCTAATCTCCGAGAAGCTCTCGGAGTACCACACGGGGTACCGCGCGTTTTCGCGGGAGGTTCTCACGACGTTGCCTCTCGAAGAGAACGACGACGACTTCGCGTTCGACAACCAGATGCTCGTGCAGGCCAGCTACTTCGGCTTCAGGATCGCCGAGGTGACCTGCCCGACCAGCTATTTCGAGGAAGCATCCTCCATCAGCTTTCAACGCAGCGTGACCTACGGCGTGGGTGTCCTACGCGCGGCGACGAGTTATCGTCTTGCCCGGATGGGGCTCGCAAAACCGAGCTTCCTGTCGTCGACAGGACGCAGACTGAGGGTCTGAGCGGCGCCCGCTAACCGCACTGCCCCGGCTTGTCGGGGGCGAGGCACGAGGCTTCGCAGGGACAGATGCTGAAGCCTTTGCACGTTTTACCGGTCGGGCAGTCCCGATGGCCCCAGCACTCGTTCGGATTCGCCCGGGTCTTGCACATTCCTTCCGAAGCGGTCGCGCAGGTCGCGTCGTAGCAGAGCCCACCTGCGCAGCTCGCGTCGCTGAAGCAGCAAGTGGGTCGCGGGGTAAGCGTGCACGGGGGCTCCACTTGGCAATAGCCGGCCTTGCAGACAGCCCGCATTCCCACGGGCGGTACCGGAGCGCATGGTAGGCAAGCCGTTCCCGCCACGCAGAGAGCGGCGCTCAGCGCGGCCTCGCTCGAAACATGGGCCGCGACCCAATCTTCCATGGACCCACACTCGCAGCACGTAAGGCCCTTGCGCAGCCGACAGTCGCCGTCGACAGCGCAGCTCGAATAGTCCGGTACCTTGCGAATGTCGAAAGCCTCGCAGCGATTGGCGACGCAACGCGCGGCGATGTTGGGATTGGCCGTGGTGGAGCACGCGGGACAAATCATGGGCACTGGACAGGTCGCCACTTTGAAGGCGTCGAGGTACATGCTGTTCACGCCGGCAAAGGTGTCGAGCTCGGGCACGCCGCAAGGATCGCAGCACCCCTTGCGCCCGCGCACGCACTGCCCGGCCCCGCTGCACGCACCCCAGTCGATACCCGCATCGTTGGTGCCGGCGCTTCCACCGGTGCCTCCGCTTGCCCCGGTTCCCGCGCTGCCGCCGGCTCCGGCAACGCCGCCGGTTCCACTCGTGCCTCCGCTTGCGCTGCCACCCGCGGTTCCGGCGCCGCCGTCTCTTGCGCCGGCGCCGCCCGTTCCCGAAGTGCCACCGGTTCCCTGGCCGCCCGCGCCGCTGCCACCGCCAGCACCGCCGCTCGCTCCCCCTGCGCCGCTCCCTCCGCCCGTGCCGCCCTTCCCCCCTTGCCCGCCGGTGTTTCCGCCCGCGCGTCCGCCATTGCCGCCGGCATCGATCTCCCCACCGTCGGCTTTGGCGCCTCCCGAACCGGCAGAGGCATCGAGCCCGCCGCCGTCCGCATCGCCCGGCTTAAAGACACCTCCGCCGCAACTCAGCAGGAAGCACACAGCCAGGATTTCACAGCCAACGCGGTACGGCACGCCCGAGAAGTGTACGCCTCTTCAGGCGGTGTCGTCGAGCGCGGTCGGAGGTTCGTTCCACGGCTGCAGGGGCGAGAGGCACGTGTCCACATCACCTTCGTCGATCTTCTAGTTAAGGTCGATCTTCTAGTTAAGGCAGCCGCAGGGGACATGCGGGAGGTCATCCCCGTCGACCCTCGACTATTTCTTTTGGTCTTTCTTCTCGTCCTTCTTCACGCCATCTCCTTTGCGGTCGTTCTCCCCCTTTCCTTCCTCCCGCTTGGGATCGTCGTCGCCCTCTCCGCGGCGCGGCTTGCCGACTTCCGGTCGATCGTCGTGCCCTGGCCCGCCGCGCGGCCCGGGATGCTCCGAGGCCCGATTGTTATCTCCAGGTGGACCACCGTGGGGTGATTTACCGGGCGGTTCGGCGGCGTGCCCGGGCGGCCGTCGGGGCCCATCGTCGGGCGCGGACGCGGGACGCTCGCGGGGTGCCTTGCGCGTCGGCGAGTTCGCGGCGCCGCGATAGTGGACGTAAGCGCGGTGATCGCGGGTGCTGATGGTTCGGGGAACGGCGGTCACGTCGACGGTGACCCAGCCGCGGTCGTAGGAGCGCGATCGGTACCAGCGGTCGCGCCGATACACCCAGTAATTCCCATCCACGTAATAGACGGAATCGTCATAGTCCCGCACGACCCACACGTCTGGTTCGACGGCGACGAGCGTCGGCTGCTCGGTGAAGACAACAGGCGCGTCGGCGTCCGCGTATCCACCCGCTTGAGCGTGTGCGACGCAGCCCGCGGCGAGCGCGGTCGTCGCCCCGAGCGCGAGGATGCCAATGAGGTGTCTTCTTCTCATTAATCCCTCTCTTTCGATGGCGAGCGGCGCATGTCGGAAAGTCGCCCCCGCGGGGCGGTGCAATGTTCGTGCGAGGCAGATCGAGATCCGAAATGGCACTTCGACGAGCGCGCTTTGCTCACTCGAGCCCTCGTGCCGACCGCCGGGGTCCCCGGACAGCCCACAACGAAAGGCCGCGTCGCTGCACCTGGGCTGGGAGCAGCGGCATCAATCCTGCTCACCTCCTCCCGTGAATACGCGGCTTCTTCTCGCCATCCTCACGCCCGTCGGGCGTCAGTGCGGAGCTCGCCCCGGCGTCATTGGACGATGCGGTCGATGTGGTCGAGCGTCTCCTCCCGGAATTGCAGGCGCTGGCGCGCCCAGGGCAAATCGATGACGCTCTGAACCGAAAGCGGCAGCTCGACCGGTGTCGCGCCGGCCTTCCATCCTTCTTGGGAAAGTTTGAAGACGAGGTTCGCGGCCTGGAGGCCGAGGGCGGAATGGTCGGGAAGCATGGCAAACGATCCGAAGTGGAGCCGCGCGTCGACCAGGCTGCCCACGCCGACCACGACGGGTATCGGATTCTGGTGCAGCATTTTCAACCACCCCTTGGCAATGAGCTCGGGCTTGAGCAGGACGTTGTCGTTGAGCACCCAGATGGCATCCACTTTCTCGCGCCGGGTAAGGTGATCGAGCGCTCGACGAATCTGGTAAGGCCCCGGTTCGTCGCCCACTTCGTAACCGACGAGCTCCACTTTCTCGACCGCCGCGAGCCCGCGTTGCTCTTTGACGTAGCCGGCGAAGAGCGGACGATGAATCACTCCCACCCGCTGGACCGGCCGATACACGAACGAGCGCAGTTTGACGAAAGTGGTGATGCCCGGAATCTCGTAGGCAATTCCGGTGGCGTTCTCGAGTCGCGACCGTTGCTGCTCGAAGAACGACGCCATCAAGACCACGGCCGGCGGGAAGGGACCCGGCACTTGCTTCTGGTATTGTGCATAGAGATTCATGGCTTGATTGCCGATCAACACGACGCATCGCGGCTTGACGGCTTGAACCTCGCGCATGAGATCGGCAGGGGTCGTCTCCGACGAAACCGGGCGCGTCACGACGTCGAAGGTCGACTGAAGCTCGTCGCGCAGGCTATGCCACACTTCCCTCGTGTGCACGGACGAAGGCAGGACGACGAGAACTCCCGGTACACCGGGCCGCGTGGGCACATCTTCGAACGACGCTCCCACGGGTGCCACGACGTCGCGCGTCGCCGGGCCGCGAGCGCACGTCAACGCGACAACCCCGCAGAGCAGCAGCAACACGCCAAGGGCCTTTCGCGAGGTCAGCGCCATGTATCAACCCCCAATTTGCCATTGGTCTCGGAGTCCAGGGCCAGCACGAGCGGCCGGAAGACCCGCCGGCCCACCTCGGTGCCGAAGGCGACGGCGGGTAGACCTACGCGCGTCGCGAGCGGCGTGACCTGGAGGTCCAGCTTGCTGAGGTTCTTGGTGCGTACCACCTCCCTTTCCGGCAAGAGGACGGCGTCGGCCGATTGAAACTGCAAGAGCGGCAGGAGATCTTCGGACTTGATGACGAATTTGATCTCGGGAGAGGCTTCGAGTCCGAGCAGGTTCGCCACGAACTGGGTCGTGCCGTCGCGTCCCAACAGGTCGACGGCGCCGAGGACGATGGTGGAGAAGCGCGCAGCGTCGATGGTGGCGCCGATGGACAAGAGCACGTAGGGCTCGGTGTCGCGACCACCGCGCAGACCCTTCAAGGCGCCGGTCAGCGCGTTCGCTTGCAGGACCGGTTCCAGCGCCAAGGCGGCGTCGGGCGTCCTGGCAAGCTCGCGCGTAAAATCGCGATAGCGACCGCAAACGATCACCTCCGTCCCAGGCATTCGCTGAGCGAGCAACGCCTCGAGCGCGCGCGACTTGACCTCCGTGTGCAGATAGACGACGAGCCGCGGGCGCTCCTGCGCGAACGCGACCAGCGCCGAAAGCAGGAGCGCTCCCGCTGCGAGCAACGCAGTGACCCAAAAACGGCGCCGGGCGATGGCCGACGCCGCGGCTCGCAGCGCGGGACCCCCACCCGAGCGCATCATGTCAACTGAGCTTGCCGGGCTCCCGAGGAGCGGTGAGCCGTCCGGCGGAGGCCGGACGATTGCTGGTGCGCCCCAGGCGATTCACGGTAGCGACGAGCTTCTCCCTGGCGTCGGCCTTCGAAACCACGGCATTGGCCCGTACGCGCGCGGCTATCTCCTCGAGCTGAACTGGGTCGCAGCTGGAGACCAGAACGATCGCGATGCCTGACAGACGCGGGTTCTCCCGCAACATCTTGGCCGACTTGTCCCCGTCCATTTGGGGCATGAAAATGTCCAGGACCACGACGTCGATCGCGTTGTTGAGGATGGCGCGAGTCGCACCTATCGGCGAGGGCAGCTCGAATACTTGATGGCCGCCGTCCCGCAGGAGCGATGCCAGAAACTCACGGGCAATATCGTCGTCGTCGATTAATAAAATGCGGGGCATCGTCAACGACTCCGAAAGGCAGCAATCCCTCGAGATCTACGACTAGACTCTCCGATTCCTGAGACGCCAGCAAGCGTTCCCGCTCGGGGGCGGAAAAGAGAGGTTAGACCACTTTCCCTACCAGGAGCCATAGCCGGCCACCTGGCGTCCGACCACGCTCGATCCGTTCCCGATGGCACACTTGCTAGCCAAGTGCCCTCAAGCTTCTGCATAATGCCCCGATTGGCAGAGTTGGCCAGCGGGATCAATCGGATACATCAAGATGGCTGGGCAAACCCTCAAGTCCAAGCTTCTCCGCATCATCGTCACCACGATTCTCGCCGTCGGCTCGGTATCGCTATCGGTCGTGGGCTGGACCAGCTATGCCATGGAGCGCGATCGGCTGGCCGAGATCGAACGGCAGATCCGGGTGTCCATTTCGAGCGAGGCCGCGATGCTTGCCGCGAGTCACGCGCTGGCCCTCAAGGGTCTCGTCGCCGACAACGCCTTCGGCGATGTACGGCAGCTCGTGACCGACGCGGTGCGCTTGGACTCCGACGTCGTTTATGGACTATTTGCCGCAGGGAACGACAGAGTGTGGGTGTATGTCTCTCCTAACACCGCAGGTGGCACGAAAGAGGGTGCTGCGGCCAGCGACATCCCCGGGCTCGATCTCGGCGACCGCAAAAAGACCGGCGCGGCCTTCGCCAAACGGACCGTCCATGCTTTCGGCGAAGAGATCGACGAATATGCTGCTCCCGTGATGAGCGATGACGGCGAACGCTTGGGCATCGTCATTTACGGCTTCAGCGACGAGCGCACGCGCCGAGCGGTGGAGGCCGCCGGGGAAGGGTCGCGCCGTGCGCTCGCGCGCGCCCTCACCGCATCGGGCGCGATCGGCGTTCTCAGCTTGCTCGTCGGAATCATGTGGGTACTATCGGCGGCGGCGCGCATTACGCGCCCGGTGACGGAGCTGACCGCGGCTGCCCATGAGATCTCCAGCGGGAAGCGGGGTATTCGCGTGGCCATCTCGAGCGGCGACGAAATCGAGACGTTGGCCGCGGCTTTCAATCAGATGCTCGAGGCGAACGAGGACGCCATGCACAAGCTCGAGATCACGACCGAGCAGGCCCTCGCCGCCGATCGCATGAAGAGCGAATTTCTCGCCAATACCAGCCACGAAATTCGGACCCCCATGAACGGCGTGCTGGGAATGGTGCAATTGATTCAGGGCATGCCGCTTGACGGCAAGCTGCGCCGCTACGTAGACACCATCGGTGCGTCGGCCAATGCTCTGCTCACCACCATCAACGACATCCTGGATTTTTCCAAAATGGAAGCGGGGAAATTCAGCATCGTCAAGGTGCCGTTCGATCCCGCCAACGTGGCCCAGGAAGTGGCGGAGCTCCTGGCCAATCGCGCGCGCGACAAGCATCTCGAGCTCGTTTACCGTGCCCGACCGGAACTGCCGGCCATGGTCTTGGGCGATCCCGATCGATTCCGCCAAGTGCTCAACAACCTCGTTGGAAACGCCATCAAATTCACCGAAGGAGGAGAGGTCTTCATCGATCTCGGCGTGGCCTCCCGCGACGAACAGAACATCGTCCTCGAGGTGGCCGTGCGCGACACCGGCATCGGCATCGAACCCAGAGATCTGCCCAAGCTCTACCAAGCCTTCTCTCAAGCAGATGGAACGCGGGTACGCCGCTACGGAGGCACGGGCCTCGGTTTGGTCATTTGTAAGCGCCTCGTGAACATGATGGGCGGGGATATTCACGTGGAGAGTCAAGTCGGACGAGGCAGCACCTTCACCTTTACCGTCAAGTTCGGGATCGCCGATCCGGAGCAAGCGCATCGAGGCGAGCGGGATCGATCGTCGGTTCGACAGCGGCGTGTGCTGCTCCTCGAGCCACAGCAACGCTGGCGCGAAATCATCGACGAGCATCTGGTCACCTGGGAGATCGAGGTCGAGAAGAGCTCGAGCTCCGCCGACGCCATCGAAAGTCTGAAGCGGGCGGCCGCGCAAGGTGTCCCTTTCCACGCTGCCGTACTCAGCGCCGATACCGAGGACATGCCGATCGTGACGTTGGTGCGCACCATCCGAGCCGACCCGCTCCTTCAAGACCTCCAGTTGATCGTGGTGGCCACGCCCTCGGCGCAGGGGCTCGTCGAGCTGGAGGGCGAGTCCATCACCGAGGTCCACAAACCGATTCGATTTTCCGACCTCTACGACTGCTTGGCGGGGACGGCGACCTCCGTGGCCCGCCACGCTGCGGCCCGGAAATCCCATCGGCCCGCCGCGGGGCCGGGACGCCGCATCCTCGTGGTGGACGACAACGACATCAATCGGTTCGTCGCCGTGGAGGAGCTCGCTCAGCGCGGGTACGCCACCGACGAAGCGACCAATGGGCTCGAGGCGTTCGAAAAGGTCAAGGCCGGCGAATACCTGTGCATCTTGATGGATTGCCAGATGCCGGTCATGGACGGTTGCGACGCAGCCAGCGCAATCCGTCGTTTCGAGACCGAGCACGGTCGGCCCCGCACCCCTATCATCGCCTTGACCGCGCACGCGCTCATCGGCGAACGCGAGCGCGTGCTCGCCGCTGGGATGGACGACTTTTTGTCGAAGCCGTTTCGTTCGAGCTCGCTGGAAAGGATCCTCCAGCATCATACGCGGCTAGAACCAGAAGTGGCCCCGGCAGCGCCCCCCCTGCTCGACCTGGACCCGCGCGCCCAGCGATCGGAGAAGCTGATCGGCCTCTTTTTGGATCGACTTCCTTCCCAGCTCGATCTGCTCCGTGCCGCGCTGAAGAGCCAGTCCCAGGCCGAAGTTCGCAGTCTCGCCCACAAGATCAAGGGAAGCTGCCTGGCACTTGCCGCCGAGCGGATGAGCAAGACCGCCGAACGAATCCAGCGTCACGCCGACCTGAACGAGCTCCCGGCGGCGGCAGCGCAATTCGACGACCTCGAGCGCGAACACGAGGTCGTCGTCGTCCTTCTTACCAAGGAGCTCTCGGAACGCCGCCAGAGCCCGCCCGAGACGCGAACCGAGGGCGGCTGATCATCGATCCTTATGCTCTCCCCCTCGACCCGCAGAGCATTGCACCTCCTGGTAGCCGCGTCGGCGGTCTCGTGGGCCGCGCGAGCACGAGCGGATAGCGCCCCTCCCGGCAAGGCGTCCGACGACAAGAGTGCCGACGACAAGGTGGTCGACCAGGTGCTCGACATACGAGGCCTCTCGCAGCTGTCGCTGGAGCAGCTGCTGGATTTGCCGGTCGTCACCGCCTCGGGAAAGGCCGAAGAGCGCTCGCTCGCGGCGGCCAACGTTTTCATCGTCACTCGCGACGACATCGAGCGGCACGGATATCGATCGCTCGGCGAAATCCTGCGGCGCGTCCCGGGCATGTATCTCATTTACGACTACGTCAACTACTCGGTGGGCGTGCGCGAAGTTACCGGCGGGTACCGAGGAAGTACGCGCATCCTGAAGGTCATGATCAATGGCTTTCCCATCAGCTTTCGACCGGACCTCGAAGCATTCCTCGGTCCCGAGTTCATCCCGGTGGAGGCGATCGAGAGGGTCGAAATTGCCAAGGGGCCCCTGTCGGCGCTTTACGGCGCCAATGCCTTTCTTGCCACCGTCAACGTGATCACCCGCGAGCCCGAAGATCGCACCGTGGACGTGGGCGCTCGGTACACCGTCGTGAGCGGCAAACCCGGCGGAGGGACGTCGATGCTCGCTACCTATGGCGGCGTGGACACCTCGGTTCTCCTGTCGGCGAGCGTCGACAGCAGCGATCGATCGGGCATCCAGGCGCAACCGACCTATCGCTTCCAGAGCCGCGACAATCCTGCGCTCTTGCGTCCCACCAAAGACGATATCGCTTCGCCCGTCAGCGCCTACGGCCGCTTCGACTATCACCACGACAAGGCCGGCGATTTTCGCCTCGAGGCCGGCCACCAAGAGCTCGATTCGAAGGCCGAGTTCCTGCTCAATTCGGTGGTCACCCATCGCTCCCGCGTCAACGTGGTCAATCAGTGGGTCGCGCTGCACTGGTCGCGCAAGCTGAACGAGCTCAACCTGCGCGCCTACGTCGGAGGGTCTCACGGTGCACCCAAAGCGGAGTACCAGCTCTTCACGACGGGCAATGTGAACCGGAGCTACCAGCCGAACTTCGGCTACGACGCCTTGAATGCGCTGGCCGAGGCAAGCTACGACTTCGGCCCTCCGCTGCAGGTCGATGCCGGAATGGACCTCGAGCTCGGAAAGGAGGCCGTCCTCTTTTATACGGAGACCTTCTACAAGGACAGCCAGCATACGGCATTCGATCGACAGGACCTCATCACCGCGGGGTCCAAACGCAACCAGACCTACCAGCAGATAGGCTCGTACCTCCAGCTGCACAGCGCTCCAGTCCCCTCGCTGCCCAACTTCCGGCTGACGGGCGCCGCGCGCGCAGATTGGATTTCCTTCGGCCCCATTACCTACCCGGCCCAGACCAGCTTTCGCGGCGCGATTGCACATCGTTTCGGACCGTTGCTCACGGCAAAGCTCATCGGCGGGCAGGCTTTCCAAACCCCTTCCGGTACGCTTCTCTTCGCTCACGGTGGTTTCGGCAATTCCGAGAACGTCGTGGGCACGGAGCGTCTCGATAACCCGGAGCCGCTCCGGCCTCAGACCGTGACCAGCGTCGAGCTCGTTGCCACCACGCAGCTCAGTGACTTTCTGGCCCTGGAAGGGAGCGTATTTTACCAGGCCCTCGACGACGCGATTCGCTTCAACCAGGCAGGACAGCTGATCGTCGCCAAGAACAGCGGAAAAGTGGCCACGGCCGGTGGCGAGCTCATTGCCAAACTGCAGCTCGGGCGACTTCGCCCTTACGCAGCCATCAGCATGTCAGGTCAGGTGTCGGCCGAGCTCACCCGCGATCTACGGGGCATCACCAGTTTCAGCGGCTCGCCTTCCATGTACCCGCGCCTTTTCGGATATGCGGGGTGCGACGTCGAGCTCCTGCGGTCATTCCTCTTCGCCAACGTCGAGCTCGCGGGGGCCGGGCCCCGCGGCGCATCGCAGGCGAACTTCTATCAAAACGACTCCCAGGTGTACTCGCTGCCCGGGTATTACACGGTCGATCTCTCGCTATCGACCGGCGCGCTGCCGCTGCTCGATCGGGACCTGGGGACCCGCTTCCTGGTTTCGGGCCGCAACGTGCTCGGCGCCCTCCAGATCGAGCCGGGCTTTTCTGGCGTGGACATTCCACAACCAGGCCGAACGCTGATGTTGCAGGTCCGGCAGACCTTGTAGACAGACGCCAATTCCTTCAGTTTGATTCCACACCACCGTTTGCAGCCAGGAATCGAATCACATTTGCGCCTGCCCTGCCCAGGGGGGAACGGAGCGTCATCATGTTGACAAAAGGTTGCTGCGCGTTCGGATTGTTGGCTTTTCTCGGCTGTTCATCGACTCCGGATGACTCCGGCAAGATCACCATTCAGATGGCGGCCACGTTCTCCAAGACCGGAGTTTCCGCAGTAACGACGTGGAGTGACGCCTTCGGTCTGGCGGCGGACGATGCCAGCGAGGGTCTTGCACGCGCCGGGTATCCCACCAAGAAAGAGCTCCGCTTCGGCACGACGGTGGCCGATACCAAGAACGATGCGGCGGTGACCATCGAGCGCGCCACCGAATTGGTACAAAAGCAAGGCGCCAAGATGGTCATCAATGGCACCTCCTCCGACACCGTTGCCCTGGGCAAGGTGGCCTACGACAGCGACCCGGCCAACGACCTCGGCGTGCCCATCATTTGCGTGGCCTGCAGCTCCCCGGCCCTGCACAACCCCAATGCGACCAACGCCGACGCCGCCATTCAGAGCGCCAATCGCAACACCGACAAATGGATCTTCGGCCTGGCCATGTCGAGCCTCCCCCAGAGCCGGGTGCTCTGGAACATCTTGACCAACGAGACCCCGGCCGGAAATAAGCCCGGCGACCTCAATGGCGATGGCAAGGTCAAGATTTCGACGATAGCCCTCGACGACGCCTTCGGCACCGGGTTCCAGGACGCGATGGCCACCATCGTTGCCAGCGCCAGTCCCGATGCCATCTTCGAAAAGACCAAACATCCCAAAGACGCCGACCTCAATCAATACGACTGGAGCGGCGCCATCGAGCGCCTCACCGACACTCAGACGGATGGCGTCTCCGACGTGAAGCCCGACGTCGTCATCGAATTCACCTTCCCCCAGTTTTCGCTGGCACTGGTCAAGGCCTACACGAACACCATTCCTTTTCTCCATACCCACAGCATGAGGGAGCGCACGGTCATCCTCTCCGCGGAAAACCGCCTCGATGGGCAAGACGGTACGTCCTATCTGCCGAGCGATGGCGAGTCGGGGCGGATGTTCGACGAACATTTCCGGGACGTGGTCAAGATCTCGCGGCAGAGCCAGTGGGATTCGGATGTGTACGACGGTGCGTTCTTGTTCGCGCTGGGGACGGTGATGGCGACGAAGGACGCGCCCGATCCCGCGAAGGTGACCGGTGCTCAGATCCGCGACGCCATGCTGCGCTTGAACGACCCCGAGGGGGAAGTCATCCGCATCGGTCCTGACGAGTTCGCCAAGGGCGCGCGCGCCATTTCCGAAGGAAAGGCGATCAACTACGAAGGTGCGTCGGGGCCGTGTGACTTCGATGCCTACGGCCGAGCGCTCAACCGCATTTCTCATTGGCGCGTGCAAGACGGCAAGGACGCCGACGTGGCCGTCTACGACTGCGTTCGAGACTCGAACTGCCCGAAGCAGTAAAACGAAGCGGAGGTCTCCCGGACGGTTTTGGCTGGGTGCCTCAAATCCGTTCGGGCACGCGAGCGAACCGTTTGGCAAGCTTGGCTCGCTCTTCCCAGGCGCTCCGGGCAATCGCCACGTCGTCCAAAAAGTAACGCAGCTCTTCCAGCGTCAGCGCTTGCGGTCCGTCGCACAGCGCTTGGGCAGGGGACGGGTGAAAGTCGACGAGCACCATGTTGGCGCCGGCCACGACGGCCTGGGCCGTGACGTGGAAGGTGTCGAGAATGCCGTCGGGATCGGTGGCGCGACGACCTACGGAGTGGGACGGGTCGATGCACACCGGCAGACGCGTGAGGCGTTTGACGACCGGTACATGCGCAAAATCGACCAGATTGCGGTGCGGGTCCCCCAGTTGGGATTTCACGCCGCGTAGGCCGAAAATGACGCGGTGATTGCCGGCCGATGCCACGTACTCACAAGCATTGAGCGATTCCTCCAGGGTGATGCCCATGCCGCGCTTGAACAGCACGGGCATGTCGGTGGCTTGGCCGACAGCTTTGAGCAGCTCGAAATTCTGAGCGTTGCGCGTGCCGATTTGCAGCATGACGCCGGTTGCGCCGCCCGATGTCGCCAAGGCCGCGCGGATCTCCTCGATGTGCGATTCGTGGGTCACTTCCATCGCAATCACACGGATCCCGTATTTGCCGGCGGCCTCGAACGTCCAAGGCAGGCACGCCTTTCCGAGGCCCTGAAATTCGTAGGGGCTGGTGCGCGGTTTGTAGGCGCCGGCGCGGGCGGTCACCACGCCGTGCTCCTGCAGCGCCATGAAAGTATCGGCAACGTGCTCTTTCGTGTCGACCGCGCAGAGGCCCGGGAAAATGTGCAGCGACTCTTGAGAAAAGTGGACGCCGTTATACTCGAACCCGATCGCATCGCGCTGCCCGTCGTGTCGGCCGATCGCACGAAACCGCTGCGTGACGCGCACGACTTTTTCGACACACGCGAATTCTTCGAACGGCGACTGCGGGACGACGCCGGTTGGCCCCAGCAAATAGATCTCGGTCAGCGAACGTGCCGCCCCTTGAATGCGGTGGACCTCGGTGGTGATGCCGGGGAAGCTCTCGGCAACGGCTACCACTTGCGCGATTTCGGGCGCGTCGCGAGGGATGTCGGCACGGAGGACGATAATCACCCGGCCGCATATAGCAAAAACCAGGCGCAAATCTCGCGGCCATCGCGCGAGCGCTCCCGCTCCTGCTCGAACCGCACAATCCTCTTGACATGTCCGCGCTGCCGTATTGAGAGAACGCCATGCGACTCGACGTCATCCGTGCACCCGACACATCGCGTACCGCCCCCCCCGCGGCGAGCGAAACGCTCGAATTCGGCAGGCGCTTCACGCCTCACATGTTCACGATGTGTTTCAGCGCGGCCGACGGGTGGAGCGCTGCACGCGTGGAACCGTACCACGCCATTTCGCTCGACCCCTCCGCGCTCGTCTTTCACTACGGCCAGGAAATCTTCGAAGGGATGAAGGCCTACGCAGCTCCGGATGGATCGATTCACCTTTTTCGCCCCGATGACCACATCGCGCGAATGAATCGCTCCGCCAGGCGCATGTGCATGCCAGAGGTCGACGCCAGCTTCGTTCGCCACGCGCTGTCGACCCTCCTCGCCATCGACGCCGCGGAGATGCCCCAATTGCCGGCCTCGTCACTCTATCTGCGCCCTACGATGATCGCGACCAGCGTCGGCCTCGGCGTTCGAAGCTCTGACCAGTTTCTCTTCTTTTGTCTCGTGTCGCCGGTGGGCGGTTACTTCGACTCGGCGGCGAGCTCGCCCGTGGCGATACACGTCAACGAGGGCCACGTTCGCGCCGTTCGCGGCGGCGTCGGGGACATCAAGGTTGGCGGCAACTATGCCGCGAGCCTGCTGGCAGCCGAGGAGGCCCGCGCCGCCGGCTGCGTGCAGACGCTCTGGCTCGACGCCATCGAGCACAAATACGTGGAAGAGGTCGGTACGATGAACGTTTTCTTCGTATTCGATGACGTCCTCGTCACGCCCCCGCTCACCGGGACGATTCTTGCTGGCATCACGAGAGACAGCGTGCTTCGCATTGCGTTGCACGAGGGGCGGCGCGTCGAGGAGCGAGCGATCTCGCTGGCCGAGGTTTTGGACGGCGCAAAATCCGGGCGGCTCCAGGAGGCGTTCGGGTCCGGTACGGCCGTGGGCATCAGTCCGATCGGCGCGTTCGTCCACCGCGCCGATCGTCACGTGGTGCGCGACGGTGGCTCGGGTCCCATCGCGCTATCGATGCTGCGCCTCCTCTCGGCCATCCAGCGCGGCGAGAACTCGCTGTTCCCAGAGTGGCGGACCCGCGTCGATGCGTACCCCCGAGCCGGCTAGAAGTGGCTAGAAGCCGAGGACCTCGTTCCAGGTCGTCACCACCCACTTCGACGCGAACAGCGTGTCGATGGCGGGCTTGGCCGCGGCGCGAATGGCCGCGGCGTCCGGCGTGATCGCGGTCATCCCTGCCTGCTGCAACTGGACGAGAAGGTCCGATTCTCGCAGCGACATCTGATCCGATCCCCATTCAGTGGCCTCGCACATGGCGCGGCGGATCTTCATCTCGTCACCGCCGGAGACGCCCGCCAGAAAGCACTCGTTGGCGAGAACCAGCCCGAACGCCACCAGGTGGCTCGTCAAACTGAGATGCGTCTGCACCTCGAAAAGGCGCAGCGAGGATATCTGCGTGAGGTCGCCCTCGGAAGCCTCGGCCACGCCCGTTCGCAGCGCTTCGTAGATGCCGGTGAGGGGAACCTCGACCGGGGCAACGCCGAGCGATTGCCACACGGTGATCCAATCCGGCGTAGGCGGCAAACGCAACTTCAAGCCCACGAAGTCGGAAGGAGCGCTGATGGGTTTGTTCGATGTGAACTGACGAAAGCCGCGGTACACCGTACCGAGGGTGGCCAGGTTTCCGTTCTGCTCCATCAGGGCGCTCGCTTCCTGGCCGAGATGGCTGCGAAAGACGCGCTGGAAATGGGCATAGTCGGTGATGACATAGGGTCCGTTGAAGAAAAAGTATTGCGGTGCCCAATCCTGCAGCGGCTGACCGCCGGTGAGCATGATGTCCGCCACGCGCGCGCTCGCATCGCAGGACGTCATGGCCGGATTGATGGTCTGCTCGTTGAGAACCGATGTCGCCAAGGTCACCGTGATCTTGCCTTTCGTCCTGGCTTCGACCAGCTCTTTGAACTTGGCGGCGGTGTCGGCGAGGATGTGACCGGGAGCAAATGGTGTTGCCACGCGGACATTGAGCGGCGGCTTCTTGGCGGCGGCGGGCGCCGCGAGAAAACACGACCACAAGAAGACGACGACTGCAGCGCATACCCTTCGACCGATCCGATTCATCTTCGCCTCCCATCGTGCGCACGTCGCGCCTGCACACTTTTCTAACAGCTCTTCGAGGGACCAGAAAGAAGCTTGGGCAACCTTATTCCGGATTTTCGGTCGCCTCGCTGAATTGGCCGATCGCAATCGGGTAGGGCGAAGACCGGACAGCGTCGTGCTAGGCCAAGTGGTCCAACCACTTGGCGATCCGCCAGCGGACCTGGCTGCTCACGGGCAGCTCAGATGCACTCCAGCAAGAAATCGACGGCCGCGCTGGGATCGGGGCGAATCAGCCCACACACCGACGGACAGCCGAGGAGCAACGGGGGCTGGGCCGCCAAGTCGTAGTAAAAGCCGCTCTGCACCGTGCTGCAGTCCACCGCCGTCGGGACGTGCACCCACGCTTGCACGCCGCCGTCGGAGTACGTGGCCTGGGCGGTGCTTTTCTGCTGATCGAACGGGGGAAGGCCGGCGAGCGACCAGCCGCAGATCATGGGGCTTGTGAGACGGCGTGCGCCGGAGGTGCAGGCGGAAGCATCGGCCTGGGGGCCGCCGCCTTCCACCGACACGTCGGTACTGTCGTTGGCGACCCCCGTCTCGCGGGGAGGTCCCGCGTCGGGGGCCGAGCCGCCCGTGCCCGTAGTGCCACCCGTGCCGGAGCCGCCACCGGTGTCCGGACCGCCGCCGGCGCCCCCTGCCCCACCCGTGCCCGCGCCGCCGGATCCACCGCTGCCTCCGTCGGGGTTTGCTCCGACGCGATCGTCGATGAGCCCGAACACCGAGAGATGCGTGGTTTCGGCGGAGACGGTCTGGGCGGCGGCGTCGCGTGCCTGCGCGGAGAGCGGCGACCAGGCCGTGCCCACTGCGGTCGCGAGCGAGACGCGATTGAGCGGCGTGCTGCCGAGATCGGTAGACTGATAGTGGTAGACGACCGTGCTCGGAATCGCGAAGGCGGTTCCGCTGGGGCGGACTTGAAAGACGGCGCCCAGCGCTCCGGCCGGCCAAGCTTCGAGTTTCTCGATCGTGAAGCTCACGCCCGACGAGAGCGCGTTGGGGCGAATGACGAGCTCGAGCACACCGTCGGGCGAACGGACCACGCCCCCCGCCACGCCGATCTGGGTGCCGCTCCGACAGCGATGATCGACGCAGGCCAAGCCGTCCGCGCAGTCTGCGCTGGCAACGCATTCGCACGCGCATGCGCCGCCGCGACAGACGAGCGGCGAGGGGCAGCTCGAGCTGTAGGTGCAGGCCATGCCGCTGCCGGCGTCGACCCCGGCGCAGACAGAGTCGACGCAGCGCCGATCGACGCAGGCTTTGCCGCCTGCGCAGTCGACCGCGTTGAGACATTCGGGGGCGCACAGTCCCCCTCGACAGACGAAGGGGCTGGGGCACTCCGAGGTATAGACGCAGGGCTGACCGTTCGCCGGACCGGCATCGCTCGGAGCAGTGGGAAGCGTGCCGTTGACGAGCTCGTTCAGGTCCGCGCAGGTGCCCGAGACGCAGAGCTGGCCGGGAATGCAGTCGCGATCGGCAGCGCACAGGTCGCGGCAGTGCGCGTCGACGCCGCATACCTGGCCTATCGCGCATTGGCTGTTGTATTGACAATCACGCTCGACATCGAGCTGGCACACGTTGTAAGGGCGATCGCTCGCCACGCACCTTTGCCCGGCCTGGCAATCGCGCGAGGTCGTGCAAGCGTTGTGGCAGCGGCGAAACGCGCAGACGAGGGGCGCGTTGCAGTCGGTGTTGATGACACAGCCTTCGGCGAGCTTGGCAGGCGCCGTGTCGTCGCTGGAACAGGCGCCAGAGGCGACCACCACGAGCAGGGCGACGAACGTCGCGTTGAGGAGCGAAGCATCGCGAAGAAATGTGGGGGCCATCCTACGAATCTAGCCGCTCCGTCAGCCCGAAATCAAATTCCGGCCCCGAGAACTCGGGTGTATCCTCGCGCTTCGCGAGCCGAAAACGTCCGCAGGAGGTGCTCGATGTCCATTGTCATCTCCGAGACAGCCGCCGCGCATCCGACTGCGCACGAAGCGCTCGCGCGTGACTACGTCGCTGCGCAAGTCCTCGTGCTGCCCGCGGCGTGGAACCAGTCGCAGCTGCTGGTCGACGCGGTGAAAAACGCGCTGCGCGCGCTGCCCAATCGCACGGCGTATCAAGCGGCGATGCATCCGCATCTTACATGGCCCCTCACTGACCTGGCCGATCGTGACGGGTATGGCGAAGAACTGACAGACTCGTGCGAGGCAGGATCGGTTAATCTGAGGGCTTCGGCAAGGGGGGGAAATGTTCTCCAAGAACGTCCTTTCGATAGATCCGGCGGCAGTGACCAAGAAGGTCGAAGAAACGCTGCGCGAACAAGTGCTGGGCCACCTTCGGCGCCGGGGCATCGTGGTCGGCCTCTCGGGCGGGATCGATAGCTCGGTGGTCGCCGCGCTGGCGGCGCGCAGCCTGGGCAAAGAGAAGGTGCTCGGTATCTTCATGCCCGAGCGTGACTCGTCCGGCGACTCCCTCGTCCTCGGGCGCACGGTCGCCGAGGCCATCGGGATCAAGACGGTCCTCGAAGACATCGGCGCGACGGTGGCGGCGGCGGGCTGCTATGAGCGCCAAGTCGAGGCGATCCGAACCGTCTATCCCGAGTACGGCGACGGCTGGAAATGCAAGGTGACGCTGCCATCCATCATCGAGGGAGATAGGCTGAACGTCTCTCAGCTCACCGTCCAGAGTCCGGCGGGCGAGCAGAAGACCGCTCGACCTCCGCTGTCGGCGTACCTACAGCTCGTCGCCGCGACGAATTTCAAACAGCGCGTGCGCAAGATGATGGAATATTACCACGCCGATCGTCTCCACTATGCGGTGGCGGGGACACCGAACCGGCTCGAATACGATCAGGGATTCTTCGTCAAGCAAGGGGACGGCGCCGCCGACGTGAAGCCCATCGCCCACCTCTACAAGACGCAGGTGTATGCCCTCGCCGAGTACCTCGGGATCCCCGAGGAGATCCGGATCCGCCCGCCGACCACCGACACCTATTCGATGCCGCAGACACAGGAGGAGTTCTTCTTTTCGCTCCCCTACGACCGTATGGATCTCTGCCTCTACGCGGTGAACCATGGCGTGCCGGCGGAGGAGGTAGCACCGGTCGTCGGACTCACCGCGCTCCAGGTAGAGCGTGTCTATCGCGACATCGAGGCGAAGCGGCGCGCCAGCCGCTATCTCCACATGCGTCCACTGCTCATCGAGCCCGCCGAGAGCGTCTAGGCATGTGCGGCATCGCTGGCATCGTCGCGCGGTCGGACGGCGCCCCCGCTCCTTCCCGCGAGACATTGGCGCGGATGGCCGGCAGCCTGCGCCACCGCGGTCCCGACGAGTTCGGAGTTTACCGAAATCGGCGCGCCGGACTCGCGCACGCGCGCCTTTCCATCGTCGATCTCGTGTCTGGCCAGCAACCGCTTTCCAACGAAGATGGAACCCTCTTTATCGTCTTCAACGGCGAGGTCTTCAACTACGTCGAGCTGCGTGAGCAGCTCTCTACCCTCGGGCATCGGTTTCGGACGCAGAGCGATACCGAAGTCGTCGTGCATGCGTACGAAGAATGGGGGGACGATGCGTTCCGTCGCTTCAACGGCCAGTTTGCGCTGGCGCTCTGGGACGAAAAGCGAAAATCGCTTGCCCTCGCTCGCGATCCGCTCGGCATCTGCCCGCTCTATCTGATGGAGCACGGGGGGTCGCTCTATTTTTCGAGCGAGGTGAAGGCGATCTTCGCCGCCGATCCGGCGCTGCCCCGCGCCATCGACCCCGTCGGCCTCGGGCAGCTCTTTACATTTTGGACCGCCGTTGCCCCGCAGACGGTGTTCGCGGGGGTCGAAGAGCTGCGCCCCGGGCACGTGCGCACCTATGCGCCAGATGGCGTCACGGAACACACCTTTTGGCACCCACGCTATCCCGAAGGCGACCGTGGCGCGTTCCACGGTAGCTTGGAGGAGGCCGTCGTGGAGGTCCGCGCTGCCCTGGCGCGTGCCACGCGCCTCCGCATGCTCCGCGCTGACGTGCCGGTAGGGAGTTACCTGTCGGGAGGTCTGGACAGCTCGATGGTCGCCGCCCTCGGCCTTTTCGCCAAGGGCGCCGGATTCTGCACTTTCTCCCTGCGCTTCGAGGACGCCGAGTACGACGAGACGCCGCACCAGCGCCTCATGGCCGCGGCCATCGGCAGCGATCACCGCGAGATCGTGGTTTCACGCCGCGACATCGCAGCAGCCTTCCCCGAGGTCGTGACGCAGGCCGAACGGCCCATCCTGCGCACCGCCCCCACGCCCCTCTTGCTCCTGTCGCGCCTCGTTCGGAGCGCCGGAATCAAGGTCGTGCTGACCGGAGAAGGGGCCGACGAGATGTTCGCCGGCTACGACATCTTTCGCGAGGCGAAGGTCCGCCGGTTCTGGGCGCGACAACCCGATTCCGTCTGCCGGCATCGACTGATCGATCGCCTCTATCCTTACCTGGCGCGATCCCCCGTATCTCAGCGCACGATCGCGCGCCAGTTCTTCGGGCGAAACCTCGCCGGCGCGCTCCTCCCCGGCTTTTCCCATGACCTTCGCTGGCAGGGAACGAGCTCCCTCATGCGACTGCTGTCGGTGGACGTGCGCCACGCCGTCGAGAAACGCGACGCGCGCGCCGAGCTCTTGCACAGCCTGCCCCCCGAGTTCTCGCGTTGGACGCATCTCGCCCAGGATCAGTATCTCGAGATACGAACGCTGCTCTCGGGTTATCTTCTATCGGCCCAGGGGGACCGCATGCTCATGGCCAATTCCGTGGAAGGCCGCTTTCCATTCCTCGATCCCGAGGTCATCGCCCTCGCCAACTCGCTTCCACCTCAGTACAAGTTGCGCGTGCTCGACGAAAAGCACGTCCTCAAGCGGGCCGCACAGGGGATGATTCCCGAGGCGATCATCGCCCGGACCAAGCAGCCCTACCGCGCACCGGACGCCCTTTCTTTCGTCGATGCAGGGCGCCCCTCGTACGTCGACGAAATGATGAGCGCCACCGCCATCACCGCGGCGGGAATCTTCGATCCTGCCACCGTGGGCCAGCTATGGGACAAGTGCCGTAGCAAGAAGGGCGACGCTCAGTTTTCCAATGCCGACAACATGGCCGTCGTCGGCGTCCTTTCCACGCAACTCCTGGTCGATGGTCTCATCCGACAGCCGGTGGACGCCGGCCTGCCGAACCTCGGCACGCTCATCGAAAAGGACACGGAGGGTACATGAACGGAGTCCCGCTTTTGCACGACTACCTCCTCCAATCGGCGCGCCGATTGCCGGACAAGATCGCGCTCGTTTGCCAGAAGCAGCGCCTTTCTTATTCCGAGATCGACGCGCGCAGCAATGCCCTCGCGCACGCACTCGTCCGCCGCGGCGTGGGCCGAGGCGACCGCGTCGTCATTTTCGGGGACAACACGTTGGAAACCGTGATCGCTTTCTGGGGCGTGTTGAAAGCGAACGCCGTGGTCTCGCTGGTGAATCCGCTCACCAAGGCCGACAAGCTCGCCTATCTTCTCAACGATTGCCGGGCCACCGCGCTCATCACCGACGCGCACCTCGGCGCAGCGTTCGCGCCGGGCGCCGCCAAGGCCCCTCACCTGCGCACCGTCGTCGTCTCCGGCCCCATCGACGACAAGCTTCTGGCGGGACTGCCCGGCGTGGTCGCCTTCGAAACCGCGCTGGAAGGCGAGCGCCGGGACGAGCCTCCGCCGCGGCGATCGATCGACGTCGATCTGGCGGCACTGATCTACACCTCGGGCAGCACGGGGGATCCCAAGGGGGTCATGTTGACCCATCGCAACATGCTCACCGCCGCCACCTCGATCACGACCTACCTCCGTAACGTGGAGGACGACGTCATCCTGGGCGTGCTCCCCCTCGCCTTCGACTACGGCCTTTACCAGATGATCATGGCGTTTCGCATGGGGGCGCGCCTTCTCTTGGAGAGGTCGTTCACCTATCCCGCCGACGTGCTGGGGCGCGTCGTCGAGGAGCGCGTCACCGGCTTTCCCGGCGTGCCGACCATCTTCGCCATCCTCGCCGAGAGAAGGACGGTGAAGTACGACTTCTCCAGCATCCGCTACGTCACCAACACCGCCGCCGCGCTTTCGGTCAAGCACATCCACGTACTGAGGGAGATCTTTCCCCAGGCGCAGGTCTTCTCGATGTACGGGCTCACCGAGTGCAAGCGCTGCACGTACCTGCCGCCCGAGGACATCGAGCGCAAACCGACCAGCGTCGGGATCGCCATCCCCAACACCGAGCTGTGGATCGTCGGAGAAGATGGTCAGCGGCTCGGCGCCGGGGAAGTGGGACAGCTGGTCATCCGCGGAGCCACCGTGATGCGCGGCTACTGGGAAAAACCGGAAGAGACCGCCCAAAAGCTGCGGCCCGGTCCCCTGCCCGGCGAAATGGTCCTCTATACCGGTGATCTCTGCAAGCTCGACGACGATGGCTATCTCTACTTCGTCGGCCGTAGTGACGACATCATCAAATCGCGCGGCGAGAAAGTCGCACCGAAGGAAGTCGAAAGCGCCATCGTGAACATCGAGGGCGTCAAGGAGGTCGCCGTGATCGGCGTCCCCGACGAGCTCTTGGGCCAAGCGATCAAGGCCTTCGTCGTTCTCGAGCAGGGCGCAGCCATTTCCGAGCGAGCCCTGTTGCGCGAATGCCAAGGTCGGCTCGAAAACTTCATGGTCCCCAAACACATCGAATTCGTCGCAGAGCTTCCCAAGACGATGACCGGCAAGATCAAGAAGACGGGACTCTCGTGAGCGACGACGTCCCTTCGGCCATCCAAGCGGTGCTGCGAAGCGGCCGCACGATCTTCATGGGCGTCGAGCTCCTCGTGGGTCCCGATACCCTGGTACCGCGCAGTGAGACCGAGCTGCTCGGGGCAGCCGCCATCGCCGCGCTGCGCGAGCGACAGGGCGCCGCTTCCGGCGACGGGCCGCGCGCGATCGACATGTGCTGTGGATCGGGCAATCTCGCGTGCGCCATCGCGTCGCTCGTGCCGGAGGCACGCGTGTGGGCCTCTGACCTGACGAGCGGTTGCGTCGAGACAGCCCGCCGCAACGTGGAGCACCTCGGGCTCGCGGCCCGCGTGCGCGTCGAGCAAGGTGACCTGTTCGCTCCGCTCGCCGGCCTCGGTCTCGAGGAAACCGTCGACGTGGTGGTATGCAATCCTCCCTACATTTCGAGCGGGAGACTGGCCAAGGATCGCGCCACTCTCCTCGAGCACGAGCCGCGCGAAGCGTTCGACGGAGGTCCGTACGGGCTCACCATCCATCAGCGCGTGCTGAAGGAAGCGACGCCCTTCCTGAAACCCGGCGGCTGTCTGCTCTTCGAAGTTGGAGACGGTCAGGCGCGGCAGGTTTTGCTCCTTTTCGAGCGCGCCCGCGTCTACGAGTCGGTGCGTTCGCTCGAGGACCCGTCTGGACATGCCCGCGTCATCGCTGGTACGCTGAAAGGAAAATAAATGGAGATGGAGGGGCGTGTCCGACAGTTCATCACCACGAACTTCTACGTCGCCGATGCCGGTGTGCTCACGGCCGATACTTCGCTGCTCGACAGCGGGATCGTCGACTCGACGGGGGTTCTCGAGATCATCGCGTTTCTGGAAGGCGAAATCGGGATCACGGTCGCGGACGAGGAGATGACTCCGGAGAACCTCGACTCCATCGGAAAGATTGCGCACTTCGTTGCGCGCAAGAAAAGCTGACCAGTCCCACGACCCGCACCATGAAACGCCGCTTCGTCCCGGGAGCAGTTCCGCCGCTCGTGGCCGGCCAAGCTTTGATCCGCCGAGCCCGATCGTAAGCGTGGGCGATGTCGACCCTGGCTGACGTTTGGTGCCTGGTCCGGGCGTACCGCCTGCGGCTCCGAGCGCGAGTTGGACGGGACGTGAGCGTCCGCGGGCGGCTCTGGATCCACGGCCCGGGTCGACTCGAGATCGGTGACAGGGTCGTATTCGATGCCGCGACTGCGCCCATCGAGCTGCACGTCGGCCCCGGCGCCGTCATCTCCATCGGCGACGACGTGTACATCGGCGGAGGGACCTCGATCGAGGCCCAGGAGGCGATCACCATCGGTGTCCGTTGCATCATCGGAAGATTTTCGAAAATCATCGACAACCATTTTCATTCGGTCGCCGGCAACCGAAGCGAGCGACCTCGGTCCGTTGCGGTGGTGATCGAGGACGACGTCAAGCTCGGCCCACGTTCGATCCTGCTTCCCGGTGCGCATGTGGGACGCGGCACCCGCGTCGTATCCGGCTCCGTCATCACGCGACGCGTGCCCCCACACTCGCTGGCGAGCGGGGTTCCCGCCGTCCTCCGTCCTCTGCCCGAGCCCGACAGCGGTGATCCGAGCGAACCCTTGGACCGGAGCGACAAGTGAGTCTCTTCGGTCGTCTCAACCGCGACGCGCGTTTTGTCTTCGATCGCGTGCGCTCCAACCGACGCCCTCCCTTGCGGTTGCAAGCGATGGCCCGGCTGCGCGCGCTGGCGCTCTTTCGAGGATGCAGATCGGGAGAAGCCGTCTATGCCTACGGCCCGGTGCACGTGGTGGCGGAGGGGGAAGTGACCCTCGGCGCGCGGGTGTTCTTTCTGGGCGGCATGATCCCGACCGAGATCAAATGCTTCGCGGGAGGCGAGCTCTCGATCGGCGCCCAGTCGGGATTCAACTACGGCGGGTCGATCGAAGCTCACCGGCAGGTGAAGATCGGCAGCCGCTGCATGATCGGCTCGATGGTGACGATCTGCGATCACACGGCCGACGGGCAAGCTCCGATCGTCATCGGCGACGACGTGTGGATCGCTCACGGAGCGACCATCCAGCCGGGAGCCATCGTCGGAAATGGCTCCGTCGTCTCGGCCGGCAGCGTCGTGTCCGGAGAGGTCCCCCCCTTCTCCCTCGCGCTGGGAAACCCGGCCCGCGCGCTCAAGCTGGACTTGGTGCGCGGGCGAAACTCCCGCTAGCCCCAAAGGTCGAGGGGCCCTCGTCTCAAAAAACGCGGTTACGCCCGGCGCGCTTCGCTTCGAAAAGCCGCTCGTCGGCGCGCTTGACCAAGTCGGTCGAGCTCTTGTCGGCCTCTTCGAGCGCGGCAACGCCGACGCTGATCGTCACCCAGATCTGGTCGTTCTGGAAGACGAAGCTGTGCTCCTGGATCTTCTCGCGGATGCTCTCGGCCAACGCCGCTGCGCCAGCCAGGTCCGTTTCCGGCAAGACGATGGCGAACTCTTCGCCGCCGTACCGCGCGAAAATCTCGTCGCGCCGGATGCGGCTCATCACGACTCTCGCCAACTCCTTGAGGACGAAGTCTCCCGCCAGGTGACCGTGGACGTCGTTGATCTTCTTGAAGTGATCGAGATCGAACATGAGGAAGCTGAGCTCGCGCGCGTGGCGGCGTGCGCGCAGGATCTCGCGTTCGAGGGACTCGTAGAGGTGCCGCTTGTTGTGCACCTGGGTGAGTCCATCGATGATCGTCATCCGATAGATCTCTTCGTGGTACTGGCTCTCGACGTCGGTGCCCGTCAGAAACTTGAAGATGGTGGGGCCGAGCTTGACCCGGTCGCCGTTGGCGAGCGTCGCTTGACGATCGATCTGTTCGTCGTTGATGTAAGTGCCGTTGGTCGAGCCGTCGTCGACGACGACCCAGCCATCGCCGTGTTGCTCGAGATGCGCATGCCGGCGCGACACCGAGTCGCCGTCGAGGATGATGTGGTTGTCCGCGCCGCGACCGATGCGCATCGGGCTGTGCTCGAGCACGAAGCGTTTGCCGAGAAGCGTCGGCTCTTTGGTGTAGATGACGACGAGGCAATCGTTCTTCTTGCCTGCCAGCGAGCTACCGCGTGGGGGCTGAACGACCGCAGTAACCCTCGTCTTCTCTTCGGATTCGGTCACGTACGGGCGTCCCTTATCCCACGCCAACGGCTCGGCTCATCTCCTCCTGCAACAAGGCTCGCCTCCTTCAATCCGCAATGCGGCCACGATGCGGATCTGGACCCCATGGTTGCAGATAGTTTCTGAGCGCTCGCTCCCGCCGAGGTTCACGTTGCCCAAGGTGGATCGGAGTAAATACGCTGAAGAAGCGAAGTAACTCTATAAATTAGCTTTTTTCGAATAACGTCGTCAAGGAGCGGCGGCTAGTCTTTTCTCAAGCGCACCGTAACAGCCACGCCGACGGGGTCGTCCGATGGAGCGCCGATGTAGCTTCGCGCCAACACGGACGTCATACATCTGACGACATCCGCCGACACACCTCGCGCCTTGTCGACGTCGACCCCTTCGGCTCTTCCCGGAGAACGAACCAGGAAGCGCAGGTCAATCGACGCTTCGTTTTTCGCCAGGGCGCTCTCGATCGACGCGCAGCGGACGAACGCACTTTTCATGCGGTCGAGCGCAGCTCCTGCGCGCGGGACGTCGCCGCCGTCGAACACCGGCCCCTCCAGCGTGACGGCCACCGGTCGGGCGATGGACGCCGCGGTGGACGAAGGGGCGAGATCGCGACGAAAGGTGGGCACCGCGGCCGGATCGACGGCGGCGCGTGACGCGTCCGACCCGTCGCCCGCAGCCGACTCATTGGCGAGCCTTTCGGCCAACACCCGCTGGTTCGCGATCGCTTCGCTGGGCGGTTTTGCCGCACTCGGTCGCGCTTCGGCGTTTCGGCTCGCTCCATTTTCCGGCGTCGGCTTGACGGCTTCCGCCGTCGATTTCGTGCTCGACGCGCTCTCGGGCGGATTTTTCGCTCCTGGCTTTTCGACGCCTCTCGTCGCCGCATTTTTCTCCGGCACGGTGTCGCGCTCGCGACGCGACGCGTCCTTGCCCGAGCCGCGTGCATCGGGGGCGGTCGTGGCGGCAGCGCCATCCCTCGCCGCGTCACTCGTGCGTCTGACGGCCGAGGCCGAGTCACTCGACCGTCGTGCTCGGGCGGCGCGTGCGCTCGGGGCCTTCACCGTGCGGCGCGCGGCCGCGATCGCTTGGCCCTCGCCCGTCAGCAGTGGCCCTCCGAGCAGCATGGCTCCGGAGGCGTTCAGACTCAAAACGGCGGCGAGGAATCGTGCGTGGTGCATGGTCGGCCCTTCGTTCGAGTCTCCCTCAGCGTCCGAGAGCCTCGGCGCGGTTCACGATGCGCGGGGTGAGGAAGATGACGAGCTCGCCGCGCGAGTCGGATGCCTTCCGATGCTGGAACAGCAGACCGATGATGGGAATGTCGCCGAAGAACGGAACCTGATCCAGGTTGCGACCCGTGTTGCGGGTATAGATGCCGCCAATGACGGCGGTGTGCCCGTCCATGATGAGGAGATCCGTCTCGGCTTCGCGCTTCAAGATGGTCGGATCGCCGCGAGCCGACGTCTGGTTGAAGTCGGGTTCGTCGCGGTTGACCTTGACGTGCATGGAGACGCTCCCCTCGGCGGTGACGTGGGGCCGCACGAGGAGCTGCAGCTTCGCCTCTTGGAACGTCGTCTGGACGCCCTGCGCGCTGACCTGCGCGAAAGGGATCAACGTACCCTGGCTGATGCGCGCGTCCTTGTTGTCCATGGTGAGGATGCGCGGACTCGAGATGATGCGGACCATCCCCGACGACTCGGCGGCAGAAAGGCGGACACCGAGATTGATGGCGTTGTTGATCGATCCCAGCGTGAGCCCGAGGGCACCACCGGCGCCGGTACCGACGGCAGCGGGAAGATTGATGGCGAAGTTCGGGTTGGCGACCGTTCGGTCGAAGGGGGACATGCCCGCAGTGGGCGTTTGGGTGTCGGTCGCGCCGCCCGCCACGCCGATCGCCGAGGGAAATGCGAGCCCCGTCGGGTTGCCGGTGGCCGGCGAGAACGTGGCGTCGCCGCCCCACTGGATGCCGACGTCCCGTAAATAGCGGCTCGTTGCCTCGACGATACGCGCCTCGACCAAGACTTGCGGCGTCTGCGTATCGAGCGATCGCACCAGCTCCTCGATCTGGTTCAAGGTGGCCCCCACGTCGCGCACGATGAGGACGTTGGTGCGGTCGTCGACCGCGATCGAGCCGCGGGGAGAGAGCATTTCGCGCGCGCGAACCTGGATCTCGTTGGCGCTCGCATAGGAGACGGGCACGAGGCGCGTTTCTACCGGCGCGAGCTCGAGCTCCTGTTTGCGGCGAGCGATCGCCATCTCCCGCTCTTTTTCGAGATCGGCGAGCGGCGCGACACGCAAGAGGTTGCCCGTGCGCACCATGCCGAGGTTCTTGGACTGCAAGACGACGTCGAGCGCTTGATCCCAGGGGACGTTGCGCATGCGGATGGTGACGCTGCCCGTCACGTTGTCGGACGTGACGACGTTGACGCGCCCGACGTCGGCCAGCAGGCGCAGCACGTTGTGGATATCGGCGTCCTTGAGATCGAGGTCGATGCGCCGCCCGGTGTATCGGCCGGCTTGTGCGGCCATGGCTGGCATGTAAGCGCCAGCCTCGCCCGGTCCGCTGCGCGTCTCGGTCAGGGCGTCGCCGGTGTGCGGCCGCACGACGGCTTCGCCGCCGCCGTTCCACGAGGTTTGGACGGTGGGAATGCCGGCCATGCCGGGCTCCCGCCCCACGGTACGCGTCCTGCGCGCGGCGCCGCCATCGGGGCCGACGCCGGTTTCGGTGGAGGGAGCATCGCTCGGTCGCACGAAGGTCCACACGAGGGAGCTGCCTTCGGCGACGGCGCGAGCCACGACGTCATCGGCCCCCTCCGCCTCGAGGGTCACCTTGTCGCCGCGCTTGAAAGCCGAGACGGACCGCACGCGCTTGCTCACACCCGAAAGATCGAGTGTGCGTTCGAGCTCCTTGGGAAGCGCAGCGCCTTTGATCTCGAGGCGCGACTTGCCGAGCGCGACCTGCGAGGAGGTGAATGCGCTGGCGCTCGAGAGCTCGATGGTCACGGTGTCGGCCAGCTTGCTGTGAACGAAGCGGACGTCACGCACGCTGAGCACTCCGGGCGCGGAGGAAGCGGCAGGCGGCAGAGCGGCGGAAACAGCGGCAGCGCGGTCGGTATCGGGCGCCAGCGCTACGAGGAGCGAATCCGCCTGGGGACGAATGCGGTAGGTCGCGGGTTCGGTCAAATGGATGGTGACCCTGACACCGGACCCTTTGGCGTCATGCAACGCCTCGGTCTCGACGCTGCCCACGATGCCGGTGCGCGTGCGAATCGCGGCCTCAGCATCGACGACCGTCAGATCAGCCGAAGCGATGTCGATCACCAGGCGCTTCCCGCCGTCGAAGAGCTGGGCCGCGTAACGCGGCGTCTCCGAGGTGGCGATGGTGACGTCGGTACTGGGTGAGCCCCCCGAGGACGGTCGCGGAGCGGCTTTCACACCGGCCACGTGGTTGAGTCCTGCCGCCTCAGCCGGCGCCGCCCCCAGCGCTGTCGCGAAGAGCCCGAGCACGACGCTGCCGAGCCATCTTGTCATTTGCGCTTTCATCCGCACCATGCCGTTCAAGGGGGGAGCGTATCTGCCCGGCAAGCGCACGAACAAATTCGTGGCAAAGAAAAACAGCGGGGATCGGCGGCGGCGACGCCCCGGAAGATTCACAGGGAGGCGGGGAGCTGGGAGGTTTTGTTTTCAGAACCTGTGCCCACCCCAAGAAAGTCTCCCCGCCTCCCCGTCTCCCTGTAAACCAAGAAAGCGCTTATTGAGGGGAGCTCTCGGCTTCGGGCACGCGAAGCGAGATGACACGCGTTGCCGCTGGGACGTCGCTGTGGCCCGGATCCTCCCGCACCAGGACGAGGTCCCCCTCGCGGATGCGGTCGATCTTCCAATTGAGCTCGTAGTCGATGCCGCCGGGGCCTGCCGCGTGGACGATCTCCGGGCGGCAGATGAACTGACCCTTGGTCACCACCCACCCTCGTCCGGTGGGGTCGACCAGCATGGCTCGCGGCGTGTCGGTGTTGGTGACCAGACCGATGAGCTTGAGATCGTCGACGGCGTAGTGGTCGAGAAGCACCTGACGCTGCGACTTCACCCGCATCTTGCCCTGTTCCGAAAAGAGCTTGGCGAAGGAGCGGAACGGATCGCGGCTGTGATCAGTCTCGGCGAAGTCATCCTCGTGGAATTCGACTTTGGGCATCGCCACCGACGAGGTCGGCATCGCGGTTGCAGCAGGGCCTCGCACCGGGATGGCGGGAACGGCACCGGCATCGGCGGAGACGGCTGTCGCCGGTGGGTTGCTCGAGCACGCCAGGAAGGAGCCCACCGCGATGGGCACGGTCGCCAAAAGGAGCGCCACGCGCCACGAGCGGCGGGGAGGGGGCAGCGCCGTCATTGCTTGGCCCCGGGTGGAGGTGGTGCCACGCCCGCCCCCGGCTTGGGTGCAGGGGTACCGAGGGTATGAAACGCGGTTGCGAGGCAATCGACTTTCAAAAGGAGCTCGTCGTTCTGCGTCTTGGGCTGGCTCAAGGAGATGTTCTCGACATTGATGATGCGGTCGAGCTGCCCAACGCCGTAGAAGAACTTCGCCACCTGGTGGAACTTGCCCTGCAACGTGAGGCGCATGGGGACGCGCGCGAAGAATTTCTGCAACACCTCTTCCTGCGGGGTCCAAGCCTGGAGCGCCACGCCGGAGATATTGGCCACGCCTTGCAGCGCCGAGAGGAACGCGGGGTATTCGGTGGTCTCGGGCAGGATCTTGTTGAGATCGCGCTGGCGCTGTTGCCGGTCGGTGAGCTCGGCGAGGTCCTTGTGGTACTCGAACTCTGCCTGCTTCACGCGGGCGAGGTCGGACCGAAACGTCTGCTCGTCCCGCTTCTGTCTGGCGATGGAATCGGAGATCTCGTCATAGAACAGGACGAAATACGCCACCGCGACGAGCACGGTGAGCAGCACCCCCACGCCGCCTTTGGTGAGACGGGGGTAGCGGGCCATGATGGGGTTTTGCGCCACGTCAGTATCTCGCCTTGGCCTGGAGCTGGAATTGGATCACGTCGAGCTTGCTGTCGGCGTCGGTGGTCCTGGCGGCCGGCAGCAGTCTGACGTCGGCGAAATAGACGGAGAGACCTAGCCGTCGCGCGAGCTCGGAGACGTCGTCGCCGTCGCGGGCCAGCCCCTCGACCTTGATCACGCGTTCCGTCTCGGCGAGGCTCGTCAGCCAGAGGCGTTTGGGGTCCCAGGAAGGGTTGTAAACCGAGGTCGGATTGTCGCGCCGCAGCTGAGCCAGCACATCGGGGTCGACGCTGGGGCCGCGCCCATCGGTCAATACCCGAGCGAACTCGAGCAGCACCGCCGTGGGGCCGGTGCGCGCCTGCTGCAACTTGGAGATGGCGTCTTCGCGAGCCCGAAGCACCTCGAGCTGCGCCTTGATCTCGGCGTGATTGGCGACCGCTTTCTTGATTTGCTCGATCTGGCTGGAGAGCTCGGCGTTGGTGCGCATCTGGCGGGCGAGCTCCTCGCGCTTCACTTGATGGAACAGGACGAGACCGATGATCTCGACCACCACTGCTCCCAGCACGACGAGGAGCCACCCTTGGTTGGCTTCCGCGGTTCGCTTGACCTCGCGTTTTTGCGGTAGAAGGTTGACGCGGATCAAGAGCGCTTCTCCTTGTCTTTGCGCATGGCCAGGCCGAGCGCGACCGCGAGCTGCGAGCTCACCGCGGAGAGCAGGGTGGGATCGACGGACGCGGTATCGACGCCGATCTTCTCGAGCGGCGAAAAGACTTCCACCGCTACCCGAGCGCGGCGCTCGATGGCCTGCGGCAAAAGCGCGATGCGAGCCGTGCCGCCCATCAAAAAAATGCGCGCGATCTCCGCCTCGCCGCTGGTCGCCATGAAGAAATCGAGCGAACGCTGGATCTCGCCGGCGATGGAGTCGATGACGCTCTCCATGACCTGTGCCACCTGGAAGGGCGGCGCCCCGGCTTCGGAGCGGCCGCACTTGAAGTCCTCTGCTTGCTCGAAGCTGATCCCGAGCCGCTTGCGAATTTCGTCGCTGATGAGGTTACCGCCGTTGGCGATGTCGCGCGTGAAGGTCGATACGCCGCGCGCCACGATGTTGAGCGTGGAGAGGCTGGCACCGACGTTGATGAGCGCCACCGTCTGGTCGGGCGGCAGGCCGCGCGAGAATTCGAAGACGTTCTGGATGGTGAAGGCGTCGATGTCGACCACCTGGGGCCGGAGCTTGGCGTCGCGGGCGAGCTGCGCGTAGTCGGAGATCTCGTCTTTTTTGGCGGCGACGAGCAGAAGATCCATCTGCCCCGCCTCGGGCCGGCGACGCAAGACCTCGTAATCGATCTGCACGTCCTTGATGTCGAAAGGGATGTGCTGTTCGGCCTCCCACTGAATCTGCTCGCCGAGCTCGGCGGGCGTCATCATGGGAACGGTGATCTTGCGAATGATCACCGACTGTCCGGAGACGCTCATGGCCACGTCGCGCTGCTTGATTTTACGATCGTGAAAGACACGCGAGAGCGTCTCCACGACGGCTCCGCTGTTCATGACGTGACCGTCGACGATGGTCTGGGCGGGAAGCTGCGCGAAGCCCAGCCGCACGAGCTCGAGGCCCTTTCGGCCGTCGCGCAGCTGGCAGACTTTGATCGAGCTCGACCCGATGTCGACCCCGACGAGGTTGCTTCCTTCCGCCATTTGGTCTCAAAGTGTCGCACTCACCATCCGAGCGAGTCAAAAAAGCGCTTTACATAAGCTCTTCGGGTGTCGTACTCGGATGGATGTAGGTGGCCTCCATGCACCGCTTCACGGCTTCGCTGCTGGCCTTCCTAGGGGCCCTCACGCTCCCACCTCGGGACGGGCACGCTGATCCGCCCGCGGGCGGCGCCGCGGCCAAAACCGAGCGGGCGGTCGCGCCGGCAAAGGGCGAGGCGGCGGCGAAACGCGAGGCAAAAGGCCCAGCAAAAACCGAAGGGGACGACCATTCGAAGAAGCCGGCGCGCGGGGCAACGGGCAAAGCGGCCGCGGGGCCCAAGCGAGCGCCCGCCTGGACGCGGGGACAGCCGGGCGTCGTCAAGTTGGTGCGCGGAACGGAGACGCTCGAGGTCCGGGTGCTCGACCGTAAGCAGCGCCTCCTCCCGGCGACCCTCCCCCAGTTCGCGCGCTTTCTCCGTGCCAAGAGCGGAGCCGATCACCCCATCGACGGACGGCTCGTCACGTTGGTGGCCATAGTGAGCGACCACTTCGCTGGACGCGAGGTCAACGTCGTGAGCGGCTTTCGGCCCTACTCAGCCCGACAATACTCGCGTCACTCCAATCACAACGAGGGACGCGCCATCGACTTTTCCATCAAAGGCATTGCCAATGAGGCGGTGCGCGACTTTTGTCGCACCTTGCGTAACGTCGGCGTGGGGTACTACCCGAACTCGCTCTTCGTCCACCTCGACGTGCGCGACGGCAACGCCTACTGGGTCGATTACGCGGCGCCCGGCCAGGCGCCGCGCTATCGACCGGGGGACGTGAAAAGCGATGACGACGACGACGAGGGTGATGCCATCGCCAGCGTCGAAGGTGGTCCGAGCCTGACGGCGAGCCCGAGCGGCACGCCGCGCGCCGACGTGGCGCACGGCCGCCATGGCGGACGGGGAGGCGATGGCGACGCGACCGGTGAACGCGGGGTGTTCGTCAATCGGTGAGGGAAGGGCCCTGACGCAGAGCGTCGGGCGACGCGGCTGATGGAGACGGGCGCCCATCGCGACGCAACGGCCACGATTCGATCAAGGCCTACTGTGGGAGCGATGCTTTGATTATTTTCTGGCGTCGCTGAAGCTCTCCCTCGAAAATATCGAGGAATCGGCCCAGTTCCCTGAGCAAGAAGGAACTGACCTCGGTTGACCGGAACAGCTCCGATTCGAGAGGAACTGGCAAATGTCCCGACCAACTGTCGAGATCCGCCCGATCAATCGTGCGACCTTGCCCGAGGTCGCAGTCGAGAACGGTGCAGATATTCAACCGGTGAAGTTCGGAGAAGACGAGCACTTCGAAGGTATTGTGTGGCACCGGTAATCCGGACAGGGCGCCCGGTCGAAGTCGAAGAGACGTCGAAATGACTTTCGCCAAACCCGTCCGACTAGCCGTGATTGGATCGACGACGCGAGCCCGATACGAAGTAGGCGGGGCGAGGTCGACAAATGAGGCTACTTGTTCATTGGTCTGAAATGACAACTCTCGGAGGCCCGCGTTGGCATTCTCCAACATTGGCGCCAGAATTCGTACCACGCGGTTCGTCGTCTCCTGCACTGCCGTAGCTAGGGCGTGCTGATTCTCGATCTCGTTGGACGGGAGCCCAGTGGCAGCCATACTGTCGCGTTCCATCCGCTGTACCCGCGAGGCCAGATCTTCTGCGGTCACGATCCTTCGGCTTTCGATGATGTCGATCGCGAGATCGAATAACCAGATGGTTTCTTGTGCGACAAAATTGGCAAACGGAAAAAGGTTCAAATGGGGATGATTGGGCCGAAGATCGCCAAGGGGCACACTGCTATCGACAGCGCGCAAAGCGGCCACGTATCGTTCCCGATGAGAATCCGCTCTGATGATGACACCGAGCGGTAGTCGTGGAGCAGTAGGATCAGATTCGTGAGAAGTCGCGCGGTTCTTCCGTTTCCATCAAGGAACGGGTGAATCAAAATGAATCGATAGTGAAATTGCGCCGCAAGCTCGATCGGGTGATGAGGGGCTTCACTCGACCGATACCAAACCATCAAATCATGCATAGCGGCAGTACGTTTCCGCCGCGCCCACATTGGGAAAAATCGATCCATCTTCCAACCGAACCATATTGTCGCGTGACTTGTATTGGCCGGGCTCGTACTTGTCGCGAGGAAGCTGTTCGGTAAGGAGCAGATGGAATTCGCGGATGAGCTTCTCGCTCAATTCGAAGCGATTGCGTGCCGCTTCGCGGAGGTACGCGATGGCCGCTTGCTGCCCTTTGACCTCGAGGATCTCTTCCTCTTTTTTGCCGCCAGGCAGTCGGCGTTCTTTGATGAAATAGATCGTATCGGCGAGAGAAAGTGTGTTTCCCTCAAGTGCGTTCGAATTGTAAATAAACAGAGGGTCCAGTGCGGCGTTGAGCCGCTCCTCGACTTGGGGGTCGAGTGGCATGTGCTTTTTCAGCCGCTCACGACGCGCATCGACCTCCTCGAACATGCTGCGGAATATAGCTGCTCGGGGACAGGGACTCCAACGTAGGCGTCCATTTCTCGCCTCCGCGGCCTGTCATTTCGCCCCCTGAGTTGGCCAGTCCAGTTACCCCTCGCCGCTCACTGCGTCGCCGGCATGTTCCACCGATACGTGCGCGGCGCCATGGGGCGACTGACGGCGTAGAGCACCGACTCGTCGTAGCGTGCTTGAGGCGCCGAGCCCGCCCCCGCGCGATGCAAGAACGTCGACCGATGCGAGCCGCGATCGAGCGCCGCCGCGCGCGTGCATCCCGCGCGCTGCAGCGCGAGCGCCGCCGCTTCGTCGCTGTCGCTCGTGGCCACGGCAATGACGGCGTGCCCGGAAGGGGTCAAGCACGTCGCCGCGCGACGCCGCATCGCGTGCTGCTCGCGCGCCGCGGGAACGATCTTGCCTGCCTCGACGATGAAGGGCAGCACGATGGCCTCGCTGCCGTCGCCGTTGCCGATTTCATCTTCGCTGAAGAGGGCGAGCCCGTGCGCCTCGTCGCCGACGAGCGCGCCAGTCGGAAACCGTGGAAACGAGATCCGCGTGTTCTGTGCCTCGCGGGGGTCCTGCGGGTTGCCGAGGCCGACCGCCGCCATCACCCGATGTGAGTCTTCGTGGCCGAGCTCCGCGCTCACGAACTCGCGCTTTTGCCACTCGCGTCGCGCCGTGCGCAAGCGCCAGGTGACGCGCCCAGCATCGAACGCCAAGAGCTCGACCTGCACGGCGCCGGCGCCGGGGCTCGACGGGCTGACCTGGACCAGCGTCCGCCACACCGCCGGCAGCCAGACCGGCGCCGGCTGGGTCCCCACGTCTTCGACCCAGCCGACGTCACCCGAGGGGGCTGGATCGCGCAGCATCAAATAGAAAAAGTCCTTGGGCGAATATTCCAGATAGCGCTCGGGCCAGATCTCCATGAGGGGCGTGAGGAGTCTCGCTTCGTAGTCGCGCGGCGCGACGGAACGCACGTTGGCAAACACGAAACCGGTGTGGTGCGGGTTCATGTCGAGGTGGATCCCGTAGGTGCACTGCACGAGGAGCATCGCTTTGCCGAGCGTCGCGGCGCTCGCTTCGTCGCCCCACAGGTAGTAGAGGTGGTTGCCCGCCGAGACGCAGATGCCCGAGCGTTCGGTGAGCATGCTCGTCCCCTGCAGCTGCCAGCCCCATTGCGTGCGGCCGCTCGGCGAAACCTTGCCGTCTTCCACGAGCGGTTCGAGGTTTTGACGAAAAGAGAGGACGTCGGGCGGCACCTTGAGCGACGGGCCCCACGTCCCCAGACCGACGCGACGGTCGTCGGTCACGAGGATCGTCGCCGCGGCGGGCTTGGCGGGCAAGAACACGCGCCGATGCACCATCATCCCGTACTCGCCATGCGTCGTCTTGAAAGCGCCGTTGAAGGCGGCCACCACGCGACCCAAGGTCTTCGGGTCACGCGGGATCTTCCCCGAGCCGTGCAGCCCCGTCAGCGATTTGGGATCTTCCACCCCCGCCTCCATGTCGAGCTCGAGCTGGCGCATGTCCATCGCCACGACGAGCACCTTGGCGTAGGGGCGTTCGGGATCGGGGCGCACCGTGGTGAGGTAAAAGTACGGAGGGGGTTCGCTGCCCGCAGTTGTCGGAGCAGCCGTGGGACTCTTGCTCGCGGCAAAGCGTTTGAGCCACGGGAAGCTCACCGGCGCCCATCGACCCTCGCCGGGCTCGGGGTGCTTCCAGGAGGGCGCCACCGGCGGCGGAGGCCACACGCTGGGGTCGCTTTGCGAGTTGGTGGCGTCGACCGTTTTGGGTGGCAGCGGGGGCGGGGGGACATCGCTCGACGCCGGCGGCGCACCTTCAGGGCCGAAGAACGAATACATCGAACGCCGCACGACATCGCGCACGTTGAACACGGCTGCTTCCACCATCGCCACCGGCTCCGGTCCCACTTCCGCGCGCACGGTGTCGACGGCCCAGAGGATGGGACGCTTGCGCAAGGCGGGGGGCACGTAGACATGCGCGCCGAGCTGTCCTTCTTCGCCGGCCAGGGCGCCGGTCGTGAGATCGACGGCGACGCGCTTGGCTCCGCCCATCCCGATGAGCAGGCTGCCGCGGTCGAAGGCGAGCGCCAAGTCGTCGCCTGGCTTGTCGATGTTGACGTCGATGCGCCCGATGCCGCGCCCGTCGCCCGTCTCCCGCCAGTTGGTGATCGACGCGGTGATGTCGTCGACGGCCGAGCTCGCCGTTGGCCGAGGCTTTCCCGCGAGATCGAGCACGGTGATGGATTCGATCGCGCCGGAGGAAGCCGTGGCAAAGGCGGCCCGCGTTTCGCGGATGACGATCTTCTGCTCGTCACCGAGAGGCGTCGCGGTGAGGTTGTGCAAACCGGAGATGGCCACCGGGCGCCCTTCGAGCGTGACGCGCACGCGCGCGCGGTACAGATCGCGTGGAGCGCCCGCGACGCTGGACAAGAACAGAACGCGCCGCCCCCAAAAGAACTCGGCCAGCACGCCGGGGCTCGGTTCCCAGGCCACGTCGGCCGGATGTACCGTGCCTCCCGTCGCTTGCCCGAGCAACGCCGCCAACCCATCGAGCGTACGCGGCGGAGGCGCCGGCTGCACGAAGCGACTGCCGATGGCGAGCGCCCCCGCCAGCGCCAGCGTCGGTCCGATCCTCCGCCACATGCGCGAGCTCAGCAAATTCCGAATCACGGGCCTTTCTCGAGACCGAGCAGAGCGCGCGCGCGGCCGGGTTCGACGGGAGAGCGCGCGATCGACCGCGCATAGTCCGCCGCCTGGCGCACGAGGGGCGCACTCCCCTCGGCAAGTACCCCCTTGGACAGATAGATGTTGTCCTCGAGACCTACCCGCGCGTGACCGCCGAGACGGAGCGCCGCTTCGGTCATCGGCTTTTGATGGCGCCCGACCGCGGCAACGCCCCACGTCGATCCCCGCGGGATCTGCGCGGCCATGAATTGGATGATCGGCTCGCGCGCTCCGATTCCACCCGGAACTCCCAGCACGAACTGGAAATGCAACGGGGGGGTGAGCAAACCTTCACCCGCCAGCGTCAGCGCTTCGTCGATGTGCCCCACCTCGTAGCACTCCAGCTCCGGCATGCTGCCCGCGGCGCGGATCCGCTGCGCCAGATCGCGGATCTGGGGCCGGGTGTTGACGAAGACGTCCGCCCCGAAGTTCAGCGTGCCGCAGTTGAGGGTGGCCATTTCTGGACGGCATCCGAGCGGGCCCGCACGCTCGTCGACACTCATGCCCACGGCACCTCCGGTCGACGTCTGTACGATGACGTCGGTCTTGGCGCGGATGCGATCGATCGCCTCCTGAAAAAGCGCAGTGGCTTGGCTCGGCGTCCCATCGGGGTTGCGTACATGCAGATGCACCACCGCTGCCCCCGCTTCGCGGCATCGCGCGGCGTCATCCGCAATCTCCTCGGCAGTGATGGGCACATGTGGCGTCTGCTCGCGCGTCACCTCGGCGCCCACGAGAGCGGCGGTGAGAATGACTTCCGGCGCGATCTCCGCCGCTGCGCGATGGGCGATGCGCTGCAACGGTTTGGGGACGACGCAGGTGCCGCGCGCGCGGCAGACCAACACCGCGGGCTCGACGATCCCTGCCGCCGAGGCCGGGGCGCCCTTGTCGCGCAGGTTGGCAATGACCTTACGCGCCTCGAACTCCATGCGCCGCGAAGTCGTTCCCACCGCGGTGAGAACGCCGCGCACCTCGAGGTAGTCGCCGGCGTAGACGGGGGCGAGAAATTCCACCATGTCGTACGCGCGAAAGAGTCCTTCATCGCCGTCGAGTCGAATGAGAAGTTCGGTCGCCACGTCGCCGAAGAGCGCCAGGACCCGCGCCCCATCGACGAGCTCGCCGGCATAGTGCGCGTCGTGGGCCCCCATGCGCACGCGCAACGTCACCGACAGACCTACCGGACTCGTCATGGTCATTCTCTTGCGCCTTCCATGTTTTCAACGCGACGAGTCCCGAAGCGGCGTTCCCGACGCCACCAGCGCCAGATGCGGCCCGCGCTCAGCGAAGGCAGGCCTAGCATGGCCCCGCCCGCGCCGTGCGACAAGCCGTCCGGCGGGGGGGTCGTCGAGCTCCGGTGGCCTGCTGTCCGCGTAGGCATTGCGACGAACCCGGCGGCCGTGTTACCGGACGGATTGCTGCGGAGAGTCGATCCTTGCAAGGCCCCACGAAAGGCGCTCGCCACCGTCGTCGTGTGCAACGGCAACCCGTCCGGCGACCGACGCACGCGTGAATACCGCCCCGCGCTCCAACCTCACGACACGCGTGCTCACGGCCGCCATCGTGGCCCCGCTCATTCTCGTTCTTCTCTACTTCGGCCCCGTGTGGGGGTTTTCGCTTTTCATCTTCACCGCGAACGCGCTCTCCGCGCGCGAGTTCTTCCTCATGACGCACCCCGGGGACGTGGTCGCGCGCGGCGTCGGCATTTTCCTCGTCCTCGCGGTTTCCGCCGTTCTTTTTCTGTTCCGTGCCGACCCCCGGGCGCTCTTGACGGTCATGGCCGGGCTGCCGCTCGCGTCGATCCTCCTTGCGCTCGTTCGGCTGGGTGACGTGCGAACGGCGGCCGCGCGCATGGCGGCCACGACATTCGGCCCCCTGTGGGTGAGCCTTCTCACTTTCGTTGCCCTCCTGCGCGAGGACCTGGGGACGGACGGGCCGGGCTACGTGCTGATGACGATCATGTTCGCCTGGCTCGCCGACACGGGGGGCTACTTTGCCGGCCGTTTTCTCGGCCGGCGCAAGCTCTACGAAGCGGTGAGCCCGAAAAAAACGGTGGCAGGGTTCATCGGGGCCATCTTGGGGGCCCTCGCCGCCGCGTTCCTCGCCCACTTCTGGTACCTCCCCGTGATTCCTCTCGGCGAGGCGCTGCCGCTCGCGCTCGTCGCGGGAACGCTCGGACAGCTCGGCGATCTCGGCGAGTCGCTCCTCAAGCGCTCGACCGGAGTCAAAGATTCCGGTGAGATCGTTCCCGGCCATGGCGGGATGCTCGATCGGCTCGACGCGCTCTTCGTGACGAGCGCCGTCGTGTACCTCTATACTCGCTGGCGATAACACGGGGCGTCAAAGACTTGCCAGGCCCGCGGATTTCAGGCCATGGCGGCGCTGCCGCGGCACGTCTTACGCAGCAGGCGGCAAGCGATGCGCCGACCGTGGAAGTCCCAATTGCAGGCGAGTAGACTTGACTCTGTCCAATCCTACGCCAGAAACGGGCCGGCCGTGTCTCTCTCGATGGGCAGAAGGGCGCCTCGCCGTCCATGCGTCGAGACCGAGGCACAGGTGGCGGAACCCCCGCTTGGCGCTTCAGCAGTGACTCGAGAGGAGATTCGATTGCGATGACTCAACCCAAAAGTGCCCCGTCCATACAGATCGCCGAGAAGAGCGCGCGAGATTCCGCTCCGCCGAATACGACGTCGCCCCCGAAGTACGAGTTCTTCAAAGTGGTCCAGGACTACCTCGACCGCGCGGCGTCGGTGGTCCAGCTGTCGGAATACATCCGGCTCATCTTGAGCCAGCCGAAGAACGAGATCATCGTCCACTTTCCGGTGCGCATGGACAACGGCGACATTCGCCTCTTCAAAGGGTACCGCATTCAACATTCGAACATCTTGGGTCCCTTCAAGGGGGGCATTCGCTACCACGAGGGCGTCACGCTCGACGATCTGAAGGCCCTCGCGTCGATGATGACCTGGAAATGTGCGCTGATGCAGATCCCCTACGGCGGCGGTAAAGGGGGCATCAAGTTCAATCCGCACACCGTGTCCAAGGCCGAGCTCCAGCGCATCACCCGTCGCTTCTTCCACGCCCTCGGGAACAACATCGGCCCCGACTACGACATCCCCGCGCCGGACATGGGGACCAACGCGCAAACGATGGCTTGGGCCATGGACACCTACATGAACACGGTGGGCATGGTGAACAAGCAGAGCGTCAAGGGGGTCGTCACCGGCAAGCCGGTCGCCTCCGGTGGCACGCTCGGGCGCGACAAGGCCACCGGGCAAGGCGTCGTGCACTGCATCACCGAGTGGGCGAAGGACAAGAACTTCGACCTGGAGGGCTCGACCATGAGCATCCAGGGCTTCGGCAACGTGGGGTCGTTCGCCGGCGTCATTCTCTCGCGGCTCGGCGTGTCGCTCGTCGCCGTCGGGGACCACACCGGCTACCTCTACAACCCCGAGGGGTTCAATCCGCACAAGCTGCAAGACTACGTGCAGGAGCATGGTTCGATCGGCGGTTACCCCAATGGCCGGGCCATCTCGCGCGAAGAGTTCTTCGCCACCAAGGCCGACATGTTCCTTCCCTGCGCGCTCGAGAACCAGATCGGCCGCGAAGAGGCGACGGCGCTCAACGTGAAGCTGGTCGCCGAAGGCGCCAACGGACCCTGCAACCCGGAGGGTGAACGTATCCTGCTCGAGCGCGGGATCGACGTGCTGCCGGACATCCTCGCCAACTCCGGCGGCGTCACGGTCAGCTACTACGAATGGGTCCAGAACAAGCGCTCCGAGCACTGGACGCTCGAAGAAGTCGACGACAAGCTCGAGAAGGCGATGAAGAAGGCCTATCGTGAGGTGACTGCCTTCGCCCGCTCGCGAAAATGCGACCTCCGCATCGCCGCCTTTGCCCTCGCCCTGAGCCGACTCGAAGTCGTCTACAGTCAGCGCGAGATCTTCCCCTGAGCGAAACCGCACCCGGCACCGGAGGTGCCGCGGGGGTGGGGCCCCATTCCGGGCTTGCCCCGGTGGGCGCGGGGGCAGCGCCCCCGCAGGACA
>DATHES010000082.1:0-47964 GCA_035318465.1 Polyangiaceae bacterium
CGCCTTGCGGTGTATTTCCGTCACCGTTATTTCGATATCGCCGATGACGATGGTTTCGCCAAGACGGCGGGAGATCATGAGCATCGTTGTCATCTCCTGTCCTGCACTTGGGATGCCAATTCGCCCCCACGGCGCGGAGCCAAGTGCCGTTTCATCGTACCCCGCAGCGGTACGGAAGGATCGTCATGATTTCCCCACGCTGACGCGTGATGGAGGCGAGAACTCGCTCGGCTCGAAAGAGTGCGGGTCGCCTTGGGGAAACCCTTCGGTCGCCGTGGAGCGGCCTAAGGAAACGAGCCCTAGCGCAGGGCGGCGGTCGTCGCGGCCAGGATGTCGATCAGGTTCTTCGACACGGTCACGGCGGCTTCCAGCTGCTGCTGCATCTGCGCCAGCGCCGAGTAGGCCTGCATGGGATCGGCTTCGATGAGACCGTGGCGCTGCGTCGCCAAGGTCACGCCCATTTGCTCGTGGGTCGCGTCGGCCGCGTCGAGGCGCGCCATCTTGATGCCAGCTTCGGCCCGCGCGCCAAGAATCTGACGCGAACCGGCCTCCATCAGATTGACGCTCGCCAGCAGGCTCGCCTTGTTGTCGGTGGTGATGGCTGTATAGAGGGCGTCGACGTCGGAGAAGATGTCGCGACCGCCGGCTGCGGTGAAGGCCTTGGCACCGCTCGTGCTCACCGTCATCACCACACCCTGCCCGACTTCGGCGGTGCGATCGAGGTCGTCGCCGATGAACGCGCCGCCCGGGAACGGCGCCGTCTGCGTCTTCGTTCCTCCGAAAAGGTAGCCCATGCTCCCCTTCTGGTTGGCGAAGGCGAGGAGCTGCTCTTTGAGCTGGGTAACTTCCGTCGCCAGCGCGGATTGCTCTTTCGGATCGAGTGTGCCCGACGACGCGCCGAGCGCGATGTCGTGCAGGCGCTGCATCATGTCTTCGGCGCCGGCGAGCGTGGACTCGGCGAGCTCGACGTCACCACGGACGCTGGCGATGGTGTTGCGGAACGAGGCGGTGCGTGCCATCGAATGACTCACGCGCAGTGCCTGGGCGGCGGCCACGGGGTCGTCGGAGGGGGCGCCCACGCGAAGACCGCTCGATGCCTGACGGGCGGCGTCGGTGTACTGCGATTGTGCGCGCGCCACCTGATCCTGGATGTTGCGGAAGCGGGTCGTGTCGGCAATTCGCATGGTGTTCGTCAGATCTCCCGAATCAGGTTGGCCAGCAGCTCGTCGGCGGTGCGAAACAGCTTGGACGCCGCTTCGTAGGCGCGCTGGTAGCGCGAAAGGGAAATCATCTCCTCGTCCATGGAGACGCCGCTCACCGATTCGCGCATGGACTGCGCCTGGCTGAAGATCGCGCTCCGAAGATTGACGTTTTGCGCTGCGGCCATCTTGCGCTGGCCGATGTCCCCGACGAGATCGGAGTACGCCTCGATGGGCGTGCGGGTGTTGCCCGTGGCGACGTTGCCGTCGGCGAGGCGGGCCAAGGCGATGGCGTTGGTCGATCCCGACGGGAGCTCGGCGGACGACGAGGCGGCAGCGACGTACTCGGGGTGACCGATCATCGCAGCGTTGAGTTTGATCGAAGCCGCGGCGCCCGTAGGTCCGCTCACGGTGAAGAGGTTGCGCGCCCCGACATTATCGAGCCCGACACCTGCCGCGTGCTGCGTGTTGACGGCGGTGGCGACATCGTAGGCGAATTGATCGAGCTTCTGACTGGCGGCCACGAGATCCGTCTCCCGCGCCTCTCGGAGTCCGCCCAAGGTGCCGGCGTTGGTCTGCGCGGTCACGTCGAAGGTCGTGCCATTCGACCGCTGCACCTGGATCTGCATGGCGCCGCTGGCGGACGTCGTCACCGCCATGCCCGCGGCGTTGTTTCCTTCCACCAGGGTCGCGCCGGCCGCGGAGATGACGAGTTTTCCCGCGCCGTCGGTGAAGACGTGGATGTTGATCTTCTGGGACAGATCGCCGACGAGCTTGTCGCGCTGATCTCTCAAATCGGATCCGTCGGCTCCGCCGATTTCCGCTTCGGAAATCTTGGCGTTGAGCTTGGCGATCTGAGCGGCCGTTTCGGTCACCTGAACGGCCGTCGCTTGGGCCTGGGTAATGATGTCGGCACGCTGCGCCGTCAGCTGGCCCGCGGTCTGATTGATGCGCGCCGCGAAGTTGTCGGCGCTGGCGAGGGTAGCCACGCGTGCGGTCGGGTCGTTGGGATTGGTGGCGAGGGAGCTGAAAGAGCCGAAGAGCGCTTCCACGGAGTCATTGAGCCCAGTTCCGGTGCTGTCGTTGAAAAGGGCTTCGATCTGGGAGAGCGCACCGTCGCGCGATTTCGCCGAGGCGGAAAAGCTTCCGGCTTCGTTGGCGCGCGCGTCGAGGAATCGGTCGGTCGATCGGGCGATGCCGGTCACGCCGACGCCGCCGTAGGTGATGGTTCCAGCGACGCGGGTTTCGAGCATCGCCGTGCGTTTCACGTACCCCGGCGTGTTGGCGTTGGCGATGTTCTGGCCGGTGACGTCGAGGCCGAAGCCTTGCGCCGTGAGCGCATCGCGCGCGAGGCCGAGTAGGTTGGTGATTCCCATGTCAGCCTCGGATGTTGAAGCGCAAGGCGGGGGCGGGTCCGCTGCCGGGCGTGCGTGAATAAGAGGCGGGCTCCAAGGAGGCGCCCGACGCCAGCTCGATGGCCCCGCGTAGGCAGGCGCGTGCGTGGATGAGCAAGGCTTGGTTGGCTTGCGAGGCGACCTGGATTCCGTTGATCGTCGCGCGGACTCCGGGCTGATCGGGCAGCTTGCTGCGCAGGGCGGCAAGCTTCTCGGTGAGCAGCTCTTTGCAGGCAGCGGTCCGTTCGACTGCCTCCGCATCCAGCTTTTTGAGCGCGACGAATTCGTCGCTCAGCACCCGGTGGAGTGCACCCGCGATCTCGTCGAGCTTTACTACGGCGTCTTGCTGGTTCATCGTCATTCTTTGGTAGCGCCCCGTCGAGGGGCAGTATCGCAGTCGCGTTTACCCGATGGAGTCGAGTATGCGCATTGCGAGCATCTGTGAGTTGACTTTGTATTCTCCGTCGCCGATCTGCTTCTTGAGCGAGGCAACCTTCTGATCATCGACGCCTGCGGCGCCCTTCGCCGCGAGGGCGCGAGCTTCGTCCGAAACCGTTACGTGTGCTGCGTCGCTGCTGTTGCTCGTAACCGGCGTGGCCGGCGGCTCCACCGGACGCGCCGCCGTAGCGGACGCGAGCGCCGTGCGTGCGTACGCATCAATCGCCTGGCTGTGCACCTTCATGTCATCCTCCTGTTGTCTACTTCCTGCACACCATGGGCCAGCCACGGTGGTGGGAGGTATTTGTCTCGACCCAGTGGACGGTCACCGGTTCGGATTCTTAAACGGATCTTGGATGTCATGATTCTCATTGACGATTCGTGCGGGGGCGGGGCGTGGATAGGTTGCGGTGCTGGGCGGCGGGGCCTGAATCGCGGGCGTCGATGGCGCGCCCGATGTCGGCGCAATGCCGACAGGCTGCGACGCTGCGCGTGCGATCACCTCCGCGAGTCCAACGCCGCCACCTTTGGAAATGGCTTCTGCGAGCGCGGAGACGACCATCGATCCGTACGCATCGCCGCCGGCCGACGCCGAAGCGCCAGCCTGCTTTTGGCCGGTCTTTTCGAGCGAGGAGAGCATCTTGCGAATGAAGATCTGTTCGAACTCCTGGGCCAGGCGCAGCTTCTCGGGGTCGATGGCCGCCTTTCCGTCGACTTGGCCGGCCTGGGCTTTCGCTTGCGCCCTTTCGCTCGGGTCGAGACTCAATGTCGTAGCAGGATGGAGCGGTCCTAATTTCATTGCATCACGATTTCTGCGCGTAGCGCGCCTGCGGTGCGCAGCGCTTGGAGGATGCTGGCGAGCTCGCGCGTTCCGACGCCGAGCGCCGAGAGTGCGTTGGTCACGTCGGCCAGCGAGGTGGCGCCCTCCAAGAACGTCATCGACGGCGTGGCCTTCTCCGTCTCGGCGGTGATTTCGGTCTGCGGCGTGACCACCGTCGTTCCGGTTCGACCAAACGGTGCCAGTGGCTGCGAGACGACCGGTGTCTCGCGGATGACGATGGTGAGACCCCCTTGCGCGATGGCGACGGGGGAGAGGCGTACGTCGCCACCGGCGACGATGGTGCCGGTGCGCTCGTTGATGATGACCTTGGCCGAGCTGGCCGGTTGGACGTCGATGTCGGACAACTTCGCCAGGAGCTCGACGGGGCGCCCCGCCAAGTCACCCTTGGACTTCACGCGCACGGTACCGCCGTCGAGGGCCGTCGCCGTGCCGGCGCCGAAGGTCTTGTTGACCGCGTCGGCGATGCGCTGCGCGGTGACAAAATCGCCCTGCCGGAGCGCCAAAGTGATGACGTCGTCCTTGGCGAACGGCATCGCGATCTCGCGTTCGATGAGCGCTCCGCCGGGAATTCGCCCCGCCGTGGGGACATTGTTCTTGATGGAGCTGCCCGAGGCCCCTTTGGCTTCGAAGCCGCCGAGCACGAGCGGTCCCTGGGCGACGGCATAGACGTGCATGTCGGCGCCGTAGAGCGGAGCTTGCAGGAGCACGCCGCCCGAGAGCGAGCGCGCGTTGCCCATCGAAGACACCGTCACGTCCAGATGGCTGCCCGGTTTGGCGAAGGCGGGGATGGTCGCCGTCACCAGGACCGCCCCCACGTTGCGCAAACGCAGCTGGCCGGCGTCGATCTGGACGCCGAGCCGGCGCGTCAAGGCGAGCAGCGATTGGGCCGCGAAAGGCGCGGAGAACACGTCGTCCCCGGTGCCGCTCAAACCGGTGACGACACCGTAGCCAAGCAGCTGGTTGTCGCGCGCCCCGACGACGTCACAGAGGTCGCGCACGCGATCGGCGTGGGCCGGCGCGGCGAGGGCGACGACGAAGACTGCCGCCAGGAGCGGCAGCTTGCGGAGCAACGAGAGCTTACGAGCGAACGACATCGATGATGGCCTCAGAACGGATTGATGAAGTCGAGGATCTTGGTGAGCCAGCCGCGATCGGTCTGGTCGGCTACGTCGCCGCGGCCGGTGAACTCGACCTGCGCATCGGCAATGCGCGAGGAAGCGACGGAGTTGTCGGCGCCGATGTCGGCGCGGCGCACGAGGCCGGAGATATAGAGGTGGATCTCCTCGTGGTTGATCATGACGACCTTCGTCCCCTCCACGAAGAGATCTCCGTTCGGCATTTGCTGGGTCACGCGCACCGCGATGCTGCCGGTGAGCTGCCCTTTGCGGCTGGTTTGTCCATCGCCGGCGAAATCGCTGGTGGCGGCGAGGGACATGAGCTTCTCGGGGTCGATGTCGGGATGCGCCTTCTTGAGCGCGGGCATGAGTCCGAGCAGCGCCGTGACGCCGACGTCGCGGTTCGTGCTCTTGTTGAGCTTGGTGTTGGCGGTGCCCGAAGCGTTGGCCTGTTCGTCGATGCGCACCACCACCACGTCACCGACGCGCACGGCGCGGGTGTCTTCGAGGAAGCTCGGCGCCGCCTCGGAGTAGAGCGAGCCGCTGGTCGGCTTGGCGTCGGCTTGCTTCACGGCGTATTGTCCAGCCGCATATTTGCGCTCACGCGGCGTGAAGGGGGCCACGTGGGGCGGGCCGCACCCGATGGTGAGCGACGCGAAGAGGAAGATGCCGACGACGCGCTTCACATGCCCTCGATGACTTGAGCCTCGTCGCGGCTGGTGATCTTGGCTTTGATGACGCGGTTCGTGGAAACGACGAGGACACTCACCACGTCGCCGATGTTGGCATCGAGAAGGCACGACCCCTGGGTCATGATGCGGAGCGATCGGCGATCGATGACGAGCCCGATGCGCGCGCCGCGCGCGACGTCGGGACGCGCTGCTTCGTCGCTCACCTCGAGTACGATGGGAACCGGAATGCGCGCCACCACTTCACCACCGGAGACCATCTCCACGTTGGCGGTGGTGCGAAAGGGCCCCTTCTGGCGCGGATGGCGAGGAATGTCGATCGTTCCCACCGTCGCGGTGGGGGGGACGACGACGTCGTAGGTCGGCTGCAATTTGACGAGCGCCACCCCTGGAGGGAGCGTTTTCAAGACGACGGGCGTGATGAGCGTCGCGAGATCGGCGGGTGAAATCCGCTTGGAAGCTCCGACGATGCGAAGGGCAGCGGGGATAACGAGCTTGGACGTGTCGACGCCTCGCTTGCGCAGCATCTGCTCGATCTCGTTCTTGGTGAGCAGGCGGCTCCCTCCCGGCGGCGGAGCGGGCCCGAGGTCGATCTCGGCCACGCCCTGCGGTGCCGATGGGATCAGATCACCGGCGAGGAGACGTGCGTGATCGACCGACTGGGTCGGCTCGGCGGCTGCCGAGAGCGGCAGCGCAAGCGAGAAAACGGCCACGAGCCAGGCGCGCCGCATGTTTACCTCATCGCCGTGGCGTTACGCAGCATCTCGTCGGCCGCCGTGACGACCTTGGAGTTGATTTCGTAGTTTCGCTGCGCAGCGATGAGACCGATCATCTCTTCGACGACTTCGACGTTGGCGTGTTCGGTCGTCCCTTGCAGCAGGGTGCCGCGGCCGTCGACGCCAGCCATGCCGATTTGCGGCTCACCGCTGGCGGCCGTGGCCATGAACAAGGTGTGGCCCATCGCGCTGAGGCCGGCGGGGTTGACGAAGTTCGAGAGTTGGATTTGCCCGAGCTGCACCGGCTGGGGGGAAGACTTGGTCGTCGCACTGACGGTGCCGTCGGCGCCGATGGACACGTTGGTGGCATCGGCGGGGATGGTGATGGGGGGATCGAGGGGCATCCCTTCGGAGTTGACGATGCGTCCCTGCGCGTCGGCTTTGAAGTTGCCGGCGCGCGTGTAGGCGATGGTGCCGTCCGCTGTTTGAATCGGGAAAAAGCCGTTGCCCTCGATGGCGAGGTCGAGCGGGTTGCCCGTCTGCTGCAGGACGCCTTGCGAATGCTGGCGCGTGGTGGCGACGAGGCGCGTCCCGCTGCCTACCTGCAGGCCGGTTGGCGAAAAGGTGGTTGCGGTGGTCGCCGTGCCTGGGGCGCGCAGCGTCTCGTAGAGAAGATCCTGGAAATCGGCGCGGACCTTCTTGAACCCTACGGTGTTGACGTTGGCAAGATTGTTCGAAATGGCGTCGAGCTGCGCTTCTTGCGCGGCCATCCCGGTTGCTGCGATATGAAGCGATCGAAACATGCGGCCTCCGGTCCTCACCAATGCATCGTTGGTGCCAGAGACGCGCGCTGCGCGAGTGAATTTCAGCCAGTCGCGGCGAGGGCGTCTGCAGCGTCTTCAGCCTCTCTCACCATGCTGGAGTCCGCATCATCACCCACATCCGCGCTGACGGCATCGTTGCTTCCAGAGCCGCTGTCGGTCGCGGCCTGCACGTCGGCCTCGGTAGGCAAGGCGGCGTCAGCCGTATCGCGCGGCGCATCGAGCACGGAGATATCGGCCGCGTCGCCGTCGCTGGCGATGTCCAGCGTCGTGTCCGGACTGGCGGAATCGGCGGCAGGCGTGCTTGCCTCTTCGCTGCTGGCGTCGCGGTTCGCGTCGGAGGTCGCGGGGTCGCCGGAGCTGGGCGCGTCGCTCGCGCCGGGAGCATCGCCGACGGCGGCGTCACTCGGGTTGTCACCGAGGTCGATGACGCACGCGCCTTCCACACACACGAATCCAGAGCCACAATCCGTGCTGCGCAGACACGGATCGCCGTAGGAGCCGCACGCCGTCGTTCCCGTCGTGAGAGCCGCGACCAGCACGAAAAAGCGGGTTGTTTGCTTAGAATTGCGCATGAACCCCTGCCGAGACGAGCCCCCAAATGAGCAGGTGATCTCCGGGTAGATCGGTTCCGAGAGGCATTGCGGCCAGCGATGGCTCGACGAAGATGGCCACCCCCGACTTGCCGAGCGGCAGGCTGAGATCGACCCCGACGTCGATACCGACCAGTGTCTTGGGGACGATGATGGCGGGTATGCCGACGAAGCACGAAACGACTTTGCCGAGCCAGCGGACGTACCTCGCTTCGACCCCGAAGCCCACCTTGGGTTCGATTTCGAAGATGCCCACGATGGCGAGCCCCTGCGACATGTCCTCGTCGTTGCGGAAATCGAAGGGCACGACGATGCGCGTGCGCGCGCGCTGAAAGAGCCCTTCTTGGATGAGGTCGCTGCGTTGAAGGCCGCTACCGATGCCGATCCCGGCCCTCGTCACGAGTCGCTGAGCGGCGGCGGAGTAGGCCAACGAGAACGTCACCAGGAGCGTCGCCAGGCTGACGGTCCACCGTGTCATCGGTTTGTCTCCGGTGCCTCGCCCGGCGGCGTTTCCGGCTCCACGTGGTCAGCGCCCTCCGGCTGGGTGCCAGTGTCGGCCCCCGCCTCCAGGTCAGCGACGACGATGAGGTCGACGCGGCGGTTTTGAGCCTTGCCCTCGACGGTATCGTTGGAAGCGATGGGGTGGTGCTCGCCGTATCCGGCGGCCGCCAAGCGAGCGGGGGCGATCTCGCCGTCTTCCAAAAAGAAGCGAACGACGGCCATGGCGCGGGACTGGGAAAGCTCCCAGTTGGACGGGAAACGGGGGGTATGAATGGGGGTGGAGTCGCTGTGCCCTTCCACGCGGATGCGTACCGGCCTATCGGCAAGCTCGGCGGCGATGGCGACCAGCGCATCACCGCCCTCGGTCCGGAGGATCGCTTCGCCGCGATCGAACATCAGCTTTTCGGGCAGCCTGAGCACGAGCTCGCCGTGCACTTCGAGGATGTTGAGCCCGGCCAGCATGGGGACGTTGCCGAGCCGCTTGACGAGCCCACGGCGGATGGCGGTTTTCTCCTCCTCGAAGTCGCGCGTGATCTTGGCGACCCTCGCGTTGGTGAAGGAGGGAATCACCTGGATGACGTCCTTTCCGCCACCCGAACTTTCGCTCCCCGGCGCCACGGCCTGCCATTCCAGGGCATCATGGAACGATTGCGTGAATCGACCGACCTTCTTGGAGTCGACCTGCGAGACCGCGAACATGACCACGAAGAAGGCGAAGAGCAGCGTGATGAAGTCGGCGTAGCTGACGAGCCAACGCTCGTGGCTGACGTGCTCCGGTTGCCTTTTCCTTTTCCGAGCCATGGGTCTCTACGCCGCGGCCTTCTCCTGCGGGCGATCCCTCTCCGCGGCGACCAGCTCTGCCTCGGCTTCCTGCGCCAACGTCGACAGGCGTTCGCGCACCAGCTTGGGGTTCATCCCTTCCTGGATGGCGAGCGCCCCCTCCAGCATGATCTCTCGGACGGCGATGGCCTCGCGGTTGCGAAGCTTCAGCTTACCGCCGAGCGGCAGACAAATGATGTTGGCAAAGCCGACACCGTAGATGGTGGCCACGAAGGCGGTGGCGATTCCCTCGCCGACCTTCTCGATGTCGGATAAGTGGCTCATGACTTGGATGAGTCCGAGCACGGCGCCGATGATGCCGATGGTGGGCGCATAGCCGCCCGCGGTTTCGTAGACCTTGGCGATGTCCTCGCCTTCTTCCTCGCTCTGGCTAATGGATGTCTCCAAGGCGCTGCGCATCGCCGCCGAGTCCGCGCCGTCGACGGCCATCATGAGGGCGCGGCGTAGGAAGGGATGCGTCGTCTCCGGGATGAGCCCCTCCAGGGCAACGATCCCGTCTTTGCGCGCAATGGTCGCGAAGCCGACGATGTCCTCGATCAGCTTTGCGGCTTGGTTCTTGGGCTCGATGAGGACGGTCTTGGCCGCCTTCATCGCGCGGAGGAAGGTGCGAAGCGGAAACTGGATCATGGTCGCCCCGATGGTGCCGCCGAAGACGATCATCGCTGCCGTGGGCTGCAGGATCTGGCTGATCTTGCCGCCCTCCAGGAGATTGCCACCGAGAATCATTCCGAGTCCGATGACCAGACCGATCAGGGTTCCGAGGTCCATCGCTCAGGTCCCCTCGGGTGGAACGCTGCCGCGCGGAGGTGGCGGTGTGGAGCGCGCTGTCGGTCGGCGGCCAGAATGGGCTTCGTTGCGAAGAGCGGTGATGTGGGCGATCGCGCCCTCTTTGCTTCCGGTGTAGGCCGGGCCGGCGCTGCGCCGGAACGCGATCACGCGCTCGATCACTTCCTCGAGCGACTCGCGGACGATGATCTTGTCTCCTCCCAGCAGCGAAACGATGGTGTCGGGCGTCACGTCGATCCACGTAATGAGATCGGGATTGATGGCGACGACGGTACCGTTCAGGCGGGAGAGAGTGACCAAAAAGAGACCTCGGGTTCCCCTCTCGCAATTGCCAGGCCAAAAGCAATTCGCCCCAGTCGCGCGCCCATCACGGGCACAACCGGAAGGGCGCCAAGGCTGGCTCTAGGCGGCGCGCGTGCCCATGCGTTTGCGTTTGAGCATCTCGACGAGCGTCGTGCGATTGAGCCCAAGGAGCCGCGCGGCTTGATTCTTGTTCCACCCCGTTCGCTCGAGTGCCTGCCGAATCAGCTCGTTCTCGAATGCTTCCACCGCGGCGCGCAGCTCGAGACCCGCGTTGGGAAGCTCAGGGGCGATCGTGCGGTTGGTGGCGAGGCCGCGTACGCGGGCTGGCAGATCGTTCGGCTCGATGCCGGAGTTTTGACAGAGGATGGCGGCGCGTTCGATGGTGTTCTCGAGCTCGCGCACGTTGCCGGGCCAGTTCCAGTCGGTGAGAAGCTGCAGAGCGGCGCGGGAAAGGGTGACGTTCCGTCCGAGTCGCTCGTTGGTGCGCTTCAGGAAGTGCTCGGCCAGAACGGGAACGTCGTCGGGGCGATCGCGCAGCGAGGGGACGTTCAGATGGATGACGTTCAAGCGGTAGTAGAGATCCTCGCGGAAGCTTCCCCCCGCCACGGCCCTGTCGAGATCGATGTTGGTCGCCGCCACGATTCTGACGTCGGTGCGCAGCACGCGGTTGTCACCGACGGGTGAGTACTCGTGCGCCTGCAAGACGCGCAGGAGCTTGACCTGCAGGGCCGATGACAGCTCACCGATTTCGTCGAGAAACAGCGTGCCGCCGCTGGCTTGCGCGAGGCGGCCGAGCTTGGTGGCGTGCGCCCCGGTGAAGGCGCCTTTGGCGTGCCCGAAGAGCTCGGTCTCGAGCAATGTTTCCGGAATCGCGCCGCAGTTGACGGCGACGAAGGGGCCGGCTGCGCGTTGGCTCACTTCGTGAAGACCACGAGCGACGAGCTCCTTGCCTGTTCCGCTTTCACCGGTGATGAGCACCGTGCAACCCGTATCCGCCACGCGATCGACGACGTGGTAGACGTTCAACATTCTCTGCGAGACGCCAATGACATTGACCATGCTGCGGGGGCGAGGCGCCGCCGGATCTGCCGACGGAGCGACGGAACGAAAGCCTCCCACCGGTTGAACCGTGGAGGTTCGCTCGTTTGCTTCGGGGGCTCGTTCTTGTCCAGCGTGGTCACTTAGCATCAGGATCCTCCCTCTCAGTCAGGTAGCGGCTGCCCTTGAGCAAGCCACGGGCCAGTGTCATCACTTTGCCGCTTAGCGCGAGAAATTTGGCGTATCCAGCGATCGCCAACGCTTTGGCGCCTTGCGCGATGAGTCATTCATCACCCTGTGCCCGTACCCGACCGATGCGCGAATCCTCGACGATTCGTCGACGGTTGCGCTTTCGCTGATGGGGTGTGCGGCGACCCCCGGACGGGTCGGTGTTGACTCTTTGGTGTTTTCTCGGCGTCAGGCGTGAACGGTCAGCGACTCCGACCCTTAAAACGTCGGCGCGCATTTTCGCGCAAGCCGGACAATCGCGAAAAGGGGTGCAGTCCGCGGCAATCGTCCCGAGCGGAGAAATCGTGGCACGAATGCTGCTGAGTCATTCAGCGTGTCCGACCTTTTCAAAGCCATCGATCCTCTGCACGCGGCGCTCGACTATCACTTCGAGCGCCACAACCTGCTCGCCTCCAACGTCGCGCATGTCGATACGCCTGGCTACGTGCCGCGCGATATCGAGCGCGTCAACGGCGTGGCGTTTCATGACCAGCTCGAGGTTGCGATGGCGAAGACGGCCCCTGGCCACATCGCTGGAGCAGCGGTCGCTTCGATAAGCTCGGGCCGCGTGTTCGAAGACCCCGCCGCCGGGGCAGGCAACGATCGCAACTTCGTATCGCTCGATCGCGAAGCGGCCAAGCTCGCAGCCAATCAGATGCGCTACGACGTTTCCTCGGCGCTTGCGTCGTCCGAGCTCGCGCAGCTCGCCTACGCGGCTTCGGACGGGAAGGGCGTGTAAGACATGCGTCTCGGAGCGTTCAGCGCACTCGAAGTGGCAGCGTCCGGTCTCTCGGCCGAACGCACACGAATGAACACGATCGCCTCGAACTTGGCCAACGCGCGCTCGACGCGTACCGCTGAGGGCGGACCCTACAAGCGTCTCGACCCCGTTTTTCAGGCAACGCCGATCGGTGGCGACGCCGTCGGCGGACTGAACGAGTCGGGGGTTTCCCTCGTCAAGGTGCAGCGCATCCAGCAGGACACGCGCGATCCTCAGCTCGTCTACGAGCCGGGACATCCCGACGCGGATGGCAAGGGCTACGTGCGCTACCCCAACGTCAACGTCGTCGAGGAAATGGTCAACATGATCACGGCTTCGCGCGCTTACGAAGCGGGTATCACCTCCGTGGAGTCCGTCAAAGCCATGGCCAAGTCGGCGCTCGGGATTGGTCGATGAGCGGCATCGGTCCCATCGCCGGCATGCCGATGCTCCAGCCCCACGAGGGGCTGCCCATCCGCTCCGAAGCGGTCACTCCCCCGGCCTCGGCCATCCCCTTCGGCGACATGCTCTTCGAGGCGGTCGAACATGCCAACGCCCAAGGCGTGGCCGCCGGAAACGCCGCGGAGGCCTTCGCCGCCGGCGCGCGCGACGATATCCACGGCACGATGATCGCCGTCAAGGAAGCAGAGATCGAGCTCAAGCTCGTTTCCAACGTTCGAACCAAGCTCGTCGAGGCGTTCAACGACCTCTGGCGAATGGGCGTCTAGGCGGGAGACCAATTAGGTGAAGGACATCCTCCTCTCGCTTCTCAGGCAAGGCCGTGACTTCTGGGGTTCTCTCTCCGTCGTGCGACGGATCTCGCTGGTCGTCGTCGTGCTGGGCGTCGGCCTCGGCGTGCTCGGCATCTCGTACCTCGCGTCCCAGCAGACCTACACGTATCTCTTCACCGAGCTAACGCCGGAGGATGCTGGGGCCATCGCCGCCAAGCTGAAGGAGCTCAAGGTCCCCTACCGCGTCGGATCGGCGGGAGGCGCGATCGAGGTGCCCGAAGAGCGGGTGCACGAGCTGAGGCTCGAGCTCGCCGGACAGGGCCTTCCGCGAGGCGGAGGGGTGGGGTTCGAGATCTTCGATAAGTCGCACCTCGGTGCGACGGAGTTCGAGCAGCGCATCAACTTGCGCCGTGCGTTGGAGGGGGAACTCTCGCGCACCATCGGCAATATCGCCGCGGTCCACGGTGCACGTGTGCACTTGGTGATGCCGGAACACAGCGTTTTCGCGATGAGCAAGCAAGAGGCGTCGGCCTCGGTGGTGCTGAAGCTTCGACAGGGACGGCATTTCGGCAAAGCAGAAGTCGCGGGCGTGGTCCACCTCGTGGCCTCCGCGGTGCCTGGTTTGGCGGCCGATCGCGTGTCGATCGTCAGCACCGACGGCACGGTGCTGCACCGGCCCCGCACCGAAGGCGCGGCCGCTGGGTCGCTGGCTCGCGACGGCGAAGACAGGGAGCGTGAGGCCGCTTCGTCGCTGGAGGAGCAGGCGCGAGCCATGCTCGAGCGCGTCGTAGGACCCGGGCACGCCGACGTTCGTATCGGGCTCTCGCTCGACGGAGCGTCGCACGAGCGCACCGAGGAGCACTTCGAGCCGGCCAAGACGGCGCTGCGCAGCGAACAGAAAACCGAAGAACACTCCGCCCCACAGAGCGAGAGCGTGGCCGGTGTCCCCGGCGCGGCCAGCAACTTGCCCGACGGCACCGCGACCCCCGTGGCGGGGCCCACCACGGCCGGCAACGGCTCTCGTACCAGCTGGACTCGCAACTGGGAAGTCGATCGCGTCACCGAACGGACCACGACGCCGGCGGGGCGCGTCAATCGCCTGACGGTTGCGGTCGTCGTCGATGGCGCTTACAAAACGACCCCCGGCGGCCGCGAATTCACGGCCCGCGAAAAGCCGGAGCTCGACCGATTGGCCGAGCTCGTCAAGGGCGCGGTGGGTTTCAGCGCGGAGCGCGGCGACATGCTGGAAATCGCGTGTGCGCAGTTCGCCACCGCGGAGGCGCAGGATATCGGCCCGATGCCCACGGGGCTCTTCGGGATGGGCAAGAAGGGTCTCTACATCCTCGGTGCCGCGCTGGGCGCGTTTCTACTCGCGCTCGTGATGTTGCTCAGTCGCCGCAAGAAGCCCGCGCGCACGGGGGCGCGCCTCCTGGGTGGCGCCAAAGCGGCGGAGCTCGCCTTGGCCGCGGGCGGCTTGGCACCGGCACTGCCGGCGGCGCCTCGCGCCGAGCCGGAAGTCGTTCGCTCGCGCGCCCTCGAAATCGCCGCCAAAGATCCCGCCACCGCAGCTGTCATTCTGCGCGCTTGGTTGAACGCGCCGTCGAGCGCCAACGCCGGCACGCGCCCCGGCACCTGACACCGACACTGACACGGCACCCGTGGAACTCCGTTCCGCCCCGCGGAGCGAATGGGAACAACCGCCAGGCGGCACAGTTTTCGCTCATTGACCGTCGATGCCTCTGACCGGTCCTGAAAAAGCGGTGCTCATGCTTCTCTCGCTCGACGAGAATGCCGCCGCGCCCATCGTCGCCGAGCTCGAACCCGCCGAGCTGCGCAAGTTGCGCGAGGTGGCGACGCTCATGCGCGCCGTCCCTACGACGGCGCTCGAGGAGGTCTACGGCGAGTTCGTGGAGCGCAGCCACGAGGCGATCGCCGTTCCGCGCGGAGGCGTCAGCTATTTGCGGCGCCTCGCGCAGCGCGCGCTCGGTGAGACGCGGTCGCAGGAGATCTTCGTGGATAGCCCGCAATCCGGCATCGAGCGGCTCGCTCTGGCGGCGCCCACGTCGGTCGCGGCCGTCTTGGAAAACGAGCACCCGCAGCTCATCGCGGCGCTCCTCTCCCAGCTCGATCCCACGCGCGCCGCGCGCATTCTCGAGGCATTGCCGAGCGAGCTGCAGCCGCAAGTGCTGGGCCGCTTGGGCACGATGACCGAAGTTCCCGCCGGAATGCTGGACGGGGTCGCAGCCGCCGTGTCAGCCGAGCTACCGCCGGCCGAGGCCGAGGCTTCGATGTCGGTGGATGGCATCGCCCGTGCGGCGGGCCTCGTGCGCAAGCTCGACAAGACGGTCGCGGCGACGATGCTCGGGCAGCTGAATCAAGATCAAAGCGAGGTGGCCGCCGAGATTCGCCGCGCGCTCTATTCGTTCGAAGATCTGAAGTCGCTCGATCCCAAGGCCCTTCGTACGCTGCTCAAGGAAGTGCAAAACGATCGCCTCGTTTTGGCCCTGAAGACCGCCAGCGACGCGCTCAAGCAGCAGATTTTCTCCAGCATGTCGTCGCGCGCCGCGGAGTACATCAAGGACGACCTGTCCAACCTCGGAAGCGTACGGCTCACCGAAGTCGAAGCGGCGCAGCGCGAAATCGTGGAAGCGGCGCTCCGTCTCGAAGCGGAGGGGACCATCTCACTGGGAGGCGACGGCGATGACATGGTCTGACAATCGCGGTGGCCCCAAGCGCCGGGTGAAGCCGGTGATTTTCGCCGAGCGGGTGCAGGTCAAAAAGCCGGTGCCTGCGTGGGTGACGTCGCATCAACCGCCGGCGCATGCGCTTTCGGGGTGGCTTTCGACGCGATCGCTCCCACCTCCGCCGAACCCAGCAACCAATGCGCCGCCCGCTGGGGAAAGGCGCCTCCCGGCACCTTCGGTGCACCCCGCCCAGCGCGGGTCGGTCCCGCCGAACGCCAGTGCGTCGGCCGAGGAGATGGTGCAGGCCATGGAGGCGCGCGCTCTCACCTTTGGACAAGCAGAGAGCGTCACCCAGGCATCGCGCTCCGCCTTTCCGCAGGCGCAGGATCGCTCCTTCGAAGCCATGGCCGCGCACCTCTCCAGCGCGACGCCATTCGTCGGCTCCGACGCGGCGCAGACGGCGCGCCTCGAAGCGACGATCACCGCGCTGGAACAGAGCGTCGAGGAGCTGTCACTCCTGCGCGGAAAAATGATGGAGGAGACCGAGGAGCAGCTGGTCACCTTGGCGGTCACCATCGCCCAGCGCGTCATCGGGCGGGAAGTATCCCTCGATCCGGAGATCCTGCTCACTTTGGCCGCAGAGGGCATCGATGCGCTCGGCGACCGCGATCGCGTGGTCGTTCGCTTCGGCTTCCTCGATCGTGACGATCTCCTGGCTTCGATGGTGGAGCGGCTGAAACGCCGTGCGCCGCGCTGCGAGGTGCTGCAGGATCCGTCGCTCGGTCCCGGGCAGTGCGTGGTCGAATCCGAGTTCGGACAGGTCGACGAGTCGGTCGACTCCCGCCTCGACAACGTGCTGCGAGCGCTGCTGCCCAGCGCGCCGAGGCGGTTCGGTCTGACATGATCTCCCTCGGGCGGTACGTGGAGGCCGCCAAGACGGCTTCGGTCCATCAACCGACCGGTGTCGTCTTGGAAGTCGTCGGCCTCCTGGTCGAGGTGGGAGGCATCCAGGCCAAGGTGGGTGACACGCTGCAGATCGTTTCCGAAGGTGGTCGACTCGAGGTCGAGGTCACCGGCTTTCGCAACGGGAGGCTGCTCGCGACGCCCCTCGGCGACGTCACCGGCGTGCAGCCCGGTGCGCGTGTCTCCCGCTCCGAGCGCGGCACGAAGATTCGCGTGGGCGCCGATCTGCTCGGGCGCATCGTCGACGCCTTCGGGCACCCGCTGGACGGGCTCGAACCGCTCACGGCCCATGTCGAATACCCGCTCCTGGCGGCACCGCCCCCGGCGGTCGCTCGGCGCCCCATCAATCGACCCTTCTGTACGGGTGTGCGCACCATCGACGGATTGCTCACCCTCGGCGGGGGCCAGCGTGTCGGCATCTTCGCCGGAGCCGGGGTCGGCAAGAGCACGCTGCTGGGAATGATCTGCCGCTCTTCGCAGGCCGATGTGAACGTGATCGGCCTCGTGGGAGAGCGCGGTCGCGAGCTGAACGAATTCGTACGCGACGTGCTGGGGCCGGAAGGTTTGGCGCGATCGGTCGTCATCGCCGCCACCAGCGATCAGCCGCCCCTCGTACGCGCACGCGCGGCGCACGCCGCCACGGCCATCGCCGAGTATTTCCGCGATCAGGGAAAGAGTGTGCTCCTGGTGATGGACTCCGTCACACGTTACGCCATGGCACTGCGCGAAGCCGCTCTCGCCATCGGCGAACCACCAGCGACCAAAGGTTACCCGCCCTCGGTTTTTGCCGCGCTGCCACGCTTGCTCGAGCGCGCCGGTACCGCGGGGGGCGACGGAATGATCACCGCTCTTTACACCGTTCTCGTGGAGGGTGACGATCTCGCCGATCCGGTGGCGGACGCCACCCGCAGTATCCTCGACGGCCACATCGTTCTCACGCGTTCGCTGGCAGACCGCGGGCATTTCCCGGCCATCGACGTCTTGGGCAGCGTGAGCCGACTCGCCGGCGCACTCTCTACACCGGTGCAGCTGCGGGCCGCCGCACAGGTGCGCGACATGATGGCGACCTACCGTTCGGCCATCGATTTGATTCAGGTGGGCGCCTATGTCGAGGGGAGCGATCCCAAGGTCGACGCCGCCTGCCGATCGATGCCGGAGGTGGAAGCGTTTTTGCGTCAAAGCGTTCATGAACGGAGCAGCTTCGAAGAGGCGCTGCTCCGCGTGCAACGTCTCGCGATTCTCAGCGGAGCCCAGCGATGAGTCAAAACAAGCAACAGCGTCTCCAGCGTCTCGTCGACATGCGAGCCAAGGAAGTCGATCGCCGCGTCAAGGAGCTTACCTCGGCCCGCACGCGCGAAACGAAGCTGGCCGAGGAGCTCGCACAAGCGCAGGCCGAACGACAGCGGGAGCTCGACGCCAGAAACGAGCGCGCTCGCAATGGGCTCCCCGCGGGGGACTGGGGGCAGGCCGAGAATTGGCTGACTGGCCTGGCGCAGAAGGAGCTCGCCGCACAGAGGCAGCGCGAGATGGCTTCGCGCGAGGTGGTGGGTGCGCGGGGACGCGTGACCGACGCCATGGTGGAGCGGGAAAAGATCGAGCTTCTCATGGGGCGACTCGCAGCCGAGATGCGCAAAGAAGAGAACCGCGTCGAGCGTAAGAACGAAGACGAGCACGCCAGCGTCCAAGGCGCCCAGCACCGCGCCAGCGGCAACAAGCGAGCGACATGAAGGTCATCGCGCCCCTGTCCCCGCGCGACCTCGACGATGAGATCGAGGGAGACGACGCGCTCGCCGACGTCGAGACGGACGAAGATCGCGCGCGCCGCCTTGCCGACCTCGTCCTACCCGAGCTCTTTGCGGTGCTCCTTCCGCGAACGCGGCCCGATGCTGCTTTTCAGGTGGCTTCCACGCTCGTGCCGAGCAAAAGGTACGAAGCGACCCTGGTGGCAGAACCTTGGCGCACCGCCGTCGGTGACCTGACGGCATCGACTTTCGGCGAACGCGCGGCGGCAGCGCGCGGCGGAACGACATTGGGTGCGCGCCCCGGGATTGGCATCGAGGGTAAGCTCGTGACGCAGCTCGAAGCCGGCGACTTGGGCCGTATTCGGCTCACGATCGAGCGCACCGACCAGGGAATCAAAGTCTCGCTCGGTGTGGAGAACGCCATCCTGGCCGCACTCGCGATGTCGCAACGTTCGACGCTGGAGCAGTCGCTCCGCGCGGCGGGCCTGCAGGTCGCGGCGGTGATGGTTACGCATGCCGGTGAGGACGGCACCGTTCTTGCTCAACCCCTTGTCGCCAATCGTCCGGGCGCAATCGACGTCACGGACGAGGGCAGCCCCACCGACGGTAAGACGCGAGGTCGGGCTGGTCGCTCGACCAAGAGGCTCAACGTCACAGGATAAAAAAAACGATGGTCTCTCCTCTCACCAGCAGCACCGGCACCCCATCCGCGACGGAAACGGATCCCAGCTCTGCGCTCGCCAGCGCGAGCAACAGCAACGCCATGGGCAAGGATGCCTTCATGAAATTGCTGGTGGCTCAGATATCGCATCAGAATCCGCTCAAACCGATGGATGACACCGCATTCGTTGCTCAACTCGCCCAGTTCTCGGCGCTCGAGCAAACCATGGGTATCAACAAACGGCTCGACGAGCTCACCACCGCCCAGCGCGGCAGCGCCAACACCGAGCTCGGCGCGCTCGTCGGCAAGAGAGTCACCGTGCGCGGGACGATGACGTCGCTCGACAGCTCGGGCATCGGCGCGCCCATCAGCTACACGCTCGACGGCAATGCCAAGACGGTCGATGTCAACATCGCCGACGCTACCGGTAAGGTGGTGCGTACGATTCACGTCGGCGCGCAGCCGGCGGGTCTCACCAAGATCACCTGGGACGGGCGCAACAACGACGGGCTGGCGCAGCCGCCCGGTCCGTACACCATTTCGGTCGTCGCCAAAGACGGCGCCAATGCGGTCAGCGTCAGTCAGGAAACGACGGGCACGCTGGTCGGTATCGACTTCTCGAAGGGCTATCCGAACCTTCAACTCGACAATGGCGTTTCCGCGCCAGCGTCCGATCTTCTTCGGATCAATTTAGCAACCAAGTAGGGCTACAGGAGGCCATTATGTCGATTTTGCACGCGATGTATTCTGGGGTGTCGGGCATTCAGGCCGAAGGGGAAGCCCTTGGCGTGGTTGGCGACAATATTTCAAATACCAACACCGTCGGCTTCAAGGCACAGCGCGCCATTTTCCAGGACGTGCTCGGCCACTCGATCAGCGCTGGAACGTCCAGCGCGCTTCCCGGATCAGGCGTGCGTATGTCGGACGTTCAGCAGATGTTCACGCAGGGCTCCCTGTCGAACACCGGCGTGGCGACCGATCTCGCCCTCTCGGGCGACGGCTTCTTCGTGATGAAGGGCAGTCTCTCGGGCGTGACGGGTAACTTCTACACCCGCAACGGCCAGTGGAAGATCGACAAGGACGGCTTCATGGGCAACACCGACGGGCTCAAGGCCCAAGGCTATGCCGCGCTGCCCAACGGCACGTTCTCCGCCGCGGTCTCGTCGATTCAGGTTCCCACCGCTGCCATCATGCCGAACGCCACCAAGGTGCTGACGGTGACGGCGAACCTCGACTCCAACGCCGTGGTGCCCACCGCGGCGTGGAACGCGCAGAACCCCTCGGCGACCTCGAACTTCTCGACCTCCATCAGCCTGTTCGACTCGCTCGGCAACGCGCATACCGTCGACGTCTACTTCCGTAAGACCGCGGCAGGGGCGTGGGACTGGCACGCGCTCGCCAAGAGCAGCGAAGTCACCACCCCGGCCCCCACCGTCCCAGCAACCGACGTCAACACGCAGATCGGCGGCGGTTCGATGACCTTCACGTCGTCGGGCGCGCTCCAGTCGCTGACTCCAAACCCGCCGACCACGGTGGCCACCACCTTCGTCGGTGCAGCGGCCCAGACCATCACCGCCGACTTCGGCAGCGCCATTACGCCGCCCGTCACGGTCCCGGTGACGGTGGCCGGCTCCGGCCTCGACGGCATCACGCAGTTCGCGGGTGCTTCCAACGTCTCCAGCCAGCAGCAGGACGGCTACGCTTCGGGCAGCCTCTCCGGCATCGGCGTGGACGGCACGGGCGTCGTGCGCGGCATGTACACGAACGGTCAACAGCTCGCCATCGGGCAGCTCGCCATCGCGAAGTTCCAGGCCAACGAAAGCCTCGGTCGCGCCGGCAACAACATGTGGATCGAATCGCGCGAGAGCGGTAACGCCGCCCTCGGCACCGCCGGCAGCGGCGGTCGCGGTGCGGTTTCGGCGGGGGCCCTCGAAAGCTCGAACGTCGACATCGCGCAGCAGTTCGTCGATCTGATTGCTCATCAACGCGCCTTCGAAGCCAATTCCAAGACGATCACCACCGCCGACGAGATGCTGCAGACACTTCAGAATATCAAGCGTTAACGTAGTGCCGGCGCGCCGAGCGAATCCTCGCTCGGCGCCGCTCGGCACGCGCCCAGCATGGGGCGGGGAACCCAACCGTGGAAAACGACGAAGAGTCACAGGAGTCAGAAGGCGAAGGCGAGCCCAAGAAGCCCGCGAAATCGAGCGGCCGGCTCTTCCTCATCATCGGGGCGGTCATCGCCACGGGAGGCAGCGCAGCGGCGGGTGCGGTCCTCGGACCGTCCTTGGCCGGCAAAACGCACGCGGCAGCAGCCGCTCCTTCGGCGTCGGCCTCCAGCGACCACGGCGAAGAAGGCGAGTTGGCGGCGCTCGATCCCATCATCGTCGATGTCCGCGAGTCCAACGGCGAAACGCACCATCTCAAAGTGGGTATCGCCGTCGAGCTCGGCAAAGGCGTCACCGACGAAGAGTTCAAGCGTCAGGTTCCGCGGATCCGCGACAGCGCCATTTCTTATCTCCGCTCACTCAAATTCGACGAGATTTCCAGCCCCGCCAAGTTCGACCCCATCCGGACCGAGCTCGGGGAACGCATCGCGCACGCTTCCGGTAAGGCCAGGGTGCAGCGCGTGCTGTTCACAGACTTCGTCGCCCAATGAGCCTCGCCGGGTTTGCCGAACCGGGCGAACGTCAACGAGGCGACGCGCCGGTAAGGCCGCTCGACCTCTCCGGTCGCGAGCGTCAGCTGCGAGCGGCCATGACGGCGATGGATCGCATCGGCGCGGCCTTCGCTCGCTACGCGCGGCGCAGCATGCCGTTTCTCGCGCGACATCGCGCGCGTATCGTCGCTATGCCCGTGCAGATCGCCTCGATGGCGACCGACGCGGCCAATCCCCTTCCCGTCGGGCCGACCTATGCCGTCCGTCTCGGAACGAAAGACGGCAACGCGTGGGCGACGATTACGCTCAATAGCGACGCCATTGCTTTGACGCTGGAGGGCGCCCTCGGTGGAGCGTCGACGGCGGCGCCGGTGCAGCTCACTGCGCCCGACCTCACCCCTGCCCAGCGCGCGCTCATCTCGCGCGTTGCTCAATCGCTCGCCCTGGACCTGGTGACGGCCGTCCGCGAAGAAGCACATCTGACGATGGCCATCTTGCCCGCGGACAGCGCGTCCCCGCAGACCTCGTCGAGCGACTCGCTGGAAGTGGTGTGCCAGGTGGAAGGGATGCAAGTTCCGGCTTCCATGGTGATTTCCGCGAGCGCCGAGGCGCTCGAAGCAGCCGCGCGCGAGCACGCGATCCCCGGTGAGGGCGCGCAAGGCGATCCGCGATTTCTCGAGGCGATGCAGGAAGTGCCCCTCGAAGTCGTTGCCGAGCTCGGTCGGATCTCCCTCGGCCTGAAGAAGATTCTCTCCTTCCGGGTAGGGGACATCCTTCGCCTTTACACCGCAACCGACGATCCGGTGTCGGTGCGCGTGGGAGGGGTCGAGAAGTTCGTGGGCATGCCTATCCTCTCGCGCGGCCAGCTCGCCATCGAGATCCGATCTCGGCACGAAAGATGAAAGTCGGGTAGGGACGCCGCTTGCCCAATGGGCAGAGGCGCTCCCAGGAGACCCGATGAGCATCGAAGAGAACGCAGGCTTTTCCAAGACCGATACGTCGCACGCCGCGGGGCCGGGGGCATCGAGCCCACCTGGCCATAACCTCGGCGCTGCTGCGCTCGGCAACGCGCCCCGAAGCCTGGACAGCCTCGAGTTCGTGATGGACGTCCCCGTCGAAGTTTCGGTCGAGATCGGGCGCAAAAAGATGCGCATTGCCGAGATTCTGAGGGTCGGGACCGGTTCGGTCCTCGAGCTCAACAAGAGCGCCGGCGAGCCGCTCGACATTTACGTCAACAACCGCGTGGTGGCGCGAGGCGAAGCCGTCGTGGTCGGCGATCACTACGGCGTGCGCCTCACCGAGGTGCTCATCACCGACGATCGCAACCGCGGCGGGGACCAGCGATGACCTTTGGGCGAACACGTCGGGCGGCGGGGGGAGCTCTCCGTTTCGTCGCCGCGAGCGTCATCGCCTTGACAGTGAGCGCGGCGCGCGCTGACGACCCTCCGCGTCCTTGGCTGGCTCAAGCGCCGTCCCCCGCTCCTGCCGCCGTACCCGCGGCAGAGCCGACGAGAATACCGTGGCGTGCCTCGCTGCTGATCGGCGTATCGGCGGCCATCGGCGGCGCCGCGGTGTGGGTGCGTTCGCGCAAAGGCGGTCTCGCCAAATTGACTTCGTCGCGCGAGCTGCGCGTCATCAGCTCGGTCCGCGTCGGGCCGAAGGGCCACCTCGTCCTGGCCGGCATCGGCGATCGCGCGCTCCTGCTCGGGGTGACCGACAACTCGGTGCGGCGCATCGCTTGGCTTCCCGCCGATCAGATTGCGGGCAGCCTGAACGCGGCGGACGCGCTGCGCACGGTAGACGGAGCAAGCACCGCCATGGCCGCTGGGAACGCCCCTGGTGGGGGCGTGACGGCGTCTGGACCGGCACCCGCGGGTCATCCATCGACGCGGGCCTCGTCGCGTAAGGGGGCGTTTGCCGACATCCTGCACAGGCTCGGGGGGCGTCACGTCGACGCGCCGCCCGCGGACGCCGCGGGCTCGTCCGCAGCATCGACGCTGGCGGAGCTGCGCCGTGACACCGTGCAGTGGTCGAATACCGCCGTCGGCGCCGCGGGGTCGACTCTCTCCGCCAACAAGACCGATGACGGCGGCGAGCTCGAGCAGCAAGCGGCCGGCATTCTCAAGCGGCGGTCGAGGAGGCGGACATGAACCCGACCACCATCCTCACCAGCCTGACGCAGGAGGGCGGGGGACTGACCCAGCCCATCAAGATCCTCATTCTCTTGACGCTGCTTTCGCTCTTGCCGGCGATCGCGCTCACCATGACATCCTTCGTGCGCACCATCGTGGTGCTGTCGTTCCTGCGCCAGGGCATCGGCGCCCAGCAGTCCCCCCCCTCGCAGGTGCTGGTCGGTCTTTCCATCTTCGTCACGGCCTTCGTGATGTCGCCGGTGGCGTTGCAGATGAAGGAAACTGCTTTCGACCCCTATTCCAAAGGAGCCATCACCGAAACACAGGCCTTCGACGCCGCGGTGACCCCCATTCGGGCTTTCATGCTCCGGCAGACGCGGCAGCAAGATTTGCAGCTATTTTACAACGCTTCGCACGCCGAGCTGCCCAAAACGCCGGACGACGTCCCCATCGCCATCGCCCTGCCGAGCTTCGTCGTCTCCGAGCTCACCACGGCCTTTCAGATGGGCGTCATGGTTCTGCTCCCGTTTCTCGTCATCGACCTCGCCGTGGCCTCCCTGCTCATGTCGATGGGGATGATGATGGTCTCGCCCTCCACGCTCAGCCTGCCCATCAAGCTCCTGCTCTTCGTTTTGGCCGATGGGTGGAACCTCGTCATCGGCTCCTTGCTCTCGAGCTTCCGATGACCGTCGACGGCGCGCTCGAGCTTTTGCGCAACGCGATGATGATCACCGCGGAGCTGATCGGCCCCATGATCCTGACCGCGCTCTTGGTGGGCGTCTTTGCCGGGGTGATGCAGACCATCACCCAGGTCAACGAAGCCAGCGTCAGCTTCGTCCTCAAGATGCTGGCGGTGTGCGTGGTCCTCGCCGTCGTCGGCTCGCACATGATGTCGCGCAGCATCGACTACACCCGCCGCACCATCGGTAGCATCGCCGACGTCGTGAAATGATCCTCGACGCGCTCCCGCGCGAAGCAGCAGCGTTTGGCCTCGCCGTCTCTCGCATCAGCGGGGTGTTCCTCGCCGCCCCCATCCTGTGGTCGAACGCGCCCATGCGGGTGCGCGCGGGTTTGGTGCTTGCCATCGCATTCGTGAGCCACGGCGTGACCTCGCCCAGCGCGACGTCACTCGACTCGGTGGAGCACGCGATCATGGCCGTCCCGGGAGAGCTCTTCATCGGGGTGGCCATGGGCTTCGTGGTGCGGCTCTGTGTGGCCAGCGTGGAAATCGCCGGTGACATCATGTCGCCACTCCTCGGCTTCGGAGCCGCCACCCTTTTCGACCCGCACACCCAGGCGCAGGAGACGCCGCTCACCAAGATCCTGCACATCCTGTGTCTGCTCTTGCTCGTCCTTCTCGGCGTGCACCGCGTTCTGCTGGGGACCCTGCTGGGCAGCTTTCACGCCATCCCCGTCGGCACGCTGGTCCATCCCGAGCTCGCCACCGCCGGGCTCGTCGAGCTCTCGGCGCGCGCCATCGTCACGGGACTGCGTCTCGCGCTGCCGGTGGTGGCCACGCTCCTCTTGGTGCAGCTGGGGCTTGCTTTCGTCTCCCGCGCCGCCCCGTCGCTGCAGATCTTCTCGATCGGGTTCGCCGTCTGCATGATCGCGGGTGGCGTCGTGATCGTGAGCTCGCTTCCCGAGCTGGCGCGCGAGATCGAAGTGGACCTCTCGCAGGTTGGCCTGCGCCTGGATACCGTTCTCACCGCCATGACGGGGGATTAGTCCGTGCCCGAGAACGCCGACAAGACGGAGCCAGCGACACCACAAAGACGCAAACAGGCGCGTGAAAAGGGCGACTTTCCCAAATCGCGCGACGCCAGCGGACTCGCGGCAACGCTCGCCGTTCTCCTCGTGCTCGGCGCCATGGGTCCCTCGGCCATGCTCAACCTGTGGGCGTTCGCGACGCGTTGCTTCAGCGATCCGTTCGATCTCGTTGGACGCGACCCGTCGCCGGTCGTCGTGCGGATGAGCGCGGTGCTCGCTTCCCTGGCGGTTCCCGGCGCGATCGCCGCGGCGCTCGCCGGAACGGCCATCGGTTTTGTCCAGGCCGGCTTCCACCCCAACTTCGACCTGGTGCTCCCCAAACCGGAACGCCTCGATCCGTTCGCGAAGTTGAAGAGCATGTTCGGGCTGTCGACGGCGCTCTTCGAGCTCATGCAGTCGATCGTGCGCGTCGCTGCCGTCGGGTATGTCGTCTACTGGACGCTCAAGGACATGATGCCGGTCATCCTCGAGCTGATGCGCTCCGACGTGCACGGCGCGGCGGGTGCCATCAGGTCGTCCCTGGCCACGCTCACCATGCGGGCGACGGGTGCGCTCGCGCTCCTGGCCGCCGCCGACTACGCCTACTCCAAATACAGCTGGGAAAAGCGCAACAGGATGTCGAAGCAGGAGCTGAAAGACGAGTACAAGCAAGCGGAAGGCGATCAGCGCGTCAAAGCCCAACAGCGTGCGGCCGCTCGCCGTCGCATGAAGAAAGGGCTCGTCAAGCAGGTCAAGAGCGCGGACGTCATCGTCGTCAACCCGACGCACGTCTCGGCCGCACTTCGCTACAAGGCCGAAGAGGGGGCGCCCGTGCTGACCGCCAAAGGCTACGACGAAGTGGCGCTGCACATCCGCGAGATCGCCAAGGAAGCCAAGATCCCCATCGTGGAAAACGTCGTGCTGGCTCGTGCCATCGCCGCCCGCGTGCGCGTCGGCAAGGCCATCCCCGTCGATCTCTATGCCGCGGTCGCGGAAGTGCTCGCCTTCGTTTACCGGCTACGCGCCCAAACCCAGAGGGGACGTCAGCATCCGCCCCTAGGTTGAATGCGTTGACGCTGGTGTCAGTCGGTTGACGTCGTCGGCAGCGCGTCATCGCGCGGTTGCGGCGCACGACGCCCCCGGTGGCGGTCGATTGGCACGCCGCTCGCACTCCTTCTGAGCGGTGTCGACCGACGAGAATCCGAAGCCCGCTGGTACGGGCGGCTACGCCATCCCTTTGGCGATCGTCTCCATCGTTTTGATGATGGTCGTGCCGGTGCCGACTTTCCTGCTCGACGGCCTCTTGGCGCTCAGCCTCGCCATCGGTGTCGGCGTCTTCCTCATCGCACTCTTCATCCAGAATCCCCTCGAATACAGCGCCTTTCCCGCCATCGTGCTGATGGCGACGCTCCTCCGACTTTCGCTCAACGTGGCGACGACGCGGCAGGTCCTCCTACACGGACAAGAAGGCAACGGCGCCGCCGGAAAAGTCGTGGAGACGTTTGGGCGCTTCGTGGTGGGGGGCAACGTCCTCGTCGGTCTCATCATCTTTTTCATCTTGGTGATCATCAACTTCGTCGTCATCACCAAGGGCGCGGGGCGCGTGGCCGAAGTCGCCGCGCGATTCACCTTGGACGCCATGCCCGGCAAACAGATGGCGATCGACGCCGATCTCAACGCGGGGCTCATCACTTCCGACGTGGCACGCGTACGCCGCCGCAACGTCGAACGCGAAGCGGACTTCTTCGGAGCCATGGACGGCGCCAGCAAGTTCGTGCACGGCGATGCCGTCGCCGGGCTCTTGATCAGCGCCATCAACTTGATCGGCGGGCTGCTCCTCGGACTTACATCGGGGATGGACCTGGCTCAGGCGGTGGAGACTTTCTCCATCCTGTCGGTCGGCGACGCCCTCGTTTCGCAGATCCCGGCGCTGCTCGTCTCCACCGCGTCCGGCGTCGTCGTCACCCGTGGTGCCACCGGGGAAGAGCTGGGAAGGGCGTTCCAGACGCAGCTCTTGGGAAGTCGGCGAGCCGTCGCCCTCACCGCCGGGATGATGACGCTTTTTGCGTTCATTCCGGGGATGCCCGCGCTGCCGTTCTTGACGCTGGCGACCGCGCTCGGCACGTCGGCTTGGAAGACCAAGAAGAAACAAGATGCCGCAGCCGCCGTGCCCCCCCCACAACCGGCCGGCCCGACCAAAGGCGAAGAGATCGAAGCATCGTTGCCGCTCGATGTCCTGTCGCTCGAAGTGGGATATGAGCTCATCGCCGCCGTCGACGTCGCCATGGGCGGCACCTTGCTCGATCGAATCTCCTCGCTGCGCCGGCAGTTTGCGTCGGACATGGGCATCGTGGTTCCGCCCGTGCGCATCCGCGACAATTTGCAATTGCAGCCGGGGGCTTATCGCTTCTCGCTGCTGGGAACCGAGATTGCCCAGGGCAACACGCGCGCGGGGCGTCTCTTGGCCATGGACGCCTCCGGAATCGCCCCCGAGGTCGAAGGCGAGGGGACCACCGACCCCGCCTTCGGCACGCCGGCCAAATGGATTCCAGCGCGTGAACGCGAGCTGGCCGAGGCACTCGGTTACACCGTCGTCGATCACGCGACGGTGATAGCCACCCACCTCGGGGAGCTGATTCGCACCAACGCCAGCCAGCTGGTCGGTCGGGCCGAGCTCTCCCACCTTTTCGAGGTCTTCGCCAAGGGCACGCCCAAGCTCGTCGAGGACCTGGTCCCGAATTTGCTCTCTCTTGGAGAAGTGCTGAAGGTGATTCGCAATCTGCTGAGGGAAGGGATATCGGTTCGCGACCTGCGAACCATCCTCGAGACCTTGGTCGAGATCGCACCGGCGACCAAAGACTCCGAGCAGCTCACCGAGATCACCCGTCAGAGATTGGCGCGACAGATCACAAGCACCTACAAGGGGCCGGACGGCGCGGTGAGCGCTCTCATTCTCGACCCCCACGTGGAAGAGATGTTCCGCCGCTCGCTGCGCGAGATCTCTAGCGGCACCGGAGGCGCACTCGACCCCGAAGAGGTACGCCGCGTCGGCGTCTCGCTCGACCGCGCGGTGGCGCGTCTGATCGCGTCGGGTCGCCCGCCCATCCTCGTGACCAGCCCCGATCTTCGCCGCTACGTGCGCGCGTTCGCCGAGCGACGCGTGCCGCATCTCGCGGTGCTGAGTTTCCGTGAAATCGAATCGTCGACCACCATCCGCCCGGTTGAGACCGTGAGCGCACAGAAGGACGCAGCGTGATGGAAGCCGGCGGACTAACCAAGGGAACAGCCATGCAGTTTGAAACGTTTCGCGGACGCAATGTGGAAGAGGCGCTGGCCGCCGTGAAAGCTGCGTTGGGATCCGATGCTTTCATCGATTCGACGCGTCACGTCTCCAACGGCGAAAAGGGCTGGCTCGGCAAAACGTTCGTCGAAGTGCTGGCGGCCCCCAGCGACCGCCCTTCGTCCGCCCGCTCCAACCCCTTCACTCGTCAAACGGCGGAGCGCCGTACCTCGGCGCCGGCTCCGGTGCGCAGCCGCGAATCGGAAAAGATCCCGGCTCCTCACCCGGTCGCGCGCGCCGCGCGCAGCGAGGTGGCGCTCGGGCGCGAGCTTCGGCTCATCCGATCCATGCTGGAAGAGCTCTCGCTCGTCCGTAAGCCGCGCGACCGCGCCGGCTCCCTTCTGCAGGCGGCCGGCATCGAAGGCTCGCTCGCCGCAGGCTTGGCCGGGCAAGCCGCGCGTGTGCCGAAGGCCGATTCCACGCTGCTCATCAACTTCTTGCGCAAGAAGCTGACGGAACGCATCGACGTCGCGCCGAGCCCCATCGAGCAGCCCGGTCGCCGTATCATCGCTTGCATCGGTCCCACCGGCGTGGGCAAGACGACGTCGCTCGCGAAACTCGCCGCGCGCGCGCACCTCGAGCTCGGGCGATCGGTGGCAGTCATCTCCCTCGACACCTTTCGCGTGGGCGCAGTGGAGCAGATGCGCCGTTTCGTCGAGCTCATCGGCGTTCCCTTCGACGTCGTCCGCGACCGCGCCGGCTTCGCCCAGGCCGTCGCCCAGCGCCGTGCCGATCTCACCCTCATCGACACCGCCGGCGTCTCCACTGCCGACAACGGCAGCATGCAGCGCCTCACCGAGTGCTTGTCAGCCGTGACCGACCGCCCCATCGACGTCCTCTTGGTCGTCCAAGCTGCTATCCGCGCCCGTGACGCCGAGCGCTTGCGCGGCGTCTACCGCTCGCCCACCCCCACCGGTCTCATCATCACCAAGCTCGACGAGACCGATCAGGCCGGCGGTGCGCTGCACACGGCTCTCGAACACCCGCTTCCGATCACCTACCTCTGCGACGGTCCGCGGGTGCCGGAAGATCTGCACGACGCCTCCGCCGAGATGTTGCTCGACGCCGTACTGCCGTTTTCAACATGACGAGCTTGCCCTCCACCGTCACCAATCAAGAGCAGCAAGGGAACCGAAGCGATTCCCTTTCTGTGGACCGCCAGATTTACGAGCGGTACTTGCCGGTGGTGCGCCGCATCGCCATGAAGCTGGTGCGCCGTCTCCCCAGCCAGATCACGATGGACGATCTCATCGGCGCGGGCTGGGTCGGCCTGGTCGAAGCCCTGCGCCGCCGCGACGGCATCCCCACCGAAGAGCAGTTCGAGAGCTACGCCGCTCACCGGGTGCGCGGAGCGATCCTCGACTACTTGCGCAGCCTCGATCCCATGACCCGCAAGATGCGCGGGGCTTCACGTCAGATCACGGCGGCCATCAAGACCTTTACCGCGCGCGTCGGCCGGTCCCCCGCCGAAGAAGAGATCGCCGGCGAGCTCGGGATGGACCTCGACGGCTATCGCGTCCTCTTGCACCAGGTTGCCCAGGCCGACCCCACCCGTGTCGAGCTCACCGATTTTTCCAGCCCGCGCAGCGGCAGCGAGACCGCGCCGGACACCATGGCGCAGCGGCACGAGCTCGCCGATCGCATTGCCGGCGCCGTCGACCAGATGCCGGAGCGCCTGCAGCTCATCCTGTCCCTCTACTATCAAGAGGACTGCAGCTTCCGCGAAGTCGGGGAGGTCCTCGGCGTGACGGAAGCGCGCATCTGTCAGCTTCACGCGGAAGCCATTCACCGCATCCGCGCATTTCTCGACACGGAGCCCGAAGCTCCGAGCACCAACGAAAAAGGACGCACATGAGCGACGGTATCTGGGCAGCAGCATCGGGCGCAATGAGCCAAACACTGGCGCTCGATGTCGCGGCGGAAAACATCGCCAACGCCTCCACCCCCGCTTACCACGTCGATCGCGCGGTCTTCCGAGAGATGCTCACGCGCGCTGCCGCCAAGAAGAGCGGCGGTTTCAATCTCGTTTACGGCTCCATTGGCTCGGTGACCACCGATCCGACGGCGGGTGCCTTCGTTCCCACCGGGCGGCCCCTCGACGTCGCTATCAAGGGCGAGTCGTTCCTCGTCGTCAAGACCGCACGCGGCGAACGCTACACGCGCAGCGGCAACATCCAAATGGCCAAGGACGGTACCCTCACCACGCGCGACGGAGATCCCATTCTCGATCCCGAGCGCCGCCTCATCAAAGTGGCTCCCCTGTCGACGATCGGTATTACCAGCGACGGCAACGTGCTCGTCGACGGGAAACCGAGCGGGTCGCTCTTGCTCGTCTCGTTTGCCGACCCGAGCCGCCTCGTGAAAGAGGGGGCGACGCTCATGCGTGCCGACCCGGCGGCCGGCAAGGCCACCATCGTGACGCCCCAACTCGAAGTCGGTGCGCTCGAAAGCTCGAGCTCATCGGCGGTCAAAGGGATGATCGACATCGTAACGGCGACGAGGGCGTTCGAAGTGTGCGAAAGCGCGATCGACGCTTTCCGCGACGCTGACCGCAAAGCGGCTGTCGAGCTGATGGCTCCCAAGTAGTCGATTTAAGGGTTCGCTCCAATACCCGTTCCTTGTCCCCGGCCCGGAAGGATGGGCCTGGCCAAAATGGGTACCGAGAGTTTGAAACGAATCGACACACTGACGCCTCCCTCCAACGAGCGTGAACGCTGCAACGAGGAGGGTGCTGCCAGTGATCTGTGGCCGCTCTCTCAGCGTCCCAGCTACGACCACATGACTCAAGTGGCGCGCGAAGCTCGCAACCTACTGGGAGCCCTGGGCGCCAACGTCGACTGGCTCAAATCGGTGCTCCCCGAGCGGCCCCCGCTGGAGGATCTGGCTGACGGCTTGAGCGATATCGAGACATGCTGCGAGCGCCTGCGCGATCTGGTGGAAGATGCGCTCATTGGCACACGCAAGGAGGGGCTGTCGGTAAGCCGCGCCATCGTCTCCGTGGAGTCGATGGTGACGGTGTGCGTGCGTCAGGTAAAAAGGCGCGCGAGCGCACGTCAGGTCGGTCTCGAGATCGTAGGCGGTGAGCTCTACGCGATGCTCGACGGCCCGCTTCTCATGCGCGCCGTGGTCCGGTTGCTCGACCATGCCATTCGCCACGTCGAGAAGGGGACCGTGCTCCAAGTGCGCTATAGCCTGGAGAATGGCGAGATCCGGATTGTCATCGCCAGGTTCGAATCCGGGCTGCGATCGATGGCCCCCGGGCCGCACGGACCTCCCTCGCTACGGCCGGCGTCCTCGGTTCGACCGGCGCGCTCCCTCGTGTCCGAGCCGACCAACGAAGATCTCGAGTTCGTCCATCTGACCGCGGAAGCGCACGGCGGCAAGCTGATGGTAGGTACCTCTGCGCTCTACCGCATCTGCTTGCCCTGGGTCGAGACCAAGCTTCGTCGCTGATGTCGCACACGACGAGACGTTTCGTGCCCGACAATTGGCATAAGCATTGCTCATGAAAACCACGAGCGCGCCGTCGTAACGGCCGCCAACTGAGGAGCAAAGCCCCATGCAAGTTCAAACGAACCGATTTGGCACATTCGAGGTAGACGAGAAGGACCCCATCAATTTTCCCCAGGGAATGATAGGCTTTCCTTCGGAGAAGCAATTCGTCTTGTTGCGTCAGCGCGATGACTCGGCGATTGGTTGGTTGCAATCGACGACCAATCCCTCCCTCGCCTTTCCGGTCGTGTCGATCGACGCGCTCGCGGTCACGTACCCGACCATCGCCGCGCCGCCCGTGGCGGCCCAGAAGGAAGAAGAAGTCGACCCCCACGCCGTGATGGCGGTGCTCTGCGCGTCGGCCGGCCAACCGGCGACCGTCAATCTGTTGGCGCCCATCGTCGTCAACGTGCGCTCACGCAAGGGTGCGCAGATTCTGCTGGAGGGCACGACGTTCTCCACCAACGAGCCGTTCGTCCTGCGCAACCTGCCTCCCCAGATGGTGGCCGATGCCCAAACTCAGTCGAATCGGTAATCTCAACCGCGAAAGTCGATAGCGTCAGAAAGCCCCGCGTGCCTTCCGAAGAAAAACGACTTGGGTGGGGACCGGCTTTCAGCCACATGCCCAAGGCGGTGCCGGAGCGCGGGGATAGCGTTCTCTGCGTCCACGAGGACGAGCTCTGTCGCCGATGGCTCGCCGAGGTGATGCGCAAGGACGGCTACGACGTCGACGAAACGGGCTCCACCACCGAGGCCATCCTCATGGTGGCCCAGCTGCAGCCCGATCTGGTGCTGCTCGAGCTCGAACAAAACGGCACGGCGGGACTCGAGCTTTGCGGCGAGCTTCGCATGCTGGAGGTCTCGCGCGACGTACCAATCGTGCTCGTTTCGCGCGAGCCGGCCACCGAGGACGCCGTGGCGCGCGGCCTTCTGGCGGGCGCCGATGACTACGTGGCGGCGTGGCAGCGTCCCACCGAGCTGCGCGCGCGGGTGCGCGTCCAGCTGCGCAACAAGCGCTACCGCGATGCGCTTCGGCGCGTGCGCGGCGAGCGGGAGACCTTCCGTCGCCAGGCTGCGATAGACCCCTTGACGGGACTTCTCAACCGGCGCTCCCTCTCGCAGATCATCGAAGAGAAGGTAAGCGCGGCCGAGACCTTCTCGGTGCTCTTCATCGATGTCGACCACTTCAAGGCGGTGAATGACCGCCTCGGTCACGCCATCGGCGATACCGTTCTTCGCAGCATCGCCGATTGCTTGCGGCGTGGAACGCGATCGGGTGACTACTGCGGTCGCTACGGCGGTGAGGAGTTCGTCATCGTCGCCTCTCAACTGCAAACCGATCAGGTCCTTGGCCTCGCCGAACGGCACCGCCAAGCCGTGGGGGCGCTCGAAGTCCCAGAGCTCGGCGCAACGCCCCTCGCGGTGAGCATCGGCGCCGCCGTCTATGATCCCGCCAGCGGCGAGAACTCGAGCACACTCTTGCATCGCGCCGACGCCGCGCTCTATGCCGCCAAATCCAATGGCCGAAATCGCGTCGAGATGGCCGAGCCGCCCCCGTCCATCGAGCCGCGGACCGAATCCGGCGTGGTGAGCGGCACTGTCGATAGTCGTCCCGAAAGTGGAGGGAGATAACGATGCCAGCGACGACCAACGTCGAGGCCAAGCCGAGCAACGGGAAGCAGATCGATCGCACCGCGCTGGAGGCGCGCCTGGTACGGGAGCTCGACGGCGGTCGGGCGGCACTTCCGATCCTGCCGCACGTCGCCGCGCAAGCCATTCGCTTCGCCAACGACCCCAATTCCGATCTACGTAAGCTGGCCGAGATGGTCGAGGCCGACCCTCCCATCGCGGCGAGGCTCCTCGCCGTCGCCAACTCCGTCATCTATACGCGTGCCGTTCGCGTCTCCTCGACTCGTCTGGCCATCATCCGCCTCGGCCTGGAAGGAACGCGCGATCTCCTGTTCCAGGTGGTCTATGCGAGTTCCACGGTGGGCCTTCCGCGCTACCAGGACCTGGTCATACGATCGTTTCGCCGCAGCGTGCTCTGTGGCGTGGCAGCGCGACTCGTCAGCGACAAGATGCGCTACCGCTTCGAATACGATTACCTGTGCGGCCTCCTGCACGATATCGGCGAAGCTCGGATCTACCGCATCCTCGCCAATTACAAAGAAGCGATCGACCCTGCCTTGCTCGAGGATCTCGTCACGCGCTATCACCGCCGGGCTGGCGCCGAGCTCGCCATCGCTTGGGGTCTGCCCGAGCCCATCATCGAGACCTGCGCGCATCACCACGACGATCCCGAAAAGGCGTCACGGCTCGTCAAGATGGTGATGATGGCCGACGTCTTGGTGGCCATGCTCGAACGCCGCCAGGCGGTCGCATCGATGGCCGCGGCCGTCGCGACCCTCGCGCCTTCGGCCGCAGAAGGCCCGACGTCCGCCGACGGCGCGACGCCCGCATCGCCGCCCGCGACACTCCCTTCCTCGACGGAAGCGGAAATGGCCACCGCGCTGGACGGTGCGCCCGGCCCAACCGACGCCGGCGCCGCGCTCGGGCCGACCAGCGCCATTTGGCCGACCAGCCTGACCGATCCCTCCGGCGCGCCCGAGCCGACGAGCGCCACGTGGCCCAAGGAAAATGACGCCCCGGCGAACCGAGCGCCTTCGAGCTCGTCGGCACTGCCCGTGGTGGCCGCACCCGTTGTCGCGACCGCCCCCGCCGCCGCGAACACCGAAACTTCGGCGGAGCCAACGCCGGAAGATCGTGATGCCGCTGATTTCGCCCGGCTCGCCACGTTGGGGATGGATCGCGAGCTGGCGGATACGATCTTGGTCAAGCTCGACGAAGCGATCGCCGACCTGCCAGTCTGACCGTCTGCGGTCCCTTCCGCGCCCCGCAACGTGCTACGAGCGGCGGCATGCCGAAGCCGCGCATTGCCACCGTCACCGCGGGAGCCGCGAGCGCCGTCCTCCGCGGTCACCCCTGGATATGGCGCGATGCAGTGACGCGCGTGCCGCCCGACGCCAAGACGGGCGATGCCGTCACGATTCACGACCCGGCCGGTCGCGCCATCGGTCAGGCGCTGTGGGACGCGTCCTCCCCCATCGCCGCTCGGATCTATGGGCGCGCGGCCGAACGGGAGCTCGATGCCGCCGCGTTGATCGCAGCCGTGGCGCGCGCATTCGCTCGCCGCGATCGGTGGAAGGACGATCGCGAGACCACGGCTTACCGCCTCTGTCACGGCGAAGGGGACCGGGTGCCCGGCGTGGTCATCGATCGCTACGCCGACACGGCGGTGCTCCGATTCGACGGCGATGCCATTGCCGTTTGGCTCTCCCCCTTGGTGGCGGGTGTCTGGCCGCTGCTCGAAGCGCTCGGCGTGCGTTCCTTGGCCCTCCGCCCGGCACGCGGCGAAGGGGATGAGCGCTTGCGTCCCCTCGCGGGAGACGCGCCGCCGGAAACGATCACCGTGCGCGAGAACGGCGTGTCCATGGTCGTCGATCTCCTGCGCGGTCAAAAGACGGGCGCTTTCCTGGACCAGCGGGACAACCGCCGTCGCGTCGGCGAGCTTGCGCGCGGGCGGCGCGTGCTCAACCTCTTCAGCTACGCCGGCGGCTTTTCCACCGCGGCCGTCCTCGGCGGCGCCGAGCACGTCACGTCGGTCGATCTCGCGCAGGCCGCCCACGCCACCGCACAAACGTCGATGCGCGCCAACGGCATCGACCCGAGCGCGCACGCTTTCGTCACCGCCGACGCTTTCGTATTTCTCGAGTCGGCGCAGAAAAAGGGGCAGCGGTGGGATCTCGTGGTGAGCGATCCGCCGAGTTTCGCCCCCAGCGAGAAATCGCGACCGCGCGCCCTCACCGCGTACCGCCGCCTGCACGGCGCGTGCGCGGCGGTGCTCGCCCCGCACGGCATCCTCTGCGCGAGCTCCTGCTCGAGTCACGTGTCCGCGGAAGACTTCGCGACGACACTCGACGACGCCGCGACCGGCCGTACCGATCTTTCTCTCGTCGAGATGCACGGCCCGCCCTGGGACCACCCCACCGTGCCGGCGTGGCCCGAGGGGCGCTACCTGAAGTTCGCCGTACTCGTTTGAGAATAGTTCGCGGACGCGGCGCGTGCTCGGTTCCGAGCGGCGCCGCGTTCGGTTGCGTCGTCGTCAGCCGACCCGGCCGAGCGGGGGCTTCATCGGAAGCGCGACCCTCGGGGTGGGGGGAGCCGAGGCGGGGGGTTGAGGTCCCGACTTGGCGGGCGCTTCGAGGGACGCGTCGAGCGCGTGGAGCGCGCCGAAAAGCTTCTCCATGCCGAACTCGATGGCGGCCGCCTTGATGAAGATGCCCGAGATCTTGATGAGCTTGAGCGACGTCGTCTTGCCGAGATCGATTTCGCGCTCGAGGAAGGCTTCGAACGACCCGTATCCCTTGGCCTCGTAGAGCTTGCGTGCCTGGATGTCCTTCAGGACCCCGCCGATGTCGAAGAACCCTTTGTTGAGGTTTTTCCGGTAGGACCGAATCTGGAGCAAGGCGTTGTGCAGCTCGCCGATCTTGGCTTTGAGCTCCTCGGCGCCGGATGGCACGCGAATGGTGGCCCGCGCACTTCCGGGGGGCGGCGGCTCAGCCGCACGTGCCCGCGCCTCGGCCGCATGCTTGGCGGCGTGACGGGCGGCCCACGGGGCAGCGCCCCGGAGACCCAGCTTACGCTTCGGCAAGGCGGCCGAAGCGTCCGGCTCGGCCGGCGGCGGACTGCTCTTCATTTCTTTTCCCACGGGCTTCTCCTGAAGACGTCGAGCGAGCGCCGATGACATTTTCGCCACGGGCATCGAGCGCTTGGGAGCCCCTTTGGCCGCGGGAGGTTTGCTCGGCCTCGCGGCGCCATTAGTAACTTTGAGCTTTCCCATCCCCCTAGAATCCTTTATCTTTTTCGACATTGGTCCCCGCTCCCGCGGTGCTGTTGCGACCACTTGAGCCGCTTACCAAGCCCGTTCCCAACGATTGCTTTAACAAAAAGGGGCACATACGTCCAGCAACTTACGCGGCGCGTCCCCCCCAACACTCGCTTCGACGTCTCCGAGCACCCGTTCGGCGCCGTCCCCACAACAACTCGTCACGACTCCGAAATTTGGCGAACGATGGACCGAGGTAGCGACGCGTCACGGACGCGCCGAACTGCTTCGTGGTACAGCGTCGACATGGCGAGCCACTCGAACTCGTCGGAATTCGGGGGTGAGTACCCCCAGAGTGCTGGCGCCGTGACGAGCGAGGAACCCATCGTCCCGCCGAGCCAGCGAATCGCCGTTGTCGTCAACGGCAACGCCAAGAGCGTCAACGACGAGGTCATCGACACACTCGATCAGATCCTCTCCGCGGGTGAGCTGTTCGTCTCGCGCCGCGTCGAAGAGGGGCGCTACATTGCCCGGGCGCTCGTCGAGCGTGGCTATGGCACGGTCTTGCTCGGGGGCGGTGATGGCACCTTTACGGTCATGGTCTCGGACATCGTCCGGGAAGCCCGCCGGCTCGGGAAAGTTCCCCCCCGTTTCGGCCTCTTGCGCCTCGGCACGGGCAATGCCCTGGCCTGGGTCATCGGCGCGAGCCAAGCCAAACGCGGGGGGCTGCAGGTCGACATCGAGCGGTTGCGCGGAGACGCCGGTTCCCGCCCGGTTCGCCTTATCGAGGTGGAGGAATACCTCGCGCCCTTCTGCGGCTTCGGCATCGATGCGCTCGTTCTGCGCGACTACAACCAGGTGAAAAACGCCATTTCTCGCGGGCCCTTTCGTCACCTCATCCCCGGCGCCATGGCCTACGTCATCTCGTCCGCGACCAAGTCGCTGCCCGCGTTCCTGTTTCGGCCGGTGCCCCATATCCGGGTGGTCAATGAAGGGGCCGACGCCTACCGTTTGGGCGAGAAGGGGAGCATCGTCGGCCGCCCGATCCGCAAAGGCGAAGTCATCTACGAGGGCCGAGCGCGGATCGCGTCGGTTTCGACGATTCCCTACTACGGATTCGGCTTTCGCTGCTTCCCCTTTGCGGAGGAACGCGCCGACCGCATGAACCTGCGCATCTCGACGATTGGCTCCTTCACCGTCGTTGCCAATTTCCCCTCCATCTGGAAGGGCCAATACGAGAACCTCGAGATCATTTTCGACTACCTCGTGGAGAAAGTCGCCATCGAGACCGACCCTCCGACGGAGTTTCAGATCGGGGGCGATCCCGTGGGCAAGCGCCAGAAGGTGCACCTCGAGCTCTCCCCCGAACCCATTCGACTCGTCGATTTCTATGCGCCGCCGCGGGGTTGATCGCGGGATGGGGCGATGGCGCGGGACGCGACTCTTTTTGACCGCGGCTGCGTTCGCGCTGACCGCCGGGGTCGCACGCGCGGATGGCGACGTCCGCGGGGTCTCGCTGGTCGTCGAGATCAAGTGCGATCCGCTTCCCGGGCCGGGGAAGGTGCAGTGCCTCGTGGGCGTGCGACCGGGAGGGGGAGCGCTTCGCTGGAGCGATGCCATCGTTTTGTCGGCGCCGCCGTTTGCGCTTCCCCTGCGAACGCGCGTGGCCGTCGGCGATGCCAAGCGCAACGACACTGAGGGGGCCGATCTATCGCTGGCACTCGCGGCGACGGCAGACGGGGTCGGTGAGCTCAAGGTCCTGGCTCGAGCCGTGGTGTGCGGCGAAGGCGGCTGTCGTCCGGTCAAAGCGGAAGGCGTGGCGCGCGTCGCCGTCGGTGCTTCGGGCAGCGCGACGCGCTGAGGCCGGCGCGGGCCTGGAAGTTGGCCCAACTGCGGCCCCCAGCTAATCCGTGAAGGGTGCAGATCCCGGGTCGACTCTCGGAGACCACGCTCGGCGACGTGCTGGGGGCGCTGCTGCGTGCACGCGTGACGGGACTGGTTCGACTGCGGGAAACCGTGGCCAACGGCGGAGGTCGCGAACACCGCATCTTTCTCTCCCGCGGCGAGGTCGTGGCGGTCGAGACCGAGTCGCGCGTCCCCATGCTCGGCGAAATCCTGATGCAGCACGGTCTGCTCGATGCAGCGGCGCAGCGCCGGCTACGGCAGCGCCTTTCGGCGGGCACCAGTCGCCCGGTAGGGGAGCTTCTCGTCGAGGAAGGCTATGTATCGCGCGACGTCGTCGGCGCCGCCCTGCGCAAGCAACTGCGGTCGAAGGTCGACGCGCTCTTCCAGATCGGTGAAGCGACACTCTCGTTTCACGTGGCATGCGGAACGCCGCCATGTCCGACGGCTCCGCTCACGCCCCGCGAATTTCTGCGGGGCCGCCCCCGCGCGCGCGATCGCGCGGGGAGACCTTCGCGTAGCCACGATCGCGCCGAATCGCGGCGCCATACGGCCTTACCCGACTCATCCAAGCGACGACGGAGCGAGGCCCTCGCCGTGCTCGGGCTCGACGAGCAAGCGACGTTGACGGAGGTGACCCGGGCGTTTCGGCAAATCGCGATCCGCATTCACCCCGATCGTCACATCGATGCGAGCGAGGAAGAGCGCCGCGCGATGGCCGCGCGTTTCGCGGCGCTGTCGGCTGCGTACCACACCGTTTTAGGGTGAGACACGTCGCCGCGACGGACCGCGCTGCTCACTCGGCGTCCGCGTTGGTCGTGGTGGCGTCGTTGGCATCGACGTCATACGCGTCATCCCGACCCGCGTCGGCATCGGCCATGCCCGCTTCCGGAGGACCGCAGACTTCTCGGCCGGACGTTGCCGAGCAACTGACCCCCGTCGACCGAATGTCGCAGTCGGGGAGAACTCCGGCGTGGACCGTAATGTACCAGTTGCCGGGTCCGGGCCTCGAGGTGCAACTGAGCGGATCCGAACCGTTCCCCGTGCGCACCGCGCCGAGGAGCGCTTTGGTCGTGGCGTCGTAAAAGTACCCGAACCTCACGCTGCCGGTAAGGTTCGACGTCCACACGCCGATCAGATTGCGTTCGGCGTACGTTCCCTCACTGCGATGACCGATGATGGTCGCCGGCGACGATCCGCGAAGCCCGAAGCACGGGTCGGCCGCGTAGGCCGCATAGTCGTAGCCCCAAAAGTCGCCCTTCAAAAAGCACGGTAGTGACGTCGTGGCCACCGGCTGGTCCCCCGCCTCGACATCCCAGGGAATGCATTGGCAACCGCCGTCGCCGTCCGGCGCGTCGCGAAACGCGGCATCGGCGTCGGCGACATCGCTTGGCGCTGCATCGGCCAGGGCATCTTGGACCGTCGGGTCGATGTCCGCCGCATCACGAGGTGTCGAATCGGCTGCCGGGCCTACGTCGTCGTCTCGGCCCGCGTCGGGCCAATGCATCACGTCAGCGGTCACATCGGGCCTGGCGACATCGACCTCGGCACGGTCCTCCTTCGCGAAAGTATCGCTTCGCTCGCCGGCATCCACAGGAGGACTGGGCTCGGTGATCCCGCACGCCACGAATGTGCCGACCGCGAGGACTGCGATCATTCGAGCATCACGAGCGATCGATCGACGTGTGTCAAAGACCGGCATGACTCGCAACGGAGCAAGAGGCGGACCACCGGGGGCGGTCCACGGCCGACGGCAAGTTTGTCCCATCGGAATCGAGATGTAGGGCGCTTCCCGCTCTCCTTCACGCGATGGTGGACTGTGCCAAACTGGGCCGCGCGCCCCCTGACGGGTCACCCTTTGCTCGGTGCCAAGGGACGCCCCGACGCCGTCTCTTCGCCGCACAGCCGCTGCACCAGAAAATTCGCGACGTCGCTCGGCTTGGTCCCCGGACCGAACCCTGCGTCGAACCCGAGCTCGAGCGCGAGCTTGTGATCGATGCGCGGACCGCCGAGCAACAGAAGCACCTTGTCGCGATGGTTCTGCGCGCGCAAGAGCTCGACCAGCGCGTTGGCATTGTCCTTGTGACAGTTGCGCTGCGTCACCACCTGGCTGACGAGGATGGCGTCGGCTTTGAGCGCACATGCGCGCGCGGCAAGCTCCACGTTTTCGACTTGGGCGCCGAGGTTGTGCGCTTCGAAACACTTGTAGCTCTCGAGCCCCTTGTCGCCAGCGTACCCTTTGTAGTTGAGAACGGCGTCGATCCCGACGGTGTGTGCGTCGCTGCCGGTGCACGCCCCGACCACGACGATCCGGCGTCCCAGCCTTTTCGCGACGCGTTCCTCGATCTCGTCGTGGGTGAGCGTATGGGTCTCGAGCTCCGAGACTTCGAGTCGGCTGATGTCGATGCTGTGCGACGAACGGCCATAGACGACGAAATACGTGTACCCGGCCGCGGCTTCTTCCATCGTGGTGACGAGCGGCTCGGTAAGCCCGTGCGCCTCGGCAAACCGCTTGGCGCCTTCGCGTGCCTTGGCCGAGGGCGGCAGGGGGAGCACGAACGACATCTGCACCATGCCGTCCCCCTCGCGGTCGCCATAGGCGGTGACCAGTTTCGGCTCGGTGGGGTGCATGGTCAGCCCTTGCCCTTCTCGAGAGCGTCGACGAACGGGTTCAAGTATGTCGGCCCCTTGGCGACGACACCGGCGAAGCCTTTGCCGCCGTCGCGCTTGCGTTTGACGTCGGCGAAAGCCCCTTTGGCGACCGCTTCCCAGATGGATTCCCGTTCCACTTCGCGCAAGAGATCGTGCGCCTCGCTCAGCACCTGGCGCGCGCGGGTCTCGACGATACCGCCCCGCTTCCATTCGATCTCGTCGCCGAGATGCCGCGCCGTATTGAAGATGTATTCCGCCGATTTCAAGGACAGGTACCGGTCCATGAGGAGCGGATTGTGGATCGCTTCGGAGAACATGCCGAGCAGCTCGATGGACTGCCCGGTGGCCACGCCGACCAGATTGAACATGGCGTCGTGCACGTGGCTCTGAAAAATGTCCCCCGTCTTGTGCTTGGTGGGGGGCATCCACTTGAGCGGGTGGCGATCGAAGATCTGGCGGATGAGCTGGGCCTGCGCGATCTCGAGGAGGAAGCTGTCCTCGATGCGCGGGTTGATCTCGTAGGCATGGCCGAGCCCCATTTGCTCCTCCGCGAGCCCCGCGCGTTTGGCGAAAGCCTCGTTGATGAACTGCGAAGTGAGCACGGTGTGCGCCTTCTCCACGGCGTCGGCGGTGGTGAGGTAGTTGTCTTCACCGGTGTTGATGATGATGCCGCTGCGCGCGACGATGCGGCGCGACACGTATTGGTCGACGAAGGTGCGGCACATGTTGATGTCGCGAAAGAGGATCCCGTACATGGCGTCGTTGAGGAGCATGTCCAGCCGCTCGACCGCCGCCATCCAGGCGATTTCTGCCATGCAGAGGCCGGACGAGTAGTTGGTCTGGTAGATGTAGCGGCCGTAGGCGGCGCTCGCTTCGTCGAGGGCGCGCCGCACGATGCGGAAGTTTTCCTGCGTCGCGAACGTCCCGCCGAACCCCTCGGTGGTGGGGCCATGAGGGACGAAGTCGAGCAGCGATTGCGCGGTGGCGCGAATGACCGCCACGATGTCGGCGCCGGCAAATCCGGCGGCCTTGGCCTGCAGCGCGTCATCGTAGATGTTGCCGGTGGCGACGATGACGTACTTGAGCGGGGTGCGCGCGGCCGGGAACTTGGCCTTGGTGGCTTCGCGCTGGTCGCGCGCCGCGTCGATGCGCAAAATGGCGTCGCGTGTGTGCGCGACGAGAGCTTTCTTCGCACCCGCCGTGTCGCTCGGGAGGGGCCCCCAATCGCGACCGTAGGCCAGGCGCTCGGCGGCGTCGTTGACCGAGGGGGCGCCGTTGGCGAGTGCCCCACCCAAGAAAAGCGCAATGCCGTGCGAGAGCAGCCCTTGTGCGTGGCAGCGGTCGACGAGCACGTTGACGAGCGGCGCGCCCTGGTCGTCGAGGCCTTCCACGCCGTAGGCCCGCGCCGTCGTTCGCTCGACACCCACGGTGGTGTGCCCCTCGATGAAGCGCTGTACGTCGTCGGCGATGTTCGCCGCGATTTCCCGGCACGAATCGACCACCCGAGCGTCGACGGGAACCTTGGCCATGCTGCTAGCTTAGCGCACCTCGCCACGTCCGCGGACGGCGACCCACCCATGCGCTTCCCGCTCGCCGATCACGGACGTGGCAGGACCATGCGGCCGCGGAGCGCCTCGCCTGCTCCGGGGTCACTCGCTCAGCAGGTTCCGAAACGGTTTGCGATTTTTCCAGCGATAGCCGCCAAAATCACGCTTGTCGGTGGAAAGGATGCGACCCGAGCCGAGTTCTTCGGCCAGGATGACGAGGGAAGCATCCGCGAGATCCATCGGAAGATCGCGGTACTTCGTCATGAGTTGTTCGACTCTGGGGAGATGGGATTGGTCGAGGGCGAAGATCTGGAAGGCTCCCAGCGTCCCGCTGCGGACAAAGGCAAAGCGTCCGACGACGCAAGCCCCTACTCCGCGTCGTACGCCACGACTTCCACCTTGGCGAGGCCCGGCACGGCGGTGGCCACGGCTTCGCCGATCTCGGCGTGCGTTCCCACCACGGAGACCACGAGATCGTCGCTGGAGACGCGGCGGCGCGTGGATTCGTTGGCTTCGTCGAGCGTCACGGCTTGCACGTGGTCGATGTACTTGTCGTGATAGTCGGCGGGCAAGTCGAACAAGTCGACGTCGAGCCGCTGATGGACTCTCTTCTGCGGTGTGTCGATGTCGAAGGCGTGCGACCGGACGAGGTAGCGCTTGGCGAAAGCGAGCTCGCGCGCGCTGATGCCTTTCTCGCGCCAGGCCTGGAGCAGCTCGAGCTCGAGCGCGATGCAGGCGGCGGCGTCCTTGGCGGCGGGGAACGTCCACATGCTGAACGCGTCGCGCTCTTTGTCGTAAGGGAGGCGAGCGTAGGCGCCGTAGGACCAGCCGCGCTCCGAGCGAATGGCGCGCATCATGCGCGAAGTGAAGGTGCCGCCGAAGATCGTGGTGGCGACGTGGAGGGCGATGTGATCGGCATCGCGGGGATGGCTCCCCACTTCTCCCAGCAGAATCTGCGTCTGGGTTCGTTCCGGTTTGTCCACGAAAACGAGGCGCCTTTTGCCGTGGCGCTCGGGGGACGCGATTTCCGATGGCACCGGTCGCCCTTTGGGCAAGGCGGCGAGCAGGCGCTCGGCGAGCTCGGCGGCGCGCGCCTCGCGCACGTCGCCGGCAAAGGCGATGGCGATGTTGCCGCGCTTGAAATGGTGGGCGTGGTGCGCGCGCACGTCGGCTTGCGTCAAGCCGAGCACGGTGGGGATGGTGCCGCCGACGCGCCGGCCGTAGGCGTGCCCCTCGAAGACGAGGCGGCGAAAATGTCGCGTGGCGAGGGACCGGTCGCTGTCGCGCGCCTCCACGATCTCGCCCTGCGTTTCGCGCAAGAGCTTGCCGATCTCGACCTCGTCGAACGTCGGCTCGGCCATCATCGTGGCCAGCAAATCGACCACCCGGTCGAGCGATCGTGTGATGACATCGGCGTGGAGGGTGATGACGGACGACGACACGTCGGCCGAGATCTCGGCGCCGAGCAAGTCCACGGTCTCTTCGAATTCGTGCGAGCTCATCCCCCGGCATCCGCGGCGGAGCATGCGCACCATCACCCGTGTGAGGCCTTCCTTGCCGACCGGATCGGACGATGCCCCGGAACGCAGAGCGATGGCGATGCTGACCAGCGGAAGAGCGCGGCTGTCCTCGACGAAGATGCGCGGCTCGCCGTTGGCGAGCGTGTGGCTCGGCCTCGCCACCTCGACGTCGCCCGTCGCGTGGCTCACGTCAACCTCGCTCATCGCTGCCGGTCTCGGGGTGCACCTCGATGAGTGTACGCCGCTGTGCCACGAGATAGCGCCGCGCCACGCGCAAGAGATCGGAGCGCGTCGTGCGACGGTAGGCGTCGAGGCGAGAGAATGCGCCGCTCGGGTCCCCGAGAACGGTGTGATAGAAGCCTATTTGTTCGGCTTTGCCGCTGGCCGTCTCCAAGCTCTGTACCAGCGCCAGCTCGACCTTGGCCTTGACCTTTTCGAGCTCGGTCAACGTGATGGGCTCGGCGACGACGCGAGCGATCTCACGGTCGAGGGCGACCAAGAGCTCGGCCGAGGTCCTTCCTGGGCGGGCGGTGGCGTAGATTTCGAAGAGTCCCGGATCGCGGAACGTGCTCACCCAGCCGCGCAGCTCGGTGGCAATCTCGTCTTGTTGCACCAGCGTCCGGTGGGCACGCGACGAGCGCCCCGAGAAAAGGACCTCGCAGAGCACCGTGAGCGGGACGTGGTCGACGTCGCCGAAAGCCGGCCCGTGGTAGGCGATGGCAAGCTTGTCGGTCGCGGTCGGCTTCTTCACGCTGAGCCGGCGCTCCTCGGATTGCGGCGGCTCGGGTTTCGCGTCCTCGACCGGGATCTCGGCGCTTTCGAGCCCCCCATAGGCCTTTTGGATCTTGGAAAGGAGGTCGCGCTCGCGAAAGTCTCCTACGACGACGACGGTGGCATTGTTGGGCGCGTAGTACGTACGGTAAAAGTGGGCGCAGTCCTCGGTGGTGAAACCTTCGATGTCGGCCATCCAGCCGATGGTCGGCCAGCTATAAGCGTGGGTCGTATACGCCGTTTTGTAGAGGAGCTCGCTCACCGCGCCTTCCACGTCGTCGTCGACGCGGTAGCGGCGTTCGTTGGCCACCACTTCCTTTTCGCTCGTCACCTGTGGCTCGCGCAGCACGAGCTTCGACATGCGCTCGGCTTCGAGCTCGATGACGAGCCCCACGCGGTCGCGGGGGATGCTCTCGTGGTAAAACGTCCAGTCGACCCAGGTGGCGGCGTTGCTTTCCGCGCCCGCTTCCTCGAGGGTGCGGTCGAAGCTCCCGGCCGGGTGATTCTCCGTCTCGTTGAACATGAGATGCTCGAACAGGTGGGCGAGCCCCGTCTTGCCGGCCTGTTCGTGCCGCGAACCGACGGCGAACCAGGTATGGTAGCTGACGACCGGGGCGCTCGCATCGATGCTCGTCAGCACGGTCAGCCCGTTGCCGAGCCGGTACTTCTGCACGAGCATGGCTGGTCCGAGCGGAATGCTCCCTTCGTGCTCGAGGCGAGCCGTGGACGGCTTTCCCGCGTTGAGCTCACGGAGGATCTCGGCCCGCCGCTGGTTCGCGCGCCCGGTCTCCTTGGTTGTCGGCTCTGTCTGCGTCAATCGGCTCTCCGCGGCCGGTACCTGTCTGGCGACGAGGTACCCGGCTCACCCGTCTCTGTCGTGGGTGGACGTTTTGTCCCCTCCGCTGAGGGAGGTCAACCTGCTCGTCGCGACGAAGAACGACCGCGCCGAACACGCAAGGATGCCACACCTACGAGGCCGAGCGCCACCAGCGCACCCGAAGACGACGTGGAATCTCCCGCCACACGGCAGCCGCACCCTTTCGAACCGCCCGGGGGCACCTTGGCCGCTGCGGTCGGGTCCGGCGTCTCCTCGGACGGGCTCGCCGACGATGCCGGGTCGGGCGTCGATTCGGTCGCGGCCGCCGGGGCACTCTCCGCGGCCGGTGCGCTCTCGGTGCTGGCCGGGGCAGCCGTCGCGGCGGTCACCGGCTTGTCGTCCTTCTTCTTGCTGCTGTCGACGAAGGAAATGGCCCGCCGGTCGATGACCGGATTGTCGCCCTCCAAGATCAACTTCGTGGGCGTGCCAATCTGCGCGCCGTCGGCGCGATTGACGACGACGCTGTACTCGCCCGCGGCAAAGTTGTGCGAACGGCCGATGGTGAAATCGAATCTCGTGCGGTCGAAGATCTTGCCGCGCGTGTCGGCGAAATCGACGTCCACGCTCTCGTTGATGGGCGTTTGTCCGACCAGCGGGATCGTCCGCTTCTGCGGCTTGTCGCCGTGCTTGTCGTCGAGGAAGCTCTCGAAGAAAGCGACGGGCGTAAACTTGAACCGCATGGGTACGTGCGCCAGCGCCGGCTTGCCACCGTAAACGATGGTCATCTGCAGGTGCCAGCCGCCGCCCGATTCTGTGATCCGCGTCTTCGCGTACGTGATCGAGCCGGCCGCCAAAGCGGTCGACGCGGTGAGCACGAAGACCCCGAAAAAAGCCACCATCGAAACGAGGAACTTTGCGCAGGCGAGTTTCATGGGGCGGCACGTTACCACCGATTCGGATCGACAGTGATATGCGGAAAAAGGGACCTTTCCGTGCCGAGGTACGGTGGGGGTGGGGCCCTGTTCCGGCGCCTTCGTTCCCGGAGTCCAGGAACGGGACGAGTCCACGGAGGCCCGCGAAGCGAAGCGAAGTGCCTTGCTCCGGCGGGGCGAGGGCGAAGCCTCCGAAGGGGAGTGATGAGCTCAAGAACCGCCGGTTCTTGAGCTCAAATGCCGCGCAGCGCCGTCGCCCTGGCGACCCGCGAGATCCCGAGGGCGAACGCGGCCGTACGCAGATCGCACCGCAGGCGCAGCGCCGTGGCTTTGAGATGCGCATAGGCGTTACGCATGACCGCGCGGAGCTCGTCGTTCACCCTTTGCTCGTCCCAGTAAAACTGCTGCCCGTTCTGCACCCACTCGAAATAGCTGACGGTCACCCCTCCGGCATTGGCATAAATATCCGGCAGCAGCACGATCCCCTTGCGCGCAAACACCGCGTCCGCGTCGGGGTCGGTGGGAT
>DATHES010000083.1:0-27219 GCA_035318465.1 Polyangiaceae bacterium
TCCTCCCCCGCGCATCGAACCTGAGAGGGTCGAAGTCGTCAAGGTCGTCACGGAATATGTCGGACCTGGCGTCCCGAGCACGGTGCGCTTGGAGCTCAAGCCCGTCAAAGGGGGCAGTTACGAGGGCGTGCTGCCATGCGAACTGACGGCGCAGGAAGGGGAGATCACGTATTACACGACCGCGTTCAACAAGTACGAGAACATCGTCGCGCAGAGCGGTTCGAACGGCAGCCCGAACAAGGTACAAATTAGAGGGGATCTCGCCGCCGCGTTGCCCCACTTCGTAGGAGAGCTGCCGCCACAGGCCTGCGCCGATAGCCAGCCCCAACCCATCCGCGCCAAGACCGCTCCGAATTGCCCGGGGGGTACTGGGTGCAAGCAGAGCGCAGCCTGCGAGGGTGCGGGGTGCGGATCGGAACCATTGGCCGCATCGCTACCCACAGCTTCGCCGCGGGGAGGCGGCTGCGCGGGCTGCGAAGTGGGGCGCCGCGCCCCGATCGGATCGGGGTCGACGGTTGGCCTCCTTCTCGCGCTCGTCTACAGGATACGCCGTCTACGTTCCCGCACACCAACATCGATTCACCAACGCGACCATGATTAAACTCGCCATCGGGTTCGTTCTCTCGGTTTCGTTGTGGATGACGACTCCGGTCTTCGCCGCGCCGGCGAACTCCCCCACCATCATTCTCGTCGTCGAAGGGACAGACACCGAAGCTAGGCGAGAAATCGCGAGCTCCGGTCTGCCCGGGGTGAGGCTCGAAGGTTCGGCAGCTCTGCTCGTCGCAGTCGCGGACCAGGGCGTCACGGGATCCGTGGGCCAAGCGCTGGTCAACCCGCGAACGCGCAGAGCCACCATCCTGGCCGTTCGTCGCGGTATGAAGCGGGTGGGTGCCACCGGCGTACTCTTGGTACTCGCGCGGCCATCCGGAGCCGGCGCCAAGTCGATGCATGTCGTCCTGCTCGTCAGCACCCAGAGCGAACCCATGATCGATGAGGATATCGCGCTTCCGAAAGGTCAGAAGGCGGCACCGCCCGTGGTGGCCCGTCTTTCCACTTTACTGGGGACCCAGTCGCCGCCACCCGCTGCTGAGGAGCCTGGCGGATCGACCGCACCGACGCGGTCAGCCGCACCGTCTTCCCCGGCCGCCGCCCCATCCTCTCCGGTGGCCGCACCAGCGACGGCTGCTGCGTCACCTCCGGCCGCCGCACCGGCGACGGCCTCTCCGGAGCTTCCCGCGCCGAGCGCGGTCCCGGATGCCCCGAAGCAAGACGAAGAATCGGTCGAGACATCCGAAAAGAATGCGCCCGCCACGAAGCGCCGCCCCCTCGACCACACCAACTCAATGGTGTTCGCCGAGGTTGCGGTCGGTGTCGCACGTCGCTCACTGAACTACATCGAGCCGTTATACGGACCGCTCCGCGCTTACCGCGCCCCCGCGGTCGGCATCTACTCCATTGGCGGCGAGATTTATCCCGCGGCGGCGAGCGGCATCAACGTCGCAAAGGACATCGGTTTGGCCTTCCGAGTTGCGAACTCCCTGGCGCTCGAATCGAAGAGCGCGGATGGCACCCAGACGGCGCGGGCCCTCTTCTGGCGCTACGCCGTCGGATTGCGCGGCCGTATTCTCGCAGGCAAAACGAAGGAAAGCCCCCTCATCGGCCTCGAAGGAACGTATGGCGTTTGGTCGTTCCTCTTCGGCGGTGACCCTGAACTCGTCGCGGAAGCGCCCCCCGTCCAATACAGGTACCTGCGGGCGGGCGCGGACGTGCGTGTCCCGCTCGGCGTCTTCTCGCTCTTGGGCGGCGCCGGGTACATGAACATCTTGTCGGCCGGGCCCTTGACCGAACGATTTCCCAATGCGCGCATTTTCGGCGTGGACGCGACGATCGGCGGCACCTATCCGGTCATGCCATGGGTGGACGTTCGTCTGGCGTTGACCTACGCCCGCATCTTCTCGAATACGCATGCGGACCCCGAGGCGGAATACGTCGCGGCTGGGGCGCTCGATCAGTACATCATTGGCAATCTTGGAATGTCCGCGATTTTCTAGGGTAGGCCCCGAGGAGCAGAAGGGGGCAGTCCGCCGCAACAATCGTTGCACGGATTAGCGCCCGTCCGCCGACGCGCCGCCGCGCGATGCGTCTGGCGACGCTAGAATCTCGACACGCCGCAAAAACGCAGCCATCAGCGGCTCGATGTCGAGTTGTTCGATCTCCCCGCCGACTATCACGACAAGTACGTCCTCCACCCGGACATGGTTGTCAGGCAACTGGCACATTCGCGCCGAAATGAGCCGCTTCTCCGCGTAGGTCGCTGTCTCCAGGTCTCCAGCGGGCGCCGGGTCGTTCAACCCGTGGCATGCCTATTGCGATATTGATGCAGGCAAAGGGGTGTCATGACCGCATCGATGGCGAAGCTCCAGCTCACTCGGATCGCTGCTTGGACCGCGGTCGCGCTTTTCATGGGATGCGGAGACGCGAGCGCCGACGACACGAGCGACGGCGGCACGCGTGACGACGCGGCGTGCGCCTGTTCGCCCGACCCTGCCTCGCCCACGACCTTCGGAATCCAGGCGCTCGATTGCTATTGCAGCCGCCCCGGAGCGTGTCTCGACCACGCCACCGCGAGCGCCGTTTGCCGGCCGTTCGGATCGCGCCTCGACGTCTATCCCACCTGCAACCTCGAGGTCATCGGCTTTCAGACGAATGCCTTCGAACCAGGTGTCGAGCTCGTCTACGACGCGACCACCCACGCGATCGTCGGCGCTTCGTACATCAGCGACACCTTCCGCGAATGCGGCGAGCGCCGCGTTTCGGCGATCCGCGCCGGCACGTTTCCCCCTGCGGACTGCGCGCGGGGCGAGCGCAAATGGCTGTGCCAGAGTGACGGCGGCACGCGGGGGCCGCCGACAGCGCCGCGTGCGTCGCGATTCAGCTCGACGGAGAGATTCTGGTCGGCGGTCTTTCTAGAAACGGCTCGAGCACCGGGCTCGGACTGGCGCGATTGACCGCAGGTCCGAGCTGACGGAAACTTGCGTACGATGCGCGGCCTCGTTTCGCTCGGAATCAGCTTGCTCGCCTGCGTTCTGGTAGCAAGCGCATGCGGCTCGGATGAGTCGGGGCCCGGCGCGAATTCCAAGCCTGACGGCGGCAGCGGCGGGCAGGCCGGGAGCGGGGCAAAAGGCGGTAACGGCGGGCAAGCCGGCAGTGGCGCGCAGGCGGGGAGCGGCGGGCAAGCCGGTGACGGCGGAGTGGGAGACGCCATGCCGCCTCCGCTGGATGGCGGCGGTATCGACGCGCTGACCCTGACCGTCGAGCGAGCGACGCCCGAGCAAATCGCTCTTTATCTGACGATGCGCCGAGCCGTCGCGGCGGACAGCAAGCTCGCAATGCGCTACCGGCGGGCGATCGACACCGATTGGAAGGTTGGTCATCCGCTGCTTCGGATCAACCCCGCGTGGGTTGCCAGCGGGGCTCCGCAAGCGCCGGTCGACAGCTTCGCGGGCAGCATCTTCGATCTCTCGCCCGGTACGGCGTACGACGTGGAGCTGACGCTGAGCGAGCCGGGTCAGGCTGCGCAGACGCTGATCGCACGGATCACGACGCGCGCGCTTCCCCCAGCAGCGCCGGCCGCCACCGTGCACGCGGCGCCTGCCGACAATCTACAGGCAAAGTTCGACGCCTTGACTCCCGGAAACGTGCTCGAGCTCGCCAACGGTACGTACGACGTGACCGGTCTCGCTCTCAAATCCTCCGGCTCGGCGTCCGCACCCGTCTACATTCGGGGGCAATCCAGAGCCGGTGTGGTGCTGCACGCTGCGAGCGGCAACGTCCTCCAGCTCCAGGCCGCCTCCAACGTGGTCCTCGAGAACCTGACGCTGCAGGGTTCCGGTACGGACTCGGGAACGAACGCGAGCTCGCACGCCATTTCGTTCTGGGACGGCGCCACGCAAGAGGATGTGACGATTCGCAGCGTCGACATCCGCGGCGCCGACATGGGCGTCGTGGCGTCCGGAACAGTGCGAGGCGTGCTCGTCTACGACTGCGATCTTCACGGCAACAACGTGTGGACGCAGCCCTTCATCGAAACCAACCTGACTTGGAACGACGACGGCATCCGGCTCCCCGGCCAAGGGAATTGCGCGTTCGAGAACACGCTGAACGGCTTCGGTGACTCCTTCGCAGTGACCAACGGCGTCCACTCCTCGGCCGTCTACTTCTACCGGAACCGCATCACCATGACCGGGGACGATTCCTTCGAAGCCGACTACGGCACGCGCAATTTGGCGTTTTACGACAACAACATCACGAACGCCGCCACGTTCCTGTCGACCGATCCGATCTGGGGCGGACCGCTCTACTGCTTCAGAAACATCGTCGTGAACACGATGCGCGGTCCGTTCAAACTCAACAACACGAACAGCGGATTTTTGATTTACAGCAATACGATCGTGCGCACCAGCGGCACGACCGACTGGGGCTGGGTGCAGTTCAACAATGGCGATCTTCGAAACTGGGCCTATCGGAACAACCTCTTGGTGTACGTAGGAACGGGCACGCAACTGCTCGCCATCGAGTCCGGCGCCAACCAGCCCATCGACTTCACGCACAACGGATGGTTTCCGGATGGATCGGTGTGGTGGAGCAGCACCGGCGGCTCCTTCGGCTCGATCGCTGCGGCGCGCAGCGGGCTCACGACGACGCCGCCGCTTTTCGGCTCGAGCTCGGCGCGCCACACCGGGGACGTGATCACCGATCGCGATCCGTTCCAGTCGCCGATCACGCTGGGAGCGAACCATCTCACCGAGTTCACCGCGCAGACCACGGCCGCCTTGCGCTCGGACGCAAACGTGCGCGGCGTCGGAGTGGCCCTCCCGAACATCACCGACGGCTTCACGGGCCCGGCGCCCGACATCGGTGCGGTGATCAGCGGTCGCCCCGTCCCGCGCTGGGGCGCGATGCGCCCCTGATCCGCGCGCGGGAACCTCCGGGGCGATCCTATGCCTCGCTCCTAGCGCTTGGTTACGTAGTGAGCCGCGATGACGCCCGTGCGGAACGTCTTCGACGAGCGCAGCTCGAGCTGCGTGCGCTTCTCGAGCTGCGGGAACAGCGAAAGCCCGCCGCCCAAGATCACGGGCTGCAGTGTGAGCCGCCACTCGTCGACGAGATTGGCCGCCACCAGCGTGCGCGTGAGGGTGGGGCTTCCGAAGATCATGATGTCGCCGCCCGGCTTGCGCTTCTCAGCGGCAAGCGCGTCCACGATGCGATCTGCGATCACGTGGACCTTCTCGTTCTTCGAGGGTCCGAGCGTTCGTGACGCCACGATTTTCGAGACGTCCTTGTACCAGCGCGCGTGACTCTTCGTGTGCGCGTTGGCATCTGGCGCGTCACCCGCGGTGGGCCAGTAGCCCTCCATCAACTGGTACGTGACGCGGCCATAGACGGCCGTGTCGACCGTCTTCATGAGCGGATAGGTGTGGTCGAAGAGCTCATCGTTGATGGCGATGAAGCCCATGTCCCCATCGGGACCCGCCAAGAAGCCGTCGAGAGAGATGTGAGCGAGAGAGATGATGTTGCGCATGTGGTTTTGTCCTTTCATTTGGGCGACGAACACCCGCCGCAGCGATCGACAACTCGCAGAAAAAAAGATCGATGCTCTAACCGTCTATATCGCTGGACGCATTCTCGGCCGGTCCGAATGTCCGGGAGGCTGACCCGATCGGCACGGGGACCGTCACCCATCTACGCTTCCGTGTCGCCCAGGCATAGGGCCGACACTAGCTAAACCGACCGACGTTGCCCGCCGCTCGCCGAGCCGCAGTCCGCCATTGACTGGTCGTCGGCTGGACCCTATCGTCAGCGCGCTGAGAGCCGTGGCAGCACGCACGGCCGCCGCGGAGTTCTGAATGGACACGAGCGAGCTGTCCGTCGTCGTCCCGGACGCGATCTGGGTGAGCGAGCGGCCGGTATGGTTTGGCGGGGTTCGTCTGCGCGCGCGGAGCACGGTGCTGCGACTCGAAGACGGCGGGCTCCTCGTGCACAGCCCGCCCGAGCCAACGGAGGAGTTCTGCGCAGCGCTCTGCGCGCTGGGCGAGCTTCGCTGGATCGTCGTGCCGAACTGCTTCCATCACCTCGGCGCCTGGCGCTTCGTGCGCACCGGGTGACGGCCCTGGCGCTAGCGCGCGGATGCTCGGTCTCCCATGCGCCGTAGACTCCGATAGCGCGCGGGCGGGAGATCGAACTCGCGCTTGAATGCACGGTTGAAGGCGGCCTCGGACTCGTAACCAGCGTTCTGCGCAACCTGAAGCACGGTGTCATCGGTCGTCTCGAGCAGTCGCGCCCCGAGCTGCATGCGGCAACGCGAGACATAGGTGAGTGAACCCTCGCCGAGCAGCCGGGTAAACCGTTCCGCGAATACGCTGCGTGACACTCCGGCTTGTTGGGCCAGCGATGCGACCGTCCAGGCACGCGCGGGCTCACGGTGGATCGCGCCGAGGGCGCGGCCCACCGCCGAATCGCGCGCGGCGGCGAGCCATCCGGTCCGCTGCCGCGGAAGTTCGGCCATGTAACGGCGCAGTGTCTCGATGAACAGCGCCTCGGCGAGCTTCGCGAGCAGGGCGCCGCGTCCGGCGCGGGCCGGGCCGGGCTCCGATGCGAGGTGGCGGATGGTGCTTTCGATCCACTCGCCCGATGCATCGCGGCGGATGTTCACCTTGAACAAGGGCGGTAGCCCCGCGAGAAACAGCCGCGTGGCCTGGCGTTCGCAGCCGATGTAGCCACAAATGAACTTGGTGATGCGGCCTCCGCCTCCACCGCGCTCCGACACGATCGCTCCCTCGAGGATTTTCGGCAACAACGCGGATGAATCGACGAGCTCGGTCACGCGCCCGTTCCAGAGCTCGTGAGCGTCTCCTCGCGGAAGGACGGCGATGTCGCCTGCCTCGAGCGCCACGCGGCCTTGGCCGGGAATCCGCGCGACGGCCTCGCCTTCGACGAGAAGGTGAAACAGGATCAAGTTTTCTGCCGACGGCGCTAAGAGATGCGCGCCGGCGCTGGCCGGTGGTGCAGCGAATCCCCACGGCTCGCTCAGCTCGGCCTCGAGAAAGATCGCCCCGCTCAGGCGCACGCTGCGCAAAGCTTCAGAAAGGGGATCGGGCTCGCTCATGCGCTGCAAAGAAATCCGGACGCCGAATCAGGTCGTCCGAACACGCTCGGCGCATGTTGGAGAGACCAAAAACAAGGAGGCACGATCATGACCGACGCAAATCGTTTCACATTCACCGACCACGCACAAGGCAACGCCACTGCCGAGGTCGTACGGCACTTCATCGCCGTATTCCAGAACAAAGACGCGGCTGCGATACGCGACCTCGTCGCTCCGGATTGCATCATGGAAGCGATACAACCGGCCCCCGACGGGCTGCGGGTCGAAGGCTACGAGGCCAATGTCGCCTTCTGGCAGGCAATGGTCGCTGACCCGAACGGGTCCTTCGAGGTCGAGGACGTGGTCATTTCCGGTGACCGGGCGACCCAACGCTGGCGCTACCGCTTCGGCGCGGGTGAAGGGAGCTCGGTGCGGGGCGTGACCCTGATCCAGGTCCGCGACGGCAAGATCGCGGAGGCTCTGGCGTACGCCAAGACACCGGTCGTCGCGGACCTTGGCCAGGCGAGCCAGACCACCTCCGAGGTCATCCGGCGGTTCAACGAGGCGTTCCAGCAGCACGACCCGGACGCGCTCCCGGAGTTGATTGCCGCGGACTGCGTCATCGAAAACGCCAATCCTGCCCCCAACGGTTCGCGCCATGTCGGCCGCGAAGCTTGCCTGGAGCTGTGGCGGCGGATCGCGACCGCTCCGGGGACCCAGTTCGACATCGAGGAGGTCGTGGTCAGCGGCGAGAGGGCGACGATCCGGTGGCGGCTTCGCTGGGGCGAGGATGAAAGCAATTCAGTCCGCGGGGTGAACCTAATGCGCGTGCGGGACGGACAGATCGTGGAGGCGCTCGGCTACGTCAAGGGCAAGTGAGCGCTGTTTCGCTAAACAACTGTCATGGGAGCGATTGATATGAGTAAGCAAAAAGTCATCGTCGCAGGTTGGTGTACCGTTGATCCAAAGAGACGAAACGAGGTGGTCGAGAACTTCAAAGACATGGTGCTTCGTGCTCGAAACGCGCCTGGGTGCCTCGATTTTGCAATGACCGCCGATCCCGTTGATTCGGCTCGGATCAACATTTTCGAGTTCTGGCGCTCCGAGAAGGATTTGAACTCGTGGCGTGCTGTCTCCAATGCTCCGAAGCAGATTGCTCCAATGCTACAAACGGATGTGAAGAAACACATCATCCAACAATCAGGGCCGCCGTTCTAAGCCTCGCCGACGCCGACGTGACGCACAGACGCAAACCATCCTCGACGTGCGCCAGGCGCCCACCTGCTGAAGCGATCGGCAGCTAGCACGCCGTTTGCATTAGTGTGCCAAGCCGTGAAATGGTCGGCCCTAGACGGCGCGTATCGCTGTCGGGAAGTCGCTGTACAAGAAGAGGACGAGCACGATGAGATCTTCGACATGGACGCGCGCTGCCGCAATCGGCTTGCTTTTGGGGGGTTTTACCGCGTGCGATGATTCGCCGCCAGCGCCTGGCGACAGCGGCGCTCAGGGGGGCAACGGCGGTGCCGGGGGTAATGGCACAGGTGGCACAACGGGGGCAGTGGCGGGTGCATCTGGCGCTGGAGGCAACGCGGGGTCCGGAGGCAACGCGGGGTCCGGAGGCAACGCGGGATCGGCGGGATCGGCGGGTGGCCCCGACGCGAGCACGGATCGCCGCGAGGGCGGCGAAGACGGCTCGACGGACGGCGACGCTCGCGGCGAAGTCGACGTCGGTGATGGGTCGCCCGACGCCGACGGGGGCCGCGAAGCGGGCACGGATGGCGAGGGTGGTGTCGACCCAACGTGCACCCTCGCCGGATCGAATCCTTTCGGCGCAACGCTCTTCGCCGACGTTTCTTTTCCACTCGATGATGGAGGAACTCAGATCTATCCGGTCACCCAGTCGATCTATTTCCCGAGCGGCCGTGTACCCAACGCTCCCGTCGTGCTCGAGGTGCGCGGTGCGCCTTCGGGGGAGAGGTTGGCGAGACGCACGCTCGATGCGGCCGGCAACATCACGGGGCTTTCCGTTAGCGACGTGTGTGGAAATGGCATCGAAGGCGGTGAGTTGGTGGGACCTACGTCGGGCCTCGTGGGCACCGCCCTCCAGAACACCGACCCCTTCATGAGCAGCGATGGGCTGCGTATCTTGAGAGCTCCTGCTCGCCTCTGTCCAAAAGCGGGACCGGTCGATGCCACGGCTAGGCTCGGGCTCTCTTCCACCTGGGCGACGGGGTCGTTCGAAATCGCCGTGACGACGCCGCTTGATCTCACGACCCGCTCGACCATCAACATCAAGGGCTCGACGCGAGCTCTTTTGCTTTCAGGAGGCGAGACGGACTTGGTCGTGCGCGTAGCGGCCCAGAGCAGTGCCTTTCCATTGGGCGATCTGGAAGTCGACGTCAGTGGACTACGGGACGTGCTCGGTCGCGCCTATGGCAATACGCTTCCCCTGAACGTCGACAAACCGACCACTGCGATCCCCGACCGCACACTCACCAATCCCCCGCCGAGCTCCGCTTGGGTATCCCGAGCCATCAGCCCCGTCGCCCAAAATGGCCTTTTGGTCGTGCCGACCCAGATCGTCCTCGGTCCTGAGTTCGTTTTGACCGTGGGTCTCGGAGACGAGCCTGGCAGCAACACACTGCGCGTCAAACATCGGTGGGTCTGTTCGACCAGCTTCTCCACTCCGAAGAGTGTCACGCTCGTCGCGGGCGACGGCTCGACGGTGGACGTGCCTGTTACCTGCGGCGACGTGCCCGCAGATACGACGGTCATGCTCCCCGGGCCCGGCCCGTTCTTCCTCATCGTGCACGAGGGCTACGCCCAGCCGCCCCGCTGCAATGCGCCGCCGCCTCCGGCGCGCGACGGCTGGGAGCTCGACGAGTTCGCCTTCGCGCCCTGAGTGGCGCGGCGGGGCGCATGCTTCTACCGTCTCGCGCCGCGAGGTCAAGCCAGGTGGCGACGCGTCTCCCGCGCTACTGCGGATTGGGACAGGTGATAGCGGCAGAAGCACCCGTGGCGTACTCGTAAGGGGACCATCCACCGGAGAAGAGAACGCGCCCTCTCCCTTGGCCTCTGTACGTGCCGCGGACGCATCCAGAGTATCCGTTGGCCCAAACGTTGGAGTACGGCTTACCGCCGGTGGCATTCCGCCACGGCGAGACAACCACCCACGCTCCGTTCTGGTACTTCTGAAGCAGTACCCCTGCTTCGAGTTTGTGGTTTGCGTCCGCCTGCCACAGCGTCATCGATTGATAGTGGATCTGCCCACTTTCGACGTGCGGTGCGTGGACACTCGTAATGACCAAGTTAGCGACATCAACGGCCTGCTCGGCTTCGCCTAGAGACTCTTCAGTCCATTCTTCCGGTGTTTCCCCATCGTTAGCGCCACAGGCGAAGAGCGAGAAAGCGCAACCAGCAATCAACGCGCGCTTTGGAAATCGATGCGTCATGAGAATTCTCCTTGTGAAAACGAGTGAACGATTCGAGACGTAAGATTCGAATCTGGCCAGTCACCGCGCGCGCTCAGCGCACCTAGCGGCGGCGGTTTCGTTTGCCTCGCGTGGAGCGCTCGCCCTCGACGATCGTGGGACGCCCCGCAGGTACGACACCGCTCTCGAGTGCTTGAAGCGTCAGCAGATGCACGGCACGCGCCGCCAGCTTCCGCATGCGTTCAGCACGCTGCGCCAAATCTTCCAGACCATCGAGGGGCGCGCCCGCGCGCCGAAAGGGTTCGACGACTTGTTCCTCGAAGAATCCAGTCAGTACGCGCGCCAGCTCCTGCACCCCCGGGTCGAGGCGCTCCACGAGCTCGAGCAGAGCGGGTACGCCAATGCCAGAATCCACCAACGAACGACCCAACTCCAGCAGGTCTGCATTCGTGCCTTCGACTGTGTCGCCTTGGTCCTCGATCAGACGGCTCTTGCGCGCTCGCTCGCGCAAAGCGCGATCCGTAGCAAACTCGGGATAGAGCTGGAACAAATCGGCTTGAACGAGGCGGCGCTTACCGCGATCGAGAGGCGGTTCGAGCGCGTCCTCCAGGTTCGCGATGGCGTGCGAGCCACCCTCGCGTTGCCAGCGCTGCAACAAGTCACGGATCGCCGCAATCGAGTAGCCGCGATCCTGCATGCGCCGCACGAGCGCCACACGGGCCAGGTGTCGCGGCGTGTAGTAGCCCTTGCGGCCTTCGAGCTCGGGTGGCTCAAGCACCCCGTGCGTCTGGAGTTGGCGCAAGTTCCGCACCGTCACGCCCGTCCGGCGCGCGAGCTCTTCGATGGGCAGCCGCGCGTGCGCTGGCGCGGCCGTAGGATCCCTCGGCTCACGGGTTTTCGACGGCGACGAACCTCGGCGCGCAGCGACGTTCGCGGCCGAGGTTCGAACGCGGGGCGAGCGTGGCACGTTGCCCCGAATGCTAGCAGCACCGCGGGCATGCAACTCAAATAGTCGCGCCCTGAGCCGTCGGGCATCACGATCACGACCGGCTGTCCGTTGATGTAATGCGAAACGAACGTGTTGCACGTCCACCCATGAAGCTCGAGCTGGCACCCGGTAGTAGGTAGCTTCGGCTACGCTGGTCGACGCGAGAGCGCACAACAATGCGCTGCCGGCGAGCACGGCGCGCGCGCTGACGACCTCGAACTTTTGAGCGATGTGAGTCCGTTCACCGCAGTTTTTCATGACGACACTCCCACGCCCGGTCGCGGTGACTTGCCGCCGCCTTCACTACGTCATATTACGTAACGTAAAATTACGCAATCGTTGAGTGCGAGCCTAAGTTTGGGACGCCTGCATTCCAAGGTGAAGGCGCTTGGGTACGCCCCAAAGACACCCCGGCCACGGCGTCGAGGGACCCGATCGGGGCCAAACGTGCAAAGCATTTGTCTATTCGAGCGAGCATCAGAGCTTCGTGGACCGCGAGTCCACGCCGCTTCTGTGGCGACGGCTCGAAGCGGTCGGCACGGGCGGCGCGGCCGCATGCGCGACCTTCTCGTCCACGCACAGCCGGATGAGCTGTACGTCGAAGTGAAGGCGCCGAGTGTCGATCAACCAGAAGACGGGGCGGCTTGGACCCTTCGCCGTGACGCCCAGTGCTATCCGGCGACGGAAAACTTCTTACCGATCGCCGCGCAATACCGCTGAACGGTCGACATCTTCACGTCCCCGCCGGCTTCCAACTTGCTGACGACGGACGCCGACGTTCCCATCCGCGCGGCAACGACAGTCTGCGATAGCGCCTTCTTCTCGCGGAGCTTCGCTAGCCGGCGGGCAAACTTTCGCCGCTCCTCCGCCTCCGCGACGAGCGCGGGGAATTTCGGGTTTCGAGCTGTTCGCTCGTCAACGAGTTCTGCGAGGAAGTCGCGAGCCACGACCAAGCTTGTATCGTCCAAGCTATAGCGTCAAGCATATGGCTCGAACGCCCGACGGCCTCGACCGGGCAGCCAGGGGCTATGCCCTGCCCTTCCGCTTCACGCTTCCCCGATCGCGCCAATCTCGCAACCGCCCCTCTGCCCGCTCGAGCTCGCGCGGCGGAGTCTTCTGCGTCTTCTTCGAGAAGCCGGAGAGCGACAACAGAACCTGCTTGAATCTCCCCTCGGCGGAGAAGAGCAGCCGAAAGCTGCGCGGCGGCGCGGCGGCGCGGACTTCGTAAATGTCGCCGCGAAGGTGTTTTGCTGCCGGAAGACCATTTCCCGCGACGTCCTTCATTCCCGCGACGACAGCCGCGACCTCCTCGTCGGTCAGCTTGTCGAGGAAGTCTTTCACGGGCCGAGCGCCAGCGACTGTTCGGTAGTCGCGCCACTGGCGGCGGCGCTTCCGCTTGGTCGCTTCTCGCCTCGTTCAGCCATGCGACCACGCATCCTACGCGAACTGAGTGATCGGCATGGATTCGCCGTCTAGCGCATTGGCTCCGTGCCGCGCGTCAAAGGGCAAGCCACCGAAGAACGGGAAGATTCGTCGCGTCCCGCTCTTCGGCATGCACGAATCCGCGTGCAAGTGGCTCGAGCTCCTAACGAAGTTCCCCCCGAAGAATCCCTTCGGCCTTCTCCGGCCCGGAAAGAACGGCGGGCGCATCCCTCGCAGTAAGACGTACTACTCCGACAGCACGATGCCGAAGCAGAACGGACGCGGCCACAAAGGCTTCGACTTCCGCGACGTACTCAAAGCCGCCGGTATCGAGCGTCGCGTGCGCTGGCACGATCTGCGTCACCCTTGCGCGCCAGCACTCGTCGCAGGCTGGCGGGCGGTCGCCCTGGCGTCTCGAAGAGGTGCGCGAGATGCTCGGTCACACGAGCATCAAGGTCACCGAACGCTACGCGCACTTTGCGCCCGGAGCTCTCCGCTCCGACGCGACGCGTCCAGCTGTCCACCCGTTGTCCATGGCCGATCAGGCCAGTCTACTAACCTACCGAAACAACAGCGGGGCGGACGGGACTCGAATTCTGTCGGCAATGCGGATCCGTCGGAGATTGTCGATAGCGAATGGCTTCAGACCGTAGCACTTTTGGACGCCAACTCTCCGGGATCAGGTCAAGGGGACAACGGCCAAAGGGGACGGTCTATTTCGATCCCGAGCGCCCTTGCTGCGTTGGTCGATGAGGCCGTTACATTACCACTGGAGGCCGTCGATCGGCTAGTCGCTCTCGCTGGCTGCTGAGGCCCACTCCGGGACCTGCTTTTTGGACGAGAGGGGAAGTTCGTCACCCAGTACGACAAGGACGCCTTCGCACACGAGTCGACGGGGCTGTTAGAGACTAAGAAATCCGCCGGCTCGGGGCGACGCGGGGACGCGGACGGAAGTCCATTTCCTTCAATAAAATGGCTGGAGAGTGAATATGACCCCGATGGGTTCTCCCGAGGTTCGACCCCACAAGACCAGCACTGCTTAAAAAATAACTCGCCGCCGTACGGCCACGCGGCGTACCGCCGGTTATGATGTGAAGGAGTTAAGGAGTGACGGGATGCGGACAAGACGCGCAAGGCAGTTGGGGACGCCGCTCGGTGTCGAAACGCGCAAAAGGATCTTGCGTTTGGTCGAGCGAATCGGTGAAGCCGAGGCGAGCAGGGTTCTGCGAGTTTCGCTGCCAACCATGGCCAGGGCAGCAGCTGGTTTCACGATCTGGGAAGCCACTGGGCGGCTTATCGAGACGAATCTAACCTCGGGTGGCGCATGAGCAGCGACGGTACCGACGAGTCCGTCGTGGTCCGCATCGTCAAACAGGCGGCGCCGCCCTCATTCGTGAGCGAGGCGAACTCGCTCGAGGCCGTGGGCATTCCGGCCACCGAATGGCACGCGTTCCTGCGCAAGGAGAAGATCGGCTACACGAAGCATCGGGCTCTCCACATCGCTGCGTTCGAGGACGTCTCGCGAGCGCTCCGCGAAGGCGCGGAGCGGCGGCCTGGACCGCGGAAGGGCACAACTCCGAAGAAGCCGCTGCCATCGAAGGACGCCACGCCGTCCGAGCTGCTGGAGCGCGCCGGCTTTCGGCGAAGCGGCGCCGCATAGGGAATAGAAACGCCCGCGCGAGGGTCGAAGCTCGCCGGGCGTCACGGGAAGGGACACTTCCGATGAAAAACATACGGGATAGAAGGCTCCTCGGCAAGCGCGGCGATACAGCGATCTTGATGAAGATCGCGATGCGTGCACGGTTGCCGCTAGCGCTTGTCACCGAGCACGGTGGGCACACCCAGGCCTGCAACGGTGCATGCAGCTCAGTGCGTGACGCGACGGAAGACCTGATGGGCGAAGACGCCTCATTCAAGCACTGGGTGTGGGAGCGATGGCGTGGCTTTTGGAGTTCGCAATGGCGCTCCGACGGCGAATACACCAATCCAGATCCCGATCCGCGCCCGCCACGGGTGGATGATTTTTTCAACAGCGATGGGCGCAAAGTCGCGACGGTCTATCCGGACGAGGTGCGCCAATACTATCGGGAGAAGCTCGGCTCGGAGCATGAGCCTCTTGATGTTGGCGTCGAATACGGAGTGAGCGAGACCAGCGACCCAGCTTGGAAGTCAGACCGATACGACGCGAAGGCAATCGCGGGATGGCCCGGGCATCCCGCCATGAGCGTACTCGACGCGGAACGGTGGCTCGCATTGGCAGAGGACTGGCTCGGGCGATCGGGGCCGTCCCGATACTTCACCGTTTCCGGCGCCGAGCTGGAGCGAATGTATCTGCACTTTAGAAACCTAAGTGCGCGCGTTCTATCGGAAAAGTTCGGAAGCGCGATTTTACCCCCACCCCATAGTGTAGGACGCGAAGACGCTGCGTCGGCGCCCCGCAAGCCGCCTTCGACCCCGGGCACTGGTCCGGGGCGACCGGGGCGCGTTGTGCGCACTGGCGACAAGTTTGGTTGGCTTGTCGTGCAGCGCGAGATCGCTCGCGACGAGAAGGGGCGACGCCGGTTCGAATGCCTGTGCACCGGTCACGGCTGCGCCAAGGTCAAGCCCTATCGGCTCGACAAGCTGACCGCGCGAGGCAAGGCGGCCACTGTGAGTTGTGGCGAGTGTTGGGGCAAAAAGCAGCGTCGAGAGTTTCTTGAGCGCGAGTCAGCTCGGACGACGCGCCGTCTCGTTCATCAAGGTGATCCCAATCAAAACAAGCCGCAGAGGCGTCGCAGATAGTCGGAGGTTTCGATGGAAAGGGTTTTGTTCAACGTCCCCGTGGGGCTCGGTCTCACTCGCGAAATCGATCGCGCGATGCACGCGGTGTCAGCGATTCCGGCCGGCGATGGCGCGTCCAGCGCCGACGTGCGCGAGTCCCTTGTCATCGCATCTCGTCGCTGGGACGAGGTAGCGGCTCGCATGCGCGCGCTGGCGGAGTCGATGTCACCGACTCCGCGCCGCCGCCAGCGTCACTAAAGAAAGTCTCCAATCTATGGGCAACGTCAAAGTCGCCGGCACGGCGGAGGGGCAGAGATCCGTGCCCCGCGGAGAAACCGAACGCGAGTTCATCGCCTTGGCCAGTGCTTGGGCTCGGCACGCTACCGCTGAGCAACGCGCGCGCGCTTCGCGGTTCCTAGGCGCACTCGCCGCAGAACCTGAGTCAGCGGAGTGTGCTGCCGACGCACGCGCCCGAGGCGAGCGAGAGCGAGCATTCGAAGAATCGCAGTTGTGCGGCGTCGACCTCGAACGACGCAGGGCGGAGCCCGCATAACCGTGGCCAGCAAGGGCGAGAAGGGGAAGAAGGTGGACGTGATCCTGAGCGTCGCCAGCGGCGTCGGCACCGATGCGCGCATCTTTGCGATCAATCTTCTCCGACATGAGGGGACCACTCCCAAGAAGAAGAACTTCGGTAAGTCGTGGGCAAGCCTAAGCACGATGCAGCAGGAGACGGGCATGTGTCGCGCCCGGGTTCTCGCGGCGATCACCGAGCTCGAGAACGCCAACGGACCGGTACGTGTGCACGTGACCCGTGGCTGCCGTGAGGACGGTCCGGGAAGGGCGCCGAACGTCTACCGGCTCACCGTTGACCTGAGTCCGACGGATGAACTCAGCTCCAATGGCGAGCAGAGTTCGACGGATGAACTCAAGTCGCCCGAGGTGAGTTCGGACCTGAGTTCGGGAACGGGCCGACCTGAGTTCGTCGAGGGGGGGGACCTGAGTTCGGACGTGGGGACGGGAATCTACTCATCCGTAAACGGGAACCTACAAAATGAACCTACTCAGAGAGAGAACGCGCGCGAGCGCGCTGTGTCTCTGGTTTTTGATCATTGGTCAAAGACCCTGGCCTCGCAGAAGTACCCGCAGCCACCGACCCTGACCGCCGGCAGACGCAAGGACATCACGAAAGCCTTGCAGCACTCGACGCCCGCCGAACTCTGCAAAGCCATCGACGGCGTACGCAAGAGCGCTTGGCACATGGGCGAGAACGATGCGCACGAGCCGTACATCGAGCTCGCCAGCATCTTCGAAGACAGGGCGAAGGTCGAAGACCACGCCGCCAGGGTGGATCGGAAACCGAAGCTGTCGCCGGAGCACATCGCTGCTCAGCGCACCGCTCGTGTCCAGGAAGAACTCATGCGCCAGCACGGCATGATGTCGTCGAGCCCATGTCGCGGTGGACGGCAGCCGGCAGCACCCCCTGAACCGCGTGTTTGGACCGAGGTGAGCCCCCACCGGTGGGAGTGCGATGGGTCGATCGTCCACAGCCCGCGCCCAAAGCAAGAGCACCCGGACGACGTCTTTCACGCGTACCAGGCGGTTGGAACATGAACCGCGCCGCCCTCGCTCTTCGAAACCCGGAACAGCCGACCTCCAAACCGGGCCGTGCTCACACCGCCGTCAGTTTGACGACAGCGCCTGGCGGTCCGGACCGGTCTGCGGTGGTCTCTGGACCGCTCGCCGCGTTGCCAACAGCAAGTCCCATGCGACGCCGCGATCGGGTGGCCGACCCGTTCGGTTTTGCCAGTTTCTATCGAGAAAACAGGGCATTCCTGTCGATAAGGGGACAATTATCTAGGGGACATCTCGCTGCTATTCGCACACTTGCGGGAGGTCGCTGATGGCGCGTCCGTTGCCCCCTTCGCTGCCGCCGGCGCCTGTTGACGAGCGGCTCGTCGCCGCACTTGCGGCTGCCGTCGATTGCTCGACGTCGACTGTGCGTCACTGGCTCGACGGGTCAACGCGACCGCCGCAACACCTCCACGCGCCGCTCAGAGACGCCCTCTGGAGCGTTTTGGGTGGCGTCCACGGCTCGCTACCCGTCCGACGTGCTGAAAGCGCGTCAGCGGGCATCCTCGCCAGAAAGGGCGCCGCGTGATCGCGCCCGACCACACACTTCGCCCGTCGTGCCAGCGCATGGTCACAACGGGTTTGAGGGCCACGTCACTTCCTGAGCCGTGGCGCCGAGAGCCCCTCGCGCGGAACTCGAGATCCCGTGCGAGGGGCGATCGGCCTCTTCCCCCGCGCCAGCGCCCCGCCAGAGCGCGCGAAGGAGTCTGAACGATGATTGACCACGACGACCGCATCGCCGACGCCATGCGCGATTGGCTCGCCACATCATGCCCTGGGTGGGCGCCCAACGTGCCCATTCCAGACGACCTCGCGTCCGTGTTCGCCATCATCCGGCGGCTCGAGGTCGACCTTGCCTGGCTTTGGGCGATGGGTTTCGACGTCCGCGACTACCTCAACGCGCTGGCCAACCTGCGCGGCAAGTGCACTTTCGACCACGAAGCGGACGAGGCAATTGCTCGAGTGCGGTCCACTCAGCGGCTTTACGAGCTGCGCATCCAGGGAGTCAGCAACTAAATGCCCGAACATCGCAGCCACGGTCGCCCGAGAGCTCAGCCGCCTCGCTACGACGAGCTACCGGCCGGCATACCCGCCCCCGAGCAGGGTCAGGCACGCCAGGAGCGCACGCCCGACGGCAAGCTCCTCCCCGGGGCGAGCACGATCCCCAGTCTTGGCGGCAAAGCGCTCAAGGGGCGCACCGCGCTCAGCCACCGAATCGACTCGGAGACCATCCCCTCCGCGTACCGCAAACGCGCCCGCTCACATCGTCGGGCAACGTGTGCCGAGCTCGCCCGAGACTTCGGCGGGGGTCAGTGCGGGGTCATGGCCAGCACGTTCGTCAGGATCGGCAGCGTGGCCATCGCGCTCGCCGAAGAGTCGCTCGACAGCGGCAACCGGGAGGAGTGGCGCAAGCAGTCGGCGCTCGCGATGTCGGCGTTGAACTACGCCCGCGAGCACGCGGCGACGGCCGCGACGAGCCGCCCGAAGTACGACGGCAAGCTCGCCCCCTGGTTCATCGAGGTCGACGACGACGAGCCCGATCCCGCAAAGGGAGGCTCGAATGGCTAAGCGACTCGCCGATTTGCTCGACTTCGTTCCGAAGGCGACGCCGTCATTCCGACGACCGACGCACCTCGCGCCGTTGGCCCGCCTGCTCGACCGTTCGGAACGTGAACCTGTACGAGCGGTCTTCAACACTCCGCCCCGACATTTCAAAACGGAGCTCATGAAGCACTTCAGTGCGCGCCAATTGATCGCCGCGCCGACGACGCGAATTATCTACGCGAGCTACTCAACATCGTTTGCCGAGAAGAAGAGCCGGGAGATCCGGTCGCTCTATCAACGCGTCGGAGGACAGCTGTCGAGCGAGGCGTCGAGCCGGCGCGACTGGCGCACACGCTGCGAGCCTGGTGGCCTGTGGGCTTGCAGCGTCGAAAGCGGGGTCACCGGTGAAGGCGGCGATCTCATCATCGTTGACGATCCTCACAAGGGCAGGGCTGAGGCAGAAAGCGCCATTGAGCGCGATAAGATTTTTGAGTGGTTCAGGAACGACCTCCTGACCCGCTGCGAGCCTGGCGCCAGCGTGTTCGTGATCCAGACGCGATGGCACCCTGAAGACTTGGCGGGGAGGCTCATCGCGGAAGGTTGGGACTATGTCAACTTGCCAGCGCTCGACGACAACGGCCGCGCGCTTTGCCCTGAGCGATTCTCTGCCGAGCGGCTTTGCGAAATACGCGAAGAGCTCGGTTCGTACGGATGGGCGAGTCTCTACATGGGCGCGCCAGTACCACGCGGCGGCGCACTCTTTCGTGACGCGTATTTTTACGATGAGCTGCCGGCGAAGTTTCGCATCGGAAAAGGCTGCGACCTCGCATACACCGCAAAGACACGCGCGGATCGCAGTGCCGCCGTCGTCATGCTCGAGAGCGCCGGCACTTTCTATGTCGTCGACGTGCGAACGGCGCAAGTCAAAGTTCCCGAGTTTCTCAGCGTGCTCAAGGGGATCGACGCGAGCTACGCGGGAAGTTGGCACTGGTACACGTCGACGACGGAGGCAGGACTGGCGGACCTCGCGACGGCGACCGCCGGCGTCACCATCGAGTCCGAGCGCGCCGCCGCCGACAAATTCACACGCGCGCAACCGGTGTCCGCCGCGTGGAATTCGGGCAAGATCCTCCTGCCGCGCCAAGCGCACTGGCTCGACCAGTTCGTTTCTGAAGTGTGCGGTTTCACCGGCGTCGGCGATCGAAGGGACGATCAAGTAGACGCCTTGGCCAGCGCGTTCACACGCGTCGGCGGTGCGGGTGTGCGGGCCCTCATGCCGAACCCCCAACAACTGCAGCGCATGGCCCGAGCCACTCGTTGGCACGGGCAAGGATCGCGAGGCTTCGGATGACGCACCGATGCACGCCCGAATTTTGGCACTGGCTCGCCGAGTGCGTCGCTCGCAGCGAACGCCCCGAACTCGCCGCACGCTTCGACCGACGTCACCCCGACCCGATCACCAGTTTCTACGAGACCAAATCACAAACCACGTTTCTGCCACCCATCGAGAGCACTGAAAATGCCGTCAACTAAAAGGAAAAGTATCCAATGGACACAATACTCAAATCGCATGATCTCTCCTTCCGAGCTGTCAACAAGGAAACTCGCCGCGCAAGGTTCGTCGCGTCCACCGACACGGTCGACCGATACGGCGAAGTCATCGAGCAGAAAAGCTGGAAGCTCGACGCCTATCGCAAAAACCCGATCGTTCTCTTCAACCACAACGCGAACGGTCTCTTCTCAGGGCCCGAAACGAAGCTCCCGATTGGGCGCGCGACGGACGTCGCGATCGTCGGCGGCCAGCTCGAAGTCGAAGTAGCGTTCCTGAGCCAGGCGGCAAGCCCGCTCGCCGAACAATGTTGGCAGCAAGTTGTGGAGGGTGGCTTGCGCGCCGTGAGCGTCGGTTTCATTCCGCACACCTTGAGAAGCGAAAAGCGAAACGGCACAGAGGTTGTCGTCATTGCCGACGCTGAGCTCGTCGAGTGCTCGCTGTGCATGATCCCAGCGAATCCGGATTGCGTTCGCAAGTCCAAGGCATGGGGCGGCCCGACTGGCGCACCCGCGCTCCTTGATGTCGACTGCGGCCGCGCCTTGGCCGAGCGCATCGAGCGCGCCATGCAGCTCGAGCGCACGCCCGCCGCACCGCCGCCCGTCCGCCTCGATTCGTTCGGCCCAACACTCGCTGATCGTATTGCATGCGCGATTGAGTGCAACGTCGACATCGAGCCAACTGAGGCGGACGAAATTGCTTTTATTAGGGAACAAGCGCGGAAGATGGATCTTGATACTGCGCGTCGCCAACACGCACCCCGCGACACGGCAGGGGACGCGCTAGCGGCACGCATCGAGGCGCAATTCGGCCTCCTGGGCGACCGCGGCGATGACGACCAAAAGGACTGGAGGTAACCGATGCAATCTACAACCGAAAAGGCGCTGTCGATCCTTCAGATCGAACAAGACGAACAAAAGGCGAAACGGCTCGCGCAGATCAGCGCGCAGCTCGCCGAGGCAGACCGCAGAGAGCAAGACTTGGCGCACCTCGCTGAGCTCACGGCAACGTGCGCCAGCGCTCGCAAAGAGATCGAGGCGCTCGCTGGCGAGGTTGGAGAGATCGTCTTCGGCGTCGCCCCGCTGATCGAGAAGATCGAGAAGATCGGCCGCGAAGCACTCATCGCCTCGAACGCCGCGCGCGTCATCTCGCAAGAGCACGGTGTGGTCAACCGGTGCACACAGATCGGCGCCATGGGAATCGTAGGCCGCGCGGTGGGCGAGAGATTCCGCGCCAAGTTGGATTTGGCGCGCCGTCTCACTAACTATATCCAACCCCGCGTAGACAACGCGCGAACCAGGGGGGACGACTGATGGTCGCACCTCAACGCACGGACTTTGCCCGCGTGATGGCGGTTGTGCGGGCCGCTCCAATGCCTGCAAAACCACACTCGCCGCGCCCGACTTTGGCTCGCAGCGTTGCTGAGCCACCGCCGTACGTCGACTACTCGACGATGTTCAACATCCCCGTGCTTCGCATCGAAGTGCCGGCTATCGAAGCGGAGCGCCAAGAGTTCGACGAAGTCTTCGCCGATGACGACGCGCCGCGACCCGACGCAGACAGGGAATAACAATGCCCATTGGACCTTTTGGGAGCCAAGTCTATGGCGCCCGCCTCTGCCGCGAAGCCGTCGGAACGTCTTCGGTCGACGCACCGATCGTGATTATCGTTTTTGAATACGATGGCATCACGGTCATCAACACCGTCGGCCCTATCCTCCGCGGGATACGCACCCTGTTCACGGCCCACGTACGCGACGGCACTTTTTACTCGATCGACAGCATCGCCAATGCACCAGGCGACGTCACGTTGACCTTCCGGGGCAGCCCGACTGCGCCCACCATCGTGCGCGCCGCGGGAGTCGACTACGCTGGCGTCGCCATCGCTACCTCGATTTCTACGAACACAGTCGACATTGTGTGGGACTCGTCCCAAAAGGCCGTGCTGGCGGTGTGGTGACGATGAGCGCGCCGATCATGGTTCCCGATCTCGCCACCGCGGCGCTCGCGTCGCTTTCAGCGGCGCGCTCCGCGTCCGATGTGGAACTCAAAACGTTCTACTGCGCCGCGGCCAGGTCCGCCGTCGACCAGCTCGACGAGCACGTCAGAAAGCTGCGGCTGAATCTCACCACCGTCGAGAAAGAGCTGGTCCGTTTGGGCGCGCCAAAAGCACTTGAAAACAAGGAGTCCAAACAATGACAAAGATCCCCGAATCGATTCTGAGCATGCCCGACGCTGCTGCAGTCGTCTGCATGCACGACCTGGTCATGCGTGCCGTCGAGGACCTTCATGCGCTTTGCGAACGAGACTCCGGCATTTCACAGACCGCCGAGTTCGACGCAGCAACGGCCGCATTCAAGCGGTACGAAAACGTGATGTTGGCGCTCGTTGCTGATCCGAAGGAGGTCACTCGCCTGACCGTTCTCCAATGCGGCGATGTGGTCTTGAAAGCGTGCGCTGCAGCGATGCCAAAAACGAAAGGAAACTGAATGGCAATTTTATCTTACGACATCCGTGTGGTTGGAAAAGAATCCGTAGATCGCGCATTCAGTAGCATCGAGGCGCGCTTGCGTGCCCACAACCGCACCGTCTCGCAGATGACCGGCGGGAAGTCGCGCGTCACGGCGTCACCGCGCGCACTGCTCGACACCGCTGCTCGCGACCACAGCAAGCTGCTCGAGCGTGGGCAGCGCGAAGAAATTCGGATCAAGAACGCCATCAACGCGCTTAACATCCGCGACATCAAACGCGAGGAACGCGCGCGGCTCTCGATGGTCAAGGCCGAGGGGCGCGAGCGCGAGAAGATCGCGCGCGTCGAATCGCAGCACATTCGCCAGCGCTCCCGCTTCGTACAGTCGACGGTCGGGCATGGGCTCACTCGTGTTGGTGGAACGGTCAAGGCGGTCGGCGCAGCAGGCGCAGCCATGGTCGGCGTCAGTGGCGCGGCACTAGCGGCGAACGCCGTCAGCAGTGCGACGAAGCTCGACGAGATGAGCCGCCGCCTCGCCATCAGCGCGCGGCAAGGCGGCACCGTCTCCAAGTTTGCGCCCGAAGACCTGCGCAAGCAGTTCGAGACGACGGGCATTGAAACCGGGATCAACGCGGAAGATATTGCCGGCGGGGTCCAAGCTTTCGTCACGAAGACGGGCGACCTCGATACGGCGATCAAGAACATGCGCACGTTCGCAACGGTCGCGCAGGCAACGGGTGCCAGTGTGGAGGACGTTGCGAGCGCGTCGGCGGACCTCTCCGAGAAGCTCGGGATCTCGAGCGTCGAGGACATGCAGAAAGCCCTCGCCACGCTGACCATGCAAGGCAAGAAGGGCGCGTTCGAGCTGAAAGATATGGCGGGCCAGTTTCCGCGGATCGCCGCCGCCGCCGCCGCTTTCGGCATCAAGGGAACGGGCGGTTTGGCGCAGCTAGGCGGCTTCCTCCAGGTCGCGCGCTCCGCAACCGGCAGCGGCGAGCAAGCGGGCTTCGCCACCGAAGCGACCTTCCGTCAATTGACCGCCAAGTCAGCCAAGATCCAGAGCGGCGAAGCGTTCGAGGGGCGCGGCGTCCAAGTGTTTCAGGGAGGAGACGCCAAGAAGGGTCTCCGCGACTTCAACGAGATCCTCGGCGACGTCATGCAGGCGTCCCGCGGCGACATGGTTCAGTTGCAAGAGACGTTCGGCGAAGAAGGGATCCGCGCGATTCGACCACTCATCGCGTCGTTTCGCGAGGCAAGCCAGGGCGCCGGCGGCGGGGCAAAAGGCGCGAAAGCTGGACGTGCTGCGGTGATGAGTAAGCTCACCGACGCAGCGAACGTGTCCGGCGACTGGTCCGAGATCCAAAAGGACTCCGCGGAGGCCATGAAGTCCTTCTCGGTGCAGATGGGCGTCGTGAACGCCCGACTGAAAGAGGCGATCGCCAGCAAGCTGTTTCCCGAGATCGTCAAGCTGGTGCCCGAGATCGCGAAGCTCGTCCCGTACGTTGCCGAAGCGACGCGCATGTTCGTGGACCTCGCCAAGGCGCTCGCCGAAAACCCGCTCAAGGGGCTGGGCGCGATCATCGCGCTGCAGTTCGGCGCCGAGATCGCCAAAGCGAAGCTATCGGAGGTCATCACCCGCGAGATCGCCAAGTCGTTTGCGCCGGGGCGACCGCCTGTCCCTGGGGCGCCCGGTGCTCCCGGCTCCGCGCCGCAGCTTTCTCCGTCGAGCCCGGCGGCCGGCATTCTTTCGAAGATGCTACCGGGCGCACAGCTCGTGCAGGAAGCGACCGAAAAGCTCCAGAAAGATATCACCGGCCACTACGGCGGTCAGGTGACCTCGGAGATCGAGCGGGCCAACGCGCTCAAGGAAACGCTCATGGGAGGCGGCGCGACGCCTGAGACACGCGCGGAGGCAGCGAAAAAGTTGGGGTCGTTGCAAGGCATGGCTACCGCTGGCGAAGCGTCGCAAGCCGAGCGTGGCGGACTATTGGGCGGGCTCACGACGGACCTCAAGGCTACGTGGGCCGACTTGTTCGGCGCCGGCGGCGAGCAGCGGAAAGTCGAAGAGGGAAAGGCAGCGGCCGAGAACTTGGCGGCGTTGCAAGAGGCCGCCAAGTCGCTCCAGGCCGCGATGGATGGGTCTGCAACGAAGCTCGACGCCGCTGCGGGGAAGCTCGGCGCGGCCGGCGACAAGATGGCCGCGAACACGGCGAACCGCAGCGACAAGCCGTCTGGGATCAAGCCGTGACCGTCACCGAACCGCAGCAACACGCCGTCGCCGGTAAAGGAGTTAGCGGGGTCTGAAAGGAAAAGGAAATGAAAACGAAGCAAGTTCAAGCACCGGTCGTATTTCAACCGTCTTCGATCGCTGTCAATGTCCCGTGGATGCTCGTTGGCAGCGTGCAGCTGCTTTCGGGATCCCTCATCCAAATTCCCTACGGCGACAACAAGCCCATCGGGACGGCAGCGAACAGCATCGTGTAAGCGCATGAGTTGCACGTCACGGCTAGCATCGGGATTGTTGGACCGCCGATCTGGATGTTGCCGCCTGCGAACGTCGGCGGCGCAACGATCTCACCGATGCCAATGTTCTTGCCTTGGCAGTTTGCGCAGCCTTTGAAGTTGGACTGCAACCACTGCTTAGCCTTCTGCTCCTGCGAGTGATCGAGAGGCATGGATCTACCCTCCGGCGATGTTTTTTTCAGGCTATGGGCAAGAGTTCGGAGAGCGCAACAGGAGCACGCGCCCAGCGGGTCCAGTGGGTATGGCGGAATTGCCGCGGCACCGCGCCGAGCCGGTGATGAGGTGCCTCTCAGCGCTGCGTGGGAGGGTCGAGCTTCAGTATCTCAGGCGGAAAGGTGTCCTTTTTGAGCTCGGAGCCGGCGAACCAGTAGCAAAGGAGCCCTCCCACGGCCATGTTCCCAGCAGTCATGCTTGGTCCGCCAGACTTGAGACACACGACGTCGCCGGCCTTGAATTCGGAATTGCCCATGATGTCCCTCCTAATGTGGCGAGGGTACGCCCTGGGGCCCGCGCCATGCAACCAGTGGTGTGACTGGCGCGATTTGCCGCAGCAGAAAAAAAGACCGCTTGGTACTTGACCGACAACGGTTCACGGTGGTATACGTATGAAACATAGAATGGCGCCTAAGACTCAGACAGCGTTCCGACTCGAGGAAGAACTAATCGAGCGCCTCGACCGCTATGCCGATCGGCTGAACCGGGAACAGCCCGGTTTGGACGTAACACGGGCTGCAGTCGTCCGACTGCTTCTGATGAAGGCGCTCGACGAAGTCGAAAGCGACAGACGAAAGAAAAGAGGCAAACCGTGAATTACGTCATCGAATTCGTCCAACCCGGACTCGACTTCGCATCGAACGGCCGGGATCTTGTCGCCAGCTTCGAGGCAGACTCGCCGTTTCTGTCCGTGCATGCCGGAGATCTTTTGCGGCCCGCCAGCTGGCCCGGCCAGAACCTGCCGAGCAGCACGCAGTGGCGTGTGCTCAAAGTGGAGCACATTCTGGTGCGCGGCGACGATGAGCATCACGTGTCGACCCACAAGCTTGTTGTCTATTCGCGAGAAGAGAAGGCCGGCAACTAGAAATAAGTGGCCCCCGCGCTGCGCAAACAGCCGGGAGCCATGGTCCGAACCTAGAAGGAGATTCGAACATGAACACGTTAGCACGCACATCGTCGTACTCACCCACCGAAGAAGAGCCGTCCGAATTCGAAAGCGGCACTTTCCGCGTCGCTGAGAATAGGGGGCCCGTTCCCCCCATTTCCGACGCCCCCGCCCCGGCAGACGCTGCCACTGATGACGAGGCGCATGTGCGCCAAGCGTTGATGGCTGCCCTTTTCCTGCTCGCACGCCAAGCGGCGCGTCTGAACCGAGGTGCCAAGTGAAGGCCGCCGCTTCCAAGAAGAAGACGGCGCCCCCGTCGGAAGTGCCCACGGCGCCGCCGCTCGGAGACGTCGTCAGTTTCCACTTGGAGGCGATCGACGCCGCGCTAGGCAACGTCAAGCAGTATTGCCCCCCCGTCGAAAAGGCGAGCACGGCGGAGCTCCTCTTGCGCGCGCTGTGCGGTGATCCGCGAGACTTCGCGCACGACGCCTTCGACGATATCGCGGGTGAATTGAACGTGCTGTCCGCGGCGATCGGCAACGACGAAGAACCGCTCTCCAACGAGGCGATCCAGGCGGCGATCTTTCGCATCGAACGGCGGGCCGAGGTAGCGTCGCAGGTCGCGTTTCGCATCGAACAAGCGCACTTCAAGGCCGACAA
>DATHES010000084.1:0-12543 GCA_035318465.1 Polyangiaceae bacterium
TCGGTGAACTCGTACTTGGGCGCGGGCGTGGCGGTGTCGCCGGCCAGGAAGCCTTTGCTCTCAGCGGCCTCACGAGCGGCCGCTAGCCCCTTGCGTGCCGCTTTGGCGAACGGACCTTCCGCCGCCAGCCTTTCGGGCGCCGGCTCCACCAGCTTGAACGCGCCGGCCTGCCACGCGTGTCGTGAAATTGTCCAAGGCGTGCCGTCGTTCACGTACTGCGTACGAATCCAGTCGCCGTCTGACGTCACATAGGAGACGCGTGCCCAGTTGCCGAGGTCGTCGGCGACGATGGCCCCGCGTCCTGGGAGCTCGCGCTTCTCGGCGCGCGACGCCTCTTGCGGCCAGCGATCGTAGACGTTGCCGTCGATCTCTGCGTCGCGCGCGACGTGACTGCCCACGTGGCCAACTGCACGCGTACAGACAAACCCGTGGCGGCGCGCGTCGCAGCAGTCCTGGCGCCCATTCCGGTTCGGCTCGCTCTCGCGCCACGGGTCCAGGTCGGCCGGGATCGGGAAGCTAAGGGGGGCGAACTGCCTGGCCACTTCCGACGGCTCGGCCCCGTAGAGCAGGCTGTCGATGCCAACGCCACCGAGCCTCACCGTCGTCCAGCCGCCGGCGGTGACGGTCATTACTTCGATGAATTTGCCGGCCGGGCATGCGGCTCCTAAGTTCTTCGTTGCAACGACCCAATCGCCCGCCTTGAATCCCATCACGCGCCTCCTTGGCCTGGATTGGCCGGCGCCCGCACGAGCGACAGCAGCCACGCCAGCACGAGAATCACGCCCTCGACGACGCGGTGCTCGCGAAGGGCCATCTGCGCGTCGTCTACCGAATCGAACGGACCGAGCTGCTCGCCGCCCATCGGAAAAGCTGCCCACTTACCCGAATCGAACACAATCGCGCCAGCCTCGAGTCTCGGCTCCGAGTCGATGGCGATCGCGCGCAGCGTCGGGCGGTCTTCGAGCTTCAGGTACGCGTGGTCGGGCTGAACGTTCAGCTGCTCGTCGTCACGTGCGCTGCCGTTCAGTTCTTGCCGGTTGTCCACAGCGGATGCAGATTGCTCACCATGCAAAGGCGATCGGGGGATCAGGCGGATCTCTCGGCCCATGGCTCAACGCCCCCCTTGCGCGATCGGCACGGGCCGGATGCTGCCCGGCAGTTTCTTCGCGCACGCGCGGCACAACATGACGACTACCGACATTCCGTACGCGGGCACGCGCGCCGTCACGGCGGCGACCGCCTCGCAGGCCGACGCTTGGCACGGGAGCCCGTCGATGGCGTGGCGCTCTACTACGGAGAGCGGCGGCGGCGGCAGCATGGGCGCCGCGCGAAGACGTGCTGCGCTGCGCGGGCGCGCGGTGTCGTGCGTGCGGAGCGACGGTGGGGACGAGGAGCGCATCTAGCGTCCGCCTTCCTGGTTGGCGAAACCGGCGGGCCGCGCGACACTGCCGCCCATGCGACGAATCCGGCTGGAAAACACGCAGGCGTTCTCGGCCTTCGAACTCGAGACGATGTACGCGTTCGTGATGGTGTTTACACAGGCGGTGACCGCCGATGCCGGCGGCCCAGGAAAGGGCGAGGTCACGCAGGAAGTCGTGTTGGAAGTCTTGGACTTCATCCGCGCCGCCTTCCCTCGGGGTCATTGGTCGATTGGCCCGGACGATTGGCATCCCGAGCGACACGGAGTGACTCTTCACGACCCTCGATCACGTCTTGCAATTCGCGCAACCGACGACCACGTTGGTCAGCCGGCGCCTCGGGCGCTCGAACACCAGGCACCGGCGCCGGCGGCCAAACTTCGCTCGGCGCAACCGGCGGGCGATGGCGAACTCGATCGTCGATCCCCCCGCGTCGACTTGGCGTCGACTCTCGCCGCAGCACTCGAGCGAGCAGCGAAACGACTACGCCGGTAGCGACGCCGAGGAGGAAGCGCATCGGGTCAGCCCTCCGACGCCTTCGGGAGGGGGTCGAAATCCGAAGCGTCGGCGAGCTCGTCGGCGTTGGCCCATGATTCAGCTGGCACCTCTCCGCGTGTCCACTTCTCGATGCGGAGGCGCTTACCAGCCTTCGGCGCCTTGCCGGCGGTCAGCCAGTAGTGCACCGACGCCGGCGACACGCGGAGCATCTTCGCCGCATCGGCCGGGAGCACGTTGTTGCGCTCCAGAAACTGCTTCAGAAGGTCTCCGCCCCAGCGACGCTTTGCCATTGCGATTCAGAATAATGAATCTGAATCGCAAAAAAAGCAACAGGGGCGCCGGCGATTCAATTTAATGAAAAGATATTCGAGAACGGTTACGCTTGTTTGCGTGACGAAGAAAACTCCGGCCATCGCCACGAAAGCGATCCTGAACGACTACGTGCGGAACGAGCTGATGAAGCAGTGGGTCGCGGAAGGCGGGAACCAAAAGGAGCTCGCCGAGGCGGCGGACATCAGCCCAGCGGCCATCACGGAAGTGAAAAAAACCGGGGGCGGGCTCGACCTAGATTCGCTAGAAAAAATAGCTGTAGCGATCGGACGGACGTTTCTCAACTTACTCTGTGACGCCTACGCGTGGTACGAGGCACCAGAAAGGTCACGCATGGGCGCCCTCGCCTTGAGATGCCCAAATCGGGCGCGGGCGGAGGCTGCCTTCGTGCGACTCGGCAACCCGGAAGAGCGAGTGCGCGTTTGGGCGAACACCATTTATGCGAATCTGCGCCCCGAAGACGACCCTGACCCCGAGTGGGCTATCCAGAGATTGATCTTGGAAAAGCAGCGAGACCCGGAAGGACTTGGCATGCCGTGCCCACAAGAATGGGTCGGGTGGGACAAGGTGCGGGACGACTTCCTACGGACCGAGAGTTTGCAAAATCTGGCCGGGCCTCTGATCGGCTTCGGCCGATTGCCAACGAAGTCGGAGCGCCCCGATCCGTTCGATGTCGAATCGCTCGTGCCGCTCGTGCGGCAGTTTTTGGCCGAGCATCCGCGAACCGATGATCGCTGGACGCCGCTCTACGCGCATTGGTTCAACGAGGCGCGGCATATCCGGCAAGCCTTTCTCCCTGAGCACGAGGGGGCAAAGCGCGCGCCGACCACGAACGAGCTGCCACAGTCCGCGATCGCGACCACGCAAGAGAGCACGCCAACAGAAGAAACTGGCAAGCCGCCAGCGCCCAAAAGAAAAAAGCGCGATACTCCGTAAAGACCTCTTGGCCGAGGCGTTGTGCCAGCGTAACGTGCTTAGTCCGGGGGAGTGGGCACGGAGGGCGGCATGAGCATTCTGGGGCTGCGTGGCAGAGCTAGTGGAATCGTACGCATCGACTCGAGGCTTCTAGCGCGCATCGCGATGAAAGCGTACGACGACTGCTGGCTCAACTACTGTTCCGACCCGACCCTGATCGCCGAACGACTTGGTCTGTTGGTCGAGGAGACCGAAGGCGAGGGCGAGATCGTTGGCGGAACTATTTTTTGCCCGACGTTGCGCTCATGGCGAGACGCTGGTCTGGTTACGTACCGACTGCTCGGCAAGTACTTGCTCCGCCGAAGCGGACATCCAGATCAGAGCGAAGCTGCCGCTTCCCTGGTCACGGACGAGCTGGTGCTGCCCCGAATTGTCGCGATGAGAGTCGTCAGCGAAGAGCTCCCGGCCGTGCAACGTTACGCTCCGCTCGACTGCCTTCGCAGGATCTACATGGCGCACCACGAAGCTCAAAGACCGGGCGCTGGACCCTCGGTTTCACGAGCACGCGAAGCCTAAAATAGGCCCGAATACGGCCCGCGGTTACGCGCACTTATAACTTTTGTTCGCCAAATTCATGAAAATGAATTGACAGTTCGGTCCTGACGATTCAGTATTCTGAATCAGGATGTTGACCCCGGAACTGATTAACGAAGCGCTCGATCGCTGCTCCCGCCACGGCCACGCGTATGCGCTGCCTGGCGACTTCGACTGCCACCCGATCGTCATCGTCGTCTCTGGCCGGTGCGTCTCGCTTACCTGGCGAGCGCGCGTCGGCACATACGTCGGCAACGGGGACACCGCCGAAGAGGCGGTTACGAGCGTGTGCCAGGTGACGCCATGAGCGTTTTCGAGTACGCCGCGCGCGCCCGCAAGGTCGCCGCCATCGTGGCCCTGTGCCCGGCGGGTTCGACGCCGCGCGAGCGCGAAGCCGTGGCCGAGACGCTTGAGACCTTCTCGGCCGCTGACCGCGCCCGCTTCGCTGCGGCCGCGGGTGTACGCGCCCCGTCGACCGAGACCTGGGCACAGGTCGTCGAGGCGGTGCGGGCTCGCGCTGCTGCGCGGAGGTCCGCATGACGTCCCGCGAGCTCTCCGCCCGTCTCGTCGCGCTCCTGATCGACGCCGCGGCGCTCCTTCTCGCCGTGCTCTACGCGCTCGCGATCGAGCTGGCCGATGAGATCAACGCCTCTCGTAACGAACACCGCACCGCCAACCGACTCCGGGGGAACCACATGTCCACGAAGAACGTCCGCCTGTACGACTCGACCACTCAACTTCGCGCCGCCAATGCCAAGTTGGCCGCCGTAGTCGGCGACACGACGCGCGCTGCCGCGACGCTGTCCGACGCGCGCCAGCTCGCCGCCGAGCTCGCGCAGCCGGTTCGGAGGGCGTCGTGATTCTCCACGTTCACCAGCCGGCCAAGGCGTTCGGTCTCTGCGCGCCAACGACGCTGCCGTTCGTCGGCGTGCAGGAACTCGGAGGCATTTTCTGCCTGCTCGTGAATGTGGGCGACCGGACGATCGCGTGGACCGCCTACGACTCGGAGTTCCCGGTCGCCATCTCGGAGGCGACATGACGACCGCGGAGATGCGCATCGGCTTCTCGCTCTACTGGGTGCAACTGTCGCCGCAGTCGGGCGGGTGGGAGGCGACATGGCGCCAGAACGACAAGAACGTCTCGGTTTGGACAACTGGCACGAGTCGCGACGCACTCGCGGAAGCGCGCAGGATCGCGGAGGCCAACGAGCCCGCTCCCACGGTGGTGTCATGAACCTCATCACGTGGACGTACGTCGAAGACGCGTACGCGCCGACGTACACCCGGCCGCTGGGCGACTTCCTCGACGCCTGCATGCCGGAGCTCGAGCCGGAGCACGTGGTCGAGATCGTCAACCTTGCGCCCGGTCAGCAGACGACGTGTCGCATGGCGGGCGAACGCGTGGACGTGCGGAGAGAGTCATGAGCCGCCAGGATCTCCGCAAGTTCCGTACGCGGTACGACCTCGCGTACGACCACTTCCTCGCGGCCGCCAAGTTCGCGGAGGACAGACGCTACCCGGAAGCCATCCAGGAGTACCGCGCCGCCATCCGGCAATTCGAGCAGTCGGCCGTCGCGACGGCGCCGAAGCGCATCGAGTTCTGCCACGCGGAAATTGCTCGGCTCGAAGAGCACGCGCGAGACGCGGTCGAGCTCCGAGAATTGGATGGTCGGTCGTGAGCCGCGTCGCGTTCGTTATGCTGTACGGCATCAACGATGCCGCGCTTCCGGTCGCGGCCGACATCGACGAGGACGGCCGGGCCAGCTTGTGGTCGCGCCCGGAAGACATGGACGTGGACGAGCTGTCGGAGCGCACCGGCATGACGCGCCGCGAAGTGCTGCTGTCCGTTGAAGAGAAGGCGGCGCAGCTGTTTATGCGCGAGCCGGCCGATGACGAGGACCCGCCGCGGTTCGAATTGGAGGCCCTGTGAGCGCCGCCACGTTCTTCGATGCCGTGGACGCACCGCCGCTCCCGCCGCTTGGCGTCTGCTCGCTCTGCGGGTTCCACGAAGATCCGATGATCGCAATTTTCTGGGCCGTTGATGCCGATGGTCGCGCGCACTGCCCGTCGTGCTCTGGCGAGGCCGCCAACGAAGGGTACGCGCACGTGGTCTGCTATTCGCGGCGCGACAGGGGCAACGTCCCGGAGACGATGCTGGGCCCCTACTCGGCGGCCGAAGCCGCGCGCATCGTCACGTACCTCGTCGAACTCGACAACATCAAATCGGTGCGCGTAGCCGCAAAGCCGGAGTGGTGGGCGTGATGCTGCTGCCCTTCGAACACGCCAAGACGTCCGCCGAGTGCGCGGACTGCGACTACATGCGCGCCACTGCGGATGGCGCTTTCTGCGCGCGGCACGACCCCAATCCGCGCTGCGCCGCGCACGGCGACTACCTCGCGTCCGACAAGAGCTGCGCTGCGTGTCTCGCGGTCGCGACACACGGCGCCGGCTGCGATCGCGAATGCGGCGGCACATGGGTCTGCCCCGGGTGCGAACGTCTCGTCGGTTTCTGCTTGGGATGCGCCGACAATATGCCGGTGCTCTGCGATTCGTGCTGGGACGACGTGACAAGCGCAAGAGTGTTCGCGCATCTGGAGGCGACGTGATCCGCGGCGTCTGCACGTTCCGCACGCCCGAGCCAAACACATCCGAGCAGTGGCCCGACGTATTCGCGTTTCCGCCGCGCGTCGGCGACTGGTGCAAGTCGTACCAGGGCACGCGCGCGAAGGTCGTCGGTGTAACCCACTGCGTCACCAATAACGCGATGGTCATCGGTGCGCCGGCGATCGAAGTGGAGCTTCGGCGATGAACTCAGGAGGGAACGATGCGACCGCGCAGTCGAATCAACTGGTCGTGAGCTCGCGCGCTTGGCGAGCGCTGGTTGTGAAAACAACCCACACGTCGAAACAGGAACATGAGCGCCACGGGCCCGGGCGTAAGCGGGCCCAACCTAACCCAAGGAGCATCCATGGGCATTGTTGAACTCATCACGGCGGCCATCGTGTCGCTCGCTCCCAACCTGCCGACGGAAACAGTGGATCGGTACGCGGCCGATATCTCGGAAGCGGCAGACGGCGAACTCGAATTGGCCGTTGCCCTGGTCAGCACGCAGGATGCGGAGAGCTCGTGGAGAGCCGACGTGGAAACGTGCAAGATCACCGGTGACGGTGGGCGCGCCATATCGGCGATGCAAATTCATCGGCACTGGTGGGCCGGATACAGCCGCGCCGAGATCTGCGCGTCCAACACGTTGGCGGTTTCCTTGGCCGCGAGCGCATTGACGGTCCTGTCGCACCGCACCGGAGGAACGCGCGGCGCTCTCCGCGCTTTCGTCGGCTGTCGCCCCGGCGACCCGCGCTCCGTGAAACGACTTCGAACCTACGACCGCCTGTTGGCGAACGCACGGAGGGATCTAGCGGCGAACTGAAACGCTGCTCGGTATTTGCAATGGGGCTGTCGGTGGTGGCGCGACGTCGTCCACCCCGCGCGGAGCGAGGCTGTCGACAGCTCCTTTGGAAACACCGAACGGAAAGGGTGGACGAGATGGTTGGAGAGCAGAGGAAGGGACGACGCGGCGGTAACATTGTTGCCCGCCTGGTCGAGGAAGCCGTAGCGGCCGAAGCCGACGCGGTCGACGCCGTCATCAGGCGATGCCTGCGCGGCCGCGTGACGGGCGCCGATAAGGCGGTCGTGGCCAGGTGGCTGGCAACCGCGGAGGCGCGTGCTCGCGCCGGGCAGGCGGCGTAAGCCATGCCGTCGCTCGAAGCCTTGAAGACATTCCTCGGCGAGAAGGCTGCCGAGGAAGCGGAGGCCGCCCAGGCAGCGCGTGGCGGCGGCCACGGTGACGCGCAGTACGCGCGGATCATCTGCCCGGAGCACGGCCCCGTCTTCCTCAGCGAGGCCGACTACGAGGCCCAGATGATGAACCCCGATGCGCGCTGGGTCTGCCCGGAGTTCTGCACATCCCCGCCCGAAGCGATGGGGCCGTGCGGCGCGATCTGCGAGTTCGACGACGACCACTTCGACGCGAAGCATTTCGACGACGAGGAGAACGAGACGGCTTGAGCACCGCCGACCTCTTCCCCGCCGCCGAGTTCACCGGCGTGACGTTCAGCGAGCGCGACAAGTGGCTCGCGATGCGGCGGACCATGCTGACGGCTAGCCGGACGGCGGCTCTCTTTGGCGAGCACCCCTTCGCGACGCCACTCGATCTCTACGTCGAGATGGTGACGGAGCGACCAGCGGAGCAGGTTGTCTTCATCGAGAGCCCGATGTTCTGGGGCTCCGCGCTCGAGGTGGCGATCTTTGAATCGGCCGCTCGCTACTATGGTTGGACGGCCGCGCCAGGCGGCCAGCTCCTGCGGTCGCGCCGGCACCCGCAGCTCGGCGCCACGCTCGACGGAGCGGTCGACATGGGGGGCGGCTGGATGGTCTACGAGGGCAAGACGACGAGTGCGTGGCGCGGCAAGGACTGGGACGAAGAGACCGGCAAGGCTCCGACACACGTCATCATTCAGGCCCAACATCAGCTGCTCGTCACGGGCGCGGAGCGCGCGCTGGTGTTCTGCCTCGTCGGTGGGCAGAAGCCCGTCAAGGTGGAGATCGAGGCGTCGTCTGAGTTCCACGCCGCCATCATCGAAGAGACGGAGCGCTTCCTCGCGATGGTGCGCGAGCTCGACCCGCCGCGCCCCAACGGCAAGCCGGGCGACACGGCGGCGCTCAAGCGCCTCTACCCGCGCGAGGACGGCTCGGCCGTAGCGCTCCCGTCCGACGCCATCGAGTGGACTCGGGAGTATCAGGAAGTCTCGGCGCAGCTCCGCTCGCTGGAGCGCCGCCGGGACAACTTCAAACAGCTCCTCATGCACGCCATGGGGACAGCTACCTATGGCGTCCTTCCAGAGCCGGTCGGCGGCAAGCAGATCTGGCGTTGGGCCACCCAGCAGCGCGACGGCTTCACCGTGGCGCCGACGGAGATGCGCGTGCTGACGCCGCTGAAGCCCCGACCGGTCGACGCGATCGACCACAAGGCGCTGCCGGTCGTCAACGACACCCTCGTCGCCAAGCTCGAAGAGAGCATCGCGCGCGAGGCGCTACCCAAGATTCGGTTTGGACAAGGAAGAAGGAGATCAAAGAGATGAGTCAGGAAGCAGACACGAACGCGGGCATTGTCCGCCACAACTTCGCCGGCGACGAGATGCAGCGACACGGCGAGACGGCGTCGACCGCCATCGCGGCAGCCGCCAAGGCCAGTATCGAAGCTCGCTACATCCTCGCGACGAAGCGACCCCGGGATCTCGACGTGGTGCGCACGAAGCTCATCAAGGAGTGCGCACGGCCAGGGTTCGCGGAGGCCGCCATTTACCGAAAGCCCGTCGGCAAGAAGAAGAACGACGAGACGGGCGAGTACGAGCAGCAATACGTCGAGGGGCTGTCGGTGCGGTTCGCCGAGGCAGCGATCCGCAACATCTCCAACTTCTACTCGTCGGCGACCAGCATCTACGACGACCAGGACATGGCGATCGTCCGCGTCACCGTCATGGACCTCGAGTCGAATGCGACGATCGAGATCGACGTACACGTCTCCAAGACGGTCGAGCGTAAGTTCCTGAAGAAGGGGCAGCGCCCGATCGCCGAACGCGTCAACTCGTACGGGGACCCGGTCTTCATCGTCCCGGCGACCGACGACGAGGTGCTCAACAAGACGAACGCGCTCGTCTCCAAGGCGCTCCGCAACGGCGTCCTCCGGCTACTGCCTGGCGACATCCAGGACGACTGCGAGATGGCGTGCCGCGAGACCCAGAAGGCGCGCGACCAGCAGGATCCGGAAGGCGCGAAGAAGCGCCTGTTCGACGGGTTCGCAACGCTCGGCATCATGCCGGACCAGCTGAAGGAATACCTCGGCCACGCGAACGCGCTGCGCCCCGGCGAACTCGCCGAGCTCCGGGGGATCTACTCGGCCATCCGCGATGGCGAGACGACGTGGTCGGCCATCGTCGACGCGAAGGCGCCGCCGGCCGACGGGGAGAAGAAGGACACGGCGGCGGCCAAGAAGGTCACTGACCTGATCGAGAAACACAAGGAAAAGGCGAACGCCAAGAAGGTCGACCAGTCGAAGCCCGCCGATAAGCCTGCGGGGCAGCAGCAGGCACCGGCCGACGGCGGTGCACCAGAGCCCGGATCGGACGGGTGATGGCGATGCCCGACGAACTGAAACCACCCCTGCACATCATTGAGCTGCGGGCAGAGAACATCAAGCGACTGCGGGCCGTCAGGATACGGCCAGACGGCGGTCTCGTGCTCCTTGGCGGCGAGAACACGCAGGGGAAGTCGTCGTGCCTCGACGCGATCGCTATGGCGCTCGGGGGCGGAAAGGAGATCCCGCTCGAGCCGGTCCGTCACGGTGCTCGCTCCGCAAGTGCGTTTCTCGATCTCGGGGAGTTCACGGTCGAGCGCACGTTCTCGGCCAAGGGCACCGAGCTCGTCGTCCGGGACAAGGAAGGCATCGCGCAGGCGAGCCCCCAGAAACTGCTCGACCGCCTCTGCTCCAAGGTTTGCTTCGACCCGCTGAAGTTCATGGGCATGGAGCCGAAGCAGCAGGACGCGCTCCTGAAGACGATGCTCGGGCTCGACTTCAGCGACATCGAAAAGAAGCGCTCGATCGCGTACGAGCAACGCACGAACGTCAATCGCGAGGTCGACCGGCTGAAAGCGCTCGTAACGTCGAGCGACTTCGACACGACGGCATCAAAGGAGCTCGTCGACGTAGCGGCGCTAGCAGACAAGCTGCAAGTCCATCGGAACGCCGTCGGCGCGCGCATCGCGCTCGTCGCATTGATCGACCAGGACGAGGCCAAGGTCGCCGGCATCGACGATCAGATCCAGCAGCTGGAAGATAGGATTCAAGAGTTGACCGGAAGGCGGCGAGCGCTCGCTGGCGCCATTACGACGCGGCGAGACGCCCTGCCAGCCGAACCGGCGCCCGTCGACGACGTGGAGGCGAGGCTCAAGACGGCCGAGGCGACCAACGCCAGAGTGCGGGCACGCGTCGAGCACGAGAGCCTGGTGACGAAGCTCGAGACGAACGAGGACCAAGCTGCCGAGCTCACGGCCAGCATCAATCGTGCCGATGAGGAAAGGGCGGAGCGTCTCGCGGCTGCGAAGTTTCCGATCGATGGCCTAGGGTTCGACGATGCCGGGCCGACGTTCAATGGCGTGCCGCTCGCGCAAGCCAGCCAGGCCGAGCAGCTCCGCGTCTCAGTGGCGATCGGGGCCGCCCAGAATCCACGCATCCGCGTGATGCTCGTCCGAGAAGGCAGCCGGCTCGACAAGGCGAGCCTGCAGCTGCTGGCCGAGCTCGCGCGTGAAACTGATTCTCAAGTGTGGGTCGAGCGCGTGTCCGACGGCGACAAGGGGGCGATCATCATCGAAAACGGCGAGGTTCGTAGCGCCGCCGAAGAAACGGCCGGTGCCGCGTGAACGTCGGTGAAACGGCCGTCGCGTATGTAGCGACAACGCTCGCGCTTCAAGAGTCGATGCCGCTCTGCCGGCTGAATCTCGCGATCGTCGACCAGCCCCGAGAGCGCCTCGTCGTTCTCATGTTCGCGCGCTTGTGGAACCAGTGGATGCGCACTCCGCATTCCAAGAGCGTCTTCAACTGAGCGACCATGCCTGCTCGAAGCCAACCACCGTATAAGGTAGTTCCATCAGAGTCTGCGTTGCTTTCCAAGCAACTACAGATCGGTAAAGCGGCTGAGCACCTGGTCTGTGCGGAGTTGATTCTTCACGGATACAACGCCTTTCTGACTGATGCCGGACTCCCGTACGACATCATGGTCGACGCCGGCAATTCTCTGCTGCGCATTCAAGTCAAGTCATCATGGTCTCCGTACCAAAGAGAGCGCGACCGTGGACGTGCGCCAACTAGCTCGTACCGATTCAGCCTGCGTCACGGCACGCGGTACCGTCGAATGACGACGTCTGACGTTGACGTCTTCGCATTCGTTGCATTGGACGTACGCCGAATCGCGTACCTGCGCGCGGAGGAACTTTTCGCCAAAGATGGTCGATTGAAACGCATGACCGAGTTCTGCGACGAAATCGACGGAAGACGATGGGGCGTGCGTACGTTCCAAAAGTGCGCCGAGTTCCCTTTGGCCCCCGTCGACGTAAAAAGGCACGCGTGCTTTCGTTGCGGCAAGGTGTACCCGCATACGTCCGACTATTTCGCGCCTAACAAAAAATGTCGCGATGGCGCGACCGGGACATGTCGCCCTTGTTATCGAATCGCCGATGCGGAGATGCAGCGAACGATCCGGGCGCGCAAACGTGCCGCAGCCGAGCGCAACCAGTTGCGTCTCGTTGCCGACGAGACAGACGCGGAAAGGGGCGTGGTCTAGATGGTACAACCGTACCGCTGTATTTGTTCAGATCCACCCTGGGCATTCGGTGATTCACTCCCAGGCTCGAAGCGCGGCGCCGCATCGCACTACCGGCTTATGTCCGTCGACGAGATCTGCGCGTTCACTCTCCCGCCGATCGCCGACGACGCGCTGCTGTTCCTGTGGCGTGTCGCGGCCATGCAGGAGGAAGCGCTGCGCGTGATGCGCGCGTGGGGGTTCGTGCCGAAGAGCGAAATCGTCTGGGTGAAGACGCACGAGAAGGACGGTGTGGTCCAGCGCTTCTGCGCTACCGGCGACGGACTCGCGATGGGGATGGGAAGAACAACGCGCCAGGCTCACGAGGTGTGCTTGATCGGCCGACGTGGGCGCCCCGTCATCAAGGACCACTCG
>DATHES010000085.1:0-32353 GCA_035318465.1 Polyangiaceae bacterium
GCCTCCCCAATGAAGAAAACGGAACAACAAGCGAAACCAAGAGGGTTACGAACATGATGAACAAGGGAACAGCCGTCGTCGGCTTCATCCTCTGCTTTTTGGCAGGGATGGCGCTCATGTACGGCGTCGATCACAGCCGAAAAGGCTTCGATCTCACGGCCGACTCCGCCTCGGGCGCAGCCTGGTCCGACAACGATTCCCCCGTACCGGTCGACAGCAAAGACCCGGTCTGGGGCAACCGCAACGCGCCGGTCACGATTGTCGTCTTCAGCGACTTCCAATGCCCGTTCTGCTCCCGCGTCGAAGCGACGATGGATCAGGTCAAGACGACCTACGGCAAGGACAAAGTCCGCGTCATCTGGAAGAGCAATCCGCTGCCCTTTCACCAGAATGCCAAACCGGCCTCCGAGGCTGCCCAAGGCGCCTTCGTGCTCGGGGGCAGTGACGCGTTCTGGAAGTTTCACGCCGCCGCCTTCAAAAACCAGTCGGCGCTCACCACCGAGAACTACGTGAAGTGGGCGAAGGAAGCGGGCGTCAAGGACGAAGCCAAGTTCAAGCAAGGGCTCGAGGCGCACACCTGGGCGGACAAGGTCGACAAGGATCTCGCGCAGGGAAAGGCTGCCGGCGTCAACGGCACGCCGCACTTCCTCATCAACGGCGTCGCCCTCTCCGGCGCGCAGCCGTTCGACAAGTTCAAGGAAGTCATCGACGCGCAGCTGAGCAAGGCACAGTCCGCCATCGCCGGCGGGACCAAGCCGGACAAGGTCTACGTCGAGATGTCGAAGCAGAACAAGGCCGCGGCTCCCGCAGCTCCCCAGGAGCAGGCGCGCAAAGAAGAGAAGGAAGAAGAAGACAAGACGATCTGGAAGGTGCCCGTCGGCGATTCCCCGACGCTCGGGTCCGACCACGCCCTCGTCACCATCGTCGAGTTTTCCGACTTCCAGTGCCCGTTCTGCAAGAAGGTCGAAGACACGCTGAAGAAGGTCAAGGACGAGTACGGCGACAAGGTGCGGTTCGTGTGGAAGCACGAGCCTCTCCCGTTCCACCCCCGCGCCGAGCCCGCCGCCGAGCTCACCGTCTTTGCCTACAAGGAGAAAGGCGCCAAGGGCTTTTGGGCGGCGCACGGCAAACTGTTCGAGATTCAGCCCAAGCTCGAAGACGCCGACCTCGAAGGCGTCGCCAAGGACCTCGGCCTCGATGTGGAGAAGGCCAAGAAGGCCATCAGCACCCACAAGTACAAGGACATCATCGACGCCGACGCCGAGCTGGCCGACAACATGAACGCCAGCGGCACGCCGCACTTCTTCATCAACGGCCGCCGTCTCGTAGGCGCGCAGCCGTTCGAGAAGTTCAAGTCGGTCATCGACGACGAGCTCAAGAACGCGCAAGCCGTCTTGGCCAAGGGCGTCGCCCCCGCGAAGCTCTACGACGAGATCATGAAGAACGGCAAAGAGCCGCCGCCCCCGGAAAAGAAGACCGTCGCTGCGCCGACGAGCGCGAACCCGTTCAAGGGGGGCGCCAACGCCAAGGTCGTCATCCAGGAGTTCAGCGACTTCCAGTGTCCGTTCTGCGGGCGCGTGGAGCCGACCGTCAAACAGATCGCAGACACCTATGGCGACAAGGTAAAAATCGTGTGGCGGCACAAGCCGCTCCCGATGCACCCCGATGCACCCCTCGCCTCGGAGGCGACCATCGAAGCTTTCAAGCAAAAGGGCGCGGACGGTTTCTGGAAGTTGCATGCCCTGCTCTTCCAGAACCAAAGCACGCCGGAAGGCCTGAAGCGCCCCGCGCTCGAGAAGTACGCGGAGCAACTCGGGCTCGACGCCGCGAAGTTCAAGTCTGCGCTCGACAACAACGCCCACAAGGCGCAAGTCGACGCCGACTCCAAGATCGCCGACGACGCCGGGATCTCCGGCACGCCGGCCTTCGTCATCAACGGTTACTTCTTGAGCGGCGCTCAGCCGTTTCCCAAGTTCAAGAAGCTGATCGACCGGGCGCTCGCCGAAGCGAAGTAGAAGCGAACGTCAAAGAAGAGGAAGGCCCCGACCACGTCGGGGCCTTCTGTTTTTGTGACGCGGGGCAGAACGACGAAACGGCCAACCTTGCGGGTTCGACGAGACGCCAGGTTGCCTTCGTGGCAGCGCCGGGCAAGACTCGGCTTCGTGCCCCCCCGCCCCGCCCGCCGCGTAGAAAACCTCGTTCAGTCGGAAATCCGTCGCATGACGCGCGAGTGCGAACGCGTGGGCGGCATCAACCTCGGTCAAGGGATCTGCGATCTTCCCACCCAGCCGCTGGTGCGCGACGGCGCCATCGCCGCCATTCGCGAAAACCGCAGCACGTATTCGTTCCCCGAGGGGGCGATCGAGCTACGGCGCGCGGTGTCCAGGAAGCTCGAAGCGGAATACGGCATTCGGCGCGACCCGGACTCGGAAATCGCCGTCACCGTCGGCGCCAGCGGTGCTTTCACCGCCACGGTGATGGCGTTGCTCGACCCGGGTGACGGCATTCTGCTCTTCGAGCCTTACTACGGCTATCACCTCAACACCGCGCTTCTCGCGGGACTCGAACCCCAGTTCGTGACCCTCGATCTGCCGGCCTTCGCCTTGGACGAGGCGCGCCTGCGCGCGGCCATTCGGCCGAATACGCGCGCCCTGATCGTCTGCACGCCCGGCAACCCGAGCGGCAAGATGTTCACCCGGGCCGAGCTCGAAGTCGTCGCGCGCGTGGCGGACGAGCACGATCTTCTGGTGATCACCGACGAGATCTACGAATACTTTCGTTACGACGGCCGCACCCACGTCCCGCCAGCCACGGTCGGCAACCTCGCCGATCGCACCGTGACCATCATGGGACTCTCCAAGACCTTCAGCATCACGGGCTGGCGTCTCGGCTACGCCGTCGCCAAGGCCGAGCTCGCGCGACCCATCGCGCTCGTCAGCGACGTGTATTACGTCTGCGCGCCGACACCGCTGCAGATCGGCGCGGCGGCGGGGTTCGCCGCGCCGCCTTCGTATTTCGAGGAGCTCCGCGCCAGCTACCAGCGCAAACGCGACATGATCTGCGAAGCCTTGGAGACCGCACGGCTTCCGCCGGTGGTGCCCGAAGGTGCCTACTACGTGCTGGCCGATATCTCGCGTTCGAGCTTCCAGGACGCGCGCGCTGCCTCGATTGCATTTCTCGAGCGGAACAAGGTGGCGTCGATTGCCGGAACGGCGTTCTTCCAGGGCGACATCGGAGAACGTTTCTTGCGCTTCTGTTTCGCGAAAGAGGACGACGTCCTTGCCGAAGCGTGCCGGCGGATCCGCGCGGCGCGGCTGTGAGCGTCGCGGCTGGCACGCACAGCCATGACGGCTGAATCCGCGCACCGGCAGTTCATCGTGCCGGCGACCCTTTCCGGGCGCCCGCTCGACGGCGCCTTGAAGACCCTCGCCGCGCTTAGTTGGGGCGACGCGCGCAAGCTGATTCTTCGCGGCAAGATCAAAGTGGCGGGCATTGTCGTCGTCGAAGGCGAGCAACGCGTTCGCGCCGGCGACGTCATCGAAGTCAACCCCAGTGCCCCCCGACCTACCGTAGGCACGACGCTCGATCGATCGCGGCTCGTGTACGTCGATCCGCACGTCGTGGTCGTCGACAAGCCGGCCGGGGTGAGCACCGTCCCCTACGAGGCGCGTGAACGAGGTACGCTCGATCAGCTCGTCGCCGCGCTTTTGCCGACGCGCGGCAAGGGTCCGCCGACGTCCCTCGGCGTGGTGCAGCGGCTCGACAAAGAGACCAGCGGGCTGCTCGTCTTTGCGCGGACCTTCAGCGCCAAAAAGGTGCTCGGCGCGCAGCTTCGCGCGCACACCGTGCATCGCCTTTACCTGGCCATCGCGCACGGTCGCGTACAGAAGGCGACGTTTCGCACTTACCTCGCCCAGAACCGCGGCGACGGGTTGCGCGGCACTTCGCGTTTCGGCAAAGAGGGTCAACTCTCCGTCACCCACGTCGAGCCGGTGCGCACCCTCGATGATGCAACGCTGGTCGCGTGCCGGCTAGAGACGGGCAGAACACACCAGATCCGAATTCACCTCGCCGAGGCAGGGCACCCCCTTCTGGGCGAGCGTGTTTACGTCCGCGACTTCGCGGGCACGCTGCTGCCCGCGCCGCGCCCCATGCTCCACGCCTCCCAGCTCGGTTTCGTGCATCCGGTGCGCGAAGCACCGATGCAATTCGAAGCTCCGCTGCCCGCCGACTTCGCCGAGGTCCTGGCCAAGCTCTCCGGCTGAGTGGGCAGTGCCACCGGGACTGAAGTCGGCTAGGACTTGCCCATGAACCAACCCACCGCCGACAAGCTCCACTACATTCGCATCCCCAAGGCCCAGGGGGGGCGCGCCGAAATGGTGCGTCTCGTTTACGTCCTCTCCGGCAGGCCGTACGTCGACGTTCTTTGCGCGATCGACCAAGCATCCCAATCGAAAGTCGTGAAAAATCCGTTCCAACAATTTCCCGTGGTCGAAACACAGGACGGAAGGTTTCTCTATCAGACGCTCGCCATCATGCATCACGCCGCGCACGGCACGCCGGCGTGGCCGAGCGATCCCAGTCGTCTGACGGACGCGCTCGCGGTGGCGATGGGTGGATACGATCTCTACCAGGCGTTCGGCGGTTTCCCGGCGGACGATCTGGCGGCCAAGAAAAAGTTCGAAGAGAAACGCGCACCGCAGCTCATCACTGGGCTCGGCGAGATCTACGCCTCGCGACCGTTCGCGGCCGGCGAGGTGGCGACGTTCGCCGACTGCGTCGTGGAGGAAGCCGTCGGTTGGTGCACGCGCCGCAACGAAGTCTGTCGCCGACTGTTCGAAGGGAACGGCGCGCTCATGGCGTTCCACGCTCGCTTCGACGCCATTCCCGCGATTCGCGCATTTCGCGCGCGCCAAGCCGCCGCGCGACAGAGCGACGAGAGCGTGTGATCGCGGCGAGCGCCCGGACCGCTACTTTCCCGCGCGCTCCTCGATTGCCGCCATGGCCGCCCCCAGCGCGTTGTCGCGGCGCATACACGACCAGCAATCGCCGAGACCGAGAAAGCCGCAACCCTTGGGGATCTGCAGGGTGCGCAGCGACGCCAGGAGCCGTCCGTCTCCCTGCTCTTTGGCACGGACGAGCAGCGCCTTTTTCGATTCGCAGCTGGTGGCTGCGCGAAACTCGATCACCAGCGCGAGCGCAGGCGACATCCGCGCCTTGACTTCGGACTTGGCGAGCGACTGCTTCACCCGCGCGAGCGCGCGCGAAGAGAGCCCCTTGGTCGTCGAGAGATCGTAAAGAAGGTCCGGCCCCTTCCCTCCGAGCCCGCTCTCCATCAGCGTGAAAGCGGCATCCGCCGACTCGGTCGGGCCTTGCACCGCCGTCTTGACCGCCTCTTCCACGTCCTGATCGTCGATGGCACGTTCGCTCACCGCGACCAGCTTCGCCACCGCTCGCATCGCGTCGGCACCGCGCTTTTCGCTGGTGTGGGCGCGCACGAGCGCCCGCCAAACCGCCGGGTCTTCGGGGAACCGCACCGTGAGCTCCCCGAGCGCCGCGGAACCGGCCGTCTCCGCCGCTGCCAGCACGTCGGAAGGCGCCAGCGCGGGAGGAGGCTTCGAAGGCCGGGATTCCCCCGCGCCGACGGCCGCTTCACCGGTCCGCCCCCCGGCCGGCGATGAGCCGCGCAGGAGTGCGACACCGGCAATGAAGAGGAGCAGAAGGAGAAACCCCCCGCCGGCGACGAGCACGATGGGAGGTACATGGGCGGCGACCTCGCGGATCTTCGCGACGACGATAGTGATCGCTCTCGCGGCGCCGCGGCCAGGTTGCGTGTCCGACACGGGCGTCCCCGCCGCTGCCGTATCGGCCGTCCCGGCGTTCGGCCCAAAGGGCGACATGCCCGCGCGCGGTGACGTCGCTTGCCTCAGCGAGGTCGCCCGCCCGAGCGGCGTCGTGTTCAAACGACCGACGGGCGGATCGGTGGCCGCTTCACCAAAAGCGCAGGTCTCCAGCGCATCGAGCACCTCCCGCGCGTCCTGAAAGCGGCCCTTGGCTTCTTTGTCGAGCAGGCGCCGCACCGCCGTTTCGATCGATTCGGGCACTTGCACCGACGCATTCTTGCTGGCGATGGTGGGGGGATCGGACGTGACTTTCATTCCCAGCAGCGCCACCTTGCTATCTGCATCGAAGGGTCGCACGCCGCTCAGCATTTCGAAGAGGATGACGCCGAGCGCATAGAGGTCGGCTCGAGCATCGACCTCTTGTCCCAGGGCCTGCTCGGGCGCCATGTACTCGGGCGTGCCGTACACCATCCCGAGCTGCGTCAGCACTTGCCCACCCTCGTTGCCCGCGCCCCGAAATGAAAGCTCGCCGACCGGCACCTTGGCGATCCCGAAGTCGAGCACCTTGACGAAATCGGGGTCGCCGTCACGTACGACGAGCATCACGTTCTCGGGCTTGAGATCGCGGTGCACGATGCCGAGCATCGTCGCCCGCGCGAGCGCGGAAGCAATCTGATGCGCAATGTGCAAGGCGCGTCGCGCCTCGAGCGGACCTTTCTCGATGAGGTCGCGCAGGCTCGTCCCTTCCACGTACTCGAGCACCAAGAAGAACGCGCCGTTGTCGAGCTTGCCGAAATCGGTGGCCGCCGCCACGTTGGGATGCTCGATGTGGGCCGCCGCCATCGCCTCGCGTTCGAAACGAGCAACCATCTCCGGCAAGCGCATCATCTCGGCGTGGAGCACTTTGACGGCCAGCCGTTTTCGCATCAGCACGTGCTCGGCCAAGTACACCGCGCCCATACCGCCTTCCCCGAGCAGCGATTCGATGCGATAGCGATCGGAGAGCACCCTGCCGATCAAGCCGAGGGCCTCGGAGGGGGAAGCGCGAGAGGATTCGAGTCCGGACGATGTCATGGAAACCGAGCGCTTCGGCCGCCAGCCGAACCCCGCCATCGGGGGGACGAAAGCGAAACGCTTTCGAGGAGATTAACAAAGACTAGGACGCATCTCATGACTAGCAACCCTGCCGGCCGCGCGGCGGGGGCCCCCCTGGTCCGCGCCGCTCGAGGCACGTGCTACAAGAGGCCAATGATCATCGAGACCTTGCCGGTCGGCCCCTTGCAGTGCAACTGCTCGCTTCTGGTCGACGAGGACACCCGCCGGGCCATCGTCATCGACCCCGGAGGCGACTTCGAGAAGATCCGCGCGCTCATCGAAAAGGCGGGCGCCCAGGTCGCCGCCATCGTTCATACGCACACGCACATCGATCACGTCGGCGCCACGGCGCCGCTCCAGCGCTTGACATCGGCGCGCGCCAGCATTCACGAAGCCGATCGACCGCTCTACGACCTTCTTCCGGTCCAAGCGGAGATGCTCGGCATTCCGCTTCCCGAAATCTGCGACATCGAGGGGGACCTCACCGACGAGCTCGTCGTGCGCGCGGGAGGCATCGAGCTCATCGTGCTCCACACGCCCGGACACACCCCGGGCAGCGTCTCCTTCGTCGTGCACGACGATGACGCTTCGGTGGCTTTCACCGGCGACACCCTCTTTCGCCGAGGCATCGGCCGCACCGATCTGTGGGGCGGCGACAGCGACCTCATCTACCGGTCGCTGCGCAATCGCCTGATGACGCTCGACGAAGGCACGCATGTCATCGCCGGACACGGTCCGCCCACCACCATCGGCGAGGAGAGGCGCGCGAACCCCTTTCTGCGGGTCGCCTGATCGCCGCCGAACGCCCCATGGCGCCACCCGCCCCCTCCACTTTCTCCGAAAGCGTGCGACAGGTGCTCGCTTCGCGCGAGCGTGCGCAAGCGGAGAGCAGCGCGCTACAGCGCGCATCGGTGCTGCTCGCGCTGTTTCCGATTCCTCCCCGAGAAACGCCGCACCTCTGGCTCGTACGTCGCTCCGAAGAGCTGCGTACGCACCGCGGACAAGTCGCGCTCCCCGGCGGAAAGCGCGAGCCCAAAGACGCCGATTTCTTGGAGACGGCGTTGCGTGAATCGCACGAGGAGATTGGCCTTCCTCCGAGCGAGGTCGACGTGCTCGGCGTGCTCGACGACCGCGAGACCAGCACCGGCTATCTGATCACGCCCTACGTCGGCTGGATCGCGAACCCGTTCACGCCCGAACCTCTTGCCACCGAGGTGGCCCGCGTTTTCTCGGTGCCCCTCGCGGCCTTCGCGGACGAGCCGCGGCGCACGCGCATCCCCTGGCAGGGCGCCGAGCGCGAGGTGCTCTCTTACGAGGTCGCCGGCGAGCTCGTGTGGGGCGCGACGGCGAGCATACTCCGCCATTTCATCGAGCTCATCACGCCGTCGCTCGCGCGCTATCTTCAATAGGGATTGTCGTCGCTCGGCTTGGGCGGGGGGGGCAGCTTGGGCTTTTTCTCGACGGGCGGAGGCGGGGGCGTCATGCCTTCGTCGCCGCTGGGAGGCAGCGGTTTGGGCGCCGCTTTGGGCTTCGGCGGGGCGGGGACCGGCGTCGGCTTCTCCGCGGGGGCAGCGGCGGGTGTCGTGTCCCCGGCCGGCGGAGAGCGCGGCGCGGCAGCCGCGCTCGCGGCAGCAGGCACTTTGCCGGCGACAGTCGCCGCAGCGGAAGCTGCCGGCGCGAGGCTCGCCCCGGGCGCCGCAGCGGCGGGGTCAGTCGGTGCAGCGGCGGCCGGCACGGGCGTCGGGGCAGGTGTGGGCGCGGGCAAAGGCGCCGCGGTCATCGGCGGAGGTGCGATTTGCACAGCGGGAGGCGGCGTATCGACGGGAGCGGGAGACTGCTTTTGCCACCCCACGTAGGCGGCGGCGGCCGCGCCAGCGACGACCAAGAGGGAGATCCCCACCTTGCCGCCCGAACCCTTCTTGCGCCCCGAGGGCTCGACGAGCGCGGGAGCTGCGTCGGCACGCGCAGGTTGGCTGGTCGGTCGCCCGGAGGGGCGCTTGCCGGCAGCGATGCGACCATCGGAAGGGCGATTGCCCGTCGTCGCGCTCGGTGCTGGGCGACGTTCGGCCGTAGCCGGGGCCGCGGCACGTCCCGACGGCGCCGCCGGCTCAGGTTCGGGTTCTTTGTGGGCCGCTCGCGCAGCTTCGGCGGGTGATGCCGGCGAACCGAGCTCCTCCATCGATCCGCCCGCGCCACGCAGCGCCTCTTCGAGCAGCTGGGCCGCCTGCTTCATCACGGTCCGCTCTTCCGGCGGCGGCATGTCACCGATGGAGTCCGTCTTGGGAAACATCGGTGCGGGCGCGGGCCCAGCCGGCGCGCTCGACCGCGGGCGCGGGGGCTGCGCGGCGGCCGCGGCGATCGCCTCGGCGCCGAGACCGATCATCGTCGCCTTGCGAACATTGGCTTTGGCCGCTCCATCGGCGGGCGCGCGCGGTGCAGCGGCGGCAGCCGGCGGTGAGCTCTTGCCCGACGATCCCGCGCGCGGAGCCGCAGCTGGTGCCGATGCGTGCGCCGCCGCAGGAGCTTCCGCAGGTGGCATGGAGCCGTCATCGTCGAAGGCCGAAACGCCGCCACCCTTGGAGACCACGAGGCGATCGATGAGATTGCGCGAGGCTTCGTCCACTTTGATGAACTTCACCCCCATGCCGGCGGGCTTGTCCGGTCCCGTGCCAGCGGCATCGCGCTTCCACACCACGCGACCCACGCCCTGCAACATTGCCGTCTCGTCGGCGATGCGGATCTCGAACTTCAGCAGCGTGCCCGGCAAAAACGGAGATGGCGTCTTGATGAAGATGCCGCCCCGACTCACGTCGTGCGAGTGATGCTCGATGAATTCGTCGACCGTCGCGCTCTTGTAGCGGACCGTCATCGTCAGCACTTTCGCGCGCGGGTCTTTACGGGTTTCCTGAGCCATCGCAAACCTTCCCTCGGGAATGCCCCCTCGCCGCTGATCCAAGAGCCGGGTCGATAAGGGTGATAGAGCGAGACCTACACATCGCATCGTACCGACGTTTTGAGAGAAAGCCCAGTTTGGTAGGTCCCCTGCCGGGGGGCCGTCCGAGGCAAACAGAGCAGACGTACCACCTCCTGTGGTCGTGTCTCACCTGAGAGCAGGTTCGATCAAATCGGAACGGCGACTCGGTTTTCGGCCACGGGGGCCGCAGTCTGACCAACGACGAAACTGCTCGCACGCTTGGCGTGGTACGTTCCTCAGTACCGTGAATACCGTGTCACAGGATCGCCATTTTCGAGCGCACGGTCGCCGCCGCGTCGATCTTTCGGCCTCTCTTCGCCGCCCCTCGCATGAGCAGGACGAGGCGATTCGCATCGTCGATCTCAGCCTCGCCGGCGCATGCATCGAAGTCGACCAGCCGCTCCCCCCCGGCACGCGCGTCCGCCTGGAGATCGTGGCGCCGACGCTCTGGGACCCGGTCATCGTGCGTTGCCGGACCGTGTGGAGCGGCGCGCCATCTTCGCCGCGCTCCGGGCTCTCGTTCGAGCACAGCGAATCGGCCCTCGTGTTTGCGCTCTTCGAGCTGCTCGAGGCCCACGCCTACGAGTCCTAACTCTCTCGCCCTCAGGCTAATCCCGCGGTAAGCGATACGTCATGGTCGGGGCGAGCTGTTCGCGCCGACGCACGACTTCGCGCTGCAGTCGTGCGCGCGCTTCGTCGCGCGCATCGACGAGCCGCAGCGGTTTCTTCTTCAGGCTCTTGTCGCTGAGGAGCGCATAGGTCAGCCAAGGGAACACCGCCGTCACGTCGGCATGGACGTAGACGCTGCCACTGGCGACGCTCTCGGCGCTGACTTTGCCCCAGGTATGCCCTTCCCCCGCAGGGCAGCTGGAGAGCGCGCCATTGTCGACCGGGTCGACGCAGAACTGCACGTCGATGTCGAACCCGTGCGTGGGGACGCCGAGGATCTGGTCGAGCAGCGGCTCGCCCTGCAGCGTGTAATTTTTGGGAACGCCGCCGCCCAAGATCCACACCGCCATCTTCCGCTTCAAGGTCGAAAAACAATGGTGCTGCACGGCCCCCATCTCGAAGACGTCGTCGTTGATGTCGAGATCGAGCTTGAACACGTCCCCCAACATGGCGCGCAGCTTCACGATGTTGAGGAAGATCGACCCATCCTGCACCGCGCCGACGAAAATGGGGACGCCCCATCGGTACGCCGTCGAGAGCAGAGACGGCTCTTTGACGCCGAGCGCCTTCTCGATGGCCAGCATCTCGCGACCGAGCAAATAGTGAAGCTCGCTCGTCGTCATCCGCTTCTGGAAAGCCGGCTTCTGCAAAAGTGCGCTGAAAAGCTTGTCCGTCTCGAGCAGCGTCTCTTCGTAAAAGCCGAGATCGTAGATGCGGATGATGCGCGCCAGCCGCAGATGCAAGTCACCGGCATTGGGATCGATCTCGCGGATGCGATGCCCGATGATGCGATGCGCATCGTGGTAGAGGTTGGCCCCGGTGGTGGTGATGCAGTCGATGACACCGCGCTCCAAGAGCGGAATCAGACATGACTGGTGAAGCCCGGCCGGGGTCATCGCTCCGGAAAGGGTGAGGAACACCGCGTGCCGCTCGGTGATGCTCTTTTTCATCAGTTGGTAGGCGGTGCGCTCCTGGCGTCCCACGTAGGCGGGGAAGGCGCCCTCGATGATCTCGCTCGGGCGCTCGCGGCCGGTGATGCGACGCGGCCGGACGTCCCGCGCGCGCTGAAAGCTCCGTCGTACGGTGTTTTTTTCGCCTCGCTTGGGCATGGGGAGGCGTTCTTAGCACGTCTTTACGCGCTTCGTGGAAGAGCGTTCTTCGTCGGCGTCGACCCGAAGCGGCGGACCGTCAGCGTCAGGAGCGTCGACCGAGGGCGTCCAGCAATTTCCGATGAATGCCGCCGAAGGCGCCGTTCGACAGGAGCGCAATCGTATCCCCGTCACGCGCCTCCGCGGCCAGGCTTCTCACGATGGCATCGACATCGGGTGGAGCGGCAGCGCGGGGCCCCGACGCAGCGATGGCCTGCACGAGCCGCGAGACATCGAGGCGCTCCTCCACCGGGATGTTGGCACGCCCGAGGGGCGCAATGATGACGTTATCGGCGACGCGGAAAGCCTCGCCATAGGCCGTCTGATGCAGCGCGCGGCACGCCGTCGCGCTGCGCGGCTCGAAAACGGCGAAGAGCTTGCCCGATGGATGCTTGGCGCGCAGAGCGCGCAGCGTTTCGCTCACCGCCGTCGGATGGTGCGCGTAGTCGTCGTAGACGCGCACTCCGGCGACCTCGCCGACCAGATCTTGTCGGCGCCGCACGCCTTGGAAGGTGGAGATGGCGCGCACCAGCTCGCGCACGGGACACCCGTACCCTTCGGCTGCCGCGGCGATGGCGGCCACCGCATTGCGCACGTTGTGTACGCCCGGCGAAGAGGTGCGCATCCGGCCGCAAGCGACGCCGCCGATGTAGAGATCGAACTCCTGCATCCCGTCGACGATGGTGCCCGGTGCCCCGAGCCACTCGGGCTGCACGCCGAACGTGTCGTCACCCTCGAGCGCGTAGTAGCTCACGCGGCACGGCGCCGAAGCACGCGTCGTCTCCACGACGTGCCGCTCGTTGCCAGCAGCCACGACGAGTCCCGAGGCCGGCATCCGCCGCAAGAACTCGTGGAACGCCTCCAGGTACGAAGCGTCGGTCGGATAGATGTCGATGTGGTCGTGCTCGATCGAAGTCACGATCGCCACCTCGGCGCGGTAGTGCCAGAACTTGGGCGTCTTCTCGAAGAAGGCGGTGTCGTATTCGTCCCCCTCCACGACGAAGGGAACGCTGGAGAAACGCGCCTCGGCCTGCACGAAAGCCGCCCGCGCTTCGTCGTGTTCGGGACTGACATGGAGTCGATGCGGCGCCGGCTCGGGCGCCGGTGGCGCGCGAAAACTGGCGGTGAAGTTCTTGGGGAGCCCGCCGATGAAAAACCCTGGACGCTTGCCCGCTGCGTCCAGAAGCCAAGCCACCATGGCGCTCGTCGTCGTCTTGCCATGCGTTCCGGCGACGACGAGTGGCGAGCAGCCCGCCGGCGCGAGGACATGATCGACCAGCGCGTGTGGCATCGTCGTCACCCGGAGCCCGCCGTCGATGGCAGCACGGGCTTCGACGTTGTCGGGGCCGCAGACGTTGCCGACCACTACACAGTCGGGCCGTGGCTCGAGGTGCGCCGGGTCGAAACCGATCATGCAGCGCACGCCCCAGCCCTCGAGCTCCGGTCCCACCGGAGGGTCGAAACGAACATCCGACCCGCTCACGTCGTGTCCGAGCGCGCGGAGCAATCCGGCGAGTGCGCCCATGCCGCTGCCGGCGACGCCTACGAAGTGGATGTGCACGACGCCCCTGCGAGCCTGGATGCCACGTGGTCCGAACCTGGCGATGAGACGCGAAGCGGCGCGTTCATTCGAGCCGCCGGATCACGTGATAGCCGAACGGCGATTCGATGACGGGGCTGATCTCGCCGACCTCGAGCGCAAACGCGGCGTCGGAAAAAGCCTTCACCATCCGGTCGCGCGTGAACTTGCCGAGCGCGCCGCGCCGCGCCGCGCCGCCGGGCTCGTCGGTGTAGGCCGACACCACCTTGTCGAAATCCTGGCCCCGTTTGATGGCATCGAGCGCCTCGACCGCGCGGATGCGCGCCTCCTCCTTGCTGCGCTTGATGCTGCGCGCCGCGGACTTGGACCCCTGGTACATCACCAGCAGGTGCTGCGCGGCGATCTCCTCGGGTTGCGCGTTCGCCGGATTCGCCGAAGCGGGGTTGTCGGGGTCGATCGTCTCCACCGGGGCGGCGGGCAGCGCAGGTTCGGGCGGGCGAGGAACACGCCCGATACCGGTCAGCGTCCCGTCACACGCCGCCAGCGCGCAAACGAGGCCACAAAGAGGGACGAACCGGAGCTTCCACATGAGAGACCGGGTTTTCGCAGGGACGCGACCGCTACGCAAGTCGCTAGGACGCGGATGTGCCGGTTCGGGAGAGAAGGGCGCGCCGGCGGTTTGGGCTTGACCGGGCCACGCGGTTCGACCATCGAACGAAGGAGCATGCCTCGCAAAGTCGTTGTGGTCGGCGTCTCGCTTCTCGCAGCTTGCTTCTCGGGTGCGGCGTTCGCCCAAGCCCCGGCCGCGGCGGGTGCGCGCCAATCGGGAGGACCGATCGACGAAGCCGAGAAAGGGCTGTGGGACGCCACGCCCGCCACGCGGCGCAGCGGCTTCACGGCCGGCCTCATGGGGGGACTCTCCTTCGGCACCGTGGTCGGCTACCCGAACGACTTCTCCAAGTGGGACCAGCCCGCCTACCGCTCGGCCACCTCCGGCATCGGCAACGGCGGAACGCTCTACCTCGGCGGTGCGCTCACCGATTGGTTCACCTTCGCCATCGGATTCGAAGGATCGACCTACGGCGGCAGCCGCAACTTTACCCGAGAATGGGCGATCCTCTTTCACACCGAGGCGTTTCCCCTCTTCTCGCTGGGTGGCGGGTACCGGGACATCGGCATTTTTGTCGACATCGGAACGGGAATGGCCACCATCAACCGCCGCACGGACGAAGCCGAATATTCGTCGAGCGGCTCACTCTCCATCGCAGGGCTCGGCGCTTTTTGGGAGACGTGGCGCCTGGCCGGACACCTCGCTCTCGGCCCCTTCCTCTCGGGGACATTCCAGTCGAGCGATTCGGTGACCCGCGTGTTCGGTCTCGCCGGGTTTCGCGCCGCCTTCTACGGCGGTCCGTAGAAAGCACTCATCCGGCCACGAGGACGATCTTCGTGATTTCCGGCGGGGCGCCCACGCGGGTCGGCGGTCCCACCGTGCCGAATCCGCGGTTCACGTAGAGCTGCATCGTCCCCACCTGGTAGGACCCTTCGACGTAGCGATAGAAAAGGTCGATGGGCCGAAACCCGAGGTTGATCTGACCACCGTGGGTGTGGCCACTGAGCTGCAGATCCACGCCCGCCGGAGCGGCGATCGCAGCAAACCGCGGCTGATGCGCGAGGAGCACCGAGGCCAGGTCGGGCGGCACCATCGATTGGGCGAGAGCGAGATTGGGTCCCATGCCCTGCCTTTGGCCAGCGCGCGCAGAGAGATCGTCCACGCCGAGAAGCGCAAAGCCCCCGCCGTCCCCCGGGGCAATGATGCGGCCGCGGTTGACGAGCACGTCGATACCGGCGCGGCGCATACCGCCGAGCACGGCGTTTTCGCCCGTGTAGTAGTCATGATTGCCGGGGATGCAGACCACGCCCTCGCGGGCCGCGAGCGCGCCCAAGCGACGGGCGGCGATAGGAACATAGTGGGGATCCACGTCGACGATGTCGCCGGTGATGACGATGAGATCGGCGCGGATCCGATCGAGGAGCCCGAGCCCCATGTCGAGCTCGCGCTCTCCGATGAAGGTGCCCACGTGAAGATCGGAAAGCTGCACGATGGTAAAACCATCGAGCGCCCTCGGAAGCTTCGGCAGACGGACAGCGATCTCCTCGATCGACCACTCGTACCGCCCGCGCAGGGTCCCCCAACCGAGCGTTGACCCCGAGGCGGCGAAGGCAACGGCTCCTACCGCGCGTTCCAGCACTCGTCGTCGGTCGAGCTGCGCCGCGTCCGGCGAGAGAGCGCCCTTTCGGCGCGCCCATCTCGATTCGCACCAGCGGCCCGCGCGATAAAGACCGATGACGGCCATGGTCATCGCCACCACGATATGCCAGAGCATCCCCGAGGCCGCGATGATCGACCACGTCGCCGTGCGCGGATGGAAAAACGCCGCCACGCGGGCGAGCGGCAGGCAGAAGAGCAAGATGAAAACGGCGAGCTTGGGCCGCCGGTAGTGTTGCACCCAGCGCGGCGCCGCGCGCCCGAGCCAGCGCCAAGCCGCCCAATGCAAGAGGGCGAAAAGCGCGTAGGCGAGGAGAAAGCCGATGAGCCACGTCGCTCTCATCCTCACGTCGTGCACCCGCTCACCACGCGCTCGTGGCCGCCGTAGTCGTTGTCGACAGCGATGTCGGTAAAACCCGCCTCCGCAAAGAGCGCCTTCACTCCCTCAGCTTGACCCGCGCCCATCTCGACGGCGAGCACGCCCCCCGGACGCAGCCTCGCGCGGGCCCCTGCAACTACGCGCCTTAGAACGGCCAGACCGTCGGGGCCGCCCGTCAACGCCATGCGCGGCTCGAAACCACGCACATCTGCGGGAAGGGTAGCGAACTCGGGGTCCGCGATGTACGGCGGATTCGCGGTAATGAGCTCGAAGCGAAGCCCGGCGAGCCCGGCGAGCGACTCGAACAGATCGCCCAGCAGAAAGGCCATCTGAAAGACCGCACCCAGTCGGATCGCGTTCGTGACGGCGACGGCGAGCGCGTCGGGCGACAGATCGACGGCGAACACTTTACAAGTCGGTCGCTCCCGCGCGAGCGACACCGCCACGCACCCCGAGCCCGTACACAAATCGAGGTACCGGCCACCCATCGACGAAGCCATCGTTCGGCGCAGGGCCGTTTCCACCAAGATCTCGGTGTCGGGTCGCGGGACGAGCACGCGCTTGTCGATGTGGAACACGCGACCGTAAAACTCTTTTTCCCCGCGAATGTAAGCCACCGGTTCGCCGGAGCGGCGCCGCCGGATGAGCTCGCGATAACGGGCCAGCTCGCCGTCGTCGAGGGGCCGCGTTGGCTCGATGATGACGTGCATCCGATCGATCTTCAGCGCATACGCCAGCAAGAGCTCCGCCTCGAAGCGCGGGCTCTCGATACCTCGCCGGCGAAAGTCATCGGCCGCCCAACTGACGACGCGGCCGACCGTCCAGGCCTCGGTCATGCCATGAGAGCCTTGCGTTCCTCCGCAACGGCTTTTTCCACCTCGGCCCGTAGCTCGTCGCGCCGGCGTTCGGTGCGCGCCTCGAAGCGGAGCACGAGCACGGGGCCGGTGTTGGACGCGCGTACCAGTCCCCACGCGCCGTCGCCGAAGAGGATGCGGGCGCCGTCGACGTCGATGACTTCGTATTTCTTGCGGTAGCGATCGCGCACCAGCTCCACCACCTCGAACTTGAGATCGTCGGGGCACTCCACGCGCAGCTCCGGCGTCACGAACGTCTTGGGGAGATCGGCGAGAAGCTCGCCGATCGTCTTTTTGGACTGGGCCAGGATCTGCAGAAGGCGCAGCGCACCGTAGATGCCGTCGTCGTAGCCGTAGTAACGATCGGCAAAAAAGAGGTGACCGCTCATTTCCCCGGCCAAGAGCGCCCCCTCCTCCTTCATCTTGGTCTTGATGTTGGAATGACCCGTCTTCCACAAGATGGGACGGCCCCCGTGCTTTTCGATGTCCTCGTACAGCGTCTGGGAGCACTTCACTTCGCCGAGGATCGCGGCGCCGGGGTGCTGTCGCAGCACGTCGCGTGCAAAAAGGACCATCAGTTTGTCGCCCCAGACGACCTCTCCCGTCGAGTCGACCGCGCCGAGACGGTCACCGTCGCCGTCCCAAGCGATGCCCACCGACGCCTTGGTCTCCTTGACCCGGGCGATGAGCGCGGCGAGGTTGGCCACGACGGTGGGGTCGGGGTGGTGATTGGGAAAGCGCCCGTCCATCTCGCAGAAGAGCGGATCCGGATCGAGACCGGCACGGCGAAGCGCAGCGATGCCGAGTGGTCCGGCCGAGCCGTTGCCGGCGTCGACGACGACGCGCAGCCCGCTTCCGCCGAGCTCGATGCCCTCCGCCAGCCGCGCGACATAGGCTTCGGAGACGTCGTTTTTGCGCATCGAGCCCGCGGCGCCCGTCGGCCGCGGCAGAGGCAGCGCCACGCGGTCGCGCAAATGACGGATGTCTTCGCCGAAAAAGGACGCCTTGCCCTTCATCAGCTTGAGACCGTTCTCGTCGCCGGGGTTGTGGCTGCCGGTGATCATGACGCCCCCGTCCGCGTCGAGGTGGTGGACGGCGAAGTAGAGAAGCGGCGTCGGTCCCACGCCGATGTCGATCACATCGACTCCCGCCCGCGTCAGTCCTTCCGAGAGTGCTTCGAAGATGCGCGACGACGAGAGGCGGCAGTCACGTCCCACCGCGATGTTGAGCTTTTTTCCTTTCGGCGCTTGTTCGATCACCGCGGCGGCAAACGCCTCACCCGTCGCGCGGATGAGATCACTGGAGAGCTCGCGATCTGCGATCCCCCGTATGTCGTATTCGCGGAAAACGTGCGCCGGAACTAGCATAGGCTGCACTCTTAGCAGGCCCTACGCACCTGCACTAGAGCAAGACAAACCGTCCGAGAGCCGTCAGGGCGCCTTTCCTGCGGCCCCTGGAGCGTCGCCGGAGGAGGGTACTTCGTCGTTCAATCCGTTCCGAGCGGCCTCCAGCACGACAGGATTTGGCAGACGGTCCCCCGTCGTCCCGTGCCAACTGCCTGACGCAAAAAGCAGCCGTCCGTTGGCGAGCCGGTACACCAGCCACGGCGCAAAGTAGGCCTTCGGGGGCGGAAGTACCCACCCCCCAGGAAGCCACGTCCAGCGCTTTCCCTGCCACGCCCACTCGCCGTCCACCCACACTGCACCCGCATCGCGCGGGGGGGGCGGGACGACCTCGACGCGAGCGGCAGGCGGGGGATAGGGGACGTCGATGTAGTTCGTGCTTACGGCCGGGTGCGGCCCAGTCGGCGGGGCCGGGAAGGCGGACCCGCACGCCATTGCCAAGAGCCCGGCGAGGAAGACTCGGCCAGGCAGCGTCACCCTGAAAGTCCGAACCATCTGACGTACTCCGCGACCGATGGACCGAGAAAGAGATACTCGAGCATGGCCAGCGCGAGAAAGGGACCAAAAGCGATCCTCGCGAGCCCGACGGTTCCCGCCGGTGCAGCCTCGTAGAGCGGATCGCGGGCGAGCTCCGCTTCGGCGGTGGCGCGTTCTTCCGGGGTCAACTTCGCCAGTGCCCGTTCGGTTTCCTCCCTCTCTTGCTGCACGGCCGCCGGCTCATCGATGCGACCGTGGACGAGAAGGACGACCAGCGCCGCCACGGTTCCTTGCACCGCGCCGGCGAGAAGCGCGAAAACCGCGCCGCTCCAGCCAAACCAGGCGCCCGCCATCATCACCAGCTTGGCGTCCCCCAAACCCATCCCCGTGCGTCCGCGAATCCAGCGGTAGAGCACGGCGAAAGGAAGCCAAACGATCGCGAACCCGACGGCGGCACCGACGAGCGTATCGACGAGATCGAGGTCGGGGCGGAGGGAAAACGTACCGACGCCGACGACGGTCCCTCCGATCGAGATCGCATCGGGAACATACATATGCTCGAGATCGATGAAAGCGACCGCGACCAGCGCGAGCGCAAAGACGAGGTACGCGAAGAAGACCGCCGCCGCGCGCCCGACCGACGTTTCGTCTGCCGTCGGCAGCACCAACACTTCGACGATGGCCCACGCCAAAAGTCCCCCCGCGAGCTCGACCAGCGGATAGCGCGGCGAGATCTTCGCCTTGCAACACCTCGCCCGGCCGCCGAGCGCGAGGTACGAGACGATCGGCACGTTGTCGTAGAAACGCAGCCTCTTACCGCACGCCGGACAGTGCGACGGCGGACGCACGATGCTCATACCGCGCGGCACGCGATGAATGACGACGTTGAGAAAGCTCCCGCCGAAAAGCCCGAGGACGATTGTGTACGCGCGGACGATCGCGGCCGGAAGATCAGCGAGCAGCATTACGCCGCGTGGCGCCCGTGAAGCGCCGAGCTCGAGCGCGCCCGCTCGGGAACCCCGCCCTTTAAAGCCCCGCCCGGTCGAAAACTAGTCGGTACAGGGACCCTCGGCGTCCGCATCGCGCTTTGATATCAGCCCTGCGGGAAGCCTCCAAGTTGGTCGATCGCTCTCGGGTCGGATCTTTCGATCGTTGGTAGGCACCTTCTGCTCAGCACGTACACGTCGTGATTGGTCATTCGATTCTGGCATCGTGTCCATTGTCCTTTGGAGTCAAAGCAAACTCCGTGCCCCTTCTATTCAAGACTGTTTCACTACCATGCTGCGCGGCTTTCAGCCAAACAACACGCATTCCTTGTGTGCGGGAGGAATTGAGAGCGATCAACTCCTTCGCGCGAACGGTATTTCGCGCGAAAGACTTGAGCAGCTTTGTGCGGCGAACGCGTGAAATTTGCGCAAGAACGCAGGGAGCACGACCGTGCGATCACGGTGTCGAAAACGACGCGCGGACGCGACGGTTCGACGCATTGCGACGTAGCCGAGCTCTGCCATCGCTCGAATGCGTCAAACCATTTTCTCGGGTCGCACCCAGGCGTCGAATTGCTCACCCGTCAGGAGACCGAGCTCGACAGCGACTTCGCGCAGCGTCTTGCCTTGCTTGTGCGCCGTCTTCGCGATCTTGGCGGCATTGTCGTAGCCGATGTGGGGATTGAGCGCCGTGACGAGCATGAGCGAATTGTCGAGGTTGTGTTGGATGCGCTCGCGGTTCGGCTCGATGCCAACGACACAGTGCTCGCGCAAGCTGTCCGACCCGTCGGCCAGGAGACGCACGCTCTGCAAGAAGTTGTGGATGATGACCGGCTTGAAGACGTTGAGCTCGAAATTGCCGGACGCGCCACCGATGTTGATGGCGACGTCGTTGCCCATCACTTGCGCGGCGAGCATGGTGACTGCCTCGCACTGGGTCGGATTCACCTTGCCGGGCATGATCGAGCTGCCGGGCTCGTTCTCCGGAATCGTGATCTCGCCGAGGCCGCTGCGCGGGCCGGACGCGAGCCAGCGGATGTCGTTGGCGATCTTGGTGAGCGACGCGGCGAGCGTCTTCAACGCTCCGTGCGCATGAACGAGGGCGTCATTGGCGGCGAGCGCTTCGAACTTGTTGGGCGCCGTCACGTAGGGATGGGCGGTGAGCTCGGCCAGCTTCTTGGCCACGCGCACGGCGTACTCGGGGTGGGCATTGAGGCCCGTTCCGACCGCGGTCCCGCCGAGCGCGAGCTCGCAGAGATGCGGCAGCGCGGCTTCGCAGTGGGTGAGGCCATGCTCGAGCTGAGCGACGTAGCCCGAGAACTCCTGTCCGAGGGTGAGCGGCACGGCGTCCTGCAGGTGCGTGCGCCCGATCTTCACCACCGAACGAAACGCGCCGGCCTTGTCGGCAAGCGCGGTCTTGAGCCGCCCGATGGCGGGCAGAAGATGTTCTTTCATCTGTCCGACGGCGGCGACATGCATCGCGGTCGGAAACACGTCGTTCGACGACTGCCCGCAGTTCACGTCGTCGTTGGGGTGAATGAGGCGCCCCTCGCCGCGCTCGCCGCCGGAGAGCTCGCTGGCGCGGTTGGCCAGCACCTCGTTCATGTTCATGTTGGTCTGGGTGCCGCTCCCCGTCTGCCAGACCACGAGGGGAAACTCGTCATCGTGCTTGCCGGCCAGCACCTCGTCGGCCGCGGCGATGATCGCCTGACCCTTTTTCGCGTCGAGATTCCCCAGATCGAGGTTGACCAGGGCGGCCGCCTTCTTGACCAACGCCAGCGCGTGGATGAGCGCGCGCGGCATGCGTTCGCCGGAGATCTTGAAATTGGTGAGGGAGCGCTGCGTCTGCGCGCCCCACAGCCTTGCCGCGGGCACCTCGATGGGGCCAAAGGTGTCTTTCTCCATACGAACGTCGGGGCGGGACATGGCTCAGCCGAGCGCCTTCAGGACCTCGTCCGCGTGTCCCTGCGGTTTCACGCTCTCGAACACGCGGTCGACCGTGGTGCCGCGGAGGATGAACGTGGTGCGTTTGTTTTGCGGCCCGTACGGCGTCTCCGCCCACACGCCGAACTCCTTGGCCACGGTGCCCTCCGCGTCGACGAGGAGCGGAAAGTTCAGACCGAACTTCTCTCGGAAGGCGACATGGCTGGCGCGGTCGTCGGAGCTTACGCCGAGCACGTGCGCCTTGGCTTCGAACTTCGGAAGCGCATCGCGGAACTCCTTGCACTCGATGGTGCAGCCCGGTGTGTCGTCCTTCGGGTAGAAGAAGAGCACGACCGGCTTGTCCCCGAGCTCCGCGAGGGAGATCGTCTTTCCAGCGTCCGTTTCGAGCGAAAAATTGGGGGCCTTGTCGCCTGCTTTGAGCATGTTGCCTCCGTCGGTTAAGGGAGACGCAATCTAGTCGATCTCGCGCGCAAGGCAACGGCGTCGGTGAGCTCCGACGAAGCAATCGACGCTAGCGCTACGCTGTCAGATTCTCGCTGCCAGATCGATCGTCGGAGCAGGCAAACGCCCACGGAGCCGCCTGACCGACAGGCGCAACGCCCCTTCAACGAAGCCAGCAAGGCGAGCACCTGGTGGCCGTGGCCATCCGGGCCCCCTTGGCGGCGGCCTCGCCGCATTTTACGTGGCCGCCTCGCTGAATCGGCCGATCGTGATCTGTATGGCGAAGAACTGACAGATTCGTGCTAGCGGCGTGGACGGCAGTGTCCGATCAGGCAGCGACGATGATGCCGCCGCGGGTCTCGTAGACCCGCACCCGGGGCTCGTCGTCTTCGACGACCGCGGGGGCCCCGAAGATGCGGGTGATGCCGCCGAGCTCCAGTACGCGCGTGACGGCCGTGTGGAGGTGGCCATGCAGCACCTGAACGCCGCGGAGCTTGGCAAGCAGCGCGAGGAGCCGATGGTAGCCGCGCAAGCCGTCGACCCATTGCATGGCAGCGATGGGATGACGCATGGGAGCGTGGTGCTGCACGACGATGATGGCGCGTTTGGCGAGGCCCGGATCCGAGGCCCGCTTGTCGATGCCCTCGTAGGAGGCGCCGTCGATATGACCGGACGAATAGGCCCAGTGTTGATGGATGGCTGTGCTGATGGGCAAGAGCACCGCTTCACCGAGGTCGATGACCTTGCCGGGGATACCTCCACTCGCGGACGCAAAAGGGCGGAGCGGTCCGTCGAGGGCGCGCGCAAATCCCGTGCGATCGCAGTAGGCGTCGTGGTTGCCCGGAACGAGCGTCACCTTGAGGGGGTCGATGCGGCTTTCGGCGAGCACGAAGGCGAGCTGCTCGAACTGCGGCTGGGTGCCGTCCTCGGTGAGATCGCCGGAGATGACCAGATGGTCGAAACCGACTCGCTGCGCTTCCTCCAGCGCGCGGCGCGCCCGGCGCATGCGCGCGGCCACGTCGATGGGACGAAAGAGGGACAGGTAGCCGAGCCTGATGCGGTCGCGAAGCGACCGACGCTCGAGGTTCGCTTCGAGAAGATGAAGATCCGAAAGATGGGCAATGCGCATGAGTAAGGGGTTCGTCCTCCCTAGAAGATGCTCCATAAGTGCGTAATGCGCTACGCGGCCCCGTGTGCTAGCGTAGAGGATTCGGCTAGACTCCCGAAACCCATGGAGTTCCACGCCGAGTTCCGGTGCCTTTCCCGCTGCAACGATGCCGCGTTTCCTCTGACGCAGCCCATCTACCGCTGCCCCCGCTGCGCGGGCCTGCTCGAGGTCGTCCACGACGTGGGGGCCCTCCGCGCGGCCCGAGGCCCCAAGGAATGGATGAAGCTATTCGACGACCGCTACAAGCGGACGCTCTGGCCTTATGGCTCGGGCGTATGGGGAAAGCGCGAATGGGTCGCGCCGCGCGTCCCCGACGATCTCATCGTCTCCACCGACGAAGGGGGAAGCAACCTGTTTTGGGCCGACCGCTACGGCAGGGACCTCGGCTGCGACGACCTCTGGGTCAAGATGTGCGGCAACAGCCATACGGGCTCGTTCAAAGATCTGGGGATGACGGTGCTCGTATCGGTCGTGCGCCAAGCCGTGGCCGAGGGGCTCCGCGTTCGCGCCATCGCCTGCGCGTCGACGGGCGACACATCGGCGTCGCTGGCGGCCTACGGTGCCGCCGCCGGTCTCCCCGTCGCCGTGCTTCTCCCGGCCGGCAAAGTGTCGACCGCGCAGCTCGTGCAACCCATCGCCAACGGCGCGCTCGTGCTCTCGCTCGATACCGACTTCGACGGCTGCATGACCATCGTGCAGCGTCTCGCCGACGCCAAGCTCGTCTACCTGGCAAACTCGATGAACGCTCTTCGCCTGGAAGGACAGAAGACGGTCGCCATCGAAATCGTGCAGCAGTTCGATTGGCAGGTGCCCGATTGGATCGTGCTGCCGAGCGGCAACCTCGGCAACGCAGGCGCGCTCTACGCTGGCTTTCGCATGATGAAAGAGCTCGGCATCATCGACCGGTTTCCGCGGCTCGCGGTGGCGCAAGCGGCGGCCGCCAATCCGCTTTACCGCGCCTGGAAGGCGGGGAAAAAAGAGGTGGCCGCGATCAAGGCAGAGCCGACCCTGGCGACCGCGATCCAGATCGGTAACCCGGTGAGCTCGCCGCGCGCGATTCGCGCGCTCGAAGCGATGAACGGCGTCGTCGAGGACGCCTCGGAAGAAGAGCTGGCGGAAGCCGCGGCGCGCGCCGATCGCTCGGGAATGTATACCTGTCCGCATACGGCGGTGGCGCTGGCTGTGCTCGAGAAGCTCATTGGACGCGGCGTCATCGACAAGAAAAGCCGCATCGTCGTCATCTCCACCGCCAACGGGCTCAAGTTCACCGAGTTCAAGGTGCGCTACCACGAGCGCGCGCTGCCGGGATTGAGCTCGCGGCAAGCCAATCCGCCCCTCGAGCTGCCGGCCGACTACGACAAGGTGGTGGAGGCGATCGAGAAGCATCGCGGCACGAATTCGCCCCCGACTTCGTAAGGATGACGAGACTACCCGCCGCCGCGCCGCTGCGCTAACTGCAAACGGCCATGTCCACCTCTGCCGACCACGCCCCCGCGCTGTTTCCGGGTGACCCCGAGCTCACCGACGAAGTCATTCGCTCGCACCACCTGACGAAGGACGAGTACGAACGCGCCGTCAAGGCGCTCGGGCGCCCCCCGACGTACACCGAGCTCGGGGTTTTCAGCGTCATGTGGAGCGAGCACTGCTCTTACAAATCGTCACGCGTGCACCTCGGGCGCCTTCCGACCGAAGGGCCGCGCGTCATCCAGGGTCCGGGCGAGAACGCGGGGGTGGTCGACATCGGCGACGGATTTGCCGCCGTGTTCAAGATGGAATCACACAACCATCCGTCGTTCATCGAGCCGTACCAGGGCGCGGCCACCGGCGTCGGCGGGATCCTGCGCGACGTCTTCACGATGGGCGCGCGCCCCATCGCGTCCCTCGATTCGCTGCGCTTCGGTCGCCCCGACCATCCGCGCACCGCCGCGCTTCTCAAAGGGGTGGTCGCGGGCATCGGCGGTTACGGCAATTGCGTCGGCGTCCCCACGGTGGGAGGCGAGGTGCAGTTCGACCCGAGCTACGACGGCAACATCCTCGTCAACGCGTTCACTTGCGGGGTAGCGCGCACCGATCGCATCTTCTACGGGCGCGCCGGCGGCCTCGGCAACCCGGTCCTCTACGTCGGCGCCAAGACGGGGCGCGACGGTATCCACGGCGCGACCATGGCGTCGGACGAGTTCAGCGACGGCGGGCCGAGCCAGCGCCCCACCGTGCAAGTCGGCGACCCGTTCATGGAGAAGCTTCTCATCGAAGCGTGCCTCGAGATCTTCGCCGAGGACCTCCTGGAGGGCGTTCAGGACATGGGGGCGGCTGGGCTCACGTCCTCGTCGGTGGAGATGGCGTCGCGCGCCGGTAACGGGCTCGATCTCGATCTCGATCAGGTGCCGCGGCGGGCACGCCGCCTTTCGCCTTACGAGATGCTGCTCTCGGAATCTCAAGAGCGGATGCTGCTCGTCGCCAAGAAGGGGCGCGAAGAGCGCGTCATCGCCATCTGCAAAAAATGGGACCTCGATGCCGTCGTGATCGGTCGGGTCACCGACAGCGCGCGATGGATCGTGCGAGCCACCCCCGGCTTCGACCCGCTCGACGGCGCAGGGCCGCCGCAGCGCGAACCGGCCATCGTCTGCGATCTACCTGTTTCGATCCTGGCCGATGCTGCGCCGAAGTACGACCGCCCGCGCGCGCCCGACGCATCGTTGCCGGCGCGGCACGCCTTCGACCCGCGCACCCTTCCCGCGCCGGTGGATTTGAAAGCCGAGCTCTTGCGTCTCATCGGCTCGCCGAACCTCGGATCGCGCCGTTGGATTTACCGCCAGTACGATCAAACGGTGCGCGGGGGTACGGTCGTTCGCTGCGGCTCGGACGCGGGCGTGGTGCGGGTCCCCTGCGAGAAGGATGGCCGCACGGTCGACAAGTTTCTCGCGTTCGCCACCGATTGCAACGGCCGCTACGTCGAGCTCGACCCGTTCCAAGGCGCAGCCATGGCGGTGGCCGAGGCTTGCCGCAACCTCGCTGTCAGCGGCGCCGAGCCCATCGGGCTCACCGATTGCCTGAACTTCGGTTCACCCGAGCGGCCCGAAATCATGGAGCAGTTCGCCCAGGCCATCGACGGCATGGCCGCGGCTTGCCGCGCGCTCGGCGTCCCGATCGTCAGCGGGAACGTGAGCTTTTACAACGAGACCGATGGTCACGCGATCTTACCTACGCCCACCATCGGCGCGGTCGGTCTCGTGGCCCGCCTGGAAGACGTGGTGACCGCCTCTTTTCAGCGCCCGGCAGAGACCGTCGTGCTCCTCGGCCCGACGGGCGCTGGGCTCTTGGGAGGGTCAGAATACGTGGTGTCCCTTACGGGCAAAATCCAGGGGCGGCTCCCCCCCCTCGACCTCGAAATCGAGCGAAAGGTGCAATCGCTCGCTCTGGAGCTCGCGCGCGGCGGCCTGGTCTCGTCGATGCACGACGTGTCCGATGGCGGGCTGGCCACGGCGCTGGTCGAATGCTGCGTCGCCGTCCATCCCCCGCGCACGATGGTCGGCGTCGACGTCACGCTCCCCGAGGTGCCGGGAGGCCCGGTGGCCGCGCTTTTTTCGGAAGAGCCGAGCCGCGTGGTGGCCGCGCTCGCGCCTGCCAAGCTCGCCGAGGTTCGCGAGCGCGCCAAGCGAGCAGGGGTTCCGCTCACCGAGCTCGGCACCACCACACCCAGCCATTTCATCGTGCGCGCGGCCGGCTCTGAGATCGTGCGCGCCGCGCTCGAAGACCTTCGCGACGCCCGGGAACGTTGCCTCGTTTCCATCGTCGGGGAGTGACGCGCCGCTTCAAACTGATTCACAGCTCATTCTGATCCATGTGTGCGTTTGTCTGTTTTTTACATTCACATGGTGCTTCTGATGCGCTATACCACCCATAACTGAATCACAGTTCATTCATGGCCTACCGCAGCGTCTTTCGTCCAGGACTCTTTCAGGAGCAGGTCGTCGTCGTCACCGGCGGGGGCAGCGGCATCGGGCGGTGCATCGCCCACGAGCTTGCGGCGCTCGGCGCGCATGCGGTCGTTCTCGGTCGCACGGAGGACAAGCTCGCGCGAACGGTGGCCGAGATCGCTGAAGACGGCGGCTCGGCCTCGTACCAGGTATGCGACATCCGTGACGAGGACGTCGTCAAGCGCGCCGTGGGCACCATCGTCCAGGAACGGGGCCGGATCCACGGCCTCGTCAACAACGCCGGAGGCCAGTACCCATCGCCGCTCGTGGCCATCTCGCGCAAAGGTTTCGAAGCCGTCGTGCGCACCAACCTGCTCGGCGGCTTCCTCATGTCCCGCGAGGTGTTCGAGCAGTCCTTCGCTCATCACGGCGGGGCCATCGTGAACATCGTCGCCGATTGCGAGCGCGGGATGCCGGGGATGGCGCACTCGGGCGCGGCGCGGGCCGGGATGATCAACCTGACCAAAACCGCGGCCGTGGAATGGTCCGCGGCCGGCGTTCGCGTCAATGCCGTGGCTCCGGGCTACATCGCTTCGAGCGGCCTCGATACGTACGAGAGCTCCGTTCACGAGCTCATCCCCATCCTGCGCGACAATGTGCCCCTGCGCCGCTTCGGCACGGAAGCCGAGGTAAGCTCCGCGGTCTGCTTTCTGCTCAGCGAAGCGGCCTCGTTCATCACCGGCATGACCCTCCCCGTCGACGGGGCCGCTCCCCTCGCCTCCCCCATCGATCGCATGACCAAAGATCGCCGTCCTGTTCCTCCCTACGAAGGATTTCACCGGGCCAAGCTGCCCGACGCATTGAGGTAACCGTGCCCATCTTCGCGTCACGCATCGATCCCAGCACCCCCGCCTTCGCCGAAAACCGCGAGCGCATGCTCGGTCGGGTGCTCGAAATTCGCAGCCTGGAGCAGAAGGTGCGCGACGCGTCCGCTCAATCGGCCGACAAGTTCAAGGCGCGCGGCCAGCTGCTCCCGCGCGAGCGCGTCGAAAAGCTGCTCGACCCGGAGCGCCCGTTCCTCGAGCTCTCTTCTTTGGCCGGTTACAAGATGCACGATGACGACGGCGGCGAGAACATTGCCGGCGGCGGCAGCATCATTGGCATCGGTTTCGTGGAAGGCGTGCGCTGCCTGGTGGTCGCCAACGACAGCGCCATCAAAGGAGGATCCATCTCTCCCATGGGTCTGCGCAAGAGCCTTCGCGCGCAGGAAATCGCGCTCGGCCTCAAGCTTCCCATCGTGAGCCTCGTCGAAAGCGGCGGCGCCAATCTGCTCTACCAGGCGGAAATCTTCGTCGATGGGGGCCGCGTGTTCGCCAACATGGCGCGTCTTTCGGCCATCGGGATCCCACAGATCACCGTGGTGCACGGGTCTTCGACGGCCGGCGGCGCCTATTTACCGGGCCTGTCCGACTACGTGGTGGTGGTCAAAGGCAAGGCCAAGGTGTTCCTGGCAGGGCCGCCGCTCGTCAAAGCGGCGCTCGGCAAAGACGCGACCGACGAAGAGCTCGGCGGCGCCGAGATGCATGCCAAAGTCTCGGGGCTCGCCGAATACCTGGCCCAGGACGATGCCCACGCCATCGCCATCGGCCGCGAAATCTTGGCCAAGCTCGGCTGGGGCGACGATGTGCCGCCCGAACCGGCGCGCACCTTCCAGCCACCGAAGTACGACATCGAAGATCTGCTCGGCATCGTGCCCGCCGATCCACGCAAGCCTTACGACGTGCGCGAGGTCGTGGCGCGCCTCGCCGACGGATCGGATTTCCTCGAGTTCAAGAAAGACTGGGGCGCGCAGACGGTGTGCGTCCACGCGCTACTCGAGGGGCACCGGTGCGCGTTCATCGGCAACAACGGCCCCATCCATCCCCAGGGTGCGGCCAAAGCCGCGCAGTTCATCCAGGCTTGCTGCCAATCGGGCACCCCCATCGTCTACCTGCACAACACCACCGGGTTCATGGTCGGCGTCGACGCCGAGGAGCGGGGCATCATCAAGCACGGCGCGAAGATGATCCAGGCCGTCGCCAATGCCACCGTTCCCCAGATCGCCGTCATCATCGGCGGTTCTTTCGGGGCCGGCAATTACGGCATGTGCGGCCGTTCTTTCGACCCGAGCCTCGTCTTCGCTTGGCCGAACTCGCGCGTGGCGGTGATGGGCGGGGAGCAGGCGGCGCGCGTCATGAGCCTCATCACCGAAGCCAAGATGAAGCGCAGCGGCGCTCCCGTCGACGCGGACGCCCTCGCCGGCCTGCACCAACAGGTGAAGGAAAAACTCGATGTCGAGTCGAACGCACTCTATGCGACGGCTCGGCTCTGGGACGACGGCATCATCGATCCGCGCGACACGCGGCGGGTGCTCGCCTTCGCGCTCGTTTCCTGCCGCGAGGCGGCGCGGCGAAAACTCCGGCCGAGCACCTTCGGCGTGGCCAGGATGTGAGAAGAACAAAGGACCAAAGATGAAGTTTACCGAAGATCACGAAGCACTGCGCAGCACGGTCCGCCGGTTCATCGACCGCGAGATCAACCCCTACGTCGACTCCTGGGAAGAGGCGCAAATGTTCCCGGCCCGCGAGCTCTTTTCCAAGCTCGGCAAGGCGGGGCTCCTCGGTGTCAGCAAGCCGACCGACTACGGCGGCCTCGGGCTCGACTATTCGTACACCATGGTCATGGCCGAAGAGCTCGGACACATCCACTGCGGCGGCGTACCCATGGCCATCGGCGTGCACACCGACATGTGCACGCCCGCCCTCACCAAGATGGGCTCGCACGAGCTTCGTCAGGAGTTTCTCGTGCCATCCATCGCCGGCGAGATGATCGGCTGCATCGGCGTGAGCGAGACGGGCGCCGGTTCCGACGTGGCCAGCATCAAAACGACCGCCAAAAAAGACGGCGACGATTACGTGATCAATGGCAGCAAGATGTGGATCACCAACGGCATCCAGGCCGATTGGATGTGCTGTCTCGCCAACACCAGCGAGGGCAAGCCGCACGAAAACAAGTCGCTCATCATCGTCCCCCTCGGCACCAAAGGGGTGAGTCGCGCGCGCAAGCTGCACAAACTCGGCATGTGGTCGTCGGACACGGCGGAGATTTACTTCGACGACGTCCGCGTGCCCCAGCGCTATCGCATCGGCGACGAGGGGCACGGCTTTCTCTACCAGATGCTGCAGTTCCAGGAAGAGCGGCTGTGGGGTGCCGCCAACTCGGTGGCGGGCTTCGAAGACGCCATCAAGTTGACCATCGACTACACGCGCGAACGTGTGGCGTTCGGCAAACCCATTCTGCATAACCAAGTGGTGCACTTTCGACTGGCCGAGCTTTCGTGCGAAGTCGAGGCGCTGCGCGCGCTCGTGTACCGCGCCGCCGACCTCTATCTCTCGGGACAGGACGTCACGCGACTCGCCTCGATGGCCAAGCTCAAAGCCGGGCGGCTGGGCCGCGAGATCTCCGACTCCTGTCTGCAATACTGGGGCGGCATGGGATACATGTGGGAGTCGCGCATCGCCCGCATCTTCCGCGACGTGCGCCTGCTCTCCATCGGTGCCGGCGCGGACGAGATCATGCTCTCCATCATCTGCCGCTTGGACGGGACGTTGCCGCGAGGGGAAAAGCGATGACCTTCCAGCCGCCGCCTTGCAAGACGCTTCTCTTGCGTTTCGAGCGGGGCGTTCTCCACGCCGTCTTGAACCGACCCGAAGCGCGCAACGCCATGAGCCTCGTCATGGTGCGTGAGCTCAGCGACCTCCTGGCCTCCATCGAAGCGCGGCGGGACGTCCGGGCGGTGGTGCTGCGCGGCGCGGGGGGACATTTTTCTGCTGGGGGCGATGTGAAAGACATGGCCGCGGCCCGCGCCGCCGAACCGGGGCCGGACGGCAAGGATCCCATCGCCGCCGTCAATGCCCAATTCGGCGAGCTCGTCGCCCGCGTGAACCACGCGCCTCAGGTCGTCGTCGCCCTGCTCGAGGGCTCGGTCTTCGGCGGTGGTTTCGGTCTTGCCTGCGTTGCCGACGTCGCCATCGCGCTGCATAGCGCCACGTTCGGCTTGCCGGAGACGGGACTCGGTCTCCCGCCCGCCCAGATTGCCCCCTTCCTCGTGCAGCGGCTCGGCCTTTCCCAAGCGCGGCGCCTCGCCGTCACCGGCGCGCGCTTCGACGGCGCGGAGGCGGCGCGGATCGGGCTCGTCCACGAAGCGCATGCCGACACCGTGTCGCTCGAAGCGGCGCTCTCGCGCGTGCTCGAACAGGTGATGCGCTGCGCACCCGATGCGATCGCCGCCACCAAGCGCATCCTGCTGGCAAGCCATCGCCTCCATGCCGAGCCCGGGGCGTTGATCGAACAAGCGGCGCGGCTCTTCGCGGAGGCCGCGCGCGGCCCCGAGGGGCAAGAGGGGATGATGGCATTCATCGAAAAACGCCTGCCCGTTTGGGCCGAGCGCACGAACGATTCGTAGGAGAAAAGATCATGGCGGACGAGGATAAAGTCATCATCACCTGCGCCGTCACCGGTGTGCTCACCAACCCCAAGCAGCATCCCGTCCCCGTCACGCCCGCGGAAATGGCCGCCTCGGCGAAACAGGCTTTCGACGCGGGGGCCTCCATCATGCACCTTCATTTTCGCATGCAGGACGAGGCCATGGGGCACCTCCCCAGCTGGGATCCCGACGTCGCCGAAACCGTCACCCGCGCCGTGCGCGAAGCGTGTCCGGGCGTGATCATCAACATGTCGACCGGCGTCATCGGCGCCGACGTCTCGGGTCCCATCGCTTGCATGGAGCGCATTCGCCCGGAGATCGCAGCGTGCAACGCCGGCTCTCTCAACTATTTGAAGACGCGCGCCGACGGTGAATGGGCCTGGCCACCCATGGTGTTCGACAACCCGGTGGGCAAGGTCAAAGCCATGCTCGACGCGATGAGCAAGACCGGGGCGATGCCCGAGTTCGAATGCTTCGACGTCGGCATCGTCCGCAGCGTCGGCCTTTACGTGGAGAACCGCATGGCCACGCACCCCGACTACAACTACGTGATGGGCGTCGCCTCCGGGATGCCCACCGACCCCGATCTGCTCGAGCTGCTGCGCCGCTACAGCCGCCCCGAATGCACCTGGCAAGTCACGGCCATCGGGCGCGCCGAAGTTTGGCCGCTCCACCGCCGCGCTGCCGAGCTCGGGGGCGCCTTGCGAACAGGGCTGGAAGACAC
>DATHES010000086.1:0-37129 GCA_035318465.1 Polyangiaceae bacterium
CTCGGCGCCGTCATCGAGCGTTTTCGCGGTCACTCGCATCTTTCCATCGTCGGCATCCACGTCTACGCGGGAAGTCAGCTCTTCGACATCGACGCGCTGATCACCAATTGCCAGCACATCCTCGACATCAGCGTGGGGGTCGCCGAACGGCTCGGAAAGCCGCTCCAATCGATCGACCTCGGCGGCGGCTTTGCCATTCCCTACTTCGACAACTCACCGGACTTCGATCTGCCGGCCTTCTCCAAGGCGTATCGCGCCGTCGTCGATCGCTGCCACGCGACGCCCATGCTCGCCTCGGCCAAGCTCATCATCGAGCTCGGGCGCTACCTCGTCGCGGAATCCGGACTCTACGTGACGCGCGTCATCGACGTGAAGTCCTCGCGCGGCACGACGTACGTCGTCGCCGACGGCGGCATGAACCATCACATCACGGCCACCGGCAACTTCGGCCAAGTGTTCCGAAAGCCCTATCCGGTAGCCATCTTGAACCGCATGGCGGATCGCTGCGACGCGCAGGTCGCCGTCGTCGGGCCCTGTTGCACGCCCCTCGACGTCATTGGCCAGAAGATCGCCGCTCCCAAGGTCGAAGTGGGCGATCTCGTCGGCATTTTTTACAGCGGCGCGTACGGCTACAGCGCGAGCAGCCTCGGCTTTTTGAGCCATCCCACGCCGGCAGAGGTGCTCGTGATGGGCGGCAAGACAACGGTGCTCCGCGAGGCGGGCAAGGCGGACGGCGTGCTCGCAGGACAGCGCGGGATTTGATGTTTTTTTCGTCTTCGGCGCGCCAGTGTCCGGGCATGGCATACGGGCCTCAACAGCGCGTCACGGGCTGACTACGGATAGCAGCGAGCGGTCGCAGAGGGCCTTCTGTTACGTCGCAAGATTGCGTTCGTCTCGCGTTGTGCGAGCATCAGTTCTCTTTTGGAATCGAAACCTATTGCTTTCTGAACCTGACCGATGCGATTGACGAAGCGTCCATTCGTTTATGGGCAATGGGTCGACCACGGGTTGCGTTTGACCGCTTGAAAGTCGTTGAGGAGCGCTAGGCGCGCGCGCCTTCATCGTTTTGCTCTGGAGACGACAATGAAAAGACCGAATCTCTCTTTGTTCATGCTTGGGTTTCTCTTTGCTGCGACGGGTTCCGTTTACTGCGGGGGGGCGGAAGGCACCGAATTCGACGCCGACGCTGCGGGCGGGACGTCGAACGACGGCGGCCGCCAAGACGGTGATTCCGGCAAGGATTCCACCTCCGGAACCGGTGGAACGACGGGCACCGGCGGAGCGACGGGCACCGGGGGCGCCGGGGGCGCAACGACGGGCACCGGTGGGGCGGGCGGCGCCGGCACCGGCGGCACCGTGGGAACCGGTGGGACCGGAGGCGTCGGGGGGACTGGCGGCAAAGGTGGTGCGGGCACGGGCGGCGCCGCGGGGACCGGCGGCAAAGGTGGAACCGCTGGCAAAGGCGGCGCGGCCGGCAGCGGGGGCAAAGGCGGCGCGGCCGGTACGGCTGGCAAAGGCGGCGCGGCCGGTACGGCTGGCAAAGGTGGCGCGGCAGGGACCGCGGGCAAGGCGGGAGCTGCGGGCGCCAGTGGTACGGGCGGCTCCGCGGGCAAGGCCGGCGCGGCCGGCACCGGCGGAACCAGCGGCGATGACGGCGGAACCGACGGCGGAACCGGCGGCGATGACGGCGGAACCGACGGCAGTGACGGCGGAACTGGCGGGACCGACGGCGGGACCGGCGGTGATGACGGCGGAAGCGGCGGTGATGACGGCGCAACCGACGGCAGTGACGGCGGAACCGGCGACGACGACGGCGCAACCGACGGCAGTGACGGGGGGACCGGCGGCGATGACGGCGGAACCGACGGCAGTGACGGCAGCGATTGACGCTGGCTCCGCGTGTTTACAGATACGTCGCGCTGAGCGTGTAAGTGCCTGCGGCGAACACGCTCCACAAGATCGGATAGGCATCGGGGCCTTCGACGCGCACCCAGGCGGCGCGTAGACCGCCTTCCGCCGACAGTTCCCGGGTAAAGCGATAGAGCACCGATGCCGACCCCGAGTAGTAGTTGAAGGGCAGCGCCGTCGAGTTCGAAAACACGACGCGCGGGAGCACCGATTGCGCGGCCGAGAAGGTTCCGAGAAGACTCAGACGGTAGCGCGACCAATTGACGTTCAGCACGCCCTGCAGGCGTTGATCGAAATCACCGGTAAAGCGATCGATGATGGGGACGAACTGCAGGAACGAGCCGAGAAGCAGGTGCCCGCCCGAAAGGCCGAACCCATAGCCGACCGATGCCGTAGCGATGGGGACGACGGCGGTCGTTCGACGGCGCGGAACGCCGTCCGATTCGGCCCGCGCCGCCGCGACGCCCACCAAAATCGAGCTCACCAGCCCAGGCGTCCAGCGGCGCGTCCACTGCTCGCCGAGATCCACGATCTGGGCGCGCATGGTGGAACCGGTTTCGAGGGACGTGCCGTCGGTCACGGTGGTGAAGTCGTCCGCGAGCGACGTACGATGACGGACGCTCAGCGTCACCGTCGGCCCCTTACGAATGGGGAGGAACTGTTCCGACTGGGCGCCGATGCCGCCGCCGTATTCGTAGACACCCGCCAGCGTGCCGAACGTGCGCGTGGAGAAGACGTGCTGCAACCTGGCTGTCGTTTGGGACGATGCCAAGGTGACGTTCTGGTCGATGAGTTGAAACTGCGCGGTGGAAAGGGGGCCCCCTTGACCAGGAGGCGTCGGTGGCGTGGTGCCGGTTCCTCCCGGCGGCGTGGTTCCTCCCGGCGGCGTCGTGCCAGTTCCTCCCGGCGGAATGTCGGTAGGAGAACCGGTAGGGGCCGGCGCGCCGACCGACAAGGCGCGGAAGTTGCGCGTGCCGTAGGAGGCGCTTTCTCCGATGGAAAAGCTGGTGTGCTCCCAGCGAACCTGCGCGCTGGCGTCGGCCGCCTGCGTCAAAATGAGCTCGCCGTCTTCGGACGCGATGGCCAGCGCGGTCAAGGTGGGGACATAGCCGAAGGAGTAGCTCGTGTGCGGCGTCGTGAGCGCGAGGCGAAATGCGGGCCGCGTCTCGGCGTCGAAGCGAAGCACGGAGCTCTGCACGCGGGTGCGAATTTCGGTGCGATCGGCAGCCGTCACCGCCACGGCTTGGGCCAGAATGCAATTGATGAGAGCCCAGGCCGGGCCGGCGATCACAGCCATCTATTCGACGACGACGACATCGCCCGTGCGCAAGCGGAAGGCGGTGGCGTGCGGCTCGCCCGCCACGAGGTCCTCGTAGCGAAAACGGATGCGTTGCACTTCGTTGTTGGGCGGACCGGTGCGCACCACGAAGATGCGGCTGCCACTCGCAAACTCGGTGAGACCGCCGGCATTGGCGATCCCTTGGACGACGTTGATGGGCCCTTCGAGCTTGAGCGTGCCCGGCCGGCGGACCTCGCCCACGAACGTGATCCGTATCGGCGCGGTTTCTTCGATGGATACCGTTACGCTCGGCGCCACGACGAGCCCGCGCTGCTTCAACTGCTCCTCGAGCTCGCGACCGAGCTCGGACGGCCTTTTGCCGGCCACCGGCACCTCGCCGAGCAAAGGCATCGACAGGGTGCCGTCGGGCCGTACGTGACCGCGGGCCGACATCGGTTCCTGCGCGTAGACCCGAATGGAGATGAGATCGTCGACGCCGATGCGATCCTCGGGAGCACCGCGAAACCGGTCGAGCGGCATTTGGGCGACCCAGACGTACGGTTGGCTCCCCGAACAAGCGGACGCGCCGCTACCGAGCAGAAGAGCGACGGCGATGCACCACCTGCCGCCGATTCCTGCAATTCGATATCCTGAGAGACGGGATGCCATGCGACCTCCATGAAGATGACCCGCGAGGGCCCGAGCAAGGCCGGATATGACCATGGAAGACCAGTCGCGGCAACTCCCGGCCGACCCCTCGTTCTCGGACAAAGGGCTGCGCGCGGACGTTGTCGCCGGATGCTGGTCGGGTGAGAATGTCGTCGAGGACTGCCATCGGCGGTAAGGACCAGGCATGCGCGACGAGCCCCACGGCGGAAAAGAATCGGAGGGACCGAACGGGAACGGTGGGGGGCAAAAACGATCCATCCCCGCGCTCTCGGTGGTGGTCGCCACCTACAACCGTGCCAACCTCCTCCGTGATCTCCTCGGCGATCTCGAAAAGCAGACCCTCGCCCCTTCCTCGTTCGAAGTGCTCATCGTCGACGACGGCTCGAAAACGCCGGTCAAGCCGGAGCTCGCCGGGCAGGCTACTTCCTTCGCGCTGCGCGTCATCGAACAGGCGAACGCGGGACCCGCTGCAGCGAGGGATCGGGGGATCATCGAGGCGAAGGCCGACGTCATCTTGATCATCGACGACGACATGCGCCTGCCGCCCGCACTTCTGGAGGAACATCTGCGGCGTCATCGCGCGGGTCATTCGGTCGTGCTCGGGCATATCCGCGCCGCGCAGCGACTTCGTCAAATGCCGCTCTTCGAGCGCTTCCATGCGCAGCAGCTCGATCGCCAAGTGGCGGCCTTCCGCACGGGTTTGCCGGCTCGCGGCGTGCATCTCTGCACCGGCAACGTATCGTTCCGGCGCGCGGACTATCTCGCGGTCGGCGGTTTCGATCGGAGCTTGGCTCGCTCCGAGGACCGCGATCTCGGCATTCGTCTCGAACAAGCCGGCGCGCGTTTCACCTTCGCCGAAGACGCGTACACGGTACACGAGTCCGATCACACGAGCCTGGAGCTGTGGCTCAAGCGCGCCTTTCTCTACGGGATCTACGATTCGCGCATCGGAGCGAAGCACGGCGACGTGCCCAGTGTGAGCCCGTGGCGATTCTTGTTCCTCGTCCATCCGGTGTCGCGACCGCTCTTGCTGGCGACCACCGCGGTCCCCGGGGCGGGCAAATTGGCGGCCCGGGGCCTCATGGCATTTTGCGATTGGCTCGACGAAAGAGGGCTCGAGCGCGCCGCACTCAAGGGGACGACGCTCGTGTACGGCATCGAGTATTTCCGCGGAATGCGCGAGCAGGCGGGCTCGCTCCTCGGCGCGGCGCGCGGGCTCGTCGCCTATACGCGCAAGCGGGACACCGTCCCGCGGCACTAGCGGAGACACCGCGCCGGACGCCGAGGGGTGGCGAGGCGCGCGCGCGCGATCGAGCGAACGATGGCCGGTCAAGACGCCCTCAAGAACGGCAGTGCGCGCCTGACGAATTCTTCACGCTGTTCGTGGAAGATCGGACCGTGCCCGCCTTCGGGCACCACCCACAGGGCAGCGTGAGGGATGCCGCGGTAGAGCTCGACGGCGAGCTCCACCGGGTAAAGCGGGTCGCGGTCCCCCGCGACCACGAGGGTCGGCGCGGTGATCGCCCCCAGACGCTCCGCGGTGAATGCCATGTCCGTCGGATCGGCAGCGAAGGAGGCCGGCAGCTTCCACAGCGCTGCGATCTGTTCATCGCCGTGAACGTGCAAGGCGCGCATGCCTTCCCAGTCCTCCGGCGAATGGGGCGCCGACGCCGCGGCACGAAAGAGCGCGCGCGTCGTCTCGGGAAAACGCGGCGACGCCGACACGACAATCATGCGGCCGACCCGCGACGGATCGATGGTGGCGACGTGCAAGAGGGTCTTGGCCCCGAGGCTCATGCCCACGGCGTGCACGCGCTCGATCGCGAGTTGGTCGAGCAACTCGATGACGTCGAGCGCACAGCGTCGAAAGGTGAAAACGCCGTTGCGATGAGTGGACCGGCCGTGGCCGCGCGCATCGGGAAAAATAACCCGATAGCTCGCGGCGAGCGAGCCGAGGTCGAAGACGTGTTGCCAATCGCCAGACGTGCCGGTAAAGCCGTGCAAGAGGAGAAGCGGCGGCCCGCTTCCTCGTTCTTCGAAATAGAGATCGTTGCCGTCGATGTTGATCGTGCGTCCGTTGGCCATGCTCATCTCCGTGCCTCCCTTGGCGGCCCGCCGTCGTGCGACGGCGAGCTGCAGGAGATGTACGCTCTCCACGCTTCGCGCGTAATCTTCCGCGTTTCGTGTTAACCTGCGAGAGGTCGCACAGGGTGACGCGACGCGGAGGACGCGCCAACGGCGCCTTCGAGCTGCGGCCGTGGGCCGCGAAAAAATCGGACGAAGCCGGGGTGTCAGCTGTCCGAGGGCGTCGAGCCGTCGACGCTGTCTTTGCTGCGCACCGCTCGCGTCGTCACCACGGAGTCCGCCGGTTTGACGAGCGAATCGGCCGGTACGGACTTGGTCAATACGGCGCCGGCCATGATCTTGGTCCTATCTCCGACGTGAATCGGCCCGAGCACCGTGGCGCCCGGACCGACGTGCACATCGCGCCCCAGCGTCGGGGAACCGACCTCGCGCGTCACCGGGTCGATCCCTTCGCCCAAGGTGCAGTGCTGAAAGAGGATGCACCCCGGACCGACCTTCACCTCGTGCCCGACCACGACCCCCGTGCCGTGCACGATGGAGATCCCCGGCTCGATGCCCGCCTTCCAGTGAATTTCCGCTCCATACGCGTGACGAATCAGGCGTGACACGACTTGCGGAAAAAGTGGCACGCCCGCGCGGTCGGCGGTTTGCATGACGCGCACCCAGGCCAGCGTCTGCAGGCCGATCTTCCGCACCAGGTCGAGCGGGAGGCGATAGGTGGGGATCTGGTCGGCGTGGTATTTCGCGCGATAGCGTCGCGTCGAGTTGTAGTCGGCGAGAACCGAGCTCGCCAAGGTACGCACCGCGGCCAGGGGACCGAGCCGCATCAGCGCCCCTCCATGTTGTTTCCGTCGGCATCGAGCTCGCTGCCGGCGAGGGCCCGCAAGCTTTTCACTTCGGGGGGCGTGTCCCCTCCACGTGATCGCCATCTCCATTTGGCGGCTTGGAGCAGGATGGCCAGCGCGGTCTTGGTCGCCGGCCAGGTGCCGAAGATTGGATAGCGCGGCAAAACCCCCTGCTCCTCCGGGAAATAGGGGCGCCGGTCGACGCTCCACACGTATTTGTAGCCGATGCCTCGGGCGAGTCGCACGTGCTCGTCGGCGAACTCCTTTTGCGGCGTGCCGAAAGGAAACGCGAAGTGGTCGGTGCGCCCGAACAGTTCTTCGAACTCGCGGCGCGACGCCTCCATGTCATGGCGCGCGTCGTCGAGCGAGATCTGCGTCTGTTTGAAGTGGCAGTTGGTGTGGTTGCCGAGTGTGACGTTGGGATGAAGGGCAATCTTGCGGCACTCTTCGATGGTCATGAGGCGGCAATCGGCGCGATCGCCGAGCGCGCGCAGATCGGCGCGGTCGTTCTCGCGGTGCACGTCGAAGGGGGGGGCCATCACGTCGACACCGGCGGGGTTCGGTTTCAAATCCCAGCGAAAGCCGGCCCGTTTCTTGAGCTTTTCCGGGCAGACGAAGAAGAGCCATTTCAGATCGGGAAAACGCGAGAGGCGCGACTCCACGTATTCGGCCGCGTCGGCATAACCGTCGTCGAAACAAACCATCAGCCACGGCGTCGCCGCCGAGGGGCGCGACGCGACGAGGATGCCGAGCAGTTGATCGAGCTCGTTGGGATGGATGACGGTTTCCATCGCCGTGGACGCGCCGCGCGATCCGTCGTCGACCCGGTGTAAGCACACCGCCACGTGCGTGCCCTCCAGCACGCGCCCGAGGAGCACCCGCATCACCGGTACCGGGACCGACTGGTGCCTCTCCAGGGCTTTGAAACCGAGCTCTTTCAGCATGCGTCGGACTAGAGCCCCTCGAGACGCGGATAGAGATACATGAGCGCCAGCAGGTAGAACACACAGAAGCCCACCATCCACTTGACGGTACGCTTCACGCCCTCGGTCCGAGTTTTTTCACGCGACATCTGCACGGGGATGGCCACCGTCGCAATGAGTATGGAAACGAGGAGAAGTTTCTGCATGTGACGAGAGACAGATCCTCGCGCGCGTCACACACGCGAGCTGGCACCCTTCTTCATTCTACTATCGACTCTCGGGCTCCGCGATGGACAAAACGAGAAAGCGCAAGTACCCTTGCGGATTGCGCGATTTGCCGGGAAAAGAGATGGAACCGTCGATGGGACTTCTGGGAAAGATCGGCGAGTTGCTAGGGCATTCGCCCGAGGCGCGCGCTCGGCAAGTGCAGGCGGCCTGCACGAGCGCCGGCGAGGGGCTCACCATCGAGGGCTCGCCGTTCGTCGAGAACGAAGGGCGCCTCGTCCTCGGTCGGCGGGTCACCGTCTCGTCACGCTTTGCGCCCACCCGACTGCGCGTCGGCGAAGGGGCGTCGCTCACCATCGGTGACGACGCTTGCATCGGCTTCGGCGCGGTGCTGTCGGCGTCGCGCGAAATCACCATCGGCGAGCGGGTTCGGGTGGAGCCCTATGTGTTCGTGGTCGACGCCAACATGGGGGACCCCGATATGGGCGCGGAACTTTCCGATGCGATCGCCATCCACATCGGCGACGACGTGATGCTCGGCGCGCGGGCCGTCGTCCTCAAGGGTTCGCGCATCGGGCGGGGGGCCGTCGTGTCGCCCGGCAGCGTCGTCAGCGGCGTCGTACCGCCGGGCGCCGTCGTCAGCGGCAATCCTGGCCAGGTGGTGCGGATGGCGCGCCCGAACCTCGCGCACGAGATGCTGCTCGCCTCGGCTTCGCTCCATCCCGAGAAGGCCGCCGTCATCGCCGGCGCGCGTGAACTTTCCTACGCCGAGCTGTGCGGCCGCATGCGCGCCATCGCCGGTGCCCTGACGAGCGGCGCCGCTCGCGTCGAACCCGGGGAGCCCATTCTTTTTCTGACCAGCGCCAAGGCCGACTTCATCGCCGCCTTCTACGCGTGCCTCGCGGCCGGCGCCGTGGCCGTCCCCGTCCCCGATGGGGCCGCGCGCGCCACCGTCGTCGACCTGGCCGACGCCTCCGGTGCGCGCACCATCGTCACCGACCGCGCCATCTTGCAAGGTTTCTCACCGCCGCTCGACCCAGCGCGCTTTCGCATCGTCTACGTGGAAGACGTGCAGAGCACCGGCGCCGCGCCGGCGCCCGCGATCAGCGCATCGGCCCCGGCCATGATCCTGTTTACGTCGGGCACGACCGCCAAGAAAAAAGCCGTTCTCCTCTCGCACGGCAACGTCGCGCAGGCGACCTTGAACATCAACGCCTTCGTCAAGATCTCCGACCAAACCCGCGAGTACGTCGCCGTTCCCCTCTACCACTCCTTCGGGCTCGGCCGGGTGCGCGCCGTGCTATCGGCGGGCGGCACGCTGGTCGTCGGCGAGGGACCTCTCAATCCAGCGGCGATGATTCAGACCATCGAGCGTCTGCGTTGCAACGCCCTTTCGACGGTGCCGGCGGGGCTGGCCATGTTCTCCGGCAAGTTGGAATCGGTCCTGCGCCGCATCGGCCCCCAGATCGAAGTCATCGAGCTCGGTAGCGCGTTCATGAGCCCGCAGCAGAAGGCCGCGCTGCTCGACATCTTCCCCCATGCCCGTGTGTGCATGCACTACGGCCTCACCGAGGCGTCGCGAAGCACCTTTTTGGAATTTCGTAGCGAGTCGCACAAGCTCGATACGGTGGGAAAAGCGTCCCCCAACGTCACCCTCGAGATCCGCGATCAGGACCTTCGCCCCTGCCCGACCGGCGAACAAGGTGAAATCGTGGTGCGAGGCGGTCACGTGACCCAAGGGTACTTCCGTGACGAAGAACGGACGCGCGGTGCGTTCACCGAAGACGGCGCCTTCCGCACCGGTGATTTCGGGTTCATCGACGACGATGGGTATGTCCACCTCCTCGGCAGAAAGGACGAGCTCATCAACAAGGGAGGCATCAAGATTTCGCCTCTCGAGCTGGAGGAAAAACTGCGCGAGGCGTACCCCGATCTCGATCTATGCGTCGTGGGTGTGCCCGATCCCGACGGGCTCGCCGGCGAGGTTCCCGTCATGGCGTACGTTGCGGCGGCCGACCTTTTGCTGGGGGACGTGCTTTCGGCGCTGGCGCAGAAGGTCGAACGGAGCAAGCTTCCGAGCGCCATCGCCAGGGTCGACAGCATCCCGCGTACAGCCAACGGCAAACCGATGCGCCGCGTCCTGCGCGACCAACTGACGAACGGATGATGGCCAATCCTGGCTCACCTCCCGCCTACCAGCTCGATCCTCGAAAAAGGAAAATGCCACGATGCAGATCTCTCGCCTTTCGCAGAATGAACCGCTTCCCGCGCTGGTGACGCCGGAGGGCGAGCGCGACCTTTTGCGCGTGGCGCGCACGGAGCGCGAGAACGTGCGGCGCCTGATGCGCGAACACGGGGCCCTGCTCTTTCGGGGCTACGACGTGCAAACGCCGGCCCAGTTCGGGGACATCTGCGCGGCACTGACGGACGAGCTGCTCGACTACACCGAGCGTTCCACGCCGCGAAATCAGGTCGAAGGCAAAGTGTACACGTCGACGGAATACCCGCCTGCCGCACACATCCCGCTCCACTGCGAGATGGCCTACACGACGAAGTGGCCCCGCATCCTCTGGATGTACTCGCACGTTGCGGCCGAAGAGGGCGGCGAGACGCCCATCTGCGATGCGCGCAAGGTGCACGATCTCATCTCGCCCGCGACGCGCCAGCGCTTCGCCGACAAGAAGGGCGTCATGTACGTACGCAACTTCCGCAAGGGGATCGATCTGCCTTGGCAGGAGGTTTACGACGTCACGACCGAGGCCGCGCTCGAGGAGTACTGCAAGAACCACGACATCGCCTTCGAATGGCGCGAAGGCGGCGTTTTGCGGACGCGCGCGGTGGCGCAGGCGATCGCGCACCACCCGGAAACGGGCGACACGGCGTGGTTCAATCAGGCGCACCTTTTTCATGTGAGCGCCCAGGATCCGAGCCTGGCCAAGATGATGATCGCCAAGTTCAAGGAAGACGGGCTTCCACGCAACTCGTACTACGGCGATGGCACGCCCATCGAAGACGCCGTGCTCGCCGAAATTCGCGCCGCCTACGCCAAAGCCGAAGTAGCCTTTCCCTGGCAGAGAGGGGACGTCATCATGATCGACAACATGCTGGTGTCGCACGGCCGGCGCCCCTTCAAGGGCGCGCGCAAGACGCTGGTGGCGATGGCGGAGGCCTACTCGCCGTCGTGATGGTCGAGAGACACCGCGCCATGACCGATCCTTGGAAGAAACTCCTCGAGAAGAGCACGCTCGCCGCGCAGCTCTTCCAGAAGGTGGCGCGCGATCGCGAGAGGCTTCCCGCCTACGTCATTCGGCGCAAGGCGATGACGTACCTCGAGGCGCTCGCGCTCTCACCGCTCTACCTCCGCCACTGCACGCGCGTGGGCAAGCGGGCGCGGACCCGCGGCATGCCCTTCATCGAGAACCTCGGCCGCCTCGAAATCGGCGACGATTTCAACTTCGTCTCCCTCTTCGTTCGTTCGCACCTGGTCACCGGACACGACGGTTTTCTCGCGATCGGCAACTCGGTGAACATCAATTTCGGCGCCGCCATCTCCGCCCACGAGCGCGTCGAGATCGGCGACCGCGTGCGTATGGGCCCCTACGCCATCGTGATGGACTCCGATTACCATGCCGCGCGCGATCGCGGTGAACGGCCGACGGCGCCCATCACGATCGAAGACGACGTGTGGTTGGCCGGCCGCGTATCGGTGCTGCGCGGTTCGCGCATCGGGCGGGGGTCGGTCATCACCGCCGGGAGCGTCGTTTCGGGCGAGATCCCAGCGGGCGTCATCGCGGGAGGCGTGCCGGCGCGTGTCATCCGCCGCATCGAGGGGCGCGATCGCGCCTTCGTCGATTGGTCGACACCCGCAGCACAGGAAGCCCCCGCGACGGCAACGGTGTCCTCCACGACGGCCGCCGCTCCGCTTCATGCCAACGGTGTGCCAGCCGCCGAAGCGACACCCGCCGACGACGAGGTCGATCAGCGCGTGCGCTCGCTCATCGCCACGACGTTCAGTGTCGAGGGACCGATCGAATCGTCGTGGGGGCCGAAGGAGATTCCGAAATGGGACTCCCTCGGCCAGCTGCGTCTCACTTTCAGCCTCGAGGAGACGTTCAAGATCAACATCTCGGAAACGCAGCTGACGGAAATGACCACCGTGAGCGACGTGTGCCGCGTCGTCCGGCAGTGCTTGGCGAGTCCCTAGCACTGCGCTGTCGGTTCTTCGCCATGCCTGATCGCGATCGGCCCATTCCGCGAAGCGGCCACGCGAGATGCGGCGAGGCCGCCGCGAAAAGCCGCTCTGACGACCACGGCCGGGAGGCGCTCGCCTTGCTAGCACTCTCCTAGAAAATGGCGTTGCGCGCGAGATCGAGCGCTCGCTCCGGCCAGAATTCGCCGGCCTTGGGCCCGCCATTGCAGCTGCCGTCGGATTCGCCCGGCTTCTTCAGCCAGAGATACGCATCCACCAGCGGGTCGGCCGTCTTCGCCGTGGGGAGCGCGCCGAGCCCTCGTCCCGGCGGATTGCACCAGCACGCCTCATCCTCGGGATTTTTGCAAGTGTTGGGGGGACCCTTGCCGTTGCGGCTCGTATCGATGACGAAGTGCTTGCCTCCGAGCCGGCTCGACAGGTCCTTGCCGAATTGGATCGACGACTCGGTCGTCTTGTAATTCGACACGTTGAGGGCAAACCCGTCCGCCTCGTCGATGCCGGCTGCCTTGAGCCGCACCGCCATCTCCGCCGCTTTGATCCAGTCCGAGTTGCCGGCGTCGAGGTAGACGGCCGTACCGCTCAGCGACGCAAAGGCGTGCACGGCGAAACGCATGAGCTCGAGGCGTTCCTTCTGATCGGCGTCCGACAAGCACTTCTTCAGCAAGCCGAGCGCGTCAGGCTCGAGGATGACGGCAGCGCGTCGAGCGCCGATGCCGTGCGCGAAGGCGCTGATCCATTTCTTGTACGCGTCGCCTTTCTCGATGCCACCCGCCGAGTATTGACCGCAGTCGCGCTTGGGCACGTTGTAGACGATGAAGATCGGCAACGCCCCCTTACCGTGAATGAGCGTCACGCGCTTGCCCACCCAGTTCTCGACATTCGGCGTCCACTCGCCGATCCAGTCGGCGCCGCCCCCGTCGGCGATCTTGGCGAAAAGCGCGGATTTTGGGGGGTCACTTTGCTCGAAGTTCAGCGCCTGGAGCCGGGCCGGAGCGTACGGATCCGAGAAGAATCTCACGCCCAGGAAAGGGTTCTCGCCCTTCTTCCACGGGGGCAGCGCGGGTGGCGTCTCCTCTTTGGGGCCAGACGCGGCGCTCCCGGACCCCGTACCCGAGCTAGGGGCAGCGGTCGTCGGCGTCAGCGCGGCCGGCGGAGGGGGGGCGATGCATGCGGTGGAAAGCAGCAAGATGACGGGGAGGGCGCGGTAGGTCATGCCGGCACATTGCCCGGTCTCGCGGAGTTTTACAAAGTCTCGGCAATCGCTCCCGCAGGTGCAAAGCGAGGTACCGCCCTCAACGCGACCGCGGCGCGGCGTGCCCCGCCGACACCACCGCCATCAGCTGCTTTTTTCCAAACCAGCTCGACGCGCGATCGAGAAGATCGGACTCCCCCGCCAGCACGATGCCGTCCGTCACCGCATCGAGGGCGCGCGTATCGACGCTCATGCCACCCGCCGGGCCGTCGATGACGATGAGGTCGTAAGCGCGCCGCAGCTCGTGGACCGAGTCGGCGAACTGCACCGTCGGCAGAAGGCCCGGCGATCGGACGAGCCCCTCGGCAAGGACGTACAGGGTGGGGGCGCAGCGCGCGATGGTCCAGGGGCCGGCGGGCGAGCCGTTCATGCGACGACGCATCTGTTCCGAAAAACCGGCCGCCAGCGGCATGTCGATGCGCATCAGCCGATGCACGACCGGGTGATCGAAATCCCCCTCCATGAGGAGGACGCGCGCGTGTCCGGGCTGGGCCAGCATCCACGCCAGCCGGCCCGCGACGCCCGATTTGTAAGCGGCCATCTCCGGCCCGCTCGACACGCCCACCACGAAGCATTCACGCGCGGCGAGCCGGTAGAGCTGGTCGCGCAACGAGGCAAGCTCCTCGGAGGTCTCGCTTTCGGTGAGCGTCGGATGGGGAGCCCAGCCTTTGGGAACGTCGCACACCACCGAGCTCGCTGCGGGAGGCTCGCTGCGGTTTTTCGGCGCCGGCGGGGGCACGAGGGCAAGCGCGGTGGATGGGGCTTCCGCCGCAGGCACCGGAGCGTGCACGACAGGGGCGCGGTTCGGCGTGAGGGGAAACGATTGCACGGCTTGGCTCGGTGCCGGGCGTGAGGAGCCGAGGGGCGTCATCTGCACCGGCAGCGCCCCGATGTGCGTAGGGGGTTTGGGCGGAGGCGGGATGGAAGTGAGCCCGGGCGGAGGGTCCGACTCGCGCGGCGGCACGTGATGCGCGCCGAAGCTTGCGTGGGGCGTCCAGCCGAACGCAGGAGCCGCCGATGGATTCATACCGAGCGGCGTCCCCAGCATCTGGGTGATCATGCGGCCCGAGTGCGCCGAGCCCGCCGCCCCCGCGCCACTGGCCTCGTTCGGCGAAACGGAACCGAGGCGCATGGTCGCGCCCTGAGTGGGTACGGACGCGACCGGCGCCGCCGACGCGACCGGTGCCACTGGCGCGACTGGCGGCGGATAGACGGAGATCCCTTGCTTGCCGGAGGCCGCCGTCGACATCCCCTCTTCGATTGCCATGATCGGGCTGGCTTGGATTTTCTCCTCTCCGACCGCCGCGATGGGCTCCGCATCGACGCTCTCCTCCTCAGCCGGCGCGTGCTTCGGAGGTGCATGCCTGGGACGCGCGGATTCCTGCCCCCCGGCCGACTCCGTGGACCACGACGGCTGGCGGCTCGGACGGCGCGCGTCGACCGCACTGCTCGGTGCCGGCGCCGGTTCGGCGGGCGGTGGGACCGATCCGGTCCTCGCGGCCTCGGCGACGGCGGCGTACGGCGATCGTTCGGCTGTATATGGCGCCCGTTCGACCGGTGCATTCGGAGCGACCGACGTGCGCTGCGCACCGTCGACCACGAGCACGGGAAGCCCTTTCTCGGCGGCGACGGGCGCGGCGCGATCGGGAGCTGCCAGGACCGGCTCGGCTTCGATCGGAAACGAAGGAAGAGCGCTGCTCTTGGCTTCCACGGCGCTCGGGGGGACCGTCGCTTCCGGCGCGATCACCACCTTGGGCAGAACGGGCCCTTCGCTCATCGGCTTGGGCGGCGTCACCCGCGAGGCCAACGTCGCCTCCTCCACGGCCTTGGCCAACTCCGCGTCCATCGGAAACGACGGCAGCGCAGCGCCCTTCGCCTCCGCGATGGGGGCCAGCTCGACGGCGGGTGCCGTCGCCGTCGCGGCAGGTACGGGCGGCGGCTGCGCGGGCGTCGAGGCAGGCTTCGCCATCGCCGGCGCCGCCGCTTTCGGAACGGCGACGCGCGACGCCGACGTTGCCTCGGCTGCCGCCTTCGCCGAATCTGCCTCCATGGGAAAGGACGGCAACGCCTCGGTCTTGGCCAGTGCGGGCGCCTCGGGCAACGGCGCCGGCGGCGCATTGGCCGGTGTCGACGCGGTCACCGATTTTGCCGCCGCAACGCGCGATACCGGGATCGTGTCCACGGCGATAACGTCGGACTCCGCGAGCGCGATCTCCCCCTCGAGCGGAAAAGCAGGGAGCCCCTCCGGAAGGTACTGCGTCGGTTTCACCCGCGACTGTCCGAGGGCGACCCGCGCGAAGGCCCACAAGAGTCCCACCCACAGCCCCACGGTCACGCCGAGCAGGGCAAGAATCCGACGATTGGGCAAAATCGGCGAAGACGGCATGGTCGCCGCGCGCACGACGCGCAAACCGGACGACGCGCCATCGCGACCTTGGGCAGCCTGCTGCTGCGCATCGCCGACGGCTTGCACGAGCCGTTGCCATTCGGCTTGCACGGGCGACGGCGGCTGCGGTTCGGTCGGCGCAGCCGTCCCTTCCGGCGGGTTTTCGCTGGGTGCATTGGCGCGCGCCCGTTCGGCTGCGGCTTGCCGCGCCGCAATGGCCGCTTTCACCTGAACCAGCATCTTTTGCAGCGACGCGCGGTCCATGCGTGCGAGCGCGTCAGTCGAGGGAAGCTTTTCCGTGTCCTCCGCGCCGCTGAGCTCGACCTTTTCGACGTAGGCGATGCGCTCTTCGAGCCGCGCTTTTTGCTGGAGCAGGATCGGCAGCACGGAATCGGTGGTCGGCGCAGGCGCCGGCGTCGACGGAGGTCGCATGCCCGGCACACCGAGAAAGGCTTCGCCCGTGTCGCTCTTCTTGCCGGCGAGCTCGGGGTGCTGCCCGATGAAGCTTGCCAGCTCGCGTGTCCGCTCCTCGACCAGGCGCGCGCGCTGCCGCGCTTCCTCCAGGGGGGAGACGGACGCCGTCGGGCGAAGCGCGACCAGTCGCTGCGACGCTGCGGCCACGAGAGCATCGCAACCACGGCGGGCAAGGTCGGCGGTCCCTGCGCGATAGGCGAGGGAGAACCGCGCGTCGCCCGCGGGCCGAAGGTCGATCGAGCGCCGGGTGCGATCGGTCACCGATGCCCCGGGCTTGTCGCCTTCGCGCTGTACGTGCGGCGTCGTGTCGAGCGCGAGCTGCTCGATGGTGCGCGGGTCGAATACAGCGACGCGCAACCCCTCACTCCCCGCGGTGGACCCGTCGGCGCCGCGCTCGGTCGTCAGCTCGACGAGAGCCTCCGATTCGTACACCTCCGGCAGCGTATAAGCTTGATAGAGAAATCCGCCCAGCACGAGCACGGCCACGAACGCTCCCCCGCGCCAGAACTGCGCAGCGCCGTGCAAAAACCGTGTCATCCACCCAGGCTCTGGTGCTGCTTCGCGTCGGGGAGGCGTGGTCATAGGGTCGGGGTCAGGACAAAGATGCGCGCGGTGATTTTGCCTCCCTTCTCGCCCGCGATCCAGCCATACGTGCGACGCGCTGCAGCTTTTGGGGCGAGGACGGTGTGTGCGCGTGTGGCGCCACACGCCGCTCTCCGTTCGTCGACACGCCGGTATCGCTCTGCTAGCGTCGCCAGAGCACCGTCCACTAGAGCACCGAAACGGCCAGCCGTCTCAACCAAAGGCCCTGGCGCTCTGGCGGGTTTTCTCCATGATTGTCCGAGAATCGGTGCTCAACAAATCCATGGCTCACGTTCCCCCTTGGAGGAGCCGGACGTCCGTCGCGACAGGCGTCGGGGGGGCGCTCGCGCTCGCGCTGATTTCGATCGTCGGCTGTCGGTGCGTCTCGAACCGTCAGCAGGCTGCGGCAGCCCTTCCGAACGACAGCGGGTCACCGCTTCCTACCAGCAGCCTCGCGTCGGACAAGCCGGCAACGGACAAGCCGGCGGCCCCCCCCAGCACGACCGTCGTTCAGGAGATCTTCGCCGGCGGCCTCAAAAACGACTGGCAGGACTACGGTTGGACCGACCGCGAGATCAAGGGGCCTGGCCCGGCGCGGCTCCGCTTCGCCAATTGGGGGGGCTGGATCATCGCCAACAAGAACATCCCTGGCACGTTTGGCGGCATCGTCTTCAAGATGAAGGCGCCCAAGGACTTCGGCGAGTTCCTCGAGCTGCGGCTGGAATCGGACGGCGCTGGCTCGTTCGAAGTGGTGGAGATCACCGCGGCGCATCAGACCCCGCTGCCCGACGGCTGGGTGCGCGTCCTCGTCCCCATGCACCAGCTGAACCCCCACGGACAGCCCTTCGACCGGATGCGCTTTCGCGGCAAAAAACGGCTGTCGAACGAGTGGGTTCTCCTGGACGGCATCGGGCTCACCACGCCCTCCAAAGACGCACCCCCGGCGCGCACCTTCCCCATGAAGGAAGCTGCGCTCAGCGTGCGATGCAAAGCGCCGACCCACCCGATAAGCCCGCTCATCTACGGCGTCGCCAACGGGAAGGAAGCCGAAGACATGCGCGCCGGCGCCCGGCGCATGGGAGGCAACCCCACCACGCGTTACAACTGGCAGCTCGGCGACGCGTGGAGCACCGGCTCCGACTACTTCTTCCAGAACGTCAAGATCGACTTCACTTACAAATCCTTCATCGACACCGGGCTCGCCCGCAAACAAGCGGTTGCCATCACGGTGCCCATCATCGGTTGGGTGGCGAAGGATCGATCGTCGTACTCGTATCCGGTCGCCGCCTTCGGCGCACAGAAAGAAGTCGATCCGTATCACGCCGATATCGGCAACGGCGTCGGGTCGAACGGCAAAGAGCTCCGCGCCGGGGACCCCTCGCGTACCAGCATGCCCGCGTCGCCCGAATGGGTGCGGCAGTGGGTACAGGCGATCCGGGAGGAAGATGCCAAGCGCGGCACGCGCGGCGTCCAATCGTACATCCTCGACAACGAACCCGCGCTCTGGAATTCCACCCACCGTGACATCCACCCCGAGCCGCTCAGCTACGACGAGCTGCTCGATCGCTCCATTCGCTACGGGGCCGCCGTGCGCGCTGCCGATCGCGACGCCATCATCGCCGGTCCGGCGGAATGGGGTTGGTCGGCCTATTTCTGGTCGGCCAAGGACGCCGTTGCCGGATTCAACGCGAAACCCGATCGGCGCGCGCACGGCGACGTTCCTTTGCTCAATTGGTACCTCGCCAAGCTGCGCGAGCACGAGCAGAAGACGGGCGTGCGTATCCTCGATGTCGTCGATCTGCACTACTACCCGCAGGGCAAGGGCATCTTCGAAAACGGGGGCGGCGGGGGCACCGATCCGGAAACGGCGCAGCGCCGCTTTCGCGCGACACGCTCGCTGTGGGACCCCGACTACCTCGACGAGTCGTGGATCAAGGAGAAGGTCCGTCTCATCCCCCGCTTGAAAGAGATCATCGCCGAGAACTATCCGGGGCGCGGCATCTCCATCGGTGAATGGAACTTCGGCGCCGAGGGGCATATCTCGGGCGCGCTCGCGCTGGCGGAGGTACTCGGCCGCTTCGCCCAAGGGGGGGTGACATCGGCCTACTACTGGACGGCGCCCAAGCCGAGCACACCGGCTTATTGGGCGTTTCGCGCTTACCGCAACTTCGACGGACGGGGCGGGCAGTTCCTCGATCGCTACGTCGAAAGTGCGGCGCCCGACGGATCATCGCTCTTTGTCTCGAAAGACGAGGCCGGCCAGCATCTGGTCGCCATCTTGCTCAACTTCAGTAACGATAGCGGGCTCAAGGCCAAGATCGATCTGTCGAGCTGCGGCACGGTCGCGTCGCGACGAACTTTTGGCTACGCGGGTCAACCCAGCGGATTCAGCGAGCCGAAAACGGCGAGCGGCGGGGGCAGCGGCATCGAGGAATCGGTGCCGCCCTATTCCATCACGGTGTTCGACGTCACGCTGGGGTCGAACGCCCCGTAGCGGACGTTAGAGGCCCGCCGCAACCTGCGCGAACGTGTCCCCCAAGCTCGGACCGGCGTCGGGCGGGTTGACGCTCGTCCACTCGTAGACGTACCAGGCCTGCGTGAACGTCGTGACGTCGGCGCCGACCATGTTGGGGAGCATGATGTTGGCGAAGTAGAGCGCGCCGGCTTGAGTGCCCTGGCTGTCGATGCCGTAGATGATGAGCGAGAAGGTGCCGGTGATGGGATCTTTGACGACTTCTGCGAGGAAGAAGTCGTGCGTGGGCGTGATGGTGGAAAGGTCGACCCTTCTGATGACGGAATCGCCGCCATCCGCTGCGCCGCCGCGCAGCTTCCAGTCGAGCCAAGTCACCCCATCCGATTCGTTGTAAACGGAGCTGGTGCGGGAGGTCTCGAGGTACTTCGGGAGGAGCTGGGTGGAGTCTCCGCCCGCAGCGACGAGCAGCTCGCCGCCTCCAGCGAGCGGTTGACCGGTGGTGCCGTTGATGGCGGCGGACATCGTTTGATTGACTGACGTCAACATCGGCAGCGGCACGCAGAGAGCGGCAATGGCGTTTCTGAGGACGCCGGACGCCGCGTCGTCCTCGGGCAGACCGTCGAGCAGGAACGTCGCCTTCTTGACGTTGCAGACGTTGCGAAGGAGGTTGTCTTTGCAGGCGGGCGTCGACGCGTTCCCGCAGAATTGCGCGGCCGAACAGGTGGTAGCGCAAGCGCCGCAGTGCTGCGGATCGCGGGTCGTGTCGACGCAGTGATCGGTGCAACAAACGAGGTTGCCCGTGCATGCGACGCCCCCGTCGCCGCAGCGCGGTCCGCAGGTGCCGGCATTGCAGATGCGACCACCGGTGCATTCGGCGTCCTTGACGCAAGGCGTGCAATCGCCGTTCATGTCGCACACCCCGCTGGCGCAGTACGACCCGCAGGTGCCCGCTTCCTCGGAGACGGCGTCCCTGCTTTCGTCGTTGGCGTCGACGGTCGGGTCGCCCGCCACGTCCATGTTGCCTTCGTCGAAGCCCGGCACGTCGATGGTGGTAATATCGGGCACGTCATCGGGGGGGACAGTGTCGGCAAGAGCGTCAACCGCATCGAGACCCCTGTCAGCGTCGGGGTCGGTCGAAACGTCGGGCGGAGCGTCGGCCCTCCCCGCATCGGCGTCGACACGAGCATCACGAGCATCGGTGCCGACCGATACGTCCCGCCCGGCATCGACCGCGGCTTCGTCCGCCGCATCCATGGGCGGAAAGGTGACGTCCGGGTCCGAGCACCCCATGAGCGACACCAGCAAGGAAAGGATGAGGACCCCCACACGCCGCCCCATTGATCTCATGATGTCTCCCTGGTTCGCCGTAGCTGATAGGTCGCGCAAGTCACAGACGTTACGAGCATGATGCAATCCGGTCAATGGCCCTCCAGGCGGAGTCTCGCGTGCTAGCTGGATGCTCGAAGCGCGACGCGTTATGACGGAAAGACCCGTATGAGCGCCCCGGTGCCGGATACGCCTGCCGAAGACTCCGCGCATCTGGCGTCGGGACCGATCCCTGCGCAAGGAGGGCCTCAATCGACCGACATCGCTACGGCCGCGCGCAATGCCCTGAAGCTCGCGGCATCGCTTCTTGCGACGTGGACCGTGGCGCTAGCGGTTCGTTTTCAGCTCCCGCGACATTTGGGCCCGGTCCAATTCGGCAATTTCAATTTCTGCGACAGTTTCTCGGCCGCCTTCTTCGTTTTCTTGGGACTGGGCGTCGAGACCTACATTCAGAAGGAAATCCCGGTTCGCCCCAAGCACGCGTCCGACTTTTTTGGCGGCATTCTCGTGGTCAGAGCGGGGCTCAGCCTGATCGTGCTGGCCGCGATGGCGACCGTTCTCGCCGTGACGGGACGCCCGCGTGAGTTACAGCTGACGGTCCTCATCTTTGGACTTACCCAGGCCGTGATGGGGTTCAACCAGTCCATCGCCGCCATGCTGCAAGCCGCGACCCACGTCGGACCGCTCGCGTCCATGAACGTGATCTCCAAGCTGCTCTGGGGGTTCGGCGTCGTGATCGGCATCTGGCTCGATGTCCCGCTGGCAGTGCTGGCCATGCCGAACCTCGTCGCCGAATTCCTGAAAGCGGTGGTCCTCTACGCTGCCGCGCGCACCGCCGTCGGATTGCGTCTTCATTTTGACCTGGGTCCAGTGAAAAAGGTGCTTTTGGCGAGCCTCCCTTTTTACGTCAACGCCATCGCCATCAACCTCGGCGCGCGCCTCGACGTCTCCATGCTGGAGTTTCTGGCGCCCGGCGAGGAGGTCGGCTGGTACAGCGCCGCCAGCAACTTCGCCGGCCTGGCCATGCTTTTTGTGCCTGTCGTCAACTGGGTGCTGATGCCGCTCTTCGCGCGGGCCAAACACCGCTCCGAGGAAACGTTCTACGAAATGCTGCGCCGGGCCATCGAGGCGCTTCTCCTTCTCTCCATTCCGGTCACGCTGCTCATCGGTGTCGGCGCCGATTTCTGGGTGCGGCTCGCCTTCGGGAGATCGTTCGGGCCGGCGGCGCTGAGCTTGCGTTGCCTGGCGCCGCTCTTCGTTGCCACTTACCTCACCATCATGCTGGCGCTTGCCCTGGTCGTGCTCGAACGGTCATGGCGTCTCACCATCGTTTCGCTCATCGGCCTCGGCGTGCTGCCGTTGTTCATTCTCGTGATGGTGCCGCTTGCCAAACCCTTCGGCCAGGGAGCCGCTGGCGCCGGCGCAGCTCTCGGCGTGACGGCCATGGAACTCATCACGGCGGCGATGTTCCTTCAAACCGTCGGACGCCGCGCGCTCGACCGGCGCAATGTGCTGGCGGTCGTGAAGTCCATGGCGGTGGCGCTCGTCGTCATCGGTCTGCACCAAGCCTTGGCCTTCATGGGGCCGCTGCGCTTGATCGTCGACATGCTCGCCTACGCCATTCTCGCGCTGGCGGTGAAAGCGGTGCGCTTGAGCGAGGTCATCGCCGTCATCAAAGTGGTGCGCACCCAGCGAAAAGCGCCGGCCTGAGCACTACCTTCGTCAGACGTTGGGACGCCTGGTCAACGTGGATCGACTTTGGTAGTGTCCGCCGCGGGAAGTCGGTCGAGGCAGGGTTTCGCGCCCATTCGCATGCAACTTTCCGATGTTCGCATAACGAGTCCATTCCTTCGTTTGCGTACGTAGTTCAACATTTCAAGGCGTCGGCTCAGCGCGATGCCAACGAGAAATCTCCATGCGCGACGGGCGTCGTCGCGGAGATTTCACCGAGCGCGCCGGCCGTCCCCGATGCGGAGTTGCCATGACGACGTCGATCCGACGCGTGTCTTTGCTCGTCTTGATACTGAGAGGTGTCGCCTGCGCTGCAGAGGATCAGCCGCTGGTGACCGCTGACGACGACGCGGGCGCCCGCGTCGACGGCGCCGACGATGGTGACGCCGGGACGACGACCGACGGTGCAACTTCGGCGGAGAGCTCCGATGACGCCCCCGCTGTCGACGCGGCCACGGTGGCCGACCGCACGACCCGCGTCGACGGCGCGGGGGGCCCTTGCACGGGCGTGGTCGACATCGAATTCTTGCGCGAGAAGCTATCCAAGCTGTCGGGCGCGTTGGCGGTGCAAATCGCCGGGATGGAAGTCACCATCCCCGAACGGTACACCGCGGCCAATCGAGCGCTCGCGCGTCAATTCCTCGCCGTCGAATACCAGGCGCTCGGTTTCACGGTGACCGAGCACATGTACGCGAGCGGCGCGAACCTGGTCGCCAGCAGGCCGGGCGCTGACGCAAAGTTCCTGATCTTGTCCGGCCACTACGATACCGTCCGCGAAAGCGTTCCCGGCGCCGACGACGACGGCACCGGCATCATCGGCAATCTCGCCACGGCCAAAGCGTTGCAGGGATGCCAGCTCGACCATGGCCTGCGTATTCTCGCATTCGATCAAGAAGAGGCCGGGGCCGCGGGATCGAAAGCGTACGTGAGCCAACTGCAATCGAGCGGCGAGATCGACGACTTGATCGGCGATGTCCAGTTCGAGATGGCCGGTTACCACACCAAGCAAGACGGCGGTTTCTTGCTCGTCGACTGCCGGTCGTCGGAAGGCGATCGCCCGGAGAGCAAATTTCTCAACGACGCGGTGCTCGCCGCCATCGCGCGCGGCAACCTGCCGCTCGAGCCGCACGATGCTTGCGTCGGCTCGAGCGATCACGGGACCTTCTGGACGGCGGGCAAGCCCGCCATCGTCTTCTCGGAGGAATTCTCCTTTTCCGGCGCCAACGCCAACCCCTGCTACCACAAGGAATGCGACACCGTCAGCTTCGTCAACTTCGACTACTTTGCGAAGCTCACCACGCTGGCCGTTCTGTTGACCGGTGATCTCGTTGGAGCACACTGAGCGTCCTTGTGACTGCCCGTCGGGTCGGCGCGCACGAAGCATCGCTGCGAAAGGAAGCACGCAGGTAGCCGCCCCCTAGCACGATTCTGTCAGATTCTCGCTGCCAGATCGATCGTCGGAGCGGGCATACGCCCACTCAACCGCCTGACCGAACAGGGGCAACACCCCTTCAACGAAGCCGGCAAGGCGAGCACGTCGCGGCCGTGGCCATCCGAGTCCCCTTGGCGGCGGCCTCGCCGCATCTTACGTGGCCGCCTCGCTGAATTGGCCGATCGTGATCTGGTATGGCGAAGAACTGACAGCGTAGTGCTAGTCCACTCGACCGAGACGCGGACCCTCGACACGCACTGGGCCCGCCGGTATATCGTCCCGCGCATGCCCAGTTCGCCGCCACTCGCAGAAAATTTCTCCCTCGCCACCAAGGTCGGGCGACTGGTCGAAGCTCGCGTTTTCGGGCTCCGCTCACGCAAGGACGTCGAGGACTACGGGCACGCTTTCGGAACGCATTTGATGAGGCTTCCGCAAGGGATGCGCGCCATTCTCTGCGCCGACCACCGCCCGGTGAACATCTATGTACAAGAGGTGGCGGACCGGCTCATGGAGATGTTCAAGCCGCTGAACGCCCATCTCGAACGGGTCGCCATCGTCTCCGCACCGAGCAACGCAACCTTCGCCATGCAGCTCGACCGCATCGTACGCGCCGCGGGGTACGCGGCGCGCAAAGTCGTCTACGCGCCCGATGACGCCGTTCAGCACCTCGCTCCCGTGCTCACGCCCCAAGAGCTGAAACGCGTCCGCACCTTTCTCGAAGAATACGACTAGAGCGCCGAACGGCGGAGCCGTCGGCGCTCTACGCGACGACCTCCGTTGCAACGTGACGGTGGGGCTCGCGTTCGGGCTGGGGAGCCTGGGGTAACGGCATTTCAGCGGCGGCGCAGAGCTTGGCGGCAACCGCGTAGCAGGCTGCGAACATGGCGAGGGTGGTGTAGCTGTTGAATCCCATGTCGCCCCAGTCCTGCGCCAGCGCCGTTGTCGTGCCGGCCAAGGTGGCGAGCCCCGCTGCTCTCTCGACCGTCGTGCGGCCCAGCCGGTAACCTCGTGCCGAAAAATAGGCCTGGATCGGATAGATCATCCAAAGGAGGGCAAATCCGACGAGCCCTCCCAGGCTCCACAGCCAGAGCACGCTGTTGTGCGCGATGAACTTGTAGAGTGAAAATCCGGTCGAGATGTCGTCGGCTTTGACGGCTTCGATGTACTCCGATCCGAAGCCGGGCCCGAGGATCTTGTTCTCCCTCAGCGTGACGATGAGGTTGTAGTTCTCGATGTCGCGCGTGATGGAAGAGTTGTCCTCCCCGCTCAGGACCGAGTGGATGAGCGCGGCGGGCGCGAAGAGAGCGCTGCTCGAAGTGCCGCCCACCCTGACGTAGATCGCGAAGACAGGGATGAGCACGACGAGGCTGCGGATGAGGGTGCGTTTGAAACGCGAGGAGCGCAGCACGGCGAAGGTCGTGATCACGCCGGCGCCGACGCCGACGAAGGCGAGCCGTCGGTTGTTCATGACGATCGCCATCATGATGAAAGGGATGAGCAGGGCGGCGCGGACGAAGCTTTTTTTGTCGCGGTGCTCGAAAGCGTTGGCGGCCAGCACGATGACGCCCATGGCGAACGTCACCGAGTCGGAATGGGTCGTCGCGTAAAAGGGGCGGATGTTCATGGGGCGGCACACCACCTCGTACACCCATGCCACCAGCAGTCCCTTGGTGATCGCAGCGACGACGATGATGGTGCCGAACGCGCGAAAGTCGCGCGGGCCGCGGATCGAATAGAGGAACGCAGCGGACGCGAGCAACAACGTCACGGGGTGGATCAATTGCCAGTACGAGGGCTGCCCCTGCCCGCCGCGCAAGAACACGCCGTAGACCTCCATCACGAGCAGGGTGATGGCAAATACCTTCAGCGTCGTCACCGCTTCGGGGGGCGGCGGGACGTCACCGGGCCTTTTCTTGCGAGCGCGCCAGAAAAGCAAAAGGCAGAGCAGCGAGAAGAGCGAAAAGGAGACGCCCGGCAGATCGGTCCATTTCTTGATGCCGGCGAAGAAAATGAGGTTGGCAGGAGCGAAAGGAGGGACCCAGTAGCCGTTGCCCGGCCTCTCGTCGGGCGCTTCGAGAACCAGGGCCAAGAGAAAGAGCACGCGTGCCGCGATGTGGGGCGGGGAGCGCAGGATGTACTTGTAAAGGAAGGGCGCCCACACCAAAACGAGGAGAAATGCCGCCCCGCCGATTTGATCGGCCAGCCAACATCCGGCGAAGATGGCGACGACGATGGCCACGCTGGGCCAGAAGAACGTGTCGGCTGCGTCGCGGGCGCTCTCTGGCGGGCCGCGACGCGCACGGGCGCGCGGAGCTGCGACCGCCGTCATCGCGCCCGCGGTGCGCCCGGAGCCTCGCCGGAGACTCCGTTGGCGTCGACAGGAGGCGAAGCAGGCTCGCCCGGCCGCGCTTGTCCTCGTACCCGGATGACGGCCGGTACGCCCACCGCGACGGCGTCGGCGGGCACGTCGGTCACCACCACCGCATTGGCTCCAATCTGCGCGCGAGCGCCGATGCGAATCGGGCCCAGAATGCGGGCTCCGCATCCGACCAGCACGTCGTCTTCGATGACGGGGCAGCCGTCGTCCTTGGCGCTGCCGATGGTGTTGTTGCCCATGAAGCGCACGCGCTTGCCGACGCGACTCGTCCCGCCGATGACGGTGCCGAGCGTATGGACCAAGTAGACGCCGTCGCCGAGCTCGATGTCCTTGCCGAGCTCGATGCCGAAGATCACCGACTGGGTCAGGCGGAGCAAGCGATTGACTCCCGGAATGTGCCATCGTCGCGACGCTTCGCGGATGCGCGTGGTGGCCATCACGGCATACGAATCGCTCAAGAACACCGTGCGCGCGACGCTGCGCACCGTCACTTCCCCGGTGGCGACGCGACTCATCTCGATGGCATCGCGGATGAAGGCGCGCAGCATACTACCGCTCCGGTCGATCGGAGAGGCTGACGTCGGCGAGGAGCGGCAGGCCGAGCTGCTTCACCTGCCACGATTCGACGATGCGCCCCGATGTCAGCTCGCGGATGGCGCCCGCCAAAAGGCCCGCCATGATCCCCGCCGCGATGCTGGCCAGGATGAGCGCCGGGCGATTGGGCTTGATGGGCTTGCGCGGCAGCTCGGGTTCCGCCACGACGACGTACCGATATTTGAAGGCGATCTCGGTGGTGGCGAGCTCGATGCGCGCCGCGTCCATCCGGTTTTTCAGCTCGTCGTACTTGCCCACCGCCGACATGAGCTTGGCGCGCGCCGCGGACACTTCGGGGTCCTCTTCCATCATCAAAGGCCCGGCGGGGGCAGCGCCTCCGACCGACCGGCCGGGCACCCAGTGGCCAGCGCCATCGGCCGGTATCACTTGTCCGCTCTCGATCCGCGCGATCAACTCGCGCTCCTCCTGACGCAGCGCCCCCAGCTCCGCAGGCTCGATGCTGGCATCTCGGATCTTGGCTTCCTGCTGAACGACGAGCGGGTGCGCGACGCCGTATTGGCTGCGCAGATCGGCGAGCTGCAGGCGAAATTCCGTCAACCGACGCTGCCAGGGCTCCTGCACGTTGCGCTCCGCTTGGCGGATCTCGGCGAGCTTGGTGCTGACGGCGGGGTCGGGCCCTTGGGGGCGAGGCGCGCTGCGCACGAAGGTCGCCGGGGGAGCCGACCCCGGTTCGGCGGTGGCCGTCGCGCCGCCGTCGGCGGGAGAACCGACCTTGGCCTCCCTCGACTTGTCGCGCGCACGCACCACGGCGCCGAGCGCGGGCTCGATGGCCTCCCCGGCGCGCTTGAGCTCGTCTTCGATGACGCCGATGGCGGCGCTGATGACCGACGTCTCTTGCGCGACGCGGGCCTGCAGGAACTTGTCGCGCACCGCTTTCGCGATTCTGACGACCATCTCCCTGTCACCCCACACGACCTGGATCCGAATCGACGTTGCGTCCTCGGCCTTGACGGAGAGGCGCGTCTCCAGAACGCCGATGAGGGCGCGCACGCGGTCGCTCTCGGCGATGGGACCGGCGATCATCGACCACAGCCAATCCTTGGCCTTGAGGAGGGGCGAGCGGGTCGCGTACCAATGCTGGATGAGGCCGGTGTCGCGGATGATGGCCTCGAGGTTGTCCCTCGTCATCGTGATGTCGGAGATGCCCCTCATCGGGTCGACGACGGGGAGCTGCCGGTTCGGGTTGCTGAGGGCCGCTGTCGCGAGCGCCGACTGGCTCACCAGGATCTTGGAGCTTGCCTCGTACATCGAGGGAATGGCGATGCTGATCGCGACACCGATCGACGCGACGACGACGAGGCTCGCCACGCCGAGGAGGATGTGCCGACGCGCGGACGTCAGGACGAACCGAATCCATTCCGCGGGGGATGCCCCGAGCGAGCCTTCGGATTCGTCGGCCTGTTCCGGTTCGTTGGGCGTGAAACTCATGTCTCTTCTCGGCCTAGTCGATCGCCTAAGCTAGCATACCCTCCGGTGCTCTCCTTCGGTACTTTCGGCGCGCTCCTTCGCAAGAGGGGGTAATTCGCGTTGCCGCTGCGGGCGATCATTCCGAGCGGCGCGCCAGGAAACGCGCTGCCACGCTCCAGAGCGGCGCCCCCTCCGCGGCTTTGCGAGCACGGCGGTAGACCTGGTGGGTGAGCTCGCCGCGACGGGACGGGGAAACGATCGACGCTTGCCGGAAGACGACCTCGGCCGGGTTCCAGCGCGTCTTGGAGACGTCGTTGCCGGTCGAGAGATTCACGGTCGCGAAGCGCTGCTCGATCGCATACTTGATGGCTTCGGCGACCGCCGTCGTCATCGCGCTGTACTTGGCGAAGTCCGGGTCGAAGCCTGAGTAGTAGAGGTAGAGTGAATCGCCCAGGACGAAGCCGATGCGCATCGCCGCGACTCTGTCGCCGATCTTGAGGGAAAAGATGCGCAGCGCGTCCCGATCGGCGAAGCGCTCGCAGACGTCGGTGAGAAAACGTCGCGCCATCGAGGCGTCGAACACGTTGCGGTGGTTCACCGTACCGGAGAGCTCGGCGCGAGCCTGATGCAGAAAAAAGAAGCGATCGAGCGCGGCGGCGACCTCGCCGCGCGTGGTCGTCACTTCGAGGCTGTAGTCGTGGCCGTCCCGCTTGAGGGAGTTGTAACACTTGCGCAGCGACTCCTTGATGTTACGCGGCAGTTTCCCTTTGAACTCCTCCCAGGTGGGCGCCAACGTGAGAACGAAGTCGGGCGTCTCCTTGGTCCACTCCAGGTTCGGGTAGGCATTCTTGGCGAGATCGCTGAGCTCCCCTTCCTTGGGCATCCCGCTCAACGTGAGCGTGTCCCACGCTCCCGAGACGTCGCGCAAGTGGGCGAGGAGAACGCGATGGGCCTCCAGCTGTCGATCAGGATGCGCGAGAACGCCGCGCACCTCGGTGATGTTCGGATCAGCGCCGAAGAACTGGAGATGGCGAATGCAGAACGGTCCCACCGCCGGCCGCCGCGTAATCATGAGCGGCGCCACCGCGACGAGCTCGCCCTCCCGCGACCGAAGCGCACGAACGAAGAGCACGTCTCGGATTCCGAGCTTGTCTTCGCGAAGATGTTTCCACCAGGCCAGGCACCAATCGAAGGTGTGGAAAGGCAAACCCGAGCGACTCGAACTTTCCAGCCCTCGCCACTCGCGCTCCAGGCCGAGCAGCGCGTCGAGCGATTCGATCTTCTCTACCGTGAGCGCTGTCATCGATGCGCTCTAGCCGTGGAAGGTCGCGGTGCCGATGAACTGGCGCTGACCGATCTGGTTCACCGACTTCTTCACGTCGACCATGTTCATGCGATTGAGTAAAACGCAGAGCATCGCCTGGTCGGTGGTCTTGGCGAGCGACACCGCGGTTGGATTTTCGGAAGGCGGGGCGAGCGCGACCAGCACGAGATCGCCCGAGCGCGAGTGGTACTGGATCTCCTGGACGAACTGCATGAGCTGGGCGAGCGGCACACGCGTGCCGTCGGCGACGTGGATGGGAACGCCGAGATGCATCATCCCCGTACGCGCCAGCGAAACGGCAATCTGCACGGTGAAGTCGCGAGCAGCTCCCGCCCCGCCGGGGACGAGCGAGAGCGAACGCCAAGGCTGGTTTCTCGCGGCAAGCCAGAGTCTTTGCCAATCGGTGCGGCGCCACGGCTCGACGCGCGCTTCATCGGTCACTTCGATGGGGCGATCGGAAGAGACGCGGGTCAACATCGTCCGCTCGCGAGCGTCGTTCATTGTCTCGTTTTTCTCCGGTTCCTCATTCGTAGAGCCAGCTATTGTCTCACGACGCCGGCCGTCTGCACGCGCCCATTCGCCACCATCCGACTCGACCCCTCACGGGCGCACCTCGGCAAGGTCCGGCTCGACATTGGTTGCGCTCCGCCCTCGAAAATATCGCGAGGATGCGGAATCTTGCCGTGGATCGCCCATTTTTGGCTACCGGTCTCCTTGGGGGAGCCCGGCCCGGGCCTTCGGCCGACCGTCGCTGACCGGTTAGGCACGTTCGGGCCGGGCCACCTACCCATGGCGCCGTCTTGAACGGATGACCAGCCCCCGAACCCATCGGAGCTCGCCTCACGGCACCAGCATGAACCAATGCGTCGGGAGGCCGCGCGGAAGCGTGAAGATCTGCTCTCCGCCTCTTCGGACGGGCTCGATCATGGTGAGTTTCATGCCGGCGCCGGTGCTGGGGTGCATGCCCGGCGAAAGGGGGACCAACCGCAGCGGAACCGTTGCGCGCAGGGTCAGCGTGGCGTCGATCGGCTGCGCCACGAACGGGAGTCCTCCGCTCGGGCTCGCCGCAACTTGGCCAACCGCCGTGAGAAGCATCTGGCGGGACACGCTGATCGGCTGGCCATCGAGGCTCGTCACGACGACAGCGGCTTTCGGCGTGTGCACGTCGAAAGCAACGTCGTGCAGCTGGATATGCTTACCGCCCACCCAGCCGACGGCGGCCTGCGACATCGGCGTATCGATCGTCTCGATACCGGCCGCCCAGTCCCGTCGAAGCTCGCCGGTGTCGGAGACCACGAACGTCTGGCCCGGCGCGAGAAAATCGTGCTTCGGGTCGGCAAAAGCGATGGCATCCGCGGACCGCGTCGACAAGGCATCGTCCCAGCCGAGCTCGGGGATGTCGGCCAGCCCGACGGTGAGCTTGCTCTGCTCGACCAGGGTGCGGATGGCGACGCTCGTTTCGGGGCTGGTGCGCTCGTAGTAGAGGTTTTCTCGGGTGAGGTCGAGACGGTAAGTCCTGATGGCTTCCCTCACGTGGCGGCTGCGAAAAAGCACGGCCGCCGCCGGCATGAGCGCCGTGAGAGCCGGGTCGTTCCATGTCGCGCGCGCATCGGGTTGATCCGGCGGCGCGAGGGGGCTCCCGGCGTAGCCGTAGATCATGGGCGCGTCCCAACCCTGTAACGAAGCAATGGCCGCCATGTAGAGCGGCGCCACGAAGCGGTCGCGGGTCGGATATTCCACGTTCCACTCGGTGATGGAGAGTGGCTTACCGGCCACCTGCGCCCCCCCGATCCAAGCGATGAAATTCGCCTCGAAATGAGGGTTGGTTCCCAGGCTTTCCGCCGCCCCATAGGAATGCACGTCGATGATGTCGCCGCTCGCCAAGGACGGCAGGCTCGACAGACTCTCCGCGCCCCAGAAACTCGTCGGCGCGATGAGGGCGCGCAGGCCCCCGGCGCGCAGATGCTCGATCGCGCGGCGGTCGAAAAGGTACTCCACCTCGCCGAGGACGATCTTGGCCGGCCCCGGCGCCAAAAGGTCGGCGTTGGGAGGGAGCGGTGCCCCGCGGTGCATGCCGATCCGGCGCGCCAGCGCCTGAAAAAGCTTGCTGTGCAGGGGGTTCGTTTTGTCGGAGAACGCCGCTGCCCCGTGGTGAAACGTGATGTCGTTCTCGTTGGTGACGAGAACGCCGAAAAGCGCGGGCTCTTCGGTATAGCGCTTGCCGGTGTAGGGGTTGGTTCGCAAAAGGTATTGGTCGGCGAACTTGAGCATCAGCTTCTCGATGCTCGGGTTCACGTAGCTGAACCCCTTGCCCGAACCCTGCTGGCGCGCGAGCTCGGCAAAGCCGTCGACGTTGTCTCCTTTGGCGAACTGACGTCCGACGTGCAGATCCATCCACACGTAGATCCCTTCGTCCTTCAGGCATTTGACCCACCAGTCGATGCGGTCGAGCGCGCGGTCGTCGAGCTTTTGCGTCGTGGCGACGAAGGGGTCGAACACATTGGGTTTCACCCAAGGGGAATCGTGGTGGTGGATGCGGACCAGGTTGTAGCCGAGGGCCGCGAGCCGCCTCGCCTGCAGCGCGACGTCTTCCTTTTTGCCTTGAAACAAGGCATTCGCCTGCACACTGGTGCCCCAGAAGCGCACCGGCGTTCCGTCTTCGAAGACCAGCCGGTCGCCATCGGCGCGCACCTGGCCACGTTGGCCGGCCGGCTTTTCGTTGAGAAAGCTGACGTCGATGGGCCAGCGATCCCAGGGGAGCGTGTCGGGGTACCAGGTCGAGCGATCCTCGGCGCCGTACCGCTCGTCGGCCGATCTTCGCACCACGCCGCCTTGGGGCAAACGTATCTTCATCGTCACCCGGCGCCGACCCACGCGCAGCTGATTGCCCACGAGAAAGCAACGAACCGTGTTCGCCAGCCCGCGGTCGAAATGGGTGGTCGGCAGGGGCGCGTCGAAATGCACCGCGATCCCGCCGGGAGCCGCGTCCCACTGGAATCCACGCCGATCGGGTAGGAGCGTGGGCCCCTCGCGTCCGCCGGGCGCGGCATCGAGGTTCAGGTTGAACTCGAGCCCCCCGCCATCGATTCCTTCCATCTCCTTGGTCGCCTCGAGCGCGTAGTCGAACGTCACCTCGCCCGGACCGGTCTTGGCGACGGATCCCATCATCCGTAGTCCGAGCGATTCGACGCCGAGCTCGAAGCGGGTGACGCCCCCCGACGTGAGCGAGTTCCGAACGATGGGGTCGGCCCATGCGTAGTTCTTTCCCCAGAAAAGGTAGTGGAACGTCATGACCTTGGATCCGCGGTAGCTGACGCGGACGGTGCCCCCGTCATCGATCTCGAGCGTCCATGCGGCGTGCGCGGCCGCATCGTCATCGCCGGGGCCGCTCGCCACAGGGACGGACGGGGGCGCAGCGAGAAAGGGATCCGTTCGAACGTCAGGGGGTGTTTTCGGGCGCCAGCACGAGACCGCCAGGACCCCGGCCGCCGCCGCGCCCGCGACGAAAAGACATCTGAATTCAGGGACCAACGAATGCCGGGAACTCCGGCGGCGAAGAGGGGCGGCTCGATCGGGGGGCATTCGGCGTCTCCCTCGAGCCCATCTTCGCTCTGGGAAGCGATACCTTGCCCATTGGACGGCCCGAGAGCAAACGACCGGGGGCGCTGCCCCCCCCGAAAAACTCACTTGCCCACAGCCGAACAAACAGCGAGCCTATGGCACCTCCATGGCCGACCCGAGCTGGGTTCGCGAATACCAAGACGGGGAGATCGTCCCCGGTACGCCCTACCGCGTCGTCAGTTTGCTCGGCGCCGGCGGGATGGGCTCCGTCTACGAAGTCGAGCACGTCGAGCTCGAGCGCCGCTACGTATTGAAGTCGCTCTTGCACACCCTCGCCTCGCGCCAGGATCTCATCGCACGCATGCGCAACGAGTGGCGCTCGCTCGGCAAGCTACAGCACCCCAACATCGTCGATATCCTCAATGCCGGCGTCAGCACGGGCGACGTGCCCTACTACGTGATGGAGCGGCTCGAAGGCGAGACGGTGCGCGACCGTTTGCAGCGCGAAGGAAAGCTGCCCATCGACGAGGCGGCGCGGATCGCGCGCGGAACGCTCTTTGGCCTCGCCGCCGCGCATGCCATCGGTATCGTCCATCGCGACGTCAAACCTGCCAACGTATTTCTCACGCGCGACGGAGCAGTCAAAGTTCTCGACTTCGGCGTAGCGCAGGTGACCCGCTCGGAAGGCGATCAGAAGATCACGGCGCAAGGGCTCGCCATCGGAACGCCGCGCTACATGTCCCCCGAACAAGCTTCGGGCGACACCGCCGACGCGCGCTCCGATCTGTACGCGACCGGTCTTTTGCTCTTCGAAATGATCGCAGGCGAAGGCCCCTTCGACGACCTCGGCGACACGAGCCAGCAGATGCTGGCCCACTTGCATCGCCCGGCGCGACCGTTGTCGCGCCTCTTGGACGTGCCAGCGGAAATCGAGTCCATCGTCCGACGCGCCCTCGCCAAGAGGCCGCAGGATCGCCCGCGCTCGGCGGAGTACATGGCGGCGGAGCTCGCTCCGTTCGCGGCGCCTTCTGCGACCTCGAGCTTCGGGTATCCCCAGGCGACACCGACACCGTCCGGCGTCGTGCTGACCTCGTCGACGCTGTTCGCCGGTTTGGGGCTCGGCTCGGAATGGGAGCGACCGACCGTCGAGCTTAGCGCGCTGCGCCGCGCTAGCGCCGCCCCGCCGGCGAAGGGCCTCCTGCACCGCTCGCTGGTGAGCGGCCGAGCGCTGGGCGCCGCCGTCGTCGCCGGTCTGACGGTGGGGATCGCCGTTCTCGCATTCGGGGCCGCCAACAGGACGTCCCCCGAACCATTGACGGCCTCCGGCTCGATGCAGCCGGTCGACCAGGGGGCCGCCGTGGCTGCGGCCCGAGCTCAAGTAGCGGCCGAGCCGGGCGGCACCACCCCCCTTGCCGAGGCCACCCCGGTGCCGTCGATCGTCGGCAACCCCGCGCTGGCGCTGGCGCCGAACGCGCGGGAAAACCTCAAGCTTCGCCCCTTGCCGACATCAAAGGACGCGAAGAAAACGAAGAAGCCGCAGAGCGTGCGGGCGCCGGACGCCGACCCCGTCCGACTTCCTCCGTCCGGTCTCTAACCGGACAGGTTGCTGAAAAAGGTCGGAAGGTTGTTGCTGCCATTTCTCCCCCCCAGCCCCCCTCACTTGTGAGCGGGGGGAGAATTAGCGACCAGGAGCGCTTCCGGTGGCGAGGTTTTTTTCAGTAACCTACTAAGCGCTTGCGCCTCAAAAAAAGCTCTGGTAAAGACGCGCCTCCGTTTTCGCGTGCAATGGCCGCTCGCGATCTCGGCCTTCCGTAACGACGTTCGACCTCTTATCCCCCCCTTTCTACAGCCAGGTCTCGCACCGCTTTTTTCGAGCGGGCGCGACCGCGAGCCAGCCACTTCGACCTTCGGGTAGGACGGCGACCTCGCGAAAGGGATTCGGTAGGAAACCTCCGAACGCACGACGTAGGGCTGGAAAAAAAAGGACTTCGAATGATCAGTCACGCCAGCGCGAGATTTGCCCGGATCAGCCCCCGCAAGGCCAGAATGGTCGTCGATCTGGTTCGCGGGCGGAACGCTAGCGAAGCGCTGCAACTCCTGCAGTTCACGCCCAAGGCCGGTGCGCCGGTGATTGCCAAGCTCCTCGAGAGCGCGGTCGCCAACGCCCGCCAGCAATCGCCCGGTACGGACGTCGACACCCTCTACGTGAGCAAGGCGACCGCCGACAAGGGCCCTAACAAGCACAACCGCCGGTGGCGGCCGCGCGCGATGGGTCGCGCCACCAAAATCACCAAAGGCGTCACCCACATCGTGATCGAGCTCGACGAGCGCTAAAGGGCCAGCATGGGACAGAAAACACATCCGTATGGTTTTCGGCTCGGCGTCATCAAGACGTGGACGAGCAAGTGGTACGAAGACAAGAATTATACGAAGTGGCTCCACGAGGACATCCGCATCAAGCGGGCCGTGAAGGACTATCTCTACAACGCCAACATCGCCTCGGTCGAAGTCGAGCGCGCCGCCAACAAAGCCAAGGTGATCGTCTTTACGGCGCGCCCCGGCATGGTCATCGGCAAGGGCGGCAAGGGGATCGAGATCCTCAAGACCGGCAACCTGAAGACGGCCGCCAAAGGGGAGACCAAGTTCCCCGGCGTGCAAGCCTTCACCGCCAACGAAGTCTTCATCGACGTCCAAGAGGTGCGCAAGGCCGAGACCAACGCGCAGCTCGTCGCCGAGAACGTGGCCACCCAGCTCGAGCGCCGCGTCGCCTTCCGTCGCGCCATGAAGAAGGCCGTCTCGACCGCGATGAAGTTCGGCTCGAAGGGCATTCGTATCCGTTGCTCGGGACGACTCGGCGGCAGCGAGATGAGCCGCGTCGAAACGTACCGCGAAGGGCGAGTCCCGCTGCACACCCTCCGCGCCGACATCGAATTCGGCACCGCCGAGGCCAAGACGACCTACGGCATCATCGGTGTCAAGGTCTGGATGTTCAAAGGCGAGGTCCTGGCGCGAAAAGCGCGCCGCATCACCTGAAACGAATGAACCCGCGGTACTCGGGCCCAAAAGGCCCGTGATGCCGTCCGGGAGGAACGAAGATGCTTTCCCCGAAGCGCACCAAATACCGAAAGATGCAGAAAGGCAACAACCGCGGCATTGCTTGGCGCGGTTCGAGCGTTGCGTTCGGCGATTTCGGCCTGCAATGCTTGGAGCCCGGCCGCCTCACCTCGCGCCAGATCGAAGCGGCGCGTATGGCCATCACCCGCCACGTGAAGCGCGCGGGCAAGCTGTGGATCCGCATCTTTCCCGATCATCCAGTCACCAGGAAGCCGCTCGAGGTGCGCATGGGCGGCGGCAAGGGTGCGCCCGAAGAGTGGGCCGCCGTCGTCGAGCCGGGACGCGTGATGTACGAAATCAGCGGCGTCACCGAAGACGTGGCGCGCGAGGCTTTCCGGCTCGCCACCCACAAGCTGCCGGTATCGACGCGCGTTCTCGTGCGAGGAATATTCTGAGATGAAGGCCAGAGACCTGAGGGACCGCAGCACCGAAGACCTCGCCGAGCTGGAGCGTTCGCTGACCGGCGAACGGTTCCAGAACAAGTTCAAGAACTTCACCAATCGGCTCGACGACACCAGCATCATTCGCAAGCAAAAGCGCGATCTAGCGCGGGTGAAGCTCATCCTCACCGAGCGCTCGCGTGGCATCACCCTCATCGCCAAGCCACGCGAAGAAGCGGCCGTGAAGCCGAAACCGCGGGCCCCCAAGCCCGCGCCCGCCGAAGCAACCGCCGTCGCCGCCGAAAGCACCGCCGAAGCCGCTGAGGCGCCGAAGAGCACGAAAGCAAAGACCGTGGCGAAGGCACACAAGGGCGAGACCAAGCCCGCGGAGAAGAAGAGCAAAGCTCCGGCGGCCGCCAAGCCGACGGCCAAAAAGCCGAAGGCAAAGGAAGAGACGAAATAGCCATGGCCGAGAAACCGACCAGCAAAGAAGCTTCCGGCAAGGCGGCCCCCGCCAAGACCGCGAGCGCGAAGGCCGACGTCGCCAAGGC
>DATHES010000087.1:0-5673 GCA_035318465.1 Polyangiaceae bacterium
TGTCTTGTGGCAACATACGGGCAACGCGCGTTCGCGACGGAAGTCGCGCAACGAGCCTTCCCTCGTTCAACCAGCCGAAGTGCCTTGAGAAACCAGGGCGCCCCCGAGACGACTCGAACGTCCGGCCAACGGTTTAGGAAACCGCTGCTCTATCCACTGAGCTACGGGGGCTCGTACTTTGTTGTTTTTGGTTCGCTTAGTTGGGCGCCGTGAACCTGCCTTTCTTCGGGAGCCCGCTGTGAACGTTCACAGCGGGGTTCACAGCGCTTCCATCTACGACGGTCTCCGCCGCCCGTCCACATCGTCCCCGAGGGGGTCGTCCGGCCAGACGATCGGGATGCGACAAACCGCCTCGAGCATCCGGTCGAAACTGCTGGTGGACGTACTTGTCGTCGAGCGGGTCATCGGAAAGCGTGGCCAACCAACCAGGCCCGAAAGCCCACCTGCCCTCGCCGGATTGACGTGCGCGCCGACCTCGGGCACGCAGGCGACCATGTGTACCTCCCCTTTCGCACACCTGCCTTTCGACTCCGATGAGCGGCGCATCGAATCCTTCGGCCGGGCCATCGACGCGATTGCCCGCGAGGTCGAGGCCGATCTCGGTGAAAAGGATGCGGCGCACATCGCTCGCATCGGCCTGATCTCGCGAAGCGCGGAAGCGGTCGGGCGGGTTCTCCTTCACTTCAGTATCGAACCATTCGCCTTCGGTCTGGGGGTCGCCGCTCTCTGGCTGCACAAGTCGCTCGAGTTGATGGAGATCGGACACATGGCGCTGCATGGCGCGTACGACCGATTTCCAACGGCCTCGCGTTACCATGCTGACGTCTTCCGGTGGAAGGCGCCGATCGACGAGCCGAGTTGGCGCGTAGCGCACAACGTTCGCCACCACCAATACACGAACGTCGAGGGGCGGGATCCCGACATGAACTTCGGCGCCCTTCGCTTGAGCCCCCGCGTTCCTCATCGGCGCGCCCATTCGCTGCAGCCAGTGACCAACCTGACGAGCTGGTTCGGCTTTGCCACTGCCATCAACCTGCACGTCACGGGGATGCTGGATATCTACTTCGAGGGTGACAAGCCCCAGCAACTGCGCGACAAGAGCGCCGAGACCGTGCGTGTCGCCCGGCAAACCTTCTTCTCCAAGTTCGCGCGGTACTACGGTCGGGAATATGCGTTCTTCCCGTTGCTCGCCGGCCCCTTTTTCTGGAAGGTCCTGCTCGGCAACATTCTCTCGGAGGTAGGGCGCGATCTTTACTCGGCGGCGGTCATCTACTGTGGACACGTCGGCGCCAAGGACTTTCCTTCGGGCACTCGCGCCAAGGGCCGGGCGCGATGGTACGTGATGCAGGTCGAAGCCGCGCGAAACATCGAGGTACCGCATCTCGTTTCGATCTTGTGCGGCGGTCTCGATCGCCAGATTGAACACCATCTTTTCCCGCGCCTTCCGCCCAATCGGCTGCGGGAGATCGCGCCGCGCGTGCGCGCCGTCTGCGAGGCGCACGGCGTACGCTACCTGTCGAAAGATTGGTTCAGCACGCTGCGCGAGGTCATGGGCGAGCTACGGAACTTGTCGCTTCCGACCGCGGTGCCCCTCGACGCAGTCGCGTGAGGCGGGCTCGGGTCCTGTCTCGTCAATGCGTCGAACCAGCAGCGGTCAACCGTCTCGCCTCTTCGTTGCCCTGATGGGCTCCTGATTTGGGAAAACCGCTGCTCCATCTCTGAGCCACGTCGGCGAAGTTATTGTTTTTACTAGCATATTTCGGCGTCAAAGCACCTCCTCTCACGGAATTCTCGCCGAGCTCGGGAAACTTCGCGGGGAAGTTCGGGCGAGCGGTCGCATTGCAAAACGGCGTCCGCGCGGGCCCAACGTGCCGGCCCGGCACGTCAACCATCTGGACCGTGCGTTCGGGCAGCGGTTCCGGGCTTCGAGAAGTGGAGCAAAGTGGTCATACCACTATCCGACACCTGTTTCTGCGCAGACGCCGGCGTGTTATATTCGGACCTTCTCGATGCGGGACCAGTGGCTTCATGATGTCAGCCGTCTCGAGACCGAACGAAAGGTGCTGCTTCGTCCGCCACCAGAGGCAAAGAATCCCCGATCGGTTTCGAACGGGATCGCCAGGCCTTCGCTCCTGGCAGGATGCTGTATCTTCGCAGCCGCCAGTTGCGCCGTTTACGACGACGGTCTCGTGACGAGCGGCGCGACGTCAGTCGGCGGTGCGCCATTGGATGCGAGCACCGGAGGGGGAAGCGGTACAGGCGGCGGCGGTGGAGCCGGATTAGCGGGTAGCGGTGGCGCGGGCCGCGACGGTGAGAGCGGTGACGCGTACGGGGACAGCTCGGAGAGCGGCGCGAGCGGTGGCGCTGGTGGAAGCGATGCCCAGGGAGGCGCAGGCGGCGCAGCGGGGAGCGCAGGCAGTAGCGGGAGCGCGGGCGCAAGCGGAGGCAGCGCCGGCGCGGCCGGATCCGGAGCGAGCGGAACGGGAGGCACTGCAGGTTCCGCGGGCGCCGCGGGAACGGGAGGCGCTGCAGGTTCCGCGGGCGCCGCGGGAACAGCTGGCAGCGGCGGGACGGGGGGGATCGACGGTGGAACGGGAGGCGGCGGCGGAATGGATGGAAGTGGCGGGAAAGGCGGCACGAGCGGCGCCGCCGGCGCTGGTGGCTCGCCCGACGGCGGTGGCGCCGATGGTGGCGGGCCGTGTCCCCCTGCGGCCGTCTACTGTGACGACTTCGAGAGCGACACGATCGGTTCGACGCCGATCCGTTGGACGCGCGTTGGCGGCAGCAACGGCGATTGGCAAGTCCTTGCCGATACGAGCAATGTTTTTGCACAAAACATTGCACTCAGCTCGACCTTCCGCGTTTGCTACGCCAACAGCGCGCCCGGCGCCCCGTGGAGCGGCGCGACCACAGTCTCAGCGCGCGTGAAAATCTTGGCGAGCGGGTCGTCCGGCACGCCCATGGCGCTACTGTGCCTGGGATATGGATCGGGTGCTGACGCGTGTATCGCACTGCAGGAAGGAAGCGGTGCTCGAATCCGCTTGAACGCCGGAAGTAGTCCGATCGACGGTCCACTCTGGCCGGCTGCCATCGCGGCGGGGAGCTGGGACGACCTCAAGCTGAGTATCGACGCGTCGGGTACATTGAGCGCGTATTTGAATGGCATGCTGCTTGGCTCCTACATGCCGGCGGGCACAATCGCGGCGGGCTACGTTGCCGTTGCGACCCAGAGCGCGCAGGCTGAATTCGATAACGTCGCGGTCACGCAGCCCTAATTGGCCCGCCGGCACCCGCGCCGCCGCTACCCCGGAGCAAGTGGCTAGCCATTCGCCACGAGGGGCCAAAGAGTCGCCGCGCGAGGCCAGAGCAATCGGCTTTGGATACGTGCCCGCGCGCCGGCGCTTGCCACCTTGACGTAGAGCCGACGGCCATGGTAGCGCCACTTCATACTAGTCAACAGCGTCGTTGATTAGTGTACTATCGACCGAACCGAGAGGAGTCGCATGAAGTGCGAGCCGACGCAGACGCCTGACGACATCGACATCCCTGCGTTGCGCGAAAAGTACCGTCGGGAGCGCGACAAGCGGCTTCGTCCCGAAGGTCAGAAGCAGTATTTGAGAACCACCGACGACTTCGCGGACCAGTACGAAGCCGACCCACATATGCCGGTGGTGCCGCGGGAGCCGATCTCCGAAGACCTCGACGTCGCCGTCCTTGGCGCCGGCTGGTCGGGTCTCCTGGCCGCGTATCATCTGAGGCAAGCCGGCGTCAGCACGTTCCGGAACATCGATCTCGCCGGTGATTTCGGAGGCTGCTGGTACTGGAACCGCTTTCCGGGCCTCCAGTGCGACAACGACGCGTATTGCTATATCCCGTTGCTCGAAGAGATGGGCTACATGCCCACGAAAAAGTTCGCCGATGGCTTCGAGATCTTCGAGCACATGCAGCGGATCGCGAAGAGGTTCGACCTCTATCGGAGCGCGCTCTTTCACACGCTGGTCCGCGCCATGCGTTGGGACCACGAGAACAAGCGCTGGCGGCTCAGCACGAACCGCGACGACGATATCCGGGCCCGCTTCGTGATCATGGCCTGCGGTCCCTTGAACCGACCGAAGCTGCCCGGCATCCCTGGGATCAAGAGGTTCAACGGGCACACGTTCCACACGGCGCGCTGGGACTACGGCTACACAGGCGGAAGCCAGAGGAACCCACTGCTCGACAAGCTAGCCGACAAGCGCGTGGCGCTCGTCGGCACGGGCGCGACTGCCATCCAGGTCGTTCCCTTTCTGGGCCGCGACGCCAAGCAGCTCTACGTCGTCCAGCGCACGCCTTCGGCCGTGGACTGTCGTTCCAATCCGCCTACCGATCCCCAATGGGTGAAAACGCTGGAGCCCGGCTGGCAGAAGAAGCGGCAGGCAAACTTCAACCGCGGGACGAACGAAGCCCTTCGCCCCCACGAGCCCGACATGATCTGCGACTTCTGGACCGAGCTCAGTCGCAACATCAGAGCGAGGCTAGAAGGCATGGGCTGGCCCAAGCTGTCGCCAGGACAGTACATGGAGCTGCGGGAGCAGGAAGACTACAAGGTGATGGAGCGATTGCGGCGCCGCGTCGACAGCATCGTCGAGGACAAGGCAACGGCCGAAGCATTGAAGCCCTACTACCGCTTCATGTGCAAACGGCCGTGCTCCAGCAATAGCTACTACGAGACGTTCAACCGTCCGAACGTCAAGGTTCTCGACGTCTCGTCGACCCGGGGCCTCGAACGCATGACCGAGACCGGCATCGTCGCGGGCGGCGTTGAATATCCAGTCGATTGCGTCATTTTCGCGAGCGGTTTCGAGGTTTCGAGTGAGCTCTGTCGCCGCTGGGGCATCGACGTCGTCGAGGGGCGCAACGGCGTTTCCATCTACGACCACTGGGCCGATGGGTACAGGACGCTCCATGGCATGACGACCCATGGTTTCCCCAATCAGTTTTTCATCCAGTTCACCCAGGGTGGACTGAACGCGAGCATTCCTGCGACCTTCGAGCAGCAGGGCAATCACATCGCCTACATCATCAAGACGAGCTTGCAGCGCGGGCTCAAAAGCGTGGAATGCAGCGAGAAGGCCCAGGATGAATGGGTCAAGATCGTTCGCGAAACCGCAATCGACAACACCCAGTTCCAGCGAGAATGCACGCCGGGTTATTACAACAACGAGGGCGAGGCGAAGCGTCGCTGGTTCCTGGGCGAGCCTTATGGGCCCGGCTTCTACGCGTTCGACAAGTTGATACGCGAGTGGCGCGAGAAGGGCGATATGGCGGGCCTCGTCGTCGAACCGTGATCAACGCCCGGCGTCTGAACGGGCATGTCGATTGTCGTGAATCGGAGGCGTCCATGAACAAACCGGTCAGCATCGAGGCTAAGCAGCGGTCCGAACAGGTCAATATCGAGATTGAAGCGCTCACGGAACCGCTCACCTTTTCGGTAGAGCCGTACATTTCCGAAGAGTACGCCCGGGCGGAGGGCGACAAGTTATGGGGCAAGGCATGGCAGCACGCCGGTCGCGTCGAAGAGATTCCGAACGTCGGCGACTACCTGACCTACGACATCGCCGACGACTCGATTGTGATCGTGCGTTCGGCGCCCGACACGATCAAGGCTTACCACAATGTCTGCTCCCATCGCGG
>DATHES010000088.1:0-21237 GCA_035318465.1 Polyangiaceae bacterium
CCGCGGTGCTGGCGCGCGCCGACCAGCAAACGGGCGCCGCGGCCACGATCGGTCTTTTTCTCCCCGCCGATGCCAGCGCGGCGGAGCTCTGGGTGGTCGACCGCCTGACGAGCAAGACCGTCGTCCGTCGCGTCGAAATGAACCAATCGCCGGGCGCTTCGCTGCCCGAGGTGCTGGCCCGTCGATCGGTGGAGCTTTTGCGCGCGAGCCTGCTCGAGATCTTGGTCGACGCGCAAAAGCGGCCTTTTGCGACGCCCGCTCCTCGCGCGCAGGCATCGCGCTGGGTGGCGCGCGCACTGCAACCGCGACGATCGCGCTGGGGCGTCGAGGCCGGAGCCCTGGTGCTGGCCGGATTCGGTGGCATCCGCGGCGCGGTCATGCCGGTCGGACGGGTGCGCGTCGCTCTCGGCGAACGGCTCCGCGCCCGGGTGACCCTCTCCGGTCTCGGAACGCGCCCCCAAGTCGACGCCGCCGAAGGCACGGCGACGGTGCGCCAGGAGCTCGGCCTTCTCGAGTTGATCGGCGAAATCGCGCCCCAGAGCTGGCTCCAGCCGGCAATCTCGCTCGGCGCGGGGGCTTACCACATCGGTGTCGACGGGAGCGCCAACTGGCCGTACGCGGGTCTGCACGGCGGCAGCTATGCGTTCGCTGCCGACGCAGGAGTAGGCCTCGCGCTTTCGATCACGTCTTCGTTCGCGCTTTCGCTGGAGGGCCACGCGCTCCTCGTGACGCCATACCCGGTGATTCGATTCCTCGACGTCGATACTGCGCAAACGGGTCGGCCGCTGCTGTCCGGTGCGCTCACGCTGGTGGGGTGGCTATGAAAGCGCCGTGGCTCGCCCTTTTTCTGGTCGGCTGCGGACCGAGCCACATCGACGCCGTCGGGCTCGCGCCGCCGACGCTCGCGAGCGGGCTCGTCGCCCACTGGACCTTCGATCAAGGGAGCGGCACGGTTCTCGAGGACGATTCGGGCAACCGTCGCGTCGGCACCATCTCGGGCGCCGAGTGGACCAACGATGGCCGCTTCGACGGGGCCATGCACTTTCAACGCGGCGACTCGGTCACCGTCGAGAACTTCCCCGATGCCACCGCGAGCTGGACATTCTCGGCATGGATCCGAATCGCCGAGGAAGACGCGGTCATCGACGAGCTCGGGGTGGGCGTGACGACGGAGGACTATCAAAAAGGCGGGTGGGAATTTCAGACGTACGGGCGTTCTTCCGGCGTGTATTGGCACTTCGGTTATTGGATAGCGGCGCCATCCCAGTACGCGCATTACGAGTGCCACTGCTTCGAAGTGGGGCGCTGGTCGCTCGGCACCATCGTGGTCGACGCCGTCGCCGATGTGCTCTCCTTCTATGTCGATGGCCAGTTGAAAGAATCGAGCCCCTCCCCTCCTCCCATCCTGCCCGGCACCCCCACGCTCTACATGGGGCGCTGGGCGGGAGCGGGCCGGCTCTTCTCCGGTTCGCTCGACGACGTCGCCATTTACATGCGCGCGCTGTCTGCGACCGAAGTCGCCAAGCTGGCGACGCAGCCCCCTTCGCGACCCCAGTAGAATCCTCTATCAGCACGCAACTCGGCTCGAACGAGCCCGATGGAGGCATATGCGCCTCTTTCCTCTTGTGGGGCTCCTCGTCTCGTTGGCTTCGGGCCTCGCCTGCACGGGGACGGCTCCCCTCGCCCCCAAAGCCGTCGCGTTGAACGCGGCGGGCAGCGAAGCCCTCGCCCGAGGCAACCTGGAGATGGCCGAGGCCCGCTTCGCATTGGCGCTCGAATTTCATCCGAGGTTCGTGGAAGCGCTCACCAACTTGGGCTTGGTGGAGATGCAGCGCGGCAACCTCAGCCGTGCCAAGCTCCTGTTCGAGCGCGCGCGCCGTATCAACGCCGACCTTGCTCAGCCGCATCACGCGCTCGGCGTCGTCGCCGAACGGGAACGACGGCCCGACATCGCCTCCGAGCACTATCGGGAAGCGTTGCGCGTCAATCCCGGATTCGGCCCGTCGCGCGCCAATCTTGCACGGATGCTCTTCGCCGCTGCTCGCTACGACGAGGCGCGCGAGCAATTCATCCGTCTGGTGGAAGTCGAACCGACGCTCCTCGCCGGTCGCACGGGGCTCGCCGAGACGCTCCTTCAGCTCGGACGCGAGGAGGAAAGCGACGCCGTCCTCGAGCGCGCCCGCACCGATTTCGGCCAGGCACCGGAGATCGTTCTGCTCGAAGCGCGCCTTCATCTGCGACGAGGTTCCCTCGCAGAGGCCGAAGCCACGCTCCTTCCGCTCGCACAGGGCAGCGACGACACCGCGCGCGCGGCCTGGTCGTGGATCGCCGCGGGCAGGCTCGCCGGCGGGGACCGCGCGGGAGCACTCGACGCGGCAGAAAGAGCCTTCACCCTCGATCGCAACGACGCTGTCGCCACGTTCGTCGTAGCCATGACCCTCGCGGAAGCCAACGACCGGCGCGCGGCGGCCTGGCTCGAGCGCGCGCACGCGCTCGCTCCACGCAACCCGATGCTCGCCCAGGAGCTCGAAAGAGCGCGCCCTCGGGCCAAAGACCGCTGAGCAAGGCCAGCGGGCCTTCGATGAGCAGCCCGAGCGCCGGTCGAAACAAACGCTGGCCCAGCTGACCGCGCGGTGCTGAAATGCGGTCTCGGATGACCAGCACCGCCGATCGCGGCGCCCCCGGGCAGAGCCTACGCACCCTCGTGATCTTGCTGCGCCGTACGCTCGGGCGCAGCTGGGGCATTCGCGCCGCGCGATTTTACGCCGCACTGCTGTCGGTGGGCGTCGTGATCGCGGTCGCACTTTCCAGCACCGGCATCGGTGCCAACGACACCTCGTTCTCGCTCGTCGCTCGCTCGGCGGCGATGCTGGTCTGGATCCCGGGCGCCCTGTGCGCGCTGGCGCTGGCAACGCCGTCCAAAGACGCGAGCCTCGCGCAAGGTATCGCCGTACTGGCCGGCGCGCACGGCTTCGATGGGCGACGTTTTGCACGCGCCGAGGCCCTGGCCACGGTGCGCCTTCTCGCCGAGGTGATCTTGGCGCCGCTCGTGTTCATTGGGTTCTTCGTCTTCGCGATCGTTGCGCGCGGGGGGCTCGCGGGCGCCGTGCGGCCGCTGCTCGGATCGATCCTGTTCGGGCTCGTGGCGGCGCTCGTCCTCGGTCTGGTGGCCTCGTTTTGCCGCTCTTGGGCCGGAGCTCGAGGGCGTACCTGGCTCCTCGGTGTGGTCTTCGGACCTTGGCTTTTCGCCGAGGTGGCGCTTTCGGGGCGCGTCGCTCCCTACGCGTCCATTCCTGGCCTGCTCGGCCGCCTTTGGGAGGCGCTCGCCGCCGTGCCCACGTGACCATCGCGCCTCCTCCGCTCGTCATGTTGCACCGCGCGGTCGCCCGGCGGGCGCGCTCGTTCAATCTCCCGCCGCTCGATTTTTGGCTCGGACCGGGGCTGCACGCTCTGGTCGGCGCGCCGAGCGATGGCACGGCAGCCATCGCCAAGCTCGTGGGAGGCATCGAGCCCCCCGCTCATGGGGATGTCGTCGTGGCGGGGCGAGCTCCCAGTCATCATCCCGACCTTCGCGCCCGCATCGGCGTCTCGCTGGAAATCCCGTGCCTGCCCCGGGCGCGGCGGGTCAGCGATCTCTTGCATCGCGTGGACGCTCTCCGCGGCGGTAGAACCGCGGCGGAGGCACTGTCCGAATTCGGCCTCGCGCACTGGGCGGACCGCAAGATGGTGGGCCTCTCCCGCCGCGATCTGCGCTCGCTCGAGCTCCTCATCGCCGTGAGCACCCCGGACCCCGTTGCCCTGGCGCTGACCGAACCCGGCGCCGACACGTCTTCGCTCGATCGCAACGTGCTGCGCGCCGCGCTATCGCGGGCCGCGGAAGGGGGCGCCTGTGTCATCGTGGCCACCGCGTCGATGGGTGACGCCGTCGAGCTTTGCCGCACCATTCACGTGCTCGAGCGCGGAAATATCGCCCGCTGGGTACCGGTCGACGAGGCGGGTGCGCTCTCGCCAGGTCGAAGCCTGGCATTGCGCGTCGAGGTCGACCTCCCGCGTCTCCTGGTGGCAACCTTGGCCGACGATCCGGCCGTGATCGGAATCGATTGGGACCAGCAGGACCATCGCTCGACCTTGACGGTGCGTGGAGACGACCTCGATCGGTTGGCCCTGGCCGTCGCACGCGCCGCAAGCACGGCCGGTGCGCGTGTGCGGTCCATCGCCCCCGTCGCCCCCGGGCTCGACGAAGTGCGCGCCGCGGCGTCCGGCCTGGCGCTGGCCGCGTACCACGCCGCGTACCGATCCTACGCGGCGCCCGCCGCCGAGCCGGCGCCGCACCTGGAAGACGCCGCACGATGACCGCCGGCATCGTGCTCGGCTGCAGCAGCGGCCTTGGTCGCCTGACCCAGGGTCGCTCGCTCCTCGCCGCGGCATCCATGCTGGGGATGGTCGCCGTGGTGGCGATCGGGGAAAGGCGCGCCGCGCTCTTCGGCGCCGCCAGTCGGGTGCTCGAGGGCGAGGTATTCGGCTTGATTTTACCGGTGGCGCTCGTGCTTGCGTCACGCCTGGCACTCGACCCGACGCGGCTCGACGTTGCAGCCACGCCGCTGGCGCGTTTCGGCCCGTCACGCCGCGCCGTTGCCCTCGGGCTGGTGCTTGCATCGATGATGGGCGCCGCCGCCCTGGCCGCGGGCGCGGCGAGTGCCGCCTCGGTCCTGGCGCACGATCCCACGGCCCCGGCGCTGAGGTTCGATGCCGTTTCGTGCGCCTGGATCGGGGCGTCCGGCGCGGCGGCCTACGCTGCCCTTTTTGCGCTCGGCGCGACGTTCGGATCGCGAGGCGGGGGCCGATGGTGGGCCCTTCTTGCCGATTTCCTGCTCGGCAGCACGAGCGGCGTCGGAGCCTTGCTCACCCCACGCGCGCATATCCAGAACCTCCTCGGTGGTGAGCCCCCGATGCTTCTCGGTCAGTCGGCGAGCGCCGTTTGCCTGGGGGCGATGGCGGTCGTTTTCACGGGCCTCGCGCTGTGGCGCTGTCCACCTTGAGAGGGGGGACGAGCTGGGGAGCGAGACGCGCCTTGACACGGTCGTCACGACGTCTCGCTACCAAGGGAAAGCCGTGGTAAGTGCTATCGGTCACCCATCCCCCGAGATCTCGTGCCGCTGCGTGCGATTCACAATCGGTCGCTCGCCGACCAGGTTTTCGAGCAACTGGCCCGCGAAATCGTGGTGGGGCGCTACCCGCCCGCCTCCAACCTGCCCGCGGAGCGAACGCTCTCCACGGTGTTCGGTGTCAATCGCCACGTCGTTCGTGAAGGGCTCAAGCGGCTCGAGCAGATCGGCCTCGTCAAGATCTCGCAGGGGGGCGGCACGAAGGTCCTGGACTTCAAGCGCCACGCCGGTCTCGATCTTCTGGCGTTGATGGCCGAGCACGCCACTGGGGGTCGGGACGTCGCGAAGGTCTGGGTGGCGGTCTTCGAGATGCGCGCCGCGATTGCTGCCGATATCGCACGCCTCTGCGCCGACCGCGGCTCCGCCAGCATCAAGGAGGAGCTCCTGGCGATCAGCGGCGAAATGCGCAAAACGACGGATGGCATGCACCTGCTCCGCCTCGAACAGCGGTTTTGGGAGCGCGCGGTCGAGGGGGCCCAGAACCTCGCCTACCGCCTCGCCTACAACACCCTCATCAAGAGCGCGCAAGCGATGGGTCCCATGGCCGAAGAGTGGGCAGCGGCGGAGCTTCGCGCCAATGACTATCGATCGGCGATCGCCAAAGCGATTGCCGAGGGCAATGCGACGCGCGCGGAATGCGAAACACGCGACGCGATGCGGAAAGCCGTGGAAATCTTGGCGAGAACGGTGCCGGCGGCCGTTGACGGAGCGCCCAAAGCCGTGGCACCTGCCATCGCGCCGCGAACGCGAACGCGAGCGCGACCGCGGCGAACGAAGTAGCGTTCCACCCCTAATGTCGGTGAAACGCCGATGCTGCGCGCGGCGGGATCCGGGCGTGCGCTCGATAGCCCGTAGGGCTCAGAGTGAAGCTGCGACCGCGCCGGGAGCCCGTTTCCGGCCCGTTTCCCCTTGCCGACTGAGGTGTGCTCTGCTAATGGTCCAACCAGTTGCTAAAAATAGCAGAGGTTCGGTTACTTAGCTGACACCAAACCAGCTCGCGGGCGAAGTGCAGCGGATCGGCGCTGCGAGCGATGGCGAAGCGAGGAACTCATGCGCGCTGGGTCGATACGCAGCTTCTTCTGGCCCGGACTGCTGATGGTCGCACTCCAAGGCTGCTCGGCCGGCGAGTCGCTCGCCCGTCCCGGCACCACCGGGCGAAGCAGCGGGATGGGCGGAAGCGACAACGGCGGGGGAACGGGCAACACCGGGAGTACCGGCGGCACGGGCTGGGGGGGAAGCGGCGGATCGACGCTCGATGCCACGACGGGCACGGACGCGTTGGGACTCGCCTGTCGAGCCAAGGCGATCACCGACGCGCGATGTGCGAGCACGTGCCATACGTCGCCGCCGAAGTTCGGCGCGCCGATGGCGCTCGCTTCTTGGCAGGATTTCCAGCAGCCGTCGCAGGACCCGTCGCGCAAGATCTACCAAGCGGCCGCTGACCGGATCCATCGCACGGGCAGGGGGCGCATGCCGGAGAGCGAGACGCTCAGCGGCGTCGAGCTCGGCACGCTCGATACGTGGTTTTCGGCAGGAGCACCGGCCGGCGCGAGCTGCGGAAGCGCCCCCCAGCCGCCCGACAGCGGCGGCCCGCGCTACGACGCAACCCTCCCCGACGCGCCGACCGATGACGCGACCGAGTGTGTCGAGTTCCGGGCCCACGGGGCGCAGACGCCCGGAGACCGCTCTGCATTCGATACGAGCATGATCTTCTTGCCGGGCGTCGAGTTTTACGCGTGTTTCAACTTCGCCTCGCCGTGGAAACAGCCCGTGCAGGCGCTGCAGTTTTCGACCATCATCGACAACTCCGAGACGCTGCACCACTGGCTGCTTTACCAAAGCCCGCTCGGCACGCAGGACGGGTCGTATTCCTATTGCGACGGGCAGCATCCGGGACAAGCGCTCATCACGGGGTGGGCCCCGGGCAACGACGGGTTGCACCTGCCGCCCGACGTCGGGCTCGAGCTTCCTCCCCCGACGGGTTCGTACGTGCTCGAGCTTCACTACAACAATCCGTCGCTGAAGCCGTTCCTCGATCGCAGCGGTGTCCGCGTCTGCGCCACCACCAAGTTTCGTCCGAAGACCGCGTCCATCACGTGGGCGGGCACGGAGAAGATCAACATCTTGCCCCGCGCGACGGGAACGGCGAGCGGCAAGTGCGATCCGGGCCGCAAGGGGCTCGGCGCCAATGACGACATTCACGTCTTCAACGCGTGGCCTCACATGCACAAGAGCGGAACACGCATGGCCACGATCATCAATCGCAAGGGCGGCGGACAAGAGATCATGCTCGACAAGCCCTTCAACTTCGCGAGCCAGATTGGCTACGACATCGCGGTCGACATCCATCCCGGCGATTCATTGTTCACGACTTGTTATTACGACAACACCACCGCCGGTCCGATCGGCTTCGGCCCCAGCACGACCCAAGAGATGTGTTACGATTTTCTCTACGCGTATCCGGCCCACGCGCTCGACCATCCGCCGTTCGGCGCCATCGTGACGAGCGCCGCTGCGAACCTGTGCACGGACAACTGAGCGCAAGCGGGGCGCCCAGGAAACGAATCGATTTGACGTATTGGCAAAGAGGACGGCAATGAAAAAATCCCTGAGCGCAATTTCGCTACTTTTCCCCCTCGGCTGCATGGCCATTGCCGCGGCGTGCTCGGGCGACCCCGCGCCCACGCGCCCCCCCGGGCAGGGCAAAGGAGGTTCCGGCGGAGTCGGCGGAGCGCTAACAGTGGGCGGAAGCGGGGCAACGGGCGGCGTCGGAACGACCACCGGTACGGGCGGGATCGGACCGATCCCTCCGGGCGGCAGCGCGGGGCAAGCCGGGACAGGACCGCTCGACGCGAGCGGTCCCACCATGCCCCCTCCCACCGTCATCGATCGCACGGGCGGCAAAGTCCCCCCCGACGTCTTCACCAAGATCACCACCGGTGGCCCCAACACGAGCGGGATGGCGTTTCTCTATCCGTACGATCGCACCGTTTTCCCGGGCGGCATTCTCCCGCCGCTCATCCAATGGAAGCCCGCCCCCGGCACTATCGACGTTCTCTATATCCACATCGCCTCCAAGCGCTTCGATTACAAAGAGATCTTCACGGCACTGCCCAACGCGCAGCTCGATCTTGCGAGGGACGCCTGGGAAGCGGCAGCCATCGAGAGCCAAGGGGCGGCGGACCCGACGCTCGTGGAAGTGACGACGATGAGCAACGGCGTCGTCACCGGCCCCATCAAAGAAAGCTGGATCTTCGCGCGCGGCCAAATGAAGAGCGCCGTGTATTACAACACCTACAATTCCGCGAAGACGCTGCCCAACAACGGCGCCGTCATGCGCATCCTTCCCCTGGCCAGGGAGCCCGAGGTGGTCAAGTCGGTGGCCGGGGGCATCGTTCCCCTCGGCCCCTGTTATTCGTGCCACTCGCTCTCGGCGAATGGACAAATGCTCGTCGCCCAGCGGCACCAGTACCCGGGGGGGCCTTACACGAGCAACTCCTTCGACGTCGCCACCAATCCGAACCCCGACCCTCCGGCGCTCGGCACGAGCGCGGTGGGCGACGAAGACTGGGGCTTCAGTGCCGTCTATCCCGATGGGTCGAAGGTGCTCACCGCGGCGCAGCCCGCCGAGGCGGGCGGATTTCTGGCGCTCTTTCCCTTCGCTCCTACCAACAACCCGGGCATGCTCGGGCCGCGCCAGTCCAAGCTCTTCAACACGCGAACGGGCGCCGCCATCCCCGTCACCGGGCTCGTCTCCAGCGCGATGATGCCGAGCTTCTCTTTCGACGGCAAAAAGATCGTTTTCAACGACCAGAGCTCCGGACAAGGGCACTCCCTGGCGGTCATGAACTTCGACGACGCGACGAGCACGTTCTCCGACCGGGTCGAGATCTTTCGCGACGCGAATCTCTTTCCGGGATGGCCGTTCTTCACGCCCGATGGGATGGAAGTCATCTTTGCGCTCGGAAACGGCTCCGATTACGCGACCATTCAAGATCCACCGACCGGACTCCTCGTCAATCGCAGCAACTTGATGATCGTCGATCTGAAGAACAAGAACGCCCGGCCCCTCGATCTCGCCAATGGCAAAGGGCTCGCGGTGCGCGATCAGGATCTCAACTACTACCCCACCGTGAGCCCGGTCGCCGCGGGCGGCTATTTCTGGGCCTTCTTCACCAGCCGGCGAAGCTATGGCAACGTGATGACGCAGCTCGAGATCGATGCCGTCACCAAGAAGATCTGGGTCGCCGCCATCGACATCGAAGCGCTGCGGGGCGAGATCCCCGGCCCGCTCATGGGGGATCCGAGCCACCCCGCCTTCTACCTTCCGGGCCAAGAGCTGCAGTCGGGGAACATCCGCGCCTTCGCCACGCTCACGCCCTGCAAGACCGACGGCACGACGTGCACCAGCGGGCTCGATTGTTGCGGCGGCTTCTGTACCGAGGGAATGTGCAAGATGGTGCCTCCGCCCTGCTCCAAGATCGAAGACCGCTGCATGACGAGCGCCGACTGCTGCGCGACGATGCCTCCCCTGGTCTGCATCGGCGGCCACTGCGCAGCGCCCCCCATCATCATCAAATGACCCCGGCAAAAAACGTAACTCACGCTTGAGTTACTCTAATCGCTCGAACGCGGGTGCATACGCCGCCCAGACCGCCCAGGCGAGTCCGAGCACCGTCAAGACGAGCGCCGCGCCGAGGAGCCTGCTTCGCGCGGGGACGCTGCGTCGCCAAAGCCACGCCGACACGAAAAGCACAGCACCCGCGGCGCCGACCAGCGGCACGAGCGCGGTCGTGAGTGCGATCCTCGTCGCCATCGGGAGTGGCGTTGGGGTGACACCCCCCTCGACGATGCCGTAGGTCGCGATGAGGTCGGGGCGCATCACCAGCCAGAAGAACGCCAAAAGGACGAGGGCCAAGAGCTCGAGCAGCGTGAGCGTGAGGACGACGGCGTGCTTTCGCATGGCGAGCGCTGCGCGTTCGTAGCACCGTACGCAAGGGGAACGCGAGGTTCGTGCTATGCCTAGTGCGATGCTAGTCAAGGGCGTTGCCCACGCTCGTCCATCGCCTGCCGCCGTCGATCGCGCGCGATCCATGCTGGAAAAGGCGCTCGGGCCGTCCAAGGTCATGACCGCCGCGGCGCAGTGCGAGCAGTACGCGAGCGACGAATCGGAGGCTACCCCGGTGGTGCCCGACGCGGTCGTACTCGCCGAAAGCCCCGACGACATCGCACGCACCCTGGAAGTGGCCGCTGCCGCCGAAGTGCCCGTGACCCCGCGCCTGGCGGGGTCGGGGCGCACCGGCGGCGCCGTACCCGTCGCGGGCGGTATCGTGCTCGTTACGCTGGGCATGGCGAAGATCAAAGAGATCGACCGCGCGGAGGGCGTGGCTGTGGTCGAGCCCGGGGTCATCACCGGCGATCTGCACGACGCCGTCGAACGCGAGGGGCTCTTTTACCCACCTGATCCGAACTCGCTCAAGATGTGCGCCATCGGGGGGAACGTCGCGGAAAATGCGGGGGGCCCGCGCGCCTTCAAGTACGGCGTGACGCGGGATTATGTGCTCGGCCTGGAAGCCATTTTGATGGGCGGCACGCGCCTTCGCACCGGACGGCGCACGGTCAAAGGGGTCACCGGCTACGACGTGACCGCGCTTCTCACCGGCAGCGAGGGAACGCTCGCGGTCTTCAGCGAAGTGACGTTGCGCTTGCGGCCCAAGCCGCCGGAAGTGGCGACGCTGATGGCCCTCTTTCAAAACGTGCGCGCCGCGGGGCAAGCGGTTTCCGCCATGGTCGCGGCGGGTCTCGTCCCCCGCTGCATCGAGCTGCTCGACAGCGGAACGCTCACCGCCGTGCGCATGCGCGGCGTGGCGGTGGACGAACGGGCGGGGGCCCTGCTGCTCATCGAAGTGGACGGCGACGCGCGTGCCTGCGAGGAGGGCGCGCAGCGGGTGGGCGACGTCTGCACCACGCAGCGCGCCTTCGATGTACTCGTCGCGCAGGACGCCGCCCAGCGGGCCCGCTTGTGGACGGCGCGCCGCGAGATGTCGCCCGCGGTGCGTGCGCTGTCGCGCTTCAAACTCGCGGAAGACGTCGTCGTCCCGCGCCAGCGCATTGCGGAGCTGCTCGATCGCGTCGAGCGCACGTCGGAGGCCACGCGCATTCGCACCGTCACCTACGGGCACGCTGGCGACGGTAACCTGCACGTCAATTTCCTGTGGAACGATCCGGACGACGAGCCGCGTGTCGAGCGCAGCATCGAGCAGCTCTTCCGCGACGTCGTCGCCATGGGCGGCACCCTTTCCGGCGAGCACGGGATCGGCATCATGAAGGCGCCCTACTTGTCCCTCGAGCAATCTCCCGAGCTCATCGCCCTGCAGCTGCGCTTGAAGAGCGCGTTCGACCCGAAGGGGCTCCTCAATCCCGGAAAGATCTTCCCCACCACGGGGCATGGCGCGTGCTGACATGATCGTGCTCGGCATCGATCCCGGCACCCGACATCTCGGTTGGGGCGTGGTCCGGCGCGACGGCGCGCGCCCTTCCCACGTCGCTCATGGCGTCATCGACACCGACGTGACGGAGAGCATCGCCCTGCGTCTTTGCCAGATCGAGCGCGAGCTCTGCGACGTCGTCGCCACCTACCACCCCACGGCGTCCGTCGTGGAAGCCCTGTTTTACGCGAAGGACGCCACCGCTGCCGCGAAGCTCGGTCATGCGCGCGGCGTGGCGCTGCTCGTGCTCGCGCGCGCCGGGCTGCCCATCGCCGAGTACGAGCCAACGCGCGTCAAGAAGGCCATCGTCGGCTATGGACACGCCGACAAGCGCCAGATCGCGATGATGATCGCCGTCCTGCTGCGCCTGCCTTCCCCGCCGCGCCACGACGCCGCGGACGCGCTCGCCATCGCCTTCGCCCATGCCAATGCGGCGGGGGTCGAAGGGCACCTTGCCCGAGCCGCAGCGCTGGCTTCTCGCCGGCGGTGATGGAAGACTTGAAGACCCAGGCGACCTAGGCCGTCCAACCAGCAGCCGCTCGATGCAGACAACCGATCGGAGGACCAAGGAATCTCATGCGTAACCGTGCTTTTGCCGCCACCCTGCTCGTCTGCGCTGCCGCGATGAGCTCGCCCGTCGCGTCGTGGCTCACCCCCTCTGCTGCCGCCGCCCCGGCGACCCCCAGCGCGGATGCGATCGCTGCCCGGGTGCAGGCGTTCTACGACCAAACCAAGACGTTCCAGGCCGGGTTCAAGCAGGAATACTTCATCCGAATGCACGACCAACACCGCACCTCCGAAGGGCGCGTCGCCTTCGAAAAACCGGGCAAGATGAGCTGGAAGTACGATCAGCCGAACGGCAACCGCGTGGTCTCCGACGGGCGCACGCTGAAGGTCTACGACCGCGAAAACCAGCAGATGTTCGAGCAGCCCGTCGACAAATCGCAGTATCCGGCGGCGCTGGCGTTCTTGATGGGGCAAGGCGAGCTCACCCGCTCGTTCACCCTCCGCCTGCTCGACCCGGCCACGGTCAAATTCGAAGGAGGGTGGGTGCTCGAGGGGACGCCCAAGGACGCGACGCCCGCGTACCAGAAGGTGCTCCTCTATGTCGACACCGCGACATCTCAGGTTCGGCGCGTGCTCATTCTCGACGCCCAGGGCAACCGCAACCGTTTCGACTTCAATAACCCACTCGTCAATACCCCCGTGCCGAACAGCGAGTTCAACTTCACTCCCCCCGAAGGAACGCAGATCGTACGACCGTAGCGTCCGCGCTACGCAGGTGTACTGTGAAGGAGCTTGCGGACCCCCTCTTCGAAGAGGATGTGCACTTTGTTGCCGTCCACTTCGACCACGACCCCCTTACCGAACTTGTTGTGGGCGATGAGCGCGTCCTTCTCATAGCGAGCAGCCGATGCGTAAGTGGCGAAAGCGTCGTCCGGCTTGTCGGCGACCACATCCTTCCATTTCGGCGGTTTCGGCGCGCTCGATGGAGAGGAGCCGCGCGTAGGCGCGCTCTCGGTTTTTCGGGAGGTGGCTCGCTTCGGTCGGTGGATCGACATGGAAAAGCTCGTAGCTGACCTTTCGTCCCAGCGCAAAGGGTAGAACTCTTCGCTCTGACGAGATTCCGTGGGGATGTCTTGCTACCTTCGCGGGCGATGTTTTCCGCTCGAACCCAATGGGACCGGACGCCGAACCGATTCGCAACAGCGCTCGAACAGGCCAGGGCGTCGCAGCGCCGCGTCATCGATCTCACCGAATCGAACCCAACGCGCGCGGCGCTGTTCGACACCACCCGTCTCATCGCGGAGCTCGGTCATCCGCGCGGTGCCGCCTACGATCCCGAGCCCCTCGGACACCCCGCGGCACGGCAGGCGATCGCCCGATACTATGCGTCGCGGGGCCTCGTCATCGACGCGGCGAACGTCGTGGTCGCGGCGAGCACGAGTGAGGCCTATGCGTGGCTCTTCGCGCTGCTCGCCGACGCGGGCGACGCCATCGTCATCCCTCGGCCGAGCTATCCGCTCTTCGGCTGGATTGGTGAGATGGAGGGGATCGCCCTTCGCACGTACGCGCTCCGGCGCGATGCCGACTTTCGCATCGATCTCGACGATCTTCGCCGAAAGATCGACGAAAGGACGCGCGCCATCGTCCTCGTGCATCCCAACAATCCCACCGGCTCGTTCGTGCGGCGCGACGAGGCCGAAACGCTGTGTGAGCTCGCGCGCGAGCACGATCTCGCGCTCATTGCGGACGAGGTGTTCGGCGACTATGCGCTGGGCCCTTTGCCCCCGCACGCGCTCGAGAGCTTCACCGAGGTCGGCGGCCGAGCCCCGCTCGTGTTCGTTTTGAGCGGTCTTTCGAAGGTGTTGCTCCTGCCTCAATGCAAACTCGGCTGGATCGCCGTATCGGGAGACGACGCTCTGGTGAAAGAGGCCAAGGCGCGGCTCGAGCTCATTGCCGACACCTACCTCTCCGTCGCGACGCCGGTACAGCTTGCGCTCCCCGCCCTTCTCGCCGAGCAACCCGCGGTGGCCGCGGCGGTGCGCGCGCGCTTGCAGCAGAACCTCGCCGCCCTCGACGAGGCGCTCCACGAGCTTGGCCCCGCCTCTCCCGTGCGCCGTCTACCCGTGCGAGGGGGGTGGTACGCCGTCCTGGAAGTGCCGCGCCTGCACGACGACGATGGCTGGGTCGAGCTCTTGATCCGCGAGGACAGCGTGGTCGTGCACCCCGGCTATTTCTTCGACTTCGAGGGCGACGGCTTTCTCGTGCTCAGTTTGCTCCCCGAGACCGCAGCGTTTCGCGAAGGCGTGCGAAGGGTGGCGCGTCGCGTGGCGGGCGTCTGAGATCGCTGACGCGCCGGGGGGGGGAGCGGTGCCGATTTACATCTTCCGCCAGCTGAGGTGAGAATGGGCCGCTCCGGAGGAGTCATGACGAGACGACGAGGCTGGTGGTTATTGACGACAGTCGGCTTGGTGCTCGGAGGATGCTCGGGGGACGACTCGACTCCCACGGGATCCGGTCCCACGGGATCCGGCGGATCATCCGCAACCGGCGGTGCCGGCGGAGCGGGGGGCTCATCGGACCCAGGTGGGGCGGCCGGTTCCACGGGAGGCTCGGGGGGCACCGGCGGCGAAGCTGGGTCGAGCGGATCCGGCGGATCGGGCGGCACGACCGGCAATCCCGATGCGGGATCCGGTGGCGCGGGCGCGGGCGGAGGCGGGAATCGCGACGCTGCGAGCGACGCCACGCCGAGTAGCGACGCAGGCGAGGCGGGCCGATGCCTTGCCGCAGGAACGCTGACGGTCGTAAATCAAGGATCGAGCGGCTATCTCTTCAACGGCGGCCCGCTCAATGCCGTGCTCACCCTCTGCCGCGGAAACAAGTACACGTTCGCCATCAATGCGCCCGGCCACCCCTTCTACATCCGCACATCGACCGGCACTTCGTTTACGACCGGAATCACCGGCGCTCACACGGCCGCCGGGGATCTCGTTTTCGACGTGCCGCCGACCGCGCCGGACATGCTCTTTTATCAGTGCGACGTCCACGAGACGATGACGGGGGTCGTTCTCATCGTCGATTGAAAGACCGAAACGAGCGGCGCCGCCGCGCGAACATCACGTTTCCGTCAGATCGCGGGTGATGTTCTTCTGATGCGATTCCAAGGTGCCACCGCCGATTTCGAGCAGCTTGGCGTCGCGCAGGAAGCGTTCGACCTTGAACTCGTCGCAGTACCCCCAACCGCCGAGCACTTGCATGGCATTGTCGGCGACTTCTTTGCCGACCGGTGCGGCGAAGAGCTTGGCTGCGTCGGAGCCGACGCGGTTTCGGCGGTCGTGACGAATGGTGCGGGCGACGCCGTAGACGAGCGCGCGGGCGGCTTCGATGCTGGCGTAGCTTTCGCCGATGTAGCGCTGCACCTGTCCGAAATCGGCGAGCGGTTTGCCGAAAGAGGTGCGCTCCCTCGCATAGTTCACCATGATGTCGAGGCAGCGGTCGGCGATGCCGAGGCTCATCGCCGCCAGGGTGATGCGTTCGATTTCGAGGTTACGCATCATGTGGACGACGCCCTGTCCTTCGCCGCCGAGCAGATTTTCGTTCGGCACGAAGCAATCGTCCATCACGATCTCCCCCATGGTGCTGGCACGCATTCCCATCTTGTGGGTGGGGCTCCCGGTGGTGAGACCCTTGAAGGAACGCTCTAGAATGAAGGCCGTGATGCGGCCCTCGAGCTTGGCGTAGATGAGAAAGATGCTCGCATCGGGGGCATTGGTGATAAGCGCCTTTCGCCCGGTGAGATGGTAGCCGTCGCGATCGCGCGTGGCCGTCGTCCTCATGCCGAGCACGTCGGTGCCGCCGCTCGGCTCTGTCATTCCCATGGCCCCGATCCATTCGCCCGAGACGACCTTGGCGAGGTAACGGCGATGCTGCTCGGGGCTCCCCGCGTAGTAGAAATTGTTCACGAACAGAATCGCGTGCGCCAGGTGGGCGAGCGTGAAGCCGGGATCGGATTTCGCCATTTCGTGGTGGGCGATCACCGCGGCGACGGCGTCCATCCCCGCGCCGCCATCCTCGGAGGGAACGGTGATGCCGAGCAGCCCGAGCTTGCCGCACTCCTCGAAGAGCTTGCGGTTCAATACACCGGAGCGGTCATGCTCATCGGCCTGAGGCTCGATCGCTGCCTCGGTGAAGCCACGCACTGTTTCGCGCAGAAGCCGGTGCTCTTCGGTCGGGTCGCAAAGTTCGGGTTCGAATGCAGATGCTTGGGCCATTGTTTTTCGGTGCTTCTAGCACGGCTCACGGAGTTTGGGCGCCCCGCAACGCCGGGGATGATCCGGATCGCCGCCCGACTTTAGCCCATCTTGGTGATACGCATCTTCACGTCGGCGAGGAACCGCTGCATGTGCTCTTCGACGAATCCCAGCGGATCTTTTGCTTCGTCCAGCGCGAGCGGCGTCAGATCCATTCCGAAGACGAGGGCGCCGCTCCCGTCCGCGGCGTGGCTTTCGAGGAACGTGGCATTGGCGAGGCGGCGTCCCGCGGAAGCCAGGTCGTAACGCTTGCCCCCCGCAATTTGGGACTGGAAAACACCCACCAGGTCGGACGCTAACGCACCGTGTCGATCGACGGGCAAAGTCATCTTGTCGCCGTCGTCGAGCCAGTCGAGATCGCGCCACACCTCACACCCGATGACGCGAGCCGGGCGCTGGTTCTGCGGCATCCGGCGTAGGGCGGCGATGACGCGCAGCGCGACGGCCACGTGGGTATCGTGCTTGTCGGCGAGGTTGTGGGTGTACACCACTTCCGGCGACGTCGCCGCCAACACGGCGTCGAGATCGGCCGCAACATCGGCGTGGTTCGCATCCTTCACCGATGCGCTCGGGTAGTTGAGGAGCAGCACCGCCGAATATGCCCCTAGCGCGGCCGCTTTCTTCTGCTCCAGCTTTCGGATGGCGATCATCTCGGCGTCGGTCTTGCTCTGGAAGGCGCCCACCCGCGCGCTGCCGCCGCCGTTCGACATCGTCACGCCGGTGAACCAGCGATCGCTCTGCCGGTAGCATTCGAGGATGCCGTGACACGCCATGATCTCGAGGTCGTCGGGATGAGCGCCCACACCGAGATGCGTCGTTCGCGCCAGCGCGGTCGGAAGCGGCGCACCATCGGGCACGAATGCTTCCGCGCCTTCGGCTCTGCCACGAAAGACGGCTGCCATCGTCCCGCCTGCCGCTCAGCCGCTTTCCAACGATGCTGCCATGCCGACGCTCAGCCGCTCTTCGCCGGGCCGGAGGGAATGGACACCGAGATGGGCTCGCGCACCCCGACTTTGCGCGAAAAATTCGCGATGCGCTCCAGAAGCCCGGCGGTCACTTCGTTGCCCTTGGTCACGAGGAGCATACCGGGTTTGGTGAACACGTTCTCGCGCAGGATCATCCCTTGCCTTAGATCACGGACCACGAGTTGTCGAACCTCGTTGCTGGCGGAGCGGGCTGCGACTTCGGCGAAAGGGGGCACGAGAGCGGGATCGTACCATCCCTTTCGCGCGCGCATGGTTTCGAGCGCCTCCGCGCCGTCACTGAGCCGCGCTTCGAGCGTCAAATAGTCCAGGATAATCTTGAGCGCGCGCGCGCCCCACGGGATGGCCTCGCCGCGCTTCGTTTGCCCGGCTTTGGTGGGCTCGTAGTGGTCGTCCATGTGCGTGAGGATGTCGCGCACGCCCTCGAGCCTCGGGATCGGCCCGAGCAACTGCACCGCCACGGCGGGAATGCGCGCCGCCATGGCCATTTCTTCCGGGCTGAGCTGGCTTCCGTCGTACATGCGATCGAGCGTCTCGGCGGGGATGGTGACGCAGCCGATTTGCGAGAGCATGGCGGCGACGTCACAGATCCAGTCGCTCGGTCGCTGCGTTTCTGCGAGAAGCTGGCCCATGAACTGCTTGGCGCGGTTGGCGCGACCGAACGCCACCGGGTTGGCCAGGGAAAGAACGTCGGTAAGCGCTTTGATGCTTCCGTGCAGCGTCTGCTCCAAGAGAACGCGCTCGCCCGAGAGGAGATCGTATTGTTTCGACGCAGCCCCGAGCGCGCCGAGCAGAACGTCGGGCGGGCATGGTTTGGTCAAGAAGCGGAAGATCTGCCCGTCGTTGACGGCGGCGATGGCCGACGGCAGATCGCTCTGTCCGGTGAGGAGAACGCGCACCGTGTCGGGCCACCCTTCGCGGACTTTGGCGAGGAACTCCGCCCCGTTCATGCTCGGCATGCGCATATCGGACATCACGATCGCGAAAGTCCCTTTCCCTTTGAGAACTTCGAGACCCGCCGCGCCGCTCGTTGCAGTCGTCAGCGTAAAGGCGCGGCGCAGATGAAGGGTCAGGCCCTCCAGCACCAGTGGCTCATCGTCCACACAGAGAAGAGCGGGTTTTGCGGTCGGGGTCATCCTGCGCCCATGCTCGACATGACCTGAGAGACCATCTCACGCCAAGCAGGCACCTTCGATTCTACCCCCAACGCCTGGAGGTAGGCGCTATCCAAATGAAGAGGAGCGATCGATGTCTTGGATTTCTGGGAAGCCTCGGAAACCAGCGCTTGTGCCACGTAGACCGCGTCGAGGACGTCGAAGGCCGCATGCTGGACCCGGGTGGGCTGATGATGGTGGGCCACGGCCTCGACGATGGTGTAGGGAAGACCCCAAATGCCGAGCAAGTACGCTCCCACTTCGGCGTGGGTCACGCCGAAGAGCTCGTGCTCCGCGACATAGAGGGGGATTTTGCGCTCCGTCGCGAGCGCCATGGCCCGCAGGAGATGGTCGGGAACGTAGACGGCCAGGATGAGCTTTCCCAGATCGTGAAACATCCCGGCCATGAACGCGTCCGCGGACTTCGTCTGATCGTTCATGAGCTTGGAGGCGACGGCGGCCACGGCATTGGAGTGTGCCTGCAGCGCCTCGATGGAAAACGGACCGGCCGTCTTTTCCTTTTCGAACATGCTGAACGTCTCGACCGACAAGAGAACACGCCGGATCATGTTCGCCCCGAGGTAGGCGAGCGCCTGCTGAACATTGGTGACGCGCTGAGGCAGGCCGAAGAAGGCGGAGTTGACGAGCTGCAGGACCTTGGCGCAAATCGCCATGTCGTGCTCGAGGAGCTTGGCCAGGTCCTTCATGCTGCAGTCCGGGTCTTCGAGCGCCTTGGTGATGGCCACGTAGATCTTGGGCGCGGAAGGGAGGCGGCCGATGGTGCCGATGGCGCTGCGGATCGTGTCATCGTTGAGAAGGGCCTGCAGGCTGCACGCCCGATCGACGACATTCTGCAGCGAAGTCGTGTCGCAAGGTTTGGCCAGGAACTGGTGCGCGACCGAGACACTGCGCAGCGCGGTCTCCAGCTCGGCGTGACCGGAAAGGATGATGCGAACGACATTGGGATGAAGCTCTTGCACCGTTTTGAGGAGCGTGGCGCCATCCATGCCCGGCATGCGCATGTCGCTGACGATCACGTCGAACGAGGCCCCGGCCAGCTTCTCCAGAGCCTTCTTACCGTTTTCGACGAAGGTCATGTCCCATTGCTTGCGCTGCTTGCGCAACATGTTCTGAAGCCCTGCGAGAATCATGGGCTCGTCGTCCACGAATAGAATGCACTTCATCGCGCGGCCTCCCTCCGCCGTCCACCCCCACCCGGGCAGCCGACCACCGTCACCATCTAGGGTGCACCACGTGGTTCCTAGAAAGCAAATGCTCCTCGCCGCTTTCGGCCGAGTCGAACGGCCGAGGGGTCTGACGGACATCTGGACCCAGGCGTCGACCTCGCCCGGGCCTGGCGGAACACGTCCTAGCCCTCGCTGTACGGTGCCCTCATTGCAACGGTGTTGCCGCGCGGCCACACCGCCGACGCTACTCGCGCGGTTTACCACCCTGCACGGCGGCTGAAGGGGCCGACAGTTGGAACCGGGGGGGGCAGTTCCTCCCATTTTCCGTCGATCCGGGTGGACATTGCTGCTGCCGGCGTGCACTTTGCACCGACTCCCGAATCGAAGAGGGAGAGTGCCAATGTCGAAAAAGCGAATGGTTAGGACGTCGAGCCGGGCACTGCCCCATTCGCTGCAGCGGGGAGCGGCATAATGGGCCTCGGCTCTGTACGTAGAACCGTGCTGGTCACGGGAGCGGCCGGCTTTCTCGGCTCCCATTTGGTCGATCGGTTGCTCGGCGACGGCTTCGAAGTCATCGGTCTCGACAACTTGATGACGGGTGATCTGGTCAACCTCGACGCGGCGGGACGCGATCCGCATTTTCATCTCGAGATCGGGGACGTCCGCGAGACGCTCAAAGTCTACGCCGAGATCATCTTCAATCTGGCCTGCCCCGCTTCGCCCATCCACTACAGTAGCGACCCTCACGCGACCCTCACCACCAGCGTGCTGGGAGCGATGCGCCTCGTCGATCACGCTCGCCTGCGCAACTGCCGAATCGTGCACGCCAGCACTTCCGAAATCTACGGCGATCCGCTCGAGCATCCTCAGGCAGAAACCTACTGGGGCAATGTCAATCCCATCGGGGAGCGAGCTTGTTACGATGAAGGCAAGCGCGCCGCCGAAACGCTCCTGCTCGACGCGCACCGCGTGTTCGGCGCCGATGCGCGCGTGGTCCGAATCTTCAACACCTACGGACCGCGCATGGCTTTCAACGATGGGCGGGTCGTCAGCAATTTCGTCACCCAAGTCATCCAGGGACAACCGATCACCATCTTCGGCGACGGTTCCCAGACCCGGTCCTTCTGCTATGTGGCCGATCTCATCGAAGGTCTCCTCGCCGCGGCGCGCACTGACACGTTCGATTCACCCGTCAATCTGGGAAATCCCACCGAGCTCACCATGATCGAGCTTGCCGAAGCGACGATGCGCGTCGCTGAAAAGCGCGTGGAGCTGGTCCGCAAACCGCTACCCAAAGACGACCCGCGGCGGCGATGTCCGGACATTGCAAAGGCGCGCCGCCTGCTCGGGTTCGACCCGAAGACGCCGCTCGAAGCAGGCTTGAAGCGAACGTACGACGACTTTCGCGGCAGGTTGGCGCCCCAAGCACGTCACTGAGACGGAGTG
>DATHES010000089.1:0-67050 GCA_035318465.1 Polyangiaceae bacterium
TTCGGCGTTGGGTTTGACGATGACCGGATAACGAAAGGGGCGCAGCTTCTCGCGCCCCGTCATGAGAACTTGAAAGGCCGGCGTCTCGATTCCCTGCTCGCGCAACAGCCGTTTGCCGAGGCCCTTGTCGAGACAGAGCGAAAGCGTGGCCGGATCGCTGCCGGTGTAGGGAATGTTCACGAGCTCGCAGAGCGACGGCACCTGGGCCTCGCGGTTGCGGCCGCGGATACCCTCGGCGAGGTTGAAGACGATGTCGACGTCGCTCGCCAAGAGCGCGCGCGGGAAATCGCCCGTCGCCTCGAGGGGAATGACCTGGTGCCCGTGCCCCAGGATGGCTTCGGTGATCGCTTCGATGGTGCGCGGCGAATCGTATTCGGCTTCGCTATCGTCGGCGGTGGTGTCGGAGCGCTTCATGTTGTACGCGAGCCCGACTTTCAGCGAGAGGCGCTTGCCGCGCGAAGGCCGCGGCTTGGTGGCCTCGAGCGCCGGGCCCAGACCGGCGCGAACCGCCGCCGATTTGAGGGTGGTGAGAATGGTGGCGGTGTAGTTCATGCCGTGCCGCGCGCTGGCCGCAAAAAGGGCGGCGCCGCTCGCGTCGAAGGACGGAAGCGCGGTGGCCGAAAGAAACCACACCTGGCCGGACGGGGAGACGCGCAGATCGATCTTGGCGACGTCACGCAGCCCGAGGGCGACGACGATGCGCTCGGCCATGGAGCGGATGCGGTCGATGACCGGTGCAGGAAGCGCCGGAGGGACGCGCCGGGTGACGTGCGCGCGCGCGCCGTGCTTGAGATCGTAGTCGTAGATGGGGTGGAGCAGCGGGTAGGTCGGGTCGATGACGCACTCCACCGGCGTCATGAGCCGTTCGCCGGGGGGCAGCCCTTCGAGAAAGCACGCCGCCACGTCGACGCCGGGAACGTACTGCTCGACGAGCAGACCTTCCGGATACAAGACGAGCATGTCTTCGATCATCCGCGAGAGATCCGTCGGCTCGTCGACGACCGACGCCTGGGTGATGCCCTTGGACGAGCCTTCGTAGTTCGGCTTGACGAGGACGGGGAAAACGACGTCGTCGAGGCCACCGCCGCGCAGCGTTTCGCGCGTCACGAAGCGCGCCCGCGGCGAGGGAATGCCGTAGCCGGAGACGATCTTCTTGGTGAGGGCTTTGTCGAGCGTCACGCAGAGGGCGTACGAGTCGGAGCCGGTGAACGGGATCCCGAGCTGCTCGAAGAGCGCGGGATAGAAGCCGCGCCGCATCTTGCCGCGCCGCCCTTCCGCGCTGTTGAAGATGAGATCGGGGGCGTACGCCTCGAGACGCGTCACCAGGCGCGACGCGGGCCCGGACACTTCGATGCGTTCGACGTCGTGCCCGGTCGAGGCGAGGCTTTGCGCCAGCGCGCCGATGGTTTCCGGGGAGTCGAACTCGGCTTCGTCGACCGAATCGGAGAGGCGAAGGTTGTGGGTGAGGGCAATGCGCATGCTGTCGAGAGGGTAACGCCCTCCGTGGCGACGTGGGGAGCTTTCGACGCGACGACGGGATGAGATCTGCGTCGGGCGCTGGTGGCGTGCACGAATGACGCGGGCGCGGGACGAGATGGCTCGCGACTGGCGTTGTGACCTATCGCCGGGCGAGGTAAAGGCAAAGGTTGGATCCATGGACGCCATTCGAATTCGCGGAGGAAAGCGACTGGTCGGCACCGTCGAGGTGAGCGGAGCAAAGAATGCCGCGCTTCCCATCCTTTCGGCGACGCTCCTGTCCGACGGTGAAAGCCTGCTGCGCAACGTCCCTGCCTTGCGCGACATCGACACCATGGCCGCCATGCTCCGCTTTCTCGGGCGAGAATGCGTGGTCGACGCGCCCCGGGTCGTGGTCCACGCGGGATCCCAGGTGAACCCGGAAGCACCTTACGAGCTCGTCAAACAGATGCGCGCCAGTGTGCTCGTCCTCGGGCCGCTGCTCGCGCGGTTCGGTCGCGCCAAGGTGTCCTTGCCGGGCGGCTGCGCGATCGGGGCTCGGCCGATCGACCAGCATTTGAAGGGCCTCGAAGCCATGGGGGCGAAGATTCGCCTGGTGCACGGGTACGTGGAGGCGGAGTGTGCACGGCTCAAAGGGGCGGAAATCTGTTTCGATCTGCCGACCGTGACCGGAACGGAGAATCTCATGATGGCCGCAGCGCTCGCCAAGGGGCGGACCACGCTCGTCAACGCGGCCCGCGAGCCGGAAGTCGAGGAGCTCGGTCGCGTGCTCAACAAGATGGGCGCGCGTATCGACGGCGCCGGCACCGACGTGATTCACATCGAGGGGCGAGACGAGCTTTTGCCCTTCGATCACGCCATCATCGCCGACAGGATCGAAGCCGGGACCTTCATGGTGGCCGCCGCGGCAACAGGGGGCGACGTCCTGGTCCTGCACGCGCCGCTCGAGAACCTCGAACCCGTGGTGGTCAAGCTGCGCATGGCGGGAGTGCAGATCTCGCGCGAGGGGGACGGGGTGCGCGTCGTCGCCGAGCGGCGGCGGCTCCGCTCGGTCAACGTCACCACCGCGCCGCACCCCGGTTTCCCCACCGACATGCAGGCGCAGTTCATGGTCCTGATGTGCATCGCCGAGGGGGAATCGGTCATCACCGAGACCATCTTCGAAAACCGTTTCATGCACGTGCCGGAGCTGACGCGCATGGGTGCCGACATCTCCGTGCGCGGCAACACCGCCATCGTCAATGGCGTCGGCAAGCTGTCGGGGGCCAGCGTCATGGCGACCGATCTACGTGCCAGCGCTTCGCTCGTCATCGCCGGTCTCGTCGCCGAAGAGGACGAGACGGAGCTTCGTCGCGTGTACCACCTCGATCGCGGCTACGAACGCATCGAAAAGAAACTGGCGGGACTCGGAGCGGACGTGGTGCGCGTCAAGGGGCCGAGCTGACGTCCTCGCCGTCGACCAGGCCCAGCAAATCGGCGGCAGCTTCGGGCCGCGGTGCTACACCTGCCGCCATGAAACGCCGGCCGCTGACCATCGCCGTTCCGAAGGGACGTGTGCAAAAGGCGCTTTCCGCGCTCTTTGCCAAGGCAGGGATCGACGCCGGAGCGCTCGACGCCGACGATCGCCGCCTGGTGCGCGACACCGCCGACGGTAAGATGCGCTTTCTTCTGCTCAAGCCCGATGACGTTCCGACCTACGTCGAGTTTGGCGCGGCGGAAATCGGGGTATCGGGGCGCGACGTTCTCCTCGAGCGTCGCTACGACCTCTATCAGCCCCTCGACCTGGGCATCGGTCGCTGCCGCATGGTCGTGGCCGCGCCGATCGAACGCGCGACTTTGCCCGACGTTCCGCGGGTGGCCACCAAGTATCCGCGCATCACCTCCGAACACTTCGCGGCGCGCGGCCGTCAGGTCGAGGTGATCTTCGTCCAAGGTTCGGTCGAGCTCGCGCCGCTCGTCGGGCTGGCGGATCTCATCGTCGATATCGTCGAAACCGGATCGACGCTGCGCGAGAACCAGCTGGAGGTCATCGAGGAAGTGGCGTCGATCTCGAGCGTCCTCGTCGCCAATCGCGCCGCTTACAAACTGCGCTCCAGCGAGATCGCGCCCCTCCTCGATGCGCTGGCGTCCATCGTCACGCCGCGGCACGCCAGCGGCACGTTGGGGGCCTAGGGTTTGGGCGCCGCGTCGGGGCGCGGCCAGTGCTCGCGACCCACCTTGGTGCGCGAGGGGCCGGGAGGATAAGCGGGATCCTGGATGGGCGCACGGTTCGCGGGCTCGACCTCGGGCGCGCCGGCGTAGCTCGGCGGCGAGGGGCTTCCGCCGAGCGCTTCGCGACAGCAGCGAAAGGCGATGAAGTAATACGTGAAGTCGGGCGGGTGGCTCGTCGTCATGGGGCGGCACGCATTGCGAACGTGACCCCAGGCTCCCCCTTTCAATCCCGCCCATTCGGATTTGTCGTCGATGCGCTGGTCGACGGTGACCCACTCGTCGAAGTTGCCTGTCAAGTCATGCACGCCGAATCCGCTCACACAGCCGGGGAGCGCGCCCGATGGTGCGCTCTGATCGAGGCGTGAAAGCTCGATCAAACGGGTCTGCGGATCGCGCGAGTAGACTTCGGGGAGGCTTGGCTGGATCCAGCTGTTGTCGATGTTGCACTTGCTGTTGTCGCGCGCGTGGCCATACGGAAAGGGGAGCTTGTCCGGCCCTTCGCAGGCGCTCACCCACTCGCTCTCGTAACAGAGTCGCTTGCCGAGGGAGGCGCAGGTGGCTTGCGCGTCGTACCAGGAGACCATCCACGTCGGATGGCCGCCTTTCTGGTTGGGGTACTCGTATTCGTCGATGCAGAAGCGACGGTGCTCCTCGCGCGCCACACACTTCTGCCGGGTCGCGAAGCGATGGCAGATGGTGATCTTGTTCTGCGGGCTGTACTCCTCTTCGATGCAGGTGCGCTGCATGCTGGGGCAGTAATCGGTGTCGACGAGCTTCATGTCTTGGGGGCAAGCGTTGCCGAGCCCGTCGATGGCGCCCGCCCGTTGTTCCTCCGGCAGCGGTCCGGAGGGGGGATGAGGATGGTCGTCGTGGGAGTCCCGCGGCGAGGGCGACCCGGCGGCGATATAGGAGCAGAGCAGATCGCCGTGAGCGTCGATCGACGCGAGCGAGCCGTTCGGGCACGCTCTTCCGTCGGGCGTCGTGGCCGCTTTGCCGAGAGGCTTGGCCTCTCCGCATGCGGCGATCGCGAGCGCGAGCCATAGGGGTGAGGACTCCGCGCGTCGCACAGCGGCGAACATTGGGTGGACGCCATTATAGAGACATCGCGGTAACTGGCTATCGAGCTGCGTCGCGCCCGTCGGAACCCGGTGATCTCGCGCCTGGGGGCCGCGCGCGGCGATTCGTGTCAGCGATCCGCGCTGTCGGAATCTTCGACTGGCAGCGAACGGAGGGCAGGGGACGGGGGCGCGGCATGTTCGTCGACGGCCGGTCGATCGAGCACGACGTTCGGTCGGAGTCGGCGCAGCATTTTGCGGCCGATCCCCTTGATTCGCAGGAGATCCTCCACCGCGCGGAACTTCGTCAGGCGCTGACGCAGGGCGAGAATGGCGCGGGCGCGCGATGGGCCAATGCCGGGCAGCTTGGTCAGCTCGGCCTCCGAGGCAGCGTTGAGAATGACGCGACCATCGGCGAGGAGCCCTGCGCCGGGCGCCGACGCGGCTTCGACCGGTGGGGGTGCTGGCGTTGGCGTCGGTTCGGCGCTGCCCGCGTCGCCCGCGGTGGACGCCCCGGGCAACCCGACCATGAAACCCGCGGTGATGAGCGGCGGCGTCGCGCTCGGTGCTGGCTCGAAGGGCGGGGGCGGTTGGTGGGCGCCCGCCCTGGCGCCGATGACCGCCAGAATCAGGGCCACGCCTGCTGCCCCGGCCACCTTGATGGCAATCGGGAGCCAGATAGAGAGGTGAGGGGCCGCTGAACGGCCCCTCGATGATGAACTGAGGGCAACACCGCCCTCGACAGCGCGAGGCGACGCCTCGCGCGGGCTCTGCTGCATGTTCATGTTCGGCTTTTTGGGTCAGAGCGCCGGATCGGGCGTCGCGCGGGCCGGCGTGCGTTGCGTGCGCGGGGGCACGAGGCCATTCATGTCGTCGGCCTCTTCGCGCGGCTCGTAGTCGCGGATTTGCAGCGTGCCGCCCGTCGGCAATGCGTCGAGCTTCACGTTGATGGAGCCGTCCTTGTTGGTGAACGCGACACCGATGCGATTCCAGTAGGTCTTGTCGTTGCGCTCGGTGATGACGTACGCGACTTTGAATTTCGTCTGTTCCATGGTTCTCTCCGTCGGCACCGCCGCGGAGGCGCAACGCGCGCCGCCCGGAGGCTACCTTTCGACCGGTCCTTAGAGCGAGCGGCGTGCCGGGCGCGTTCTCAACGAGATCGGGGACTTGAGACTCTGGATGCGCGGCGGCCGCCATTTTCGCCCGGCGGCGCGACACCCACACCTCCCCGCAGGGGGTGGCCATGGGGGAGCGAAGCGCACGGAACGCATGGAGCGTAGGGAGGTTTGCCCCGATCGGGCCGGTATGTTAGTTCCGAACTCCGGGGCGGCGTCGTCCGCACTGCTGTGAGGTGCCCATGTCGGCTGAACGTGTCGATCCCACCCTCTCGCGTCGTAGGTTCTTGGGAAATGCCGCCGCTCTCGCGGGGGCCGCCGCTGGCGCGTCCGCGCTGGGCGAGAATACGGCCATTGCCGCCGCGCCCGCGAGCCTGGCCGCGACTCCGCCCGCCGGATTCGTTCCGATGTCCGAGCCCGGCAAGATCATCAAGGTCGCCAAGTCCGACACGCTCATGCCAAACGGCCTCTTTCCGAAAGCGGACGTCGCGCAGTCGATGCTCGAGCGCGCGATGATGGAGCTCACCGGCGAGACCGACATGGCCAAGGCGATGGCCCGCTTCATCCACAAGGACGACAAGGTCGCCATCAAGATGAACGGAATTGCCGGACAGACCGGCGCCACCATGGCCACCAACAAGGAGATCATCCTCCCCATCGTGGCCGCGGTGCTCGCGGTCGGCGTCCCGGCGGCGAACATCGTCGTCTACGAGCAGTACAACTCGTTTTTCAACGGCACGCGCGTCAACGCCAAGAACCTTCCCGCCGGCGTCCAGACCGCCATCCACGCCAATAAGGATGCGACGATGCCCGAGATCAGGGTGCTCGGGATCCGCACCAAGTTCGTGCGCCCGCTCACCGACGCGACCGCCGTCATCAACGTGGCCCTCATCAAGGACCATTCGATCTGCGGCTACACGGGCTGCCTCAAGAACATGACCCACGGCAGCACCATCAACCCCCACGACTTCCACGCCCACAACGCAAGCCCGCAGATCGCGGCGCTCTACGCGCAGGACGTGATGAAGAGCCGCGTTCGCCTGCACATTACCGACGGCTTCAAGCTGATTTACGACCAGGGGCCGCTCGACAAAAACCCCGAACGGCGGGTCCCGCACGAGGCCGTCTACGCGACGACCGACCCGGTGGCCATGGACATCATCGGCTGGGGGGAGGTCGAGAAGTGGCGCAAGAACAAGGGTCTACCGACGCTCGCCAAGGCCGGCCGTGAGCCGACCTACATCCGCGTGGCGGGGGAGCTCGGGCTCGGCGTGGCGGACAAAGAGCAAATTCGGATGCGCGAGGTTACACTCTAGGACGCTGCGCGTTCGTCTCCTTGGGTTCCTGACCTTCGTCTCGCTGACCGGCTGCCATTCGGTCGCTCCACGGCAGCCGCCCGGGATACCGCCGACCGCGACTTCCGTGAATCGTGAGCACCCCGGTGGTGACGCCGCGGATCCGCATCAGGCGGCGCTGCATCGGCTGCTCGAGGAGCCATGGGGTTGGCGCAACGACAAGCAGGACGCCCTGCACGTTCCCCTGCCCGACTGGGGCAACTGGCGGCGCATCCGGTACTACGGCGTGCCGAGCTTCGTCGGGTTCCGGTATGGCGACGATCATCACGCCGTCATCGCCATCTGGGTGCGCGAGGTCGACGAAGGAGCGACGCTCGCACAGTGCCTCGACGAGCACGAGAAATGGGGCGAGCCACTCGCACAGACCTTCGGGGTGCGCGTGGAGCCGGGGCCAGTCGTAAGGTCCCCGTGGAGCCCACTGCCGGGCCCCAAGCCGGAGGGGCCGCTCGAAATCGTCACCCGATCGCTCGACGCGGAGATGGACACCATCTTCGCGCGTGGCACCTACTTCGCCGCGTACACCGCGTACGCGATGTGGCCGAAGACTTGTACCATCTTCGGTTTTGCCGTGGCGGTGCGAGGTCGCCCTGACCTCGCGCGCCAGGTACGCGACCGCTTTGTGTCCGACGGCTTCTGGCGCCTCGAGCGCCACGCCGAGAGCACCCCGGCGCTCTGACCAACCGCGGGTGCGCACTCGGCCGCGCGTCGCAGGCACCTGCCAAAAAATAGAGTCGGGAGCGGTTTCAGAGTTACTCTTCTGGGATGTCGAGCGGTGAGATGCCGAAGCCCCGACCACGGGAGGGACCACCTCTCGGTGAGCCCGTGCGCTTCGGTTCGTATCTCCTCCTCAAGCGCATCGCGGTGGGGGGCATGTCCGAGGTGTACCTGGCTCGTCCCGCGGAAAACGCGTCGTCGATCAAAGAGCTCGTCATCAAGCGTCTCCTGCCGTCGGTGCTCGACGATCCGCGCAGTCGCAAGACATTCCAGATGGAGGCGAACCTGCACACGGCGGCGCGCCACGACAACGTCGTCGAGATGTACGAGTCGGGCGAGGTGGAGGGCGAGCCCTATCTCGCGATGGAATACGTCCCTGGAGTCGATGCCTTTCGCTTGATGCGCAGAACCCAGAGCGAGACGACGCGTATCCCGCCCGCGGTCGGGATCTACGTCGCGCGCGAGCTGTGCAAGGCGCTGGCTTGCGTGCACGCGCTCGTCGACGAGGACGGCAATCCGCTCGGGATCGTTCACCGCGACGTGACCCCTTCCAACATCTACCTATCGGAAGCGGGGGACGTGAAGCTCGGCGATTTCGGCATCGCCCGTTCGTTCGCAGAAAAGCCGCGCGGGCAAGGGACGCACGTGCTCAAGGGCAAGTACGGGTATCTCGCTCCCGAGCAGGTCTCGGGGGAACCTTTCGATCACCGCGCCGACCTCTTCTCGCTCGCGGTCGTTCTCTCGGAGATGATGATCGGACAGGCGCTTTTCCCGGGCGCCGGGCAGCTCGCCGTGCTCCTGGCGATCCGCGATTGTCGCATCGATCCGCTGCGGGCCTCGATGGACCTTTTGCCGAAGGGGCTCTTTCCCGTCCTCGAGAAGGCGCTCGCCAAGTCGCCCGACGACCGTTTCTCGTCGGCTTCGGAGTTTTACGACGCCATCGCCTCCTATGAGACGCCCGATCGGGCGACGATCGCCGGCGAGCTCGCGACGCTCGTGAAATGGGCGGGAGACGCATCGACTTTGGCCAAGCGCATCGAGGGCGCGCTGCGCGAGTCGACGAAGATGTCGGTGCCGCGTCCCGGGGGACCGCCGTCTCCGCGACCGCTCGACCGCCTCACGGCGCCGCCGCCGGCGATGGCCACCGTGCGAACGCGTGACGGTCGCGTCCTCAACGAGGTGTCCTTCGCCAAGCTGGTGGAATTCATCGTGACTGGTGAGCTCGGATCGGAGGACGAGGTGGCCATGGCCGGCCAGAGTTTTCAAAGGCTCGAGGCGATCGACGTCCTCGCGCGGCACCTGCCCCCTTCGACCGCGACGACGAGTCGGCTCGACGGTCCCGGCGTTCCCGATTACGCGGCCGAGCTCGCGAGTACGAGCATGCTCGACGTTTTGACGTGGCTGCTCGTGCGCCGGGAAACAGGAGCGCTCTTCGCCGATCGCCCCCCCGTGCCGACGCGCCGCCCGATTCCCGCCGGGGAGACGGTGGCTACGGCGCTGCGCGAGTCGGGGTTCGGGCCGGTGCGCAAAGAGCTGTACTTCGAGAATGGGCGGCTCGTCTTGGTCGCGTCCAGCGAGCCGAGTGAGCTGCTCGGTGAGCATCTCGTGCGTCGCGGCGCCATCCAGCGTTCCGAGCTCGAAGCGGCGCTGCTCGAGCTTCCTCGCTATGACGGCAGGCTCGGAGACACGCTCATCGGTCTCGGACTCGTGGACGCCGTCGAAGTCTTTCGCGCCATCGAGAGCCAAGGGCGAGCGCGCGTGGCGGCCATCTTCCGTTGGTCGGTCGGACGCGTCAGTTTCTACCGTGCCGTCAAGCCCCATCGCGTCGACTTCCGGCTCGATCTCGATATCCCGGAGCTCATGCTGGCCGGACTCGAAGAATCGGTTCCCAATACGGTGTTGCTCGAGCGCCACCGCGGCGACATGGAGAGCATGTTCATCCCCCTAAGGCCGCCGCCTCACTACGCCATGTCGGTCGCCTGGCCCCCCTCGGTCCTGCTTCTCATGGGAACGCTCGGCGCCGGGCGCAAACTCGGCGACATCCTTGCCACCTTGAAGGCGACGCGCAACATGGATTCTCCCGAAGTCCTGCGCGCGATCGAGATCACCATAGCGGGCGGTTTGGTACGCCGAGCAGCAGGCGCAGGATCGCAATCGGCGCGACCGTAGCGCTGACGGATTCGAAAAGCGCACGCGACAGAGCGACCTCGGTGCCGGAGCGCACCGCGGGGGTGGGGCCCCATTCCGGGCTTGCCCCGGTGGGGCGGGGGCAGCGCCCCCGCAGGCAGAGGAAGGTCAAGCCTTGGAGGCTTCGCCTCTCAAGGCTTGACCGGCGTGAACGGCAGCATCGACTTCAGATCCTGATCGTTGAACCGGAGCTGCAGACCCACGAAAAAGTCGCGGCGGTCGCCGTTGAAGACCTCGTCCACGCCGGCGAGCATCCACAGGTGGTGGAGGAACTCGTAGCCGAGTCCGATTCGCCAGCGCGGTTGGAGCGTCTCGCCGAAGCCGAAGAGGTCCTGTCTTATCTCGAACCTGTCGCGCAACAGATGGGTATCGAGCCCGATGCCACCGGTCGATTCGAGGATGCCGAATCGACCGGTGAAAGGGCCGATCTTTTTGGCGAACATGAGTGAAAAGCGAAAGGCGTTGCTCGTCGTGGTCTTGACGTCGCGGTAGTGCGAGGGGCGAGTGGGGTCGGTCGTGTCGACGTCCGTTTGCTCCACGGTCGTGCGCCCGCGCGGGTCGTTGATGATCTCGATGAGGTAATATTTGTCCTCGGCGGGCTGGAGGCGGAGCTCGACGTAGCTCTTGATGGTGTTGGAGACGAAGTTGTAATCGGCGCGAAGGCCGACGATCGTCTGCAGTCGTGAAATGCCCCCCACGAAGTCGCCCACTCCTTCCACCACGCCCTGCACTTCGTTGATGAGGGTCTCGTCCTTGGTGAGACGTCCGACCGTGCCCTCGCCCTTGTCGATGCGCGCGGAGACCGCATCGATGTGCTGCAGCGCGCTCTCCAGCGACGCGCTGGCGTGGTTCACCCGTTCCACCGTCTCGCGCACCTGCCCCAGCGACCCTTTGACGTCACCTCGGTTTTCAGCGAGGAGGGTGCGCACGTCGCCCGTGATCTCCCGCACGTTGTCGAGGATCTGTTGCACCTCGGGGCCGCTCCGGGTGGTGATGTCCTCCACGTTGAGGAGCGTGTGGCGGATGGTCTCGCGGTTCTCGCGCACCGTCTGATTGAGCGCCTCGGTGACCGCAGCCAGGTTCTTGAGGGTGTTGCGCATCTCGGCCTGCCCTTCGGGCGAGCCGATGGTGTCGGCAAGGGTCTCGCTGACGATCTTCACCCGATCGGCGATGCGCGCCAGATCGGCCATGATCTGATCGGTGGAGCTTGCCTCGATGACGACTTTGATCTCGTCGCCGTTCTTGAGGTTCGGACGCCCGTCGGTGCCCGGCGCGAGCGAGAGGAAATACTCACCGAGGATCCCCGAGCTCCGCCGGCCGACAGTGGCATCCTCGTGCAGCGTCACCTCCGGCGCCATGCGCACGTCGATGCGGGCCATCCCGTGATCCAGCTTGATCGACTCGATGGTGCCGACCGGGATGCCGGCCATCATCACGCGCGATTGAGGGGCGAGGCCGGTCGCCTCTTTGAACATGGCGAAGACCGTATAGCCGCCCGCCATGCCGGTGCTGCGGCTCACGAAACGGTAGATGAACGCCGACGCGCCCAAGGCGATCAGTACGAAGAGCCCCACTTTGGCTGCTTTCGTCCACTCGCCCATGCTCCTCTGGCAGAATCTCCTCGGCGCAGGGTATCAAACAAGCCGGAGCGGGCCCAATAAAAGCCCCTTCGCGCGGACGAACGAAAGCGCGCAATCGTTACGCGGCATCGTCGGACGGCGCGACTTCGGCGAGCTACACTGCCGAGGATGCGCCGCGCGATTCCAGCCCTTGGTCGGACATTCGCGGCATGCCTTGTTCTTTACGCCTTCGACGCTGCATCGGGCACGCCGGGCCTCCAATGGTCGGATACCATCGGTTCGCCGCGCCCGCTGGCGCCCACGTCGACGCGCGACCGCGAGCTCACCTCCGTATGTCCCGACGGCGATAGCGCGCTGCGTACGGTCGCCGCGCAGCTCGCGGCCCATACCGTCGCGGCCGACGACGTCGAAGCCATCACCTACGCCCTGCGCGCAGCAGGCGACCCTCACGTCTGGCCGCGGGCGTTCCTTTTGGAGGGCAAATCGGTCGATCTTGTCGAAGCCAAGGCGCGCATGAAAACGTGGCTCGGCACCTTTCGCCAGCCGGCTCGGCTGCGGTGCGGGATTGTCCTCGAGCGAAGCGGCGACAAAGAAGTGGTCGCGGCGATCGCCATCGATGCGCAGGCCGATCTCGCCTCCATGCCCGTGCGGGCCCGCACCAGCAGCTGGGTCGATATCGATGCCAAAGTCCTTGCTCCGGCATCGGGCGCCAAGGTGATCGTCCTCGGTCCGACCGGGGCACCGCGCACGCTTCTCACCTCGTTCTCGGAAGGCCGCGTCAAGGCCCGCGCCAACGTCGACCGCGACGGCACCTGGCTCTTTCAGGTGCTTCTCGACGGCGTGAACGGCCCGCGCCCCGTCCTCGAGGCCTACGTCTTTGCCGGGATCGAACCGCCGGGCGCGCAACCGAGCCGTCCCGCACCCGGCGAGGAGGCAGGCGGCGCAGGAGACGGAGCCATGGCGCTCGGCCGCATGATGATGCTCGCCCGTCGTTCCGAAACGCTTCCCGGTCTCGTCCGCGACGGGGCGCTCGATCGCATCGCGCGAAGCCACGCCGAACGCATGATGCGCATGCGCCAGCTCGGCCACGACGTGGGGGACGGCGATCCCAAGGATCGGCTCGAACGCGCCGGCATTTCGCTACCGCAGGTCGGAGAGAACGTTGCTCACGCGGCCAACATCGTGCTGGCGCACCGCGCCCTCTGGAGCTCGCCGTCGCACCGCGACAACCTCCTGCAGCCTCGGTTCGATCGCGTTGGGATCGGCGTCAGCACCGACCCCGACGGCAGCGTGTGGGTGACGGAGCTGTTCGGGACCTCACCGCGCGATCCACCGCTCTCGCCCGCGTCGCGCCCGCGCTGACTTCTCACTGAATGTGGAACTCCACGCGGCGATTTTGCTGACGGCCGCCCTCGGTTTCGTTGGGAGCGATGGGGCGCGACGGGCCATAGCCATGCGCCTCGAGACGCCCTTCGGCGATGCCGTGATCGACAAGGTACTTCATGACGCTCTCGGCGCGGGTCTGGCTCAGCTGTTCGTTCATGTCCACGGCCCCGCGGTTGTCGGTGTGCCCTTCGATGCTGAGGTTTCCGATGTCGGGGTTGGCGCGCAGGAGCCTCACGATCTCGTCGAGGATGCTGAAGCTGGTGGCCTTGATGCTGGCCTTGCCGGTGTCGAACTGGATCTGCTTCAAGATCTGGATCTCGGTCGACCCTTCGACGCGTCGAATGAACGTCGGGCAGCCATTGGTCTTCGGATCGGGCGAGCTCGTGCCCGGCTCGCGCGGGCAAGCATCGGTCACGTCGGGGATGCCGTCTTGGTCGTAGTCGTCCTCGGGGCACCCATCCATGTCCTGGATCCCGTCCTTGTCCTCGGGGGTGTCCGGGCACTTGTCTTCCGTGTCGGGCAGCCCGTCGTTGTCGCGGTCGGCAGGCTTGGGGCAGCCGTCGGTGGCGTCGGGTTCGAGTTTGTCCTCGGGCACGCTCGGGCAGAGATCGACGTCATCCGGGATGCCGTCGTGATCGGCGTCCCCGCCCTCGCGCTGGATCCGCTCGCGGATGGCGCGCATGCGGCGCTCGGGCGCGGGCGCTTCGGAGTCCTGGATGGTGGCGTGATAGCCGATCACGGCCAGCATTCGCACGTCGGGAGCGCCGTACCCGGTGTCGAGGCGCGTGCCGAACCCGCCGCCCGCCCAGAGTTGCCCGGTCGCGTCGAGCGCCATGCGCCCCTCGGCCAGCCACTCGAGCGGCGAGTTGCGCGCTGACATGAAGGTGCTCGTGGCCACACGGTTCGAATCGACGAAGCCTTCGAGGCCCGTGGAGAACATCATCGATCCGCCGACGCGAATGCGCCCGTCGCGCATCGGCCAGAACGCTCCGACGGCGAGGGTGAGCTCGTTGCCGACCACGAGGTTGCCGATCACCCCCTTGGGCCGAAAATGTAACCCGCCATTGACCACCAGGATGAGATCGCGAAGGACCGTCTCGGTGCTCATGTTGAGCGAGGTGTGCGTCGAGCCGTCGCCGCCGTACGAAAAGCGGGCGCCGCTCGGAACGTAGAAGGACATGCCTCCCGCGAGAAGCCACTTCTTGTCGTCCGCCTGATAGAGGAGTCCACGCACGTCGAGGCGCGCGTCCATCAACACAGGGCTCTGGAGCGTGCCCACGCCCCTCACGTTCGCCGGCGAAGGGTCGGAACCGCTTTGGTAGAGGATGACGGGGAAATTGGCGATGAACGTCACGCGCCCCCCGAGCTCGGCACCCACCGTCGCGTAGTCGATGACCTGATGGGAGACCGGGCTTTTCGTGTAGTTCTGGAGCGCCGGATTGTTGTCCCCGGAGATGGTGCGAAGGAGCAGGGGGCTGAAGGTCAGGCCGAGTCCCATCTGCGCAAAAAGTCGCGTGCGCGCCGAGGTGTACGGTCGCCACACGGCAAATCCGTCGTCGGGGGCGCCCGCCATCGTCAGGCGGTCGAGGTAGAGCGTCTTCTGCTGGGCGCCCGCTGCGAAGGGTGTCAAAAGCGCGACGACGAACGCAAGAAGGGCAACGGCTCGTCGCGAGCACGTCCATCTTCGTTGCGCAGGGAGGGGGATCTCGGCCCCGAAAAAGAGATCCAATCGAGGATGGGCTCCGATCTAGCAGCGTAGGGCAGGCGTGCTGCCCACGTCGAGTTTTTGTAAGCTCGCCGGAATAGGTGCATCAGCCGCGATGTAGGTAACGATTTCGCGGAGGTGCCCGGTGTGGAAAGGATGGGCACCTGGGGGCATCGGGAGGTCCCCGTCCTTGACGAGAGGAGCGAGGTATGATTACTTCCCGCGCCCCCCTGAACGACGGGCACGAGCACGACCATGAAGCGTACCTACCAGCCCCACAACACCCGCCGCCGGCGCAAGCACGGCTTTCGCGCCCGCATGAAGACACCGGGCGGAGCGAAAGTGCTCGCCAACCGCCGCCGCAAGGGCCGCTGGCGGTTGACCGTGGCCACTTACAAGAAGTAGCCCCACTGGCGGCAGCGCAAGCCGCCCCGCTTGCCCCGCCGGGGACCTTCGAGCGAAGGCACCTTGAAGGAAGGGTCGGCTCAACTATTTCCGAAGAACCGCCGCGTTCGCAAGCGCAGCGAGTTTTTGCGCATCCAGGAGACGGGCTCACGTGTCACCCTGCCGAGCGCGATCGTGCTCCTTGCAGCTCGTTCGGACGATGGCCCGCCAAGGCTGGGGATTACGGTGACACGCAAATTCGGCAATGCCGTCGCGCGCAACCGCGCCAAGCGGCTCTTTCGCGAGCTCTTTCGAAGGGCGTCCGCCCTTCTCCCGAGCGGCGTCGATTTCGTCGTGATCCCCAAGACCTCCGTCGCGAGCACCCTCTCCCTGGCACGCCTTCATGACGAATGGACCCGGGCCGCCGGCCTCTTGGGTGCCCGCGCCGATTCCCTGCGAAGAGCTCTGGCCAACGCCGCGGCGACGCCTCAGACTGGCAAGCCAAGAGGTTCCCGCCGGTGATGGTCCGCTACGTGCTCGTGCCGCTGATTCGACTGTACCAGCGGGCGATTTCGCCGTGGTTGGGTAACGTCTGCCGTTTCGAGCCCTCCTGCTCCCGCTATGCTCTCTCCTGCCTCGAGACCCACGGAGCTTTGCGCGGGACCTTGCTTTCGCTCGTTCGCGTGTGTAAGTGCCACCCATTCCATCCCGGCGGGTTCGATCCGCCCCCCCTTCCGAGACCCCCCCAGCGAGAAACCCCAACGACGGCCTAGCGGACGCGCGGCGCGGTCCTATCGCGAGCGTCGAGAGCTGAGACTGCCGTAAAGCTAACCCATGGAATCGGTCACTCGCTGGATCTTCATTGCGCTCGCGGGCGTCCTTGCGTTCATCTACATCCCCAAGATCCTGAACGGCGGTTCGGAAGAGCCGCAACCGATCGGCGTCGGCCGCACGGAGACCGCCAACTACGACATCAGCGATGAGCCGCCCTCCAAGTGCCGCATCGAGGGGAAAAAATTCGCGGCCGAGCTCTCCACCCGCGGGGCCGCGCTCGTCGACTACTACCTCACCGGCGATCGGCGTTACACCGAAGGGGGTAAGCCGATCGAGCTGACGACCGTCCCCGCCTCGGCCCCCGATCGGTTCAACATCCATTTCGATTGGCGCGCCCTCGGTGCCACCGGTGAAACGACGCAGGTGGCGCACGACGTCTTCGACTGGAAGATCGAGTCGCACGACGGAAATTCGTGCACGTTTTCCTATTCCGACGATCGGGTAAAGCTCACCAAGACGTTCCGCGCGGGCGACGGCCCTTACGAGCTTTTCACGCGCGTCACCATCGAAAACGCGAGCGACGAAAAGCGGGTGCATCGACTCGGCGTGGAAAACACCGCCTGGCGAACCCATCAAGAGACCGACTCGCACCTCGGGCGGCAGTCGCCGTTCACGACCGAAGTCCTGTGCGCCCACGATGGCGGCAAGCTCGACCGAAAGTCGCTTTCCGATTTCGCCCCCAAGGACTTCCAGAAACCGGAGTTCGAGGCGGGTTGGTTCCTGCAGCGGGGTTCCATCGACTTCGCCGCCACGGCCAACGCGTACTTTGCCCAAGCCATCGTTCCCATCGAAGGACCGGCCGCACCGGCGTGTAGTCTGCAGGTCGAAGAGCGCTGGTACCGCGAGCAGTTCCCGGACAAGACGAAGGATCCGTCTTACGGCGCGATGTACCGATCGCGGCTCCTCTACCCGCAGAAGGAGCTCGCGCCCCACGAGTCCGTTTCGTACGAGGTCGCCGCCTACTACGGCCCCAAGGATCGCGCCTACCTCGCCAAGGCGCTCGGCGGCCATCACCAACTCTCCGAGATCATCAACCTCGGCATGTTCACCGTGGTGAGCAAGGTCATCGTGATGTTCCTCATCAAGTCGCACGAAGTCGTCGGCGACTGGGGGCTCTCCATCATCGTCCTTACCGTCTGCGTGCGCATCCTGCTCTTTCCGCTGACCTGGAAGCAGATCAAGAGCATGGTGTCGATGCGCCGGCTCAAGCCGGAGATCGACGAGATCAACCGCAGGTTCAAAGACGACCCGCAGCAAAAGCAGGTCGCCACCATGGAGATGTACCGAAAGAACGGCGTCAATCCGTTCGGCGGTTGTCTGCCGGTCTTCGTGCAGATGCCGGTGTGGTGGGCGCTCTACACCGTGATCCAGACCGCGGTGGAGCTCTATCACACGCCGTTTCTCTGGTACCAGGATCTGTCCGCCCCCGATCCGTACTTCATTCTGCCCATCGTCCTCGGGGGGACGAGCTTCATTCAACAGAAACTCATGCCGCAGCAAGTCGACATGGCGCAGCAGAAAATGATGCTCTACTTCATGCCGGCACTTTTCACCGTCATGATGCTCTTTCTTCCGGCCGGGCTCGGCATCTACATGCTGACCAACTCCGTTCTCGGAATCGTGCAGCAGCAGGTGGTCGAGCGCGTTGCCCCGCGTTCGACGGCCATCGAGGTTCGAGAAAAGGACAATACCGGGGGAAAAGGTCAATCAGGCAAGAAGGAAGAGCAGCGTAAGCTCTCCGGCACTGTGCCTGCCAAGTTGAAAGGAGGTTCATAGTGCCCATGCCCGACGAAAAAACCGACGAGCTCGACTCGAGCTGGCCCGAAGCCAACGACGACCAATCGCGAGGTTCCGAATCGGCTGCATTGAGTGACGTCGCCAGCGTGGTCGACGGCGGCCGAGCTTCCGTCGCCGAACCTGGTGAGAATGGCGGGGCAGAAGAAGTCGTCTACGACGAGGCTCGTGCCGAAAGCGCGCGCGACTTCGTGGAAGACATGTTGGCCAAGATGGGAATGGAAGTGATGGTCGACTTGGTCGAGCCGGAACCCTCCGATCCGGCCGGCGAGATTCGTATCGAGATCGAAGGGCGCGACTCCGGGCGCATCATCGGCAAGAAGGGGCAAGTTCTTTCCGCGATCCAGCACATCGTCAACCGCGTCGTGAACCGTCCGGGGCTCGACCGCCGTCACGTGGTGGTCGACGCCGAGGGCTACCGGCAAAGGCGCGAAGACACGCTCGCCACCATGGCCCAGCGGCTCGGCAAGAAGGCGATCGAGGAAGGAAAGATCATCACCTTCGAGCCGATGAACCCGCGCGACCGCCGCATCGTGCACCTGGCCCTCGCCAAGTTCCCCGGCGTGGTGACCAAGAGCGACGGCGAAGGCGAAGGCCGCCGCGTGCAAATTATTCCAGTACGGCGTTAGACGCGCCGAACCGGGTGACTCCCTTCGGGGGCTTCGCCCCCGCCCCGCCGGAGCAAGTCCGGAACAGGGCCCCACCCCCACCGGGCCTCCGGCCCGGATTGCGAAAATCACGAAGCCAAAGTCGCACGGTGAACGTCAGAGTAATCCGGCGCGCAGTGCGGCTTCGGCGATCCCTCCGCCTGTCGAGGAATCGGCGTCGAGGCGGTCGGTGGCGGCTTGTTTCACGTCCTCCGGCGCTTGCGCCATGACGAAGGAGCGGCCGGCGGCTGCGAACATCGGGATGTCATTGAACCAGTCTCCGACCGCGACGACTTCCTCGGGGCTCACGCCATGGTGGCGGGCCAACCAGACGAGCGCCGTCCCCTTGGAATAGCCGGCCGCGCGGGCAACCAGGGCCCACGTGCCGAGCTTTTGCAGCCGTCGGACGGGGAACGCCGCGGTGTAGACGGCCTGGCCGAGCGCTCGCCCGAGGTCGAGTTCGAGCTCGCGGATGGCGCGTTCGGTCCCGAGACTGACGACGGCGGTGATCCCGCGCGCGTGCTCCCAATGAGGATGAACGGTGACGCGCTCGGTCCGGACATGGTCGAGCGACCAGGTGCGCACATAAGGAAGATGAGGGGCGCCTTCGTCGTCGTAGAGGATTTGATCGTTGGCGAAGACGAAGGTGGTGACCCGGTGACGCTCGAGGAGGTCGCGCAGGGCGGCCGCGCTTTCGGCCACGATCGAGCCGTGCAGGAGGTCCGCGCCCGACGCGACTTCGACGAGGTGACAGCCGTCCACGCACGCCACCGCGCCGTGGGTGCCCACGTCGCTGGCGATGTGACGCGTGCCGGAAAAGAGCCGGCCCGTGATGATGGTGGTAGGGATCCCTTTGAGGGCGAGGGCGGCGATCGCTTCGCGGTCGGGAGCGTGGACGGCTCCCGCCGCGTCGACCAGGGTGCCGTCGAGGTCGACCGCGAGAAGGCGAAAACTCATGTCTTGGCTGCCACCACCGCGGGGCGATGCCGAGCGTTCAGCCGCCCGTGGTCGCCGCGTAAACCGAGACCTGGCGCTTCTTGTTCGTCTTCCACTCGTAGGAAACGACGCCGTCGATGAGCGCGAAGAGGGTGAAGTCCTTACCGGTGCCGACGTTCTTGCCGGCGTGGAGAGAGGACCCGACCTGCCGCACGAGGATGTTGCCGGCTCGCACCGGCGTCCCTGCGTAAACCTTCACTCCGCGGCGCTGGGCATTCGAGCCTCGGCCGTTGCGCGTGGAACCTGCACCTTTTTTGTGGGCCATGGGTCGCTCGCTAAACCTTGATGCCGGTGATCTTGAGCTCGGTATACGGCTGGCGGTGCCCCTGCTTGCGGCGGTAGTTCTTCCGGCGGCGGAGCTTGAAGACGATGATCTTCTTGGCGCGGTCTTGGCCGAGGATCTCGGCGCTCACGCTGGCGCCGCTGAGCAGGGGCTGCCCGAACTTCGGCGCGTCGCCGCCCACCATCAGCACTTCCTCGAACTTGAGGGCGTCACCCGGATTGCCAGGGAGCTTCTCGACCCGCAGTTTTTGGCCTTCGCTGACCCGGTACTGTTTGCCGCCCGTTTTGATGACCGCGTACATGCGCTTCCTCTAGATCAACGTTTCATGATGCTACAGCGTGCTCGCGCCTCGATCCGAGCCAAGTCATGGCGTCCTGGGCGAGCACCCGGCGCCCGGAGGCCGCCCAACGAGAGGGCGCCCGAGCGATGAAGGGACGGGAGGGGTAGCCTGACCCCCCTTTTCTGTCAAGGGAAGCGCGCGACGTACTTCACTCCTGCGGCACTTTTGGGTAGCGTAGGGCGGCTTTCCCATGAAGTGGTGGGTTTTCTCAGTACTGGCTCTGTGCGCTGCGATGGCCGTCGGGCCTGGCGCGGTTGCCGCGGCCGATTCTACGAAGGCCGATTCGAACGCGACCCCCAAGCGGCCCGAGCGGCTCGACCTGCGCATGGGCCCCGCGTTTTACTACCCCCCGGCGGGCGGGAGGGGGCTCAAGCCGGTGCTCATCTACCTGCACGGGCGCGGCGGCAACCCCGAGGCGGACTGCGCCAAGTGGGCACCGGTCGCACGGGATTTCGGCTGGATCCTCTGCCCGAGCGGCCCCGAGGACCGCGGCGGAGGCTTCCGAGCCTGGGCCAACAACTGGATGGCGGCCAAGAACGTCGTCGACACCGCGCTCGCCGCCTTGCGCGAGAAGTTTGGTCGCCGTGTGCAGCTGCGTGGCAACACGCTCATCGGTTTCAGCGAGGGGGCGTTCGTGGCGATGAACATCGGCGTACGCGAGCCCGAGGTCTATAACCGCTGGCTCATTCTCGCCGCCAACGACGGCTACTGGGGCGGCGAGGGCCAGGAAGAGCTCGAGAAGCAGTATGCGCGCATCAAGCGGGTCTACCTCCTCACGGGCGAGCACGATGGCGTGGTCGACAATACGCGGCGCGTCTTCGACATCCTCGATCAAGCCGGGGTGCACGTCATCATGCGCACGCCCGAGGACCTCGCCCATGAAATCCCCGAAGACCGTATGCGCCGGCTCTATATCCGTCCGCTGCGGTGGTTGAACGACATACCTTGAGGCCGAAGGGCCCGGCGAGTCCGACTGACAAGCGGTCGCCGGGCGCGCTATATGTCTAGGTAATATGGGCGACCGTGCGCCGGGACCGCGAGACGCTGCGCCGGCGAATCCACGAGCGCAGCAACGTGGGCTCGCCGAGCGGCTGTTTGCCGACGGGCGCGTCACCAAGGATCAATACGACAGCGCGATGTCGCACCAGCGCCGGACCTCGTGCCGCATCGAGGACGCCCTGATCGACGCCGGCGCCTTGAGCGAACAAGACCTGCTCAAGCTTTTGGCCGCGATCTACCAGGTTCGCTTCGTCTCGACCGAGAAGCTCGCCAAGGCCGATATCGACCGGGCCACCCTCGAAAAGGTGTCGCGCAAGCTCGCCGAGCGGCTCAACGTGGTGCCGGTGCTGTTCGATGCCGCGAGCAACACGCTCTCCGTCATCACCGCCGACCCACATCACTTCGAAGCGCTCGAGCAAGTCCAGAAGGGGGCGGGGGTCCGTGAGGTGAAACCCCTCGTTGCGCGCCCGGCGGCGATCCAAGCGGCCATCGCCAAGTTCTACCGCGGCGACCACTTCAGCTTCACCGCGCTCGATCCCAAGAGCCAAGGATCGATCAGCATCGGGGACGGCTTCGGATCGCCCGGCTTCGCGCCGACCATCGGGGGGCAGGACACGGCCAGCTCCTTTTCGATGGGCGGTATGCACGCGGCGCCCGTTGCTGCGTCGGGTCCTACGTTCTCGCTGGGCGCGCTTCCCGCGGCCAAGCCGGCCGACGACAAGAAGGGGCTCAGCCTGCCGCCCATGGCGGCCCCCGACGACTTGTGGAGCACCTCGCAGGCTTTCGTCGAAACACTCAACGTGCTCATCACGCTCCTCGAGAACACGCGCGAAGGTCTGCGCGGACATTCGGCCCACGTGGCGCGGCTCACACGCAAGATGGGCGAGCGTATCGGGATCGCTTCTGCCGAGCTGAACGCCATCATCCTGGCCGCTTACCTCCACGATCTCGGCAAGATGTCGGGCTATCATCTCACGGCGCTGAACGTGTCGCAGTTCGAGGTCCCGCGAGCGGCAGCAGAAAAGGCCTACGCCACCCCGGTGCGGCTGATGAGCAGCGCCAACCTCGTCTCGGTGACGGTCGCTGCGCTGGAGGGGATGTACGAGCGCTATGACGGCGGCGGCTTTCCTCGCCAGGCCAAGGCCAAAGAGATTTCGCTCGGGGCGCGCCTTCTCGCCCTTACCGACAGCTACGCCGACCTCACGGAGAATCCCAACAACGCCTTCGGTAAAAAGCTCAGCCCGGCGCGCGCCTGTGAAGCCCTCTCCAAGCACAAGGGGACGGTTTTCGACCCGCACCTCGCCGACCTCTTCAGCGCATCGATGGCGGGTGACGACATCCGCGCGCGCATTCTCGCCAACCGGCACGTAGCCCTGCTCGTCGACCCCGACCCCGAGGAAACGACGGTGCTCGAGCTGCGGATGATCGAGGAGGGTTTCGAAGTGCGTATTGCGCGTACCCTGGCGCAGGCGCGTGAGGTTCTGCAAAAGGGTGACGTGGAGCTGGTCGTGTGCGAGCTCGATCTCGCCGCGGAGGGAGCCACCGCCGGCGAGATAGCCCCAGGGGACGGCCTGTCGCTTCTCGTGGAGGCGCGCCGGGCGCCGTGGGGGGCGGACCTGCCGTGGCTCGTTCTCACGCGACGGCAGGCACGTGACGACGCGCGCCAGAGCTTCGAGCTCGGTGCCATCGACTTCGTCATCAAGCCGGCCGTCACCGACGTTCTCGTCGCCAAGCTCAAGAAGGCGGTCGAAAAACGAGCGACGGCGACGCCGGCGCACGGCGTCTCGGGATCGCTCGGCGAGATGTCGCTCCCCGACCTGGTGCAGATTCTATGGCACGGACGAAAATCGGGCGCGCTTCGCCTGCGGCGCGGACCGGAATCGGGCGAGGTCCATTTCGCCGAAGGAATGGTGGTGAACGCCATGTGGGGAAAGCTGCGCGGGGAAGACGCGTTCTACGCGATGCTCCGGATCACGGACGGCGAATTTGCCTTCGATCCCAATTACAAGGCGGAAGAGGTGCTCATTCAAGCGTCACCCGAGTCGCTGCTGCTCGAAGGCATGAGACGGCTCGACGAGGCCTGAAGCGCCGTGCTAAAAATGACACACCGCCAGATGGGATGCGGTGTCGCGCATGACGCAATCTCCGCTTCTCGGCTTCAATAACAACGTCAAGCATCGCGGCCGGTTGTTCCACATCCAGACCGAAGACTCCGGGGTGCGTCATCCCCATGTCATCACGCATCTTTTCATGGATGGCGGGCGCATTCTGAAGACGGTGAAGACCTCGTACGCCGAGCATGTCGGCAGCGACAAGGTGGGACACGTCGTGCGCGACCTGATGAAGGAGCAGCACAAGATGATGTTCATCGCCCTGCGCGATGGGCAGTTCGATCACGTGCTCGATTCCGTTCCGCCTCCCTCGATGAGCGGGCCGCCGGTGCACCCAGTCGTCCCCTCCGCCCGGTCCCCCTCAGGAGCTCTGCCCGCGTTGCGGCAGGCGGCCCCGGCCGACAGTGCCGTCGCCGCGCCGCCGCCCGCGTCGACGACGCGGCCACTGTCTCCCCCCTCGTCGGCCGCCATGAGGGCCGCCCCGGGTGCAGAAGGCGGCGGTCCCTCGACGGGTGTGCGGCCCGTTCCGCGGCGCGAGGCGCCGGAGCTGTTCGGCGCGCAGACGGCGGAGGCCGCGGTGGTGAATGTCGTCGCTGAGCCCGCGGCTGCCGCGGCTGGCGGGGCCAACGAGGGAAAAACCAAAGAGCAGCCCGGCTCGGGTCGCTATGCCGCGTCGCGACCGGCCGCCGTTTTTGCCAGCGGTCGCAACGCCGACGCGGGGGGCTCCATTTTCGGCGACGATCTCATCAGCGAAAAATCCCTCGACGAAGTGATCCTGAGCTACCTCTCCGACGATCTCGACTCCACGAGCTCGAAGAAATAACGCTCCGTTCCCGTAGTCGCCGCGGGGGCGGGACAATGATTGGGACGACTTCCAGTGCACGACGCCGAGCTCTTCCGGAGCATTCCGATGTTCGAAGGTCTCGCCGACGACGACCTTCTGCTCCTCGCGGCCAGCGTGACCCCCAAGCCGTTCACGGCGGGTCAGATGATCTTCAATCAGGGGGACTCGGGCAGCGAGATGTACATCGTCGCGCGGGGACACGTGAACATCCACTTGCCTGGTGACGGCTCCCGGCGCGTTTCCCTGAAAGACATCTCCCGCGGCGAGTATTTCGGCGAACTGGCGCTCTTCGACGACAAGCCGCGCTCGGCGAGCGCGCTCGCCACCACCGATGCCGTCCTGCTCGAGCTTTCGCGCGGCACGCTCTCCACCTACCTCGAGCGGCGCCCGCACGCGGCCATGGCCATTCTGCGCACCATGGCGGAGCGACTGCGCGAGACCAACGCCATGCTCTCCGAACGCGCGGCCAAGAACGTCGTCAAGGAAATCGAAGAAAACCTCGACTGGCGCGATCGGCTCGCCGACCGTGTGGCGGAGCTGAACGGCAGCTGGGCGTTCATCGTGGGGCTTCTCAGCCTGACCGTCGGCTGGACGATCACCAATGTCGTGCTGGAGAATCCGTTCGACGGCTTTCCTTATGTTTTTTTCAATCTGCTTTTGGCGATCCTGGTCGCGCTCCAAGGGCCGCTCATCGTCATGAGTCAGAACCGTCAGACGATGAAGGACCGCGCCCAAGCGGAGACGGACTTCAAGGTCAACCTGAAGAATGAGGTCAATATCGAGTCCATTCTGCGAGAGCTCGGAGAGTTTCGCGCGGAGGCCAATCGCCGCCTCGAAGAGCTGGAGAAAGGCTGACCGATGTCTAGGTCCGATCGCTCCGAGTACGACTTCGTCATCGTCGGCGCAGGCTCGGCCGGATGCACCTTGGCCGGGCGCCTCAGCGAAGATCCCAACGCGCGCGTCCTCCTGCTCGAAGCCGGCACCGCCAAGGAACCGTTGCTCGCGCGGGTTCCCGCCGCTTTTTCGCGCCTCTTTCGCACACGCCACGATTGGGGCTACGAAACGGAACCGGAGCCGGAGCTCGCTGGGCGGCGCCTCTACATGCCGCGAGGGAAGATGCTCGGCGGCTCGAGCGCCATGAACGCCATGATTTACATCCGTGGCAACCCCCTCGACTACGACGCGTGGTCGGCCGCGGGCGCGCGTGGCTGGAGCTACGCCGACGTGCTGCCCTTCTTTCTCAAGGCCGAGGATCAGAGCCGAGGCAAGATCCCGGCGCACGGCGTGGGAGGGCCCTTGCGCGTGGAGGATCTGCGCACGGTGAACCCGATGTCGCACGCTTTCGTGGCGGCGTGCCAAGAAGTCGGGATGGCCAAGAACGACGACTTCAACAGCGGGTCGCAGGACGGAGCGGGTCTCTATCAAGTCACCCAGCGAGGGGGCCGCCGCTGGAGCGCCGCCAACGCCTATCTTTTTCCGGCCATGCAGCGACCGAACTTGGTCGTCGCACGCGGCGTGCTGGCGACGCGCGTCGTCATCGAGAAGGAGCGGGCTCGCGGCGTCGAGTTTCTCCAGCGCGGGCGCAAGAAGACGGCTATCGCGCGGCGGGAGGTCGTGTTGGCGGCGGGCGCCATCGGTTCACCCCAGCTCCTGCAACTGTCCGGCGTGGGCGCTGCCGACGAGCTTGCGCGGCTCGGCATTCCGGTGGTGGTCAAGGCGGAAGGCGTTGGCGCCAATCTGCAGGACCATCCGGTGATCGGTGTTCTCCACGAAAGCAAGCTCCCCATCAGCCTCATCGAGGGCGAGAGCGTGGCCGGGCTATTCGAGTACATCGCGCGCGGCACCGGATCGCTTTCTTCCAATGTCGCGGAGGCGGGAGCGTTCGTCCGTTCCGAGCCTTCGCTGCCCGCGCCGGACATCCAGTTCCATTTTGGCCCCGTGTATCACGTGGATCACGGCTTCGTCAGACCGCCTGGACACGGTTTCACCTTGGGGCCGACCTTGGTGGCACCGACGAGTCGCGGGCGACTGATGATTCGATCGCCGGATCCGGCGGCGCCGCCGCGCATCTACGGCAATTTTCTGACCGACGCGGCGGAGATGAAAGCGCTCGTCCACGGCATCAAGCTGGCACGTGACATCGCCCGGGCACGCGCCTTCGATAGGTACCGCGGACCCGAGTTCATGCCCGGGGAATCGATCAAGACCGACGCGCAGCTGGAAGCTTACGTGCGCGCGAAGGTCGAGCTTCTCTACCACGTGTGTGCCACCTGCAAAATGGGCGAGGACGATCTCGCCGTGGTCGATTCCGAGCTGCGCGTGCGCGGTGTTTCAGGGCTCCGCGTGGCCGATGCATCGGTGATGCCCGTCGTGCCGCGCGGCAATACCAACGCGCCGACCATCATGATCGCCGAGCGCTGCGCGGCCTTCATGAAAGCGGCGACCTCTCGAACGTGAACTTGGGCGGCCGTGTGCTCAGCGCATGCCGCTTTCCGCCCGGCTTATCGCGTCGAGGCTGATGCTCTCGGTGCCGCCGTACGGCGTCGCCGTCCAAGCGCGTACGATCTCCTTGGCGACGGTCGGCGACAAGAGCCGGAGGCTCAGAGCGAGCACGTTGGCGTCGTTCCACTGCCGCGCGCCTTTCGCCGTTTCCGCGTCGACGCACAGCGCCGCGCGAATCCCGGGCACCTTGTTGGCGGCCATGGAGACGCCCGTTCCCGTGTAACAGCAGACGACCCCCTGGTCGGCCGCGCCGCCGGCCACGGCGCGCGCGATCTCGACCGCTACGTTGCCCCAAGGCGTGGGCGCGGCAGGCTTGGCGCCGACCACGATCACATCGTGTCCGAGCGCACGGAGCTCGCCGGCGATGACGTCGATGAGAGGGTCGTGTTCGTCCGCGCCCACGAGAAACCGCATCCGGCGTTCATTCCTTTCCGAGCGCCGCAGGAAGCGCCGCGTCGCCCGCCCAGTCGCTCCACGACCCTTCGTAGAGCAGCGCGCCATCGGCGCCCGCGACGGCCAGCGCCAAGAGATCGTGACACGCGGTGACGCCCGAGCCGCAGTAGGCGACGACGGGCGTCTTCATCCCGACACCGAGCGCCGCGTAGTGACGCTCGAGCTCGTCGCGCGGCCGGAAAGGGCCGCCGGGACGGGTCAGGTTGGCGGCGAAGGGCGCGCTCTTGGCGCCGGGAATGTGGCCGGGGCGCGCATCCACGGGTTCGACTTTGCCTTCGTACCGTTCCGGCGCGCGGGCATCGAGGAGTATGCCTTCACGTCGCTCCACCATGCGGCGCACGCGCGCCTTGTCGACGACCATCTCCGGATGAGCGACGAGATCGAGCGGAGCTGCCGTCACCGGCGTGGGCGTCGTGGTCTCGAGATGACGACCACTGTCGACCCAACCTTGAAATCCTCCTTCCAGGACACGCCCCACGTCGTGACCGAAGTACCTGAGGAGCCACCAGAGCCGCGCGGCCTGTGCTCCCCCCACGTCGTCGTAAGCGACGACAACGCTGTCGGGGCCAACACCGATCTTCGCCAGCACTTCGCGGAAATGCTCGGCCGAAGGAAGCGGGTGGCGCCCCGGCCGTCCTGCTCCCGGCAGAGACGAAAGATCGCGATTGACGTCGAGGAAATGCGCGCCCGGCAGATGCCCGGCGCGGTACGCGTCGATGCCCCGCTTGCCTTGCAGGTACCAGCGGACGTCGGCCACCACGGTGCGTGGGTCGCCCATCGTTGCGGCCAGCTCCTCGGCGGTGACGAGCGGGTTCACGACCTACTGAATCACGACGGCGCTCTTGTACATCGCCATCCCGCACTGAAAGGTGAGCGTACGCGCGTCACCGGTGGGGAGGTCGATGTTCACGGCCGTCCGCAAGGGAAGATCCTTTTCGAGCTTGAGCTCGGGGAAGACCACCTCTTTGGCGCAGGTGTCGTCGGTGGTGCGCACGAACACGAGCGACGCGGGGCTGCCCTTCTTTACCTCCACGTGGCTGGGCGTAAATCCCTTGTCGTCGACGATGACCTTGGTTTGCTGCACGCCGGGAGGCGCGGCGGGGATGGGCACTTCAGGCTCGTTGGTGCTCGCCTTGGCGCCGGACTTCGAGCACCCGAGCAGCAAGACGCTGGCCAGCAAACCGACGCCAAGAATGGCGGTTCTACCGGCGCGTCCCGCGTATGCACGATCGTTCATGGCAACCTCGACCGGACCTTTACCATGCATTGCCGCCGAAGCCACGGACGGCTATGGGCATGGCGCGTACGGTGTGAGATGCCGCGCGCGCCCCCCCGCCGTGCCTCTCGACCACCTTTTTCCGAGCTTCCCCGAGGAGCGAATTGTCTACGAGGACGAGGACGTCATCGTCATCGACAAGCCCGTGGACCTTTCGACGCACGCGCCCGACGCGGGCCGCACCGACGACGCGTTCTCCCGCCTCCGGCTCGCGCTCGCCGAACGCGACGGCGTCGCGGCCGAGCGAATCTACCTCGGCATTCATCAGCGGCTCGATCGCGACACTTCCGGAGTCCTTCTCTTCACACGCCGAAAGAGCGCCAACGCCGGCGTGGCGGCCGAGTTCGAAGGACGGCACGTCAAGAAGACGTACCTCGCCGTCGTCGCCGAATGGCCGAAGCGGCTGGAGCACGGGATCCTGCGGGACGAGCTCACTCCCGCCGAAGGGGGGCGCATGCAAGTGGTGCGACGCGGCCAGAGTCCGCAGCGCGGCAAGGCGCAGCTCGCGATCACGCGCTACCGCGTGCTTCGCCGCCACGGCACGCGAGCCCTCCTCGAGCTTTGTCCGGAGACGGGTCGCACGCATCAACTCCGGGTGCAGTTGGCAGCGGCCGGGGGCGCCATCGCCGGTGACCGGCTCTACGAAGGAGAAGCTGCCGTTCGTTTGATGCTGCACGCGTCGCGTCTCGAGCTGCGGCATCCTGCGACCGGGGCCCCTCTCGACGTGCGCGCGCCGCTGCCGCCCGAGCTCGAACAATGGCTCGTCCAACCTCGACCGGTCGCGCGGGCGGGCGATTCGCTCTTCGCATCGCGCTTGCAGGAAGCGATCGGCGCGCGCTGGGCTCTCGGACGATCGACGGAAACGACGGCGTTTCGCCTGGTGCACGGCGAAGGAGACGGCATCGACGGCATTGCCGTCGACGTCTACGGCGAGCATTTCATCGTGCATTTCTTTTCGAGCGAGGTCCTGGCAGAGAAGGAAGCGATCCTCGATGCGCTCGAGGCCCTCGGCCCTCGCGGCATCTACCTCAAGGTGCATCCCAAGCAGTCGAATATCCTGGTCGATCCACGTACACCGGAGCTCGCCCCCGCCATTCCCGTGCGCGGCGCTGCGGGCGCCGACCCGCTGGTCATCCGTGAAGGAGGACTCGCCTTTCGCGTGCGCCTCGCGGACGGACTCAAGACCGGCATCTTCCTCGACCAGCGCGAGAACCGGCGGCGCGTGCGCGATCTGGCGCACGGCAAGCGCGTCTTGAACCTCTTTGCCTACACCTGCGCGTTCACCGTCGCTGCTGCGGCGGGAGGGGCGCGGGCGACCGTGAATGTCGATGCGTCGCGCGGCGTCCTCGCCTGGGGTGAGGCGAACCTCGAGGAAAACGGTCTGCTCCCCGGTCCCCATGAAATGATTGCCGATGACGCTCTCGTCTGGCTGAAGCACGCCGTCAAAAGGGGCGAGCGCTACGATCTCATCGTGCTCGACCCACCGAGCTACGCGACCACCAAGAGCTCCCGCTTCTCCGCCGCCGATGACTACTCCGATCTCGCGGCCCGTGCGCTCGCGGTGCTGGCGCCGGGCGGCAGCATGCTGGCCTCGACGAACCACCGGGGAATCTCGATGCGAAAGTTCCGCAAGCAAATGCACGAGGCCGGTCGAACCTCGGGCTCGACCATCGTGCAGCTGAAAGACCTACCTTGCCCACCTGACTTTCCTGCTCCCATGGGGGCGGAGCCTCACCTGAAAGCCGTATTTGTCACGGTAAAATGACAAACTTACGTTGTATCCCCCGCCAAGAAGGGGCATGATCCGGCCCGTCGTCCGACGCGGTGGGGCCAAGAGGGGGTTACCGCTTGCTCGGACGAGGCGCACGGAGGGAGTGCGATGGCAAGTGACGTAGTGGTTCCGTTTCCACGCTCGCGATCCAAGCGGCGGATCGACATGAGTCCGCCCCTCGGAGCGTGGATCCCGCCCCATTCAGAACGCGCGCGGCTGTGGGCGCGCCTTTCCACGGCTCGTGATGTCGTGCGTGGCGTCGTTGAAACGTTTTCCTACCTGCGCGAAGCGCGCGTTCGTCCGCCCGCGCCTGCTGCTTTGCCGCCCGCACGAAACGCGAAGTAAGAGCCAAAATACCGCCCTTGACGTTGTACCGGTCGGGAGGCTACGCGAGAATCGGTTTTCTACGGTGATCGCGTGAGCCATCTCATTGCTGCTCTGCTCGGGTTGGTCGAAGGATTGACGGAATACCTTCCGGTATCGTCGACCGGGCACCTCATTCTCGTCAGCCACTTTCTCGGCTCGGAGGGAGAGGGTTCGAAGTCGTTCGACATCGTCATCCAATTCGGCGCCATCCTCGCCGTGCTGATCCATTACCGCGCGCTCCTCACGCAGCGCATCAAGGGCCTTTTCACCGGCAGCCCCGAAGCGATGAACCTCTTCGGCGCCCTGACGCTCGCCTTCGTCCCGACGGCGGTGGCAGGTCTCTTGTTTCGCAAGGTCATCCGCGAAAACCTCTTTGGCCCGTTGCCGGTGGCGCTGGCGCTCGCCGTGGGGGGCGTGGTCATGATCGTCGTCGAACGCACCCGCGTCGCGCGCAAGATCGAAGGGCAGAGCGGGCTCGAGCACGTCACCCCGGGCCGCGCCCTCTTGATCGGCGTGGGGCAATGTTTTTCGCTATGGCCGGGCGCGTCACGTTCGATGTGCACCATCGTCGCCGGCCAGTTGGCGGGGCTGTCTACGGCGACCGCCGCCGAATTTTCATTCCTTCTCGCGCTCCCCACGCTCGGCGCGGCCACGATCTACGAGCTCTACAAAGGGCGCCACGAGATCTTCGCTTCCATCGGCGTCTCGCAGCTCGCCGTCGGCATGCTCGTTTCGTTCCTCGTCGCCTGGGCGGTGGTCGCTTCGTTCTTGCGCTACCTGCGCCACCGCGGTCTCGAGCCTTTCGCTTACTACCGGATCGCCGTCGCGGTCGCGGTCCTCTGGTTCTTGCGATGACCGGCGAGGCGATCCCGTCCTTCGCCGGAGCGGGTCGAACGTTCTCGTGACCGGGGACCGAGCGGAAGGGCGATCCGGCTTGACCTGACGGTCGAGACGGGGGAGGAAGGGGGCATCCCCAGTTCGGCGCGGTAGCCAAGTGGTTAGGCAACGGTTTGCAAAACCGTCATACGTGGGTTCGAATCCCATCCGCGCCTCCGACGGCCTGCTCGCGAGGCGCTCGGGCTACAGGCGGAAGTGCTCTTTGATGGCGCTGGCGGGCATGGCTCCGCTGAGCCTCTCCGCTTCCTCTCCGTTGCGGAAGAGGATCATCGTGGGGATGCTGCGAATGTCGAAACGCGCCGCCACGTCGGGAAGCGCCTCGGTGTCCACCTTGGCCACGATGACTTGTCCGGCGCGTTCGGCGGCGACCCTTTCCAGCTCCGGCGCCACCACCCGACAAGGGGGACACCACTCGGCCCAGAAGTCGACGAGGACCGGCCCCGGCGCTTCGCGCACGAGCTCCTCGAAGTCTTGCGTGCTGGAGAGAGAGAGCGGATGAGCCGGCGGAAGGAGCGTGGTTTTGCAAACCGCGCACTTGGCCTTGTCACGGGCGCGCTTGGCCGGGAGTCGATTGGGTCTCGCGCACGATGTGCATTCGACGATCATGACCACCTCATCGATCCGGTTGCCGAGTGCGGCCCAAGGTGGTGGCTCATCGTCATCTTGTCAATCCGGCAAGCTTGCGATGGGCGGCGTTGCGCTATCGCGCTGACCGCATGGAATGCGGCAAAAGGAGTGGCCAAGCCGCGTGCGAGCTGGCACGCTCCCGAGAAGCCCAATGGGGCTGAGGAGCTTCGGCCATGTGTCGACGTGTGCAGTGCGAGAGTTGCGGTAAGCCCACCTACGCGGGCTGCGGTATGCATATCGAGCAGGTGCTGGCCGGCGTGCCCGCCGAGGAGCGCTGCCACTGCCGCGACCGAAAAGAAGATCCGAAGCCGGGAGCCCAGGCGGCGCCTTCGATCATGCGCCGTATCTTCGGCAGCTGACGTTCGCGCTCGGCTGCAGCCCTAGCACTACGCTGTCAGATTCTCGCTGCCAGGTCGATCGTCGGAGTAGCCACGCCCCCACTCAACCGCCTGACCGGACAGGCGAGGTTACCCTTCAGAGAATCCGGCAAGGCGAACGCCTCGCGGCCGTGGTCGTCAGAGCGGCTTTCGCAGCGGCCTCGCCGCATCTTGAGTGGCCGCCTCGGTGAATTGGCCGATCGCGATCTGGTATGGCGAAGAACTGACAGAGTAGAGTTAGCTCGTCGTGACTTTACCGCTCTCCGTTCTCGATCTCGTTCCGCTTGGCCGCGGCACCACCAGCAACGTTGCTTTGCGCGCATCGGTGGAGCTCGCGCGGGCGGTGGAGCGCCTCGGCTATGTCCGCCTCTGGTACGCCGAGCACCACAATATGCCCGGCATCACCACCACGACGCCGGAGATCCTCATTGCGCACGTCGGCCAGGTGACGACGCGCATTCGGCTCGGCGCAGGGGGCGTCATGCTCCCCAACCACGCGCCTTTGAAAGTTGCCGAATCGTACCGACTCTTGGAGGCCCTGCACCCTGGGCGCATCGACCTCGGCATCGGACGCGCCCCGGGAACGGACATGGTGACGGCTCTTGCGCTGCGCCGTTCGCGCCGCGCGCTCGTCGCCGACGACTTCGTGGACCAGCTCCGGGAGCTCAGGGGTTACGACGACGGCACCCTGCCGACCGATCATCCCTTCGCGAAGATCCGCGCCATGCCCGACGACGTGCGACTGCCGCCGATATGGCTGCTCGGCTCGAGCGACTACAGCGCGAAGCTCGCGGCGGAGCTCGGCCTCGGCTTTGCCTTCGCCGGGCATTTCAGTCCCGAGCCGGCGCAAGGGCCAATGCTTGCGTATCGCGAACGTTTCTGCCCGGGCCAGCTGGAGCGGCCCCATGCCATCCTCGCGCTCTCCGTTTTTTGCGCGGACACCGATGAGGCGGCGAAACGCATGGCGTCGTCGGTGCTCGTGTCGATCGCCCAGCTGCGCGCGGGACGTCCCGATCGCATGCCGCCCCCCGACGAGGCGCTGGCGCATGTTTTTACTCGCGAGGAAGAGATGGCGATCGCTTCGTTTCGTCGCGTGCAGATCGCCGGGACACCAGCGCACGTTCGTCATCGCATCGAACAGGCCGCGCGCGCCACGGCTGCCGACGAGGTGATGGTCGCGTCGCACGCGTTCGAAGCCGAAGCGCGCCTCCGGTCGTATGAGCTCATCGCCGGCGCATGGGCCTGATGCCCATAGCCATCGTTCCTACACGCGGTAGCATGCGCCATGTCCCATCGGAACGAAGTCGATCTGTCCGAACCCTGCGAGCACGTCACGGCGACGACGATCCGTACCGTCGAGCGCCCCGCCCGCGGATGCGAAGATTGCCTCAAGATCGGCGGGCAATGGGTGCACCTGCGCAAGTGTCTCAGTTGCGGACACGTCGGATGTTGCGATGCGTCGCCCAACCGTCACGCGACGGCCCATTTCCGCGGCACGAACCACCCCGTCGTCTCGTCGGCGGAGCCCGGCGAGATCTGGTGCTGGTGCTACGTCGACAACCGCGCTCTCGGGCAATAGTGCGGGTGGCGGATCAGCCGTACGTCGCGGTGGCGACGTAGTGCAGAACGCGCGAGCACTGCCCCGTCCCTTGCGTGCCGGCGCAGACGTCGTTGCCCTCGAACTCGATCTCCCCTGCGCGCAGCGAGCGCAAGATGAGATGGGTGACGTCGTGCCCCCCATCTTTGCACCGCGCATCGCCACACGGAATGAAGAACATGGCCGGGGCGTGCTCGACGACCACGCGCCGCATGTGCTTCGGCTCGGCGACCGAGCTTCCGCCGCTGCGCTCTTCGATCTCGAGCTGGAGGGTCTTCAGGCGAGGTACTTCGGTGACGAGGCGCGGTGCCTCGTCTTCGCGTCGGCGTCGTTCGGCGAAGCGCAGCGCTGCCTCGCTCTGTTTTCGGTGATAGTGCATGTCCTGTCGCTCATCTCGCGAGACGGCTCGATGCGGGCCTCACGCGGTGGCTGCGGTCCTATGGGCCGTGGTGGGTGGGCGGGTCGAGCGTGCGGTCTCTTGGAGGGTGTGGGATGCGCCAGAAGGGAACCTGTCGGGGGTGGCTGGCACCAGCACGCCATCTGTCATCCTAGCACAAGCTCCTTTCCCCCGCCCCACGCCCGCCGCCCCACGCCCGCCGCCCCACGGCGCGCGGCTGGCGTCTCGAACGACCCTGGTCTTCGTTGGGTACCTGGGGGCCAGGAGGGACAAGCCGGGTCCGGCTAAGCCGCTGTCAAGACGCGGGGGCCGTCGTCGGTGATGGCAACGGTGTGTTCGACGTGCGCGGAAAGGCTGGCGTCGGCGGTGACGACCGTCCAGCCGTCGGGGAGAAGCCGCACCTCGGGGCCGCCCGCGTTGACCATAGGTTCGATGGCGATGACCATCCCCGACTTGAGCCGAAGACCGTGGCCGGGGGGGCCGTAGTTGTGCACCGAGGGGGGCTCGTGCATGGCGCGGCCGATGCCGTGTCCGACGAACTCGCGCACCACCGAATAGCCGTGGCGCGTCGCGCAGGTTTCGATGGCGTGGCCGACGTCACCCAACCTCCGCCCGGGCGTGCATTCGCGAATGGCGCTGTCCAGGCATTCGCGCGTGGCGGCGAGGAGCGCTCGGGCAGGCGCGCTGATGACTCCGACGGCGATGGTGCGCGCGGCGTCGGCGCAGTAGTCGTCTTTGAAACAAGCGAAGTCGACGCCGATGATGTCCCCTTCGCGCAGCATCTCGTCGGCGCGCGGGATGCCGTGCACCACCGTGCCGTTGATGGAGGTGCAGAGCACGGCCGGGTACGCGGGGCCTCCCTGACGGTAGCCGAGGAAAGCGGATCGAGCCTTGGCACGCGCGATTTCGCGGGCGGCAATGCGGTTCAGCTCGGCGGTGGTGACGCCGGGGAGGCACGCGTCCTCGACGGCGTCGAGGACGGCGGCCACGATGCGCCCTGCTGCGCGCATCTTGTCGAGCTCACGGCGGTTTTTCAGGATGATGCCCATGCCCGGCGATCCTAGCACCCGTCGCACGGATTCGGCAGCGGTCGCGCGACCACAACGCAGGAAATTTTTTGAAACTCGCCGCCGGACCGTGGCCCGGGGTCCGGCAGCGTTGCCAGCGCTCCGGTGCGAAACTAAGGTCCTCCCATGGTCAAAGAGACAGGCAGCGAACCGCGCCGACTCGGCGCCGGCGGTCCCACCGTTTTTCCGATGGCCTTGGGCTGCATGGGGATGTCGGGCATGTACGGCCCTTCCGACGAAAAGGAGAGCATCGCCACCATCCACGCGGCCATCGATCACGGCATCAACTTGCTCGATACCGGCGATTTCTACGGCATGGGGCACAACGAGATGCTCATTGGCCGCGCCCTTCGCGAGCATCGGCAGAAGGTGCTGCTCTCGGTGAAGTTCGGCGCGCTGCGCGGACCGGATGGCAACTGGCTCGGCGTCGATACGCGCCCCGCCGCCGTCAAGAACTTCCTTGCCCACACCCTGACGCGTCTCGGTGTCGATCACGTCGACATCTATCGCCCGGCGCGGCTCGACCCCCAAGTTCCCATCGAGGACACCATCGGCGCCATCGCCGATCTCGTCAAAGCTGGCTACGTGCGCGGGATCGGGCTTTCCGAAGTCGGCGCGGATACCATCCGGCGCGCCCAGGCGGTCCACCCCATCGTCGACTTGCAGATCGAATATTCGCTCATCAGCCGCGGTCCCGAGGCGCATATTTTTCCAGCCCTGGAAAGCCTCGGCATCGGCGTGACCGCGTACGGCGTACTTTCGCGCGGTCTGCTCAGCGGGTGGACGTCGGGCAAAAAAGGCGATTTTCGCGGACATTTGCCCCGTTTCAACGGGCAAAACGCGGCCCAGAATGCTCGGCTGGTGGAGACGCTGGGCAAGGTCGCCGCCGCCAAGAACACCACCCCCACCAAGCTTGCCATCGCGTGGGTGCTCGCCAAGAGCCGAAACATCGTGCCCGTCATGGGTGCGCGCACCCGCGCCCAGCTCGCCGAATCGCTGGGCGCGCTCACCGTCGGTCTTTCACCAGGCGATCTGACGGAGATCGAGCGAACCATCCCGCCCTCGGCCGTCGCCGGGACGCGCTACGACGAGCATCAGATGCGGATGCTGGACAGCGAGCGGTAGCGGTCGGGACACTCGCCGATGGCGATCCACTTCTCGCACACCATCGACGTCGGGCACGAGCCGAAGAAGATCTTTGCCGTCCTCGATGATCTCGCCATGACGCCGAAGTGGCTCGAGCGCTGCACCGGCATCGAGCAAATTTCTCCCGGGCCGAACGCGGCGGGGACCAAGCTGCGCTACGCGTACCGGCAAGGGTGGCGTACGGGGACGATGGACGGCGAGATCGTGGCGCGCATTGCCGACGAACGGCTGACTTTCCGTTACGGCGACAAGATGGTGAGTGTCTTGGTCGACTTTCACGTGACGAGCGCCGCCGCAGGGGCTCGCCTGACGCACACCATCGACATTACGCCCAAGAACGTCTGGGCCAAAGTCTTGGCCCCTTTCATCCGGCGCGGGCTCCCCGGGCAGACCATCACCGCCATGGAGCGGCTGCGCGCGCTGCTCGACGAGTCGTGACCGCGCAGGCTCGCTGATTCCCACTTTACGACGGCAAAACGCCGTGCTCCAAGTGGTACGTGAGCGCGAGCAACCCGCCGCCGCAAGCGGGTCGACCCGCCTTTCGGGATCACCCGCTCGAATACGTGCTCCGCCTCTTTGCCGAAGTTCGTCCCGGCGAGGCAGTGACGGCATTGTGGTTGACCGCCAACGTCTTTCTTCTTCTCACCGCCTATTACCTGCTCAAGGTCGCGCGCGAGCCTCTCATCCTGGCCGTCGACGGGGGAGCCGAGATCAAGAGCTACGCCGCCGCCGGGCAGTCCATCCTCCTCATCCTGGTGGCCATTGCCTACGGAGAGATCGCGGCGCGCGTCGACCGCATGAGGCTCATCGCGCTGGTCACGCTCTTCTTCGCCGCCAACCTGCTCGTCTTCTTCGTGCTGGGGAGCCGCGAGGTGTCCCTGGGGGTGCCGTTTTACCTTTGGGTCGGCATTTTCAACATGACCGTGGTCGCGCAGTTCTGGAGCTTCGCCGCCGATCTCTACGCGCCCGATCAGGGCAAGCGTCTTTTCCCCATCCTCGGCATCGGCAGCTCGGTGGGCGCCGTGGCCGGGGCCTGGTTCGCCAAGCGCCTCCTGGCGGTGGGTCCTTACAAGATGATGCTGGTGTCGGCCGGTCTCTTGCTCGTGTGTCTGCTCATCACCTGGTATGTGAATCGCCGCGAGCAGCGCAGCCCGCGCGAGCGCGTGCGCGTGAAAGAAGAACCGCTCGGCACGACGGGGGGGTTCACCCTGCTCGTGCGCGACCGCTATCTTCTCTGCATCGCTGCCCTCATGTTCGTCGTCAATTGGATCAACACCACCGGCGAATACGTCCTCGATCGCACGCTGGTGGCAGGCGCGGCGGACGAAGCGGCGCGCGCTGGTGTCAGCACGCTGCGCTTCGTCGGCGCTTTCAAGGCCGAGTACTTCCAGTGGGTCAATATCGTCAGCGTCGTCATGCAGCTCTTCGTGGTCTCGAGAATCATCAAGTACCTCGGCGTCCGAAGGGCGCTCTTCATCATGCCGATGGTCTCCTTGGCCGGTTATTCGGTGCTGGCCATCGTGCCTCAGCTTTCGCTCATTTTCGCCGCCAAGGTCGCCGAAAATAGCCTCGACTACTCCTTGCAGAACACCGCCCGGCACGCACTCTGGCTCTTGCCCACGCGCGAGGCGAAGTACAAGGTGAAGCAGATCGTCGATACCTTCCTGGTGCGCGCTGGCGATGTGATGTCGGCGGTGGTGGTATGGATCGGCGTCCGGGTGGGATTTGGCACGGTCCATTTCCTGATCGGCAACATCGCACTCATCGGTCTCTGGATCGTCGTCCTGGTGGCCCTGGGGCGCGAGCATCGCCGGCGCAACACCGAGGAGGAGCCTCTTGGCGCATCCGCCACGGCTTAGCGTCGCTTTTCTCGCGCTGTTTCTCGCGGCGACGTCGGCATCAGCGGCGGACAAGCGCCAGTTACCCGACTACGACGGGCGTGGCGGCGAGCCGGTCACGGTGGGGGACGTGCTCTTGTGGGTGCCTCGTGTGCTGCTCGCTCCGCCCTACCTCGTGAGCGAGTACATCATCCGCCGCCCTCTCGGTGCGGCCATTGCGGGCGCCGAGCGCGCCGGTTGGCCCGCGGCGATCTACGATTTTTTCACCTTTGGGCCCGATCACAACGCCGGTTTCGCACCGACGGGTTTCGTCGATTTCGGATTTCGACCGAGCGTCGGTCTGATGGCTTTTTGGAACGACGCCGGCGCACGCGGGAACGACATGCGCCTTCAGGTCGGCTTCTGGGGCGCCACCTGGCTGGCGGCGTCGTTCACCGATCGCATCCATTTTTCGTGCGATCCGGCCGACGTCATCGAGTTCCGCGTTGCCGGGCTGCGCCGCCCCGACTACGCGTACTTCGGGCTTGGATCGAGCTCGCGCCAGAGCGATCTCGTTCGCTACGGGTCGGATCGCCTCGAGGCGGGTGCATCTGTCGACAAGCGTCTGTGGCGTCTCTCGACGGTGCACGGCGCCATCACGTCGCGCCAAGTCGAGTTCCATCGCGGGTCGCTACGCAACGACGCCGTCCTCGACGATGTCGTCGCGCGCGGCGCCATCGCGCCTCCCCCCGGGTACCCGGGGGGATATACGCTGGTCAAGAGCGAGCTCGCGATCTCCCTCGATAGCCGCCAGCCGCGCCCCGCTTCCGGATCGGGCGCTCGGTTCGAGGTTCACGGCGCGCATTCGGCGGACGTCCGCGGCAACGGAGGTTGGGTCGGTTACGGGGGTTCGGTGGGAGCGTTTCTCGACGTCAACGGACGGTCGCGTGTGTTGTCTTTGTCCGGCCTCGTGCATTTCGTCGATCCAGTGGGCAGCGAGGCCATCCCGTTTACCGAGCTCGCCGTTCTTGGCGGCTTCGGCCCCATGCGCGGCTTCTACCCGGGTAGACTCATCGGACGGAGCGCCGTCGTCGGGGAACTCGGATACCGGTGGCCCATCTGGATCTGGCTCGATGGCTCGATGCGATTCGAAGTGGGCAACGTCTTCGACGAGCATCTGCGCGGTTTCGAACTCGGTCGATTGCGCATGTCGGCCGCCCTCGGCGTGGAGAGCGCCGGCCTCTCCGACAACCCGCTCGAGATCCTCTTCGGATTCGGATCGGAGACATTCGAGTCCGGCGCCAAGATCGATTCCCTTCGCCTCGTCGTGGGGACGCACCGTGGCTTCTAGGGCAGTTTCTAGGGCAGTTTCTAGGGCATCCTGGCCGGTCGCCCTTGGCGTGCTCACTGCCGTGGCGGGATGTGCGCACGGCGACCGACGATTTCCGCTGCGCGATCCGCTGTGGAAGGACGGCGACCTTCGACCCATTGCCGCGCCCTGCGAGCGGCGGCCGAGCGAGAAGGAGCCCGAGCACGTGGCCTGCACGCCGGACGTGTACGTTTCGCCGCTCATCTGGGACGGGCTCGACAACAGCGTGTTTCGTCCTTTCGCCAAGATCTTTGCCGTCGATCCGCCACGCGAAGCACGGAACGTCAACGCGCTCGACGAAGTGCCGGACTCCGCCTGGTTCACGAGCCGCATCGGCCGGCGCAAGCCTTCTCGGGAGGAGCTCTTGCGGGGCGCGTGCTCGCCGGAAGAGATGCTCGACGGTTTCACGGCCGCTGCCGGCAGCTGGGTCATCGATCAAGGCAAAATGAACGGCGCTACGCCGGGCTTTCGTATCAAAGTCGGCGGCAAGCGCAAATTCATGCTGAAAACCGACACCAAGGAGCAACCGGAGCGCCCCAGCGCAGCCAGCGCCATCGGCGCCGCCATCTACCATGCGGTCGGCTTCAACACGTCGTGTGAGCAAGTGATCTTCGTCGATCGCCGTGCGCTATCGCTCGTGCCCGGTCTCAAGGTGACCGACAATTCGGGCATCACCAAACCCTTCGATCAAACCGCGCTCGACAACGTGCTGGCACAGGCCACGGCGCGGGACGGCTACGTGCGCTTGCAAGCAAGCGCGTGGCTGCCCGGTTATCTCTTGGGCCCCTTTCGTTACGAAGGCAGGCGCAGCGATGACGACAACGACGCCATCCCCCACGAAGATCGCCGCGATCTGCGCGGCGCGCGTCTCGTCGCCGCCTGGCTGAACCACTTCGACGCGCGCGAGCAGAACACCATGGACTCCTGGATCGCTACGGGTAGCGTCCCCGATTCGTCCCCGGGCTATGTCCGCCACTACTACCTCGACACCAGCGACTCCTTCGGAAGCGAGTGGGCGTGGGACGGCATCTCGCGCCGGCTCGGTCAATCGTACCTTCTCGACTGGGAGGACATCGGCCAGGACTTCATCACGCTGGGAATTCCCACCCGACCGTGGGAGCGGGTCGAGCGCGCGCCGGGCATGGAGCCCTTCGGCTATTTCAACGGGCGGGAGTTCAATCCCGAGACCTGGAAAAACGAATACCCGAATCCCGCCTTCAGTCGCGCCACCGAGCGTGACAACGCTTGGATGACGCGCATCCTCTCGCGCTTCGATGCGGACGACGTCCGCGCCCTGGTCGATCTCGGCAAGTTCCACCGCGCGGACCAGGCCGAGTACCTCACCCGGGTGTTGGAACGGCGCCTGGAGCTCATTCTCGCGCGCTACCTGGGGCGGCTGTCGCCGATTGCCGACGTGAAAATCACGAGCGCCGGGAAACTCTGCGCCACCGACCTCGCGCGCCGGCGGCAGGTTTGGGAAAGCTCGCGCTTTCGCTACGCCGCCGAGTGGCGCAGCGGCGACCGGCGGTTGGCGCTGCCGGTCGAGGTCGGAGGCGAAGGGGAGATTTGCTTGCCACTTCCGACGACCGATCAACGAGGTAAGACTGGCGGGGACGATTCGTACTTGGTAGTCACCATCGCCAACGGCGCGTCGAAATATCCGATTCGCGTGCACCTGTACGATCAGGGTCCCGGGGGCGGATACCGATTGGTCGGTCTCGAGCGGCCGGAGGAACGGTGAGAATCGCGGCACCGCAAACCACGAAATGCAAGCCAACCGGCCCGAGGAGGAGCGGGGTCGCTCTTGCGGCGGCGACGGTGGCACTGATTCTGACGGGCCGCGCACGGGCCCAAGGTTCGGTCGAGGCAAAAGACCCTGGCGACGACAGCGTGCAGTTCAGGGCCGACCCGCTCAGCGACGGCGCGCTGCTCGCCGCTTCCCTTGGATTCGCCGGCCTCAGCGAAGCGATTATCTCCACCGGGGAGATCCGGCCGCAACAAATCGACGCCACCTTCGACACCAAGCGATTGCTGCCCATCGATCGCGCGGCGATCACGCAAATGGTGGACACGAGCGCCGATGCTTTCTCGAACGCGGGGCTCTATATGTCGCTCGGGTTCGCCGTTTTCGACTCGATTGCCAGCGGCTTTCGCCGGGAGCGCAGCGCTGCCCTGGTCGACTTTACCATGTACAGTGAAGCCATCGCCTTCAGCTGGGGGCTCACCAACCTGGCCAAGATTGGATTTCGGCGTCCGCGCCCGATTGCTTACATCGAGCGGGAGCGCGCCATTCTCGGCGGACAAGATCCCGCGACGTACAACAACCGGTCGACCGACAGCACCTTGTCCTTCTATTCCGGCCACACCGCGATTACCTCGACGATCTCCGCGACCGCAACCTACCTCGCCTTCGCTCGATCGCCCCACACGCTGCGGCCCTGGGCGACGCTTGCCGGAGGCGTGACGATCACGTCGTTCGTCGCCGTGCAGCGGGTACGCAGCGGCGCGCACTTTCCTACCGACGTCATCGCCGGCGCGCTGGCGGGGGCGGGGATCGGAATGCTGGTCGTGCATTTGCACCGGCAGGACAGCGAAACCAGGCGGCCGATCTGGGTCGGTGCGTTGCCCGCCGAGGGGGGCGGAGGCATCATGGTGGGGGGTCGATTCTGAGTCGAACACACGCACCCCGCCTGAAGGCGCGGCGCGCGGGGCTCCGTGGTATACGGGACCCGCCATGAAACGCGTGGGATCGATTGCCATCGTGGGCGGGGGCTCGGCTGGTTGGATGGCGGCAGCGTACCTCAGCAAGGTGCTCGTCGACGTCAAGGTCACCCTCGTCGAGTCGGCGAAGATTCCGACCATCGGCGTCGGCGAAGCCACGACGCCGATGATTCACAACTTCTTGACCGAGCTCGGATTTACATCGCCCGACCAGTGGATGCCGGCGTGCGACGCGACTTACAAGACCGGCATCCTGTTCGAGAATTGGTTCGAGAAGGGGGACCGGTATTGGCACCCGTTCGAGCTTCTCGATTACGTCGACGACCACACCCACACCGGACATTGCTGGCTTACCAAGCACGCCGTCGACGGCGGTGGCTTCCGTGATCGCGGTTCGTTCGCCGAACAGTACTTCTGCTCGACGACGCTCAACGTCGGGCATAACCGGATGCCGCTTTACGCCAACCTGCTCGCGTACCATTTCGACGCGGCGAAATTCGGCAAGCTCCTGCAAGGGGTATCGCCGGCGGTGAACCACGTCGTCGACGAGGTGATTGACGTCCCCGTCGACGATCAGGGCAACATCGCCGCCCTCGTCACCGCCGAGCACGGACGCATCGAAGCGGACCTCTACATCGACTGCACCGGTTTTCGCCGCCAGCTCATCGGCAAAGCCGATCCCGAGCAGAAGGTTCAATCCTGGCAGAAGGCGCTCTTCAACGATCGCGCCTTCGTGGTGCGCATCCCCTACGGCGAGAAGGCGAACCTCGAAGAACGCCTTCATCCCTACGTCAAAGCATCGGCGCAGTCGGCGGGGTGGGTGTGGTCGATACCGCTCTTCGACCGCATGAGCCACGGGTACGTCTATTCGAGCAATTTTCTTTCCGACGCCGATGCCGAGCGCGAGATGGAGAAGTATTGCGGCGATCAGTTTCACAAGAGCGCCGTCAGGATGCAGGTACGCTTCGTGACCGGGAAGCTCCCTCACCTGTGGGCCAAGAACTGCGTCGCTATTGGCCTAGCGGGCGGCTTCGTCGAACCGCTCGAGTCGAGCGGCCTCGCCATCACCCAGGTCGGCATCGATTGGCTGGCATCGATGCTCGATGCGCGATACTACGACGAGCGTATCGTCAATCGATACAACATGCACCTCGACAAGTTCTATCTCGACATCATCCACTTCATCACCGCCCACTATTGCTTTACCAGCCGCGAAGACACGCCCTACTGGAAAGCCGTCAAGAACGACACCCACGTCGAGCCGGCCTTGCAGCAGCGGCTCGACGTCTTTCGGCGCCTTCTACCGACCGGCGGCACCAAGGGGACACGCGAGACGGGCACGGCATTTCGCGATCTCAGCTGGTTTTGCGTGCTGCTCGGGATGAATTTCAAGTTCGACGTGCCGAAAGTGGGCGATGCCGCGCTGGCAAAAGCCGAAGCGATCGCGCGCGAAAAGCGAAAGCGAACCAAAGAACTGCTGGGGCAAGTGCCGAACCACTGGACCCATTTGAGCGGCGCGATTTACAAGCGGGGCCGATAGCACGGTCCCCTCGCCGTTCAAGGCTTGGGCAGCATCAGCCGTGAGCTCGCGGCGAGGACGATCGCGTCTTCGATCACGCCTTTCGGCACGTCGAAGCGGCCGCGCCAAGTGATGCCGTTCTCGAGGGCGATGTCGCTGGTGAAGAGGATCGGCGTCTTTCCGCGGTTGGGGGTGGACTCCAGCATGCTGCGAGCGCCCGACGCGGAGTCGACGTCGAGAGACAGCCGGGCGGCGCTGCCGAACCACGACTCGAGCAAAGATTGGAGCGTCGTGAAGCTCGCCGACGTGTACTTGCCGTCTTTCAGGGGGGAAAGGTCAGCTCGGCTGGAGAGCTTGCCGGCGAGGGGAGCGGCCTCGGTCGCGGCCAGCACCGTCTTGACGAGCTGTGCCTTGTCGCCGCCGAGGATGACCCACGTCCGCGCGCTTTCGGGGACGACGAGCACCGTCAGTTTGACGGGAGGCAGCGCCTTGGCGGCCGGCTTCTTGTTTCCAGCGGCGGCGCTCGCAGGGGCCGACTCTCTCGTCACGGCAAGCTCGAACGCGAGCGATCCTTTGGGGAGCTCCTTCGGCGCGGGGACTGATTTGAGGGTAAACCCCGTGGGAAGCTCCCTTGCGCTGTCGCTCGGCTCGTCGGCGGCAAGCTCGACGATCTTGGAGCGGAGCAGCGCTTGAAGCTTGGGGCGGCTCACCGCGGTGGCGAAGGTCTTGATGAGGTCCGCGGTTTGGTTGGGCGTCGCGATGCCGGCCAAGTACCAGCCAAAGCCGTCGACGGCCGCTTGCCAGGGGTCGGGCGGCGCGCTGGCGGTCTTGGCGGCGGGTTTGGCGGCCGGGTCGCGCTCGAAGCGCCCGCCGGCGGTGACCCAAGGGGAATCGTTCACGTACTTGGATTCGAAGAGCGCGATGAACGGCGCGCGATCGGCGGGCGCAACCCCTTCGTGCGTGAGAAAACCGTCGAGCAGCTCGCCGAGCGTGCGGCGGATGGCGTCGAAGCGCACATGCTCGGGCGGATAGGTGTAGCTGGCGGTGGTCGACGTCGCCGGCAATGACCAGAACATGGTGGGAGCAGGCGCGGCGTGAGGCGCCTGCGCCGAAAGCGTACCGGCCATCCACGACTGCTGCCCTTTCATACGCAGGGCCAGGTTCGCGCTGGCACGCTCCGGCGCCAGCGCGAGATCGAGGGTGACGGTGTCGAGATCGCCGAGCAGAGCGCGGAGCTCCTCACTCAACCCCAGGGCGGCAGCGCCGAGCGCGCGATCGAAGGTCGGTTCGCCGAGCTCGAGCTTGCGCCGCGCCAGGGCCGCTCCCACGTTCAGCCCCTGGTTGATCAGGGGCGCGTAAATGTCGACCACCGGCGGTACGTGCAGCTCCAGGTGGACGTCGGATCCACCGAGATCGCGTTCGGGGAGCGTGCGGGCGAGATAGCCGCGCAGCGCATCCACGTCGTGATCGCGCCTTCCGCACACCAATCGTCCGGGCGCCGCGCCGCGCGCCGACAAGAGCAGACATGCCGGCCGGTCGGATTTTTTCTTGCCCTGGCGCAAGCTGACGCGAAACTCGCCCGGCCGCACCTCCGTCACGGGCCCCATCGTCTGAAAGGCGCGGCGAGCCGCGTCGAGCGATCGCACGCCAACGCTCACGGCCACGAGCGGAACATCCGTGGTTGCTTTGGGGTCGAGGGCCACGACTGCGTCGACGGGGGCGTCGAAGGAGAGCGCGCCGGCGACCCCGCTATCGAGAAACTGCGCCGCGAGATCGCTGCCCGAAAGCCGGATACCGGTCCAGCGGTAGATGGTCTCGAACGTGGTATCGGGGTTTCGCCAGCGCAAGATACCCACCACGTGGTTCGGATCGGCGGACTCGGCGACGTCGGGAGCAGCGACCAGGGTCGCCGCGGCGGGGGTGTTGGCGGGCGGCGGGTTCGCTGCGGGGGGCGGTGCATTTCCGCAGCCGAAGCTCCACGCTGCGACGGTGCAGCAGATGAACGCGCGCCGTGCGACGATTCCGACACCACGCTTTTGGATCATTGGTTCAATCTATCTCCACTCTGCGGTCTTGGCATCGGCAGATCACGATCGGCTCCTCGGGTTGCGACCGGGCGCAAACTACGGCGAGGGCCCTGGGCATTCACGCCGTCAACCCGCGTTCTCCGGACAAAAGCTGGGCTCCGAAGGAGAGCGCTGATTTCGCGAGGCGCGACCGCGACAGTTTTCGTCCCGCAAAATGCTCGAGACCCATGGCAAAGAAATCGGGCGTGCTGAGGACGAAGCGTTCGATCATCGCGCGGTGCGCGCCGAAGTAGTAGGGAATGGTGCGTGCGCGTACCCGGAGCTCGAAGCCGACCGGCGACTCTGCCAGGCGTTTCGCGAAATCGCTGAATGCGAAGTCGCGCCGGGCGAGTTTTTCGGCGAGGTAAGGGCCGGCGAAGGCACCGTACGCAATCGCTTGGGCGATGCCTTCCCCGGTAAGACCGTCGATCCCGGCTGCCTCGCCGACCAGCATGGCCCTCTGCGCGGCGTACGGCGTGTGACGCTCGAAGCCGCGCTCCGCGAAACGCTTGATCCGGTAGCGGCGAATGTCGAGCCCCCGGGCCGCCAGCCGATCGCCGAGGACCGCGCGTACGTCGATATCGTCTTCGGCGGCGGCGCTCTCACCCGCCTTGAGCTGGTAGACGCCGCGGCAGACCATCGCTTTGCCATCGACCAGCGTCGGAAAATCCCAGGCATAGCCGGCGAGGCGTGGATCGCTGGCGTCGAAGTGCAGCATGTTGCGCTCGGGATCGCCGCGCACCTCCTCGGTATCGAGCTCGATGACCTGTGCGCGTAGCCTGCCCGAGGGAAGCCCCAATGCGCGCCGCACGAAGCTCCCCACGCCATCGGCACCGACCAGCATGTGGGCGTGCCACGTGCCGGCGGTGCTTTCGATGACGGCGTGGCGAGCCCCGACGTGAAGAGCGGTGACGCGGGCGCCCTCGTGGATGCTGACGCCGCGCGCTGCGGCTATCTGGGCGAGCGCGTGGTCGTACTCCAGCCGGCGCACGACGCGGCCGATGGCGCCGCTCCGCGCCAGGAGCGTGCCCCCGGCGAGATGAAGGGACATACCGTCGATGAAAACCGAGGGCACGTCGACGGTGACGCCGATGCGCGCCAAGAGCTGATCGGCGCGCGCTCCGATGCCTCCCGCGCAAAACTTGTCGCGGGGGTAGTGCTCTTTCTCGAGCACGACGACCCGTCCCCGTCGCGCGGGGTCGGCATGGCACAAGAAAAGGGCCGTCGCGAGGCCGGCCGGACCGCCGCCGACGATGACCACGTCGGCTTCACGTGCGCCCGTCCGGGGGCGATCGTCATTTGTCGGCAAGGACGACACGGTTGCGCCCTTCGCGCTTGGCGCGGTAGAGCGCGGCGTCGGCTTTGGCGACGAGCTCGCTCTCGGTGAGGACAGGGGTTTCGGTGGTGGCAACGCCGAGCGACGCCGTGACCGCGGGGAATCCCGGGTCGGCCTTGGCCGTCGTTTTCTCACTGATGGCGCGCCGGATGCGTTCGGCCACCAGGTGAGCGGCGATGGCGGTGGTTTCCGGAGCGACCACGATGAACTCTTCGCCGCCGAAACGCGCCACGAGATCCGTGGTGCGGGTCGACTCCCGGATGGCCGCCGCCACCTCGACGAGCACCTTGTCGCCGACGGGGTGCCCGTAGTTGTCGTTGACGGCCTTGAAGTGGTCGATGTCGATCAAGATGCAGGCGAGAGGGTGCTTGTAGCGGCGCTCGCGCTGAAACTCGTGGGTCATACGCTGCTCGAAGGCGCGGCGATTGGCGACCTGGGTCAGCGGGTCGATGGTGGCGAGCTCGGCGAGGTTCTTGTTGACGCGTTCGAGCTCGTCGGCGAGACGTTTGATGCGGATCATCGACGACAAGCGGATCTGCAGCTCGAGCGCATTGACCGGCTTGCTCAAAAACTCGTCGGCACCGGACGACAGTCCGCGCCGCTTGGAATCGATGTCCTCGAGGGCCGTCAAGAGGATGATGGGGACGAAGGGGGAGGCCCGCTTGAACATCTGCGCCAGCTTGTAGCCGTCGACGTGGGGCATCATCACGTCGAGCAGAACCAGATCCGGATGTGCCTCTTTGTGCAGGCGAAGTGCGTCGGAGAGCTGCTGCGCCGTGAACGGCTCGGCGTGCCATTCGCTGACGATCTTGGCGAGGTGCGCGCATTGCAGCGGGTCATCGTCGACGATGAGCACCTTTGCACCGCGCAACGAATCTGCGAGAAGGTCCGATGCTGCGCTTCGCGAAGCCACCTGGTTCAGGCTATCGAAGGTCCAAGGTAGAGACAAACGGACTCTGCTGGACACGGCCGTTTGGGGTACGCGACCCCACCGAGGGGGTGCGCGGGCGCGCGACCTGGCAAATGCAGCTGCTCGGGCGCCCGAGACGCCCTCCGGCCGATCTTCGGCTTGGTGGTCGTGCTAAGCGTAGCCACCGTGTTTCCGGCGACGATTTTCGACTTCAACGGCGTTTTGGTGGATGACGAGATGGTCCATCGCGACGCGTTTCGCGATGTGCTCGGGCCGCTCGGAATCGCTTTCAGCGACGAGGCGTACGTAGAGCGCTATCTCGGGTTCGACGACATCGGCGCCATCCGGTCGATGCTGGAAGACGCCGGCAGGAAGGTCACCGACGCGGAGGTGGAAGCCCTCGCCGCTGCCAAACGCCCTTTTTACATGCGCCGAGCCGAGGCGGGACTCGTCGTCTTCGAAGGCGCGGCCGAGGTCGTGCGCCGGCGCGCGGCCCTAGGACCGGTGGCCATCGTGTCGGGGGCCCTGCGCGACGAGATCGCCTTCGCTCTACGCCTCATGGGAATCAGCCATCTGGTGAACACCGTCATCAGCGCCGAAGACACGCCGCGCTGCAAGCCCGATCCCATGGGATACGAGCTCGGCGTCAACGCGTTGGCGGTGCGCATCGGAACCGACGACGCGCGGCGAGCCCTCGTCATCGAAGACTCGCTGGCCGGCATCGAATCGGCCAAATCCGCGGGGCTCACCTGCGTCGCCGTGGCGCACTCCTACCCAGAGATGCGCTTGCTCGAAGCAGGGGCCGACGCCGTCGTGGCGCGAATCGCCGATGTCAGCGACGCTTTCGCCCAAGATCTCTACCGCCGGCACATGGGATCGCATGGGTGAGCGGGCGCGCGGGTGTGCGATGGCCTTTGCCGTCGCTCTGCTCGCTCGCACGACGAGTGCGCAGGGGGCCGCGTGGGACCTCACGACACCCGTGCGCGGCATGACGGTGGGCCCCATCGAGAGCGCCGTCCATCCCGGTAAAGGCTATGGATCGGCTGCATCTGCGCGGACCATGGAGGAGATCTCCCGCATGGGAGCTACTTGGGTCAGCGTCACGCCCTATGGCCGCGTCTTCGATCTGGCGCCGACGGGAATCGATTGGAGCTTCGAAGCTCGCTTCGAGGACAACCGCGCCGCCGTGCTGGCGGCCATGCGACAGGCTCACGCGCGCGGCCTTCGCGTCCTGCTCGTCCCGCACCTGTGGGTCGAGAATGGACAGTGGCGTGGCCAGATCGATCCCGGCGACGACCAGGCGTGGAGCGCGTGGACCGCTGCCTACCGCGCCTTTTTGCTGGCGTGGGCCGAGGTGGCGCGCGAGGGGCGCGCCGACATGTTCAGCGTGGGGGTCGAGCTCGGCAGCTGGCTCACCGGGCGACACGCGCCGGGGTTCTTCCCCATCCTTGCCGATGTCCGGCGTGTGTACGGGGGCCCGCTGACCTATTCGGCCAACTGGGACGACGTCGATGACACGGCCATCCTGGGCGCCCTCGACGTGATCGGGATCAACGCCTTTTATCCGCTCGCCGAACGCGGCGGAGCGACCCTCTCCGAGCTCATGGAGGGGGGCCGCCGGGTGGCCGAGCGCGTGCGGCGTCTCGGTGCGACCTGGCGCAAGCCGGTCCTTTTCACCGAGCTCGGCTACACGACGCGGACTGACCCCGCGCTAAGGCCGTGGGAATGGCCCGATGGCATGAAAGAGGTGCTCGTCGATGAGCGAGCGCAGGCGCAGGCGTACCTCGGCCTGCTCGCGCCGCTGCTCGACGAGCCGGCGTTTCTGGGCTTTTTCGTGTGGCGCGTCTATGCCGATCCCGACGACGTGTCGCAGGAGGCAGAATGGGGATTCTCGCCGCGAGGAAAGCTGGCCGAGCTCGTGGTGCGCGATGCTTACGCGGCACGCTGGGCTGCCGATGGCCCGCGGCTGCCGGGAGATGTCCTGGCGCGGTTTGCGGCCGAGGTCCCCGGTTCGTACTGACCCCGGGGACAAGAACTGACCCGAGCGTGTCAGTTCGCGCGCAGCAGCTCGCGAGCTTGCTGGCGCACGGAAGGGTTCGTCGCGTTCGCCGCGAGATCGGCAAGGACGGGCTTTACTTCGCTCTGGCGCCCATTCGCCGTCCACCACGCGGCGCGCGCGAGACGAGCTGCTTCGCGCGTGGCCGGATCGCCGCGCTTCCCGAGCTCGGCAAAAGCGCTGTCGGCGCCTTTGAAATCTTGCGACGCCAGGTTTTTGGCGGCCGACTCCCACTGCCTGTCGGTCGTCGGGTCGGCTGTCGGCGGGATTTCGACGTCGATCACGGGCAGGCGCCGTGTCGGCGCGGTAGCGGCCGTCGCACCCGCGGCGGTCTCGGCACCGGGCTGCGCGCTCGGATCGCCGGAACCCTCTTGTTGCGCGGGATTGTCGCCGACCGGCGCGGTCTCGACGGCGGGCGCTGCACCCGGGTCGGCCGCGGCGACCTTCTCGGAAGGTGTCGTCTTGGCGGCGGCGGGCTGGTCCTGCCCTGCCATCGCGATCGACGGGACGACTTGGTGGGGCACATTGAGCCCGCCGTCGGAAGCCGTGACTCTGGCTGGGGGCGCGGCGAGCGCTTTGGCGCCGACGACCGCGGTCAGCATGCCGGCTGCACCGACGACGACTCCCACGATGCGTCGCAGACGCATGCGTCGCTGGAGCTGCGCTGGCGTGAGCGGTTCGCTTTCCGGCGGATCGTCGAGGTCGGGGACAGCCACATCCATCGCCGCGGGGGGCAATGACGAGTTGGCTTCGCCGCGGGCAAAAAAATCGTCTTCTGCCGATTCCGACGGCACGATCGCGAACTCGTCGACATCCTCGGCGGAAGCCTGCGTCGCAGCTTCCCGATGCGGACCGGGCTTGACGCCGTTGCCGTTCCCGTCGCCTTTGCCTGGCTGCTTCGGCCGGGCAGGCGCGGGGGTTGTCCGATCGCGAGAAGTCATCGGTTGTTGTTGTTGAGAAGCTTTGCTCATGCCTCGGGTCGTCCCTTCATGGAGGCCGCATCCAACGGGTACTTATACTGTAGGAAGCCGGGCGCGAAACCGATCACCCCGCGCAAAATCATGAAGGTTAGACCAGGCATAGGTGAGTTCTGACCTCAATGAGGGGGTTCCGGGTCTCGATGCCGGAACACTTGAGTAGCGGTGGCAGAGGGAACGACCCGTGGACCATCGACAAAAAAGATTCCGTGCTCGTGTCCGGTGGCAAAGCCACCACTTTCAAGCAAAGAACTACCCAGGGTCAGCCACGCTGCGCCTGTTGACTAAGTGTCCAGCGCTGGCAACTGCGGGCGGAAGCTCTTAGCAGCTCCCTGGGCCTCGCGCCCGCTGCGGATGTTGGTTTCCGTCCACTCTCCCTATTCATTGCATGTTTCCGTCCCCGAGTAGGCGCCCTCTCCTTAACAGCGCTTGAACAGCGCTTGGCACTTAACAGGCGGAGGGAGACCGGGGGGGCCCCAGCCTCCGCCGTGGAAGCCCCCTCGGGGCGCGCCTTGGCGGAGAGACCCCAACGCGGGCGGCTGGGGCCGGGGCGCCCAGCCGCCGTCAATAGTCGTTCGCGTCTTCTCTGGCCACCGACAGGGGGCGAAGGTCGAGATCGGGGACCTGCGTTTCCCCCCCCGAAAGGTAGGCGTAGCGGGCGAAGTTCGACATCACGCGGGCGACGTACGTGCGCGTCTCTTCGAAGGGGATGAGCGCGACCCAAATGTCGAGATCGACATTCATCCTCGTGATCCAGCGCCGCGCGGCGCCGGGACCGGCGTTGTAGCCCGCGGCGGCGACGGGGATGGAGCCATCGAAGGAGCGCAGGGTCTTGGCGAGGTAACGTCCGCCAAGGTCGAGGTTCACACTGGGGATGCGCAGCCTCTTCTCGTCGAAGGGCTGCCCCATTTCAGCCGCGAGTCGGCGTGCTGTGTCGGGCATGAGCTGAAGCAGCCCCACGGCACGCGCGCGCGACACGGCGTGAGGGTCGTAACTACTCTCCTGGCGCATCACCGCGTAGATGAGCCCCGCGGGCAGCTTCTCGCGGGCCTCGATGTCGCCGACCCGATCGGCGTACGGGCGTGGGTAAACGCAGCGCCACGCCCACTCCGAGGCGGGCGAGGGTGCGCGCGCGAGAAGCGCGCTCGGCACTGCTTCGATTCCGATTCGATAGAGGCGCGTCGCGCGACCGAGCTCGCCGTACATGGCGCAGAGCGCTTCCTTCTCGCGTCCCCGCAGATCGGTGGTCGCTTCGCGCTCGTGGGCGCGCAAATAGGCTTCCGCCTCGGTGTCGAGGCCGAGCCGATGGTAGAGGTGAGCCACGGGCGGGAGCTTGGACGCGAGCGGTTCGGCGGTTCTTCCATCCGAAGGCTCGAGCAGCGAAGGTGCCTCTTCGCCTTCCTTGATGAGACGCGCCCGGGCAGCCATCGCCGCCCAGGTGAACGGCTGCGACTTGACGATGTCGCTCCACATCGACACGGCCGCGCTCTTGTCGCCCGCGCGGCGCGCGGCCAGGGCTTCGAGCTGGCGCAGCCGCGCGGCCTCGGCGCCCGATGCCGACGAAGCGAGCGCGTGCAGCTCGGTGCGCGCCGCGGCGTGCTTACCGTCGGCGAGCAGGGAAAGGGCGTGTTCGTAGGTGGCGCCGTCGCGCTGCTTTCCCAGGCGATACTTGCGGAGGTAGGCGGCATACCCCGCGGCAGCGTCGCCCCACGCGGCGTGCAGGAACGAAAGGCGCGCCAGCAAGTACGTTGCTTCGTCGGCCCAGGGGCTCATGGGAAAGCGCTGTCCGAGCGCGCGGTAGCCCTTGGCTGCCTCTTCGTCGTGATCGGCGCGCGAAGCGGCTCGGGAAGCGTAGTAGAGCGCTTCCGGTTGCCGCGGTCCTTTCTTGGTGCCGATTTTGCCGAAAGCGAGCGCCGCTTTTTCGTAACGATTGCGCGCCTTGTAGAGCGCGAACGCGCGCGCCCATGCGATGTCCTCCTGTTCGGCGGGGCCGGCGCCCTTCTCGGCGAGATCGAGCTCGGCGAGCGTCTCGTCGGTTCGCCCTGCGTCGACCAGCTTGTCGGCACGACCGAGGCGCTCCTTGGTGGTGAGCGGTCGCGCCGGATCGAGACGCTCGAGCGCGGTCAGCGCTGCTTCGGCCGCCTCGTCCGCAGGTGCACGGAGCACGATGAAACGCAGGTCCTCGATGGCCGCCGCGGGATCGCCTTCCGCTTCCGCGAGGCGAGCTCGGAGCGCGCGGACGGCGGCTTCGCTCGCATCCCCCTTGCCACCGGTAAGAGCGCGCTCGGCCGTAGCGCGGGCCTCCTTGGGCATTCCTGCCTTGTCGAACGCCAGCGCGGCGCGACCGAGAGCGATCGCCCCCCCTTGCTTGGCGAAGTACTGCGCTGCTTCCGGAAATGGGCCCGCTTGGGCCTGCGCCTCCGCGCGCCATCGCTCGATATCGCCGGCAATGGGGGCGAGCTCGTTCTCGAGGCCGGTGAGCGCCGCCACCGCGGTCGGATGATCGCCGCGCGCCATGGCGATGCGACCGCGCAAGAGGCGCAGCGTGGGTCGCCCCTTCTTCGCTTCGGGAAGGGCGTCGATCGCCGTCCACGCTTCGTCCCACGACTCGCGGCGGACGAAATCGATCACCGTCTTTTCCGCGTCGCCCCCTTCGAGCTCGTCATCGGTCAAGAGCTCGCGGCTCAGGATCTTGGCCACTTCGACCGAAGCCGCCGAGGGCGGCGCGCCCGCGCTCGCCGACTCGGTGACGTCGTTGGGCGGATGGCGCGAGCACCCAGCGACGCCGAGCACGAGCGCGAGCGCGCGCACGGAGAGCGAGCGCAGTACCGCGTTCGATTCCACGCTAAACCGGCACCGGCTGCCGCCCTTCGCGCACCCACGACTCGGTGAGCGGACGAAAGTGCGCCTGCGCGCGGAGGCCTCCCATGATCGACGCGAGTCCCCACTGGAGCCGGTTGACGAACGTCGATTCGGCCGGCGGGCGAATCGGTTTGGGCAGCTTGGGAAGGGAGTTGCCCTCCTTGAAGATGATTTTCTTGTGGCCGCGCACGAGAAAGGCGATGGCCTCCCTCGCGACTTCCGGGGACCATTGAAAGAGCGCGTCGGAGATGATCGGCGTGAGAAGCTCGAGGGTGTACGAGCGGTAAAGCGCCCACCCTTCCTGGTCGTCGGGGTCGTAGCCGAGCACCTCCGCGCAGGCCTGATCGAACGCTTCCCAGTCACTATCGAGCGCGGCACGCATGTAGCGTTTCATGCCGTCGAGCAGCGCGTCGGGCAGCACTTTGACGCAGCCAAAATCGAGGAACGCGACTCTGCCCTGTCCGAGAAAGCGGTAGTTGCCGGGGTGAGGGTCGGCGTAGAGGATGCCGTAGCGGAGCATCGAACGGAACATGAATTGCCAAATGGTAACGCCGGCCCGGTTTCTTTCTTCCTGCGATGCGGTCTCGCAAAACTCCTTGTAAGGCTGGCCGCCGATGAGCTCGGCCGTGAGCACGCGCCTCGTCGAGAGGGAGTGGTAGATGCGCGGGATGACGACGCCCGGCACGTCCGCGTTCATCCGGCGAAACGTGTCGGCCATCGCCGCTTCCCGGCCGTAGTCGAGCTCGGCCAAAAAGACGTCTTTTACGTCTTCGAGCGTCTCCTTGGTGTGGTATTTGCGTAAAACGGGTGAGGAAAAGGCTTCGAGGAGCGAAAGGCTCTTCAGGTCGTTCTCGATCGCCTTGTCGATGCCCGGGTACTGCACTTTCACCGCAACGGTTTCGCCGCCATGGGTGACGGCGCGATGCACCTGTCCGATGCTTGCCGCGGCGAACGGCTGCCGCGTCCACGACGCGAAGATCTGCTCGGGTGGCGCGCCGAGGTCCTCGCGCACGACGCGCGCGGCTGCCTCCGCTGAGAGCGGCGGCGCCCTTTCCTGCAGATTGGTGAGCACGCGCTGGAATTTTTCCTCGTATCCAGGAGGGGCCAGACCGTCGATGTAGCTTGCCATCTGGCCGAGCTTGAGCGGCACACCCTTCATTTCGCCGAGCGTCTTCAACATGGCGTGGGCGGCCTTGCGCGCGTCGCTCAGCATCCGCTCGCGCACCTTCTTGGCGTCTTCTTCCGTTCGTTTGGCGCCGAGCGCGCGCTTGGCGCCTTCGATGGCGATCGGAAGTGCGTGCGTGGAGAGTGCACCCAGACGTGCCAACCTTCCGAGCCTCGACGTCGGCGGTCTCGATCTCGCTCGGGCCGGAGGCTTTTCCGCCGAGGCGGGCGGCGGCGGCTTACTCTCGGGACCTTTCGCCATGACGTGGGGTGGTTTCTAGCACTTTTCGCGGCGCGCCCCACGGGCGCCAGCACCGAGATCGAAACAGAAGGGAAGGGGAGTGCGCGGCGGTAAAGCCGCAGAAAGGCTGACTGTCTCGGGCGGGCGAGCGCCTTGCCCAATCCTGCCGCTCGAACGAGGCTACCGCGAGAGCCTGGCCGAACGGAAGGGGCTAGGGATAGACTCGCTCTTCATGAAGACCGCTCCGCTCGTCGTTGCTGTCGTCACCGTTGCCACGCTGCCGCTCGTCCTGTCGTCGTTCGGATGCAACAAGAAGGAAGACGCTCCTCCTGCCCCGAGCGCGACGCCGGTCGTCGTCGCACCGCCGCCCACGACCGCCGCGACGCCGCTCTTGCCGGTCCAACCGTCGGCGGCGATTCCGCTCCTGAAGACCGTGGGACCCCGCTCCGACGGGGGTGCAGCTGCGGCCGGCGCCAAGGGCGACGCAGGGATCACCGTTGCCAAGATCGATGCCGCGGTGCCACCCCCCCTCGGATTCCCGCCCGGCATGCCGACCATCGCCCTTCCCCATCCGTCGGCATTACCCGGGCTTGCTAGTAGCGTCGTTGGTGGAATCATCCAGCACTTTCCGCCGCCGATCATTCCGCCGCCGAGCTCCAGTCAATGAGCCTCACCTCGATCGTTGCCTAATGTCTGTGCCCGCCACCACGGTCGACTTACCGCTTCCGCGCCCGCTTGGCCGCTATACCCTCTTCGACAAGATCGGCCAGGGCGGTATGGCCGACATTTTCCTCGCGCGCGCCCAGACCGAGCTTGGCGCGACGAGGCTCGTGGTGGTCAAACAGATCCTGCCGCGGCTGGCGGAGAGTCCCGAGTTTTCGGAGCTTCTCATCATCGAGGCCAAGCTGGCGGCGCGGCTCGACCACGCCAACGTCGTGCAGGTGCACGACCTCGGCAAGGTCGATGGCGTTCTCTACATCGCCATGCAGTACGTGGAAGGTTTCGATCTCATCGAGCTGCTCCGCCGCTGCTCGCGCACCAAGACGGCCCTGCCGGTCCAGTACTCGCTGCTCATCGTCATCGAGGCGCTCCGCGGCCTCGACTACGCCCACCGCCGCACGAGCGAGGACGGCACGCCCCTCGGCATCGTGCATCGCGACGTGTCACCCTCCAACATCCTCATCAGTCTCGAAGGGGAGGTGAAGCTCTGCGATTTCGGCATCGCCCACGCCAACGACGCCGCGCCGCACCCCGAGGACGTCATCAAGGGCAAAGCCGGGTACATGAGCCCCGAGCAGGCCAACGGCGAGTCGATCGATGCGCGCGCCGACGTCTTCTCGATCGGCATCGTTCTCTGGGAGCTGCTCGCCGGGCGGCGACTCTATCGCGTGGCGGCCGAAGGGGGGCCCACGCTCCTCGACCAAGCCAAGGCGGCGCGCGTCCCCGAGCTTGCATCGCGCGGTTTGCCACTCGAGGAAACGCTCTTCGGCATCGTTCACAAGGCGCTCGCTTTCAACCGCAACGACCGCTACCAGAGCGCACGCTTGCTCCTGCGCGACCTCGAGGACTACGTCGCCGAATCGAAGCTCATTGCCAGCCCCATCCGTTTCGGTGAATGGCTCATCAACCGTTTCGGTGAAGAGCTCGTCCAGCAGCGTCGCGCCCACGAGCGGGCGGCGCAGGTGCTCGAGGCCGGGCTACCCCTCGGGGGTGAGGCCGAAGTCGCTGGCGTCGTTCCCTCGAGCGGCCGGTGGACGGTGGCCCCCGAGGCGACCCAAGACGAAAAGCCCGCCGTTTCGTACCAGATCCCGATGCCGCTGTCCGATCGGCGCGGCGAGACCTCCATCATCGCCCCCATTCCGGCGCCGCGCGTTTCGGCGGTGGGCAAGATGCTGTGGCTCAGTGTCGCCATCGTGGCCATCGTCTTTCTCTGGCTCAGCTACCGCTGATGCTGATCGCCGACGTGGCGATACCGGTGCCGCTCGCGCATTCCTTTTCCTATGAGGTGCCTGTCTCGTGGGAAAAACGGGTAAGCCCCGGCATGCGCGTGCTTTGCCCCTTCGGGCCGCGCAAGACGCTGGGGGTGGTGCTCGGCGTTTCGGGGGGCGAACCGGGGTTCGATCGCAGCAAATTGCGGTTGCTCGCTGCGATCGTCGACGACGAGCCGGTGCTCGGTCCGGAGTTGCTCGCCTTCCTCAAGGAGCTCGCCTCCTATTACCTGGCGCCCATCGGCGAAGTCTTGCGCATGGCGCTGCCGGCGCTGGAGCGCACCCAGGTGCGCGCGCTGTCCGAAGTCGATCCCACCGGCAAGAGCTTGAAGGGCCGCACGGTGGGAAGCCGCGCCATCACCATGGTTCACCTGCCGGCGGCGGCGTTGCTCGGCGAGAAAAGCGACAACGGCGATGGTGCGTCGACGACGGCGGCCGCCAAGAAGCTTCGTGGCCGCGCGCGCGATGTGCTCGAGCATCTGCGCACCTGTCCGGTCATTTCGGTCCTCGAGCTCGAGCAGCAATGGAAAGGCGCGCGCGCGGCCGTCAAGAGGCTCGCCGAGCTCGGGTTGGTCGAGCTCCGTCGCCAAGAGGTGCCGGCGGGACCGTTCTTCGCTTTTCCCGTCGCGCGCGATGTGCCCCCGCGACTGACGCCGTCGCAGGAGCTTGCCACCGCGACGCTGCGCGAGGCCATCGTCGCCGAACGCGCGCAGTCCTTCTTGCTCTTCGGCGTGACGGGCTCCGGCAAGACCGAGATCTACCTGCGCGCGATCGAAGCGTGCCTCGGTGCCGGCAAAGGTGCCCTCGTGCTCGTGCCGGAGATCGCATTGACGCCCCAATTGGTCGGCCGCTTCCGCGCGCGCTTCGGCGACGACGTGGGGGTGATCCACAGCGGTCTCAAGGAGAAGGAGCGTCACCTGATGTGGCGCCGCCTGCGCAGCGGCGCCCTGCAAGTCGCCATCGGAGCCCGCTCTGCGCTCTTCGCGCCAGTGCAAAAACTCGGTCTGGTGGTGGTGGACGAAGAGCACGACTCTTCGTTCAAACAGGAAGAGGGAGCCCGCTACCACGCCCGCGACATGGCGATTCTGCGGGCCCACCGCGCCGGCGCGGTCGCCGTCCTGGGATCGGCGACGCCGTCGCTCGAAACGGAGGTGCTGTGCCGTCTCGGCAAGCTCACCAAGCTCGAGCTTCCCGAGCGCGCGCACGCCGCGGCCATGCTGCCCAAGATCGAGCTCGTCGATCTGAAGCGCATCGGGCCCGGCCCTTCCGGTCATCCGCTCCTGTCGCTGCCTCTGCACCGCGCCATCGACAAGACGCTCGCTGCCGGCGAGCAAATCATTCTCTTCTTGAATCGACGCGGCTTTGCGCCGAGCGTCATCTGCGCCGGTTGCGGCACCATCGTGCGATGCAAGCTCTGCTCGGTGGCGCTCACTTTTCATCGCGGCAACGGGGGCCGACTCCTTTGCCACTACTGCGACTATTCGGCGCCACTACCGGGGGCTTGCCCCGCTTGCTCGGCGAAACGCTTGGAGCTGGAAGGGCTCGGCACCGAGAAGCTCGAGGCGGCCATCGTCGCCGCTTTTCCCAAAGCCAACGTGGCACGCCTCGACCGCGACGTAGCCGCCGGGGCCAAGGCCGAGGCCGTCCTCGACCGCGTCCGTTCCGGCGAGGTCGACATCCTGGTCGGCACCCAGATGGTCACCAAAGGGCACGACCTGCCGCGCGTCACACTGGTCGGCGTCATCAACGCCGATGCCGCCCTATCGATGCCCGACTATCGCGCCGCCGAGCGCGCGTTCCAGATCTTGGTGCAGGTCGCCGGGCGCGCCGGACGGAGCGACAGGCCGGGCACGGTGATCATCCAGACGCGTGACCCCGAGCACCCCGCCATCGTCTTCGCTTCCCGGCACGACGTGCGCGGCTTCTTGGAGCGCGAGATCGCCGACCGCGAGGAGCTCGACTACCCGCCGTTCGCGCGCTGGGCGATGATTCGCGTCGATGGACCGGACGAGGCCGCCACGCGAACGGCCGCGCAACGGGTCGCCGACGCCGCGTCCCACACCCGCGCGGTCGTGTCGGGCGAAGTCGAGGTGCGCGGACCACGTCCCGCGCCGCTCTCGCGGCTGCAAGGACGCTATCGTTTTCAGGTGTTGCTTCGCTGCAAAGAGCGGCGCCCGCTGCGCACATCGCTCTTGGCGCTCTTGCCGATGCGCGAGCAGCTCGGGGGAGGGATCCGCATGGTGATCGACGTCGACCCCGTCAAGATGATGTAGGGTGTCCCCCGGTGCGCACTCCGCTCGAGCTCCGCAAAGTCGGCGTCCGGTTGGCTCTTCTCACGGCGTGGCTTGCTCCTGTCCGCGAGGCAAACGCTTTCGAACGACAGTGGCACGTGGGGATCGACGGCGGCTACGCGGTGGTTCTGGAAGGCGGCGTAAGCGGATTCGGGGGCGGAGGCCATGCCGCTTACGGGCTCTCCGATTCCTTCAACGCCATGCTCGAGCTCGACGTCACGCGCCAGCCGGGGGCTGCAGTCACCATCGGCACGGGAGAGAGCGCGCGGCTGTTCTCACTGGCGACCATCGTCAGCGGCGCGGCCGGTGTTGCCTACACCATCGACGTAGCCCGAGCCGTCCCTTATATTGGCTTATTGGCGGCTGGCTATCGGATGGGCGATCTTTCCCCCATGTCGCCTGGCGGCCAGCTCGCGCTCGGTCTCGACTATCAGCTGGAGCGAAATTGGGCGATCGGAGCGCAGCTGCGCATGCACACGATTTTCACGGCCGATGCCGGGACACTCGCCTACGCGACGACCTTCCTGAGAGTGGAATACCTGTGGGGATTTTAGGCGACAGGGTGGCCTGTAGAGGAAACCTCTGAGGGCTACTTCGCGGCCGGCGCGCCGGCCGGGGCGGGCTGCGGCTTTTTCGCGGCTTCGGCCAGTTTTGCCGAGGTCTCGTCGAGCATTTTCTTGTACTTGTCGATCTGTGGCAGGAATTGGTCGCCCTTGGCAAGGAGCTCTTTTCGCTTTTCCTTGTTTCTCTCGGACATCGCTTCCGCATCCGACTTGGCTTTTTGCTGCTGCCAATAATCGATGTACTTGATGAGCGCGATGCGCTTGTTGATATAGCCGGCCGTCTCGTCCGGCTTCAGGGCGATGACCTTGTCGGTATATTCGAGCGCCTTGTCGAGCGCCTCGGGTTTGGCCGGCACGCCCATGGCTCTCGCTCCGCCGCGCTGCGCCCAGATCTCGGCGATCCACCCGAGCGATTGGTCGTCCTTGGGGTTGAGCGCCGCCGCTTTCATGAAGTTCTTTTCGGCCTCGTCACCGAGCCCCTTCTGCACGAAGACGCCGCCGATGTTGCGGTAGATTTCGGCCTTCTTGAGGTTGTCCTGCTTCAGCTCGGCCAGTTTCACCATCGCCGCCTCGAAAGGCTCGTTCTCCTGCAGCTGCATGTGCGCGTAGGCCTTTTCTTCCCAGAGCTTCTCTTGCTTGGGGTCGGCCTGAAGCGACAGCGCGTACTCCTCGATTGCTTCTTTCCATTGCGATTGATTGGAGAAATTGATGGCCTTCTCGCGATGCTCGGTGGCGGGGTCGGGCTTACATCCCGTCGCGAGTGCAAGCGCTGCCGCACCCAGCAGGACAAATTTTCGTATTCGGTTCATGGACGACCCCTTCCTTAGGATTTGCGTCGAACGCCCCATCGGGGCGGCGAGCCTCGCGCAAGGGCGGCATGATATCCCGCGGAATGGCCGTGTCCAGCGGCCAGTCGAGCCGGCCGCCGGCGCCGCGAGCCGCGCCTCGAAGGAGCGACGCGCGATGCGACCCCCTCGCCTTCGAAAGCACGAGCGCTCCGCGGGCAGTCCCTCGCCGTCGGCCTCACCTCGAGAGCCTTGGCGCGCGCGAGCAAACTGGTATGAGGTTCACTTGCGATGCTGCGTTGTGTGCTCGAGAGACTCGTCCGACGAGCACCGCGGCCGCGCGAGCTTCTCCGCGGCGCGTCTCCGGCCGCACGCCGGCGAAGGGCCGCTCCCCTCATCTTCGCCGCAAACCTCGTCGCACTCTTCGTGGCCTGCGGCGGCGGCGATGCAGCGCCAGCGGGGCCCGGCAGTGACGCGGGCACGAAGTGTACGCCGCGCCTTCCCGCGGCGTGGGCTCCCCATTGGACGCCGCCGCGCGCGCCACGGTCGGACGCGTGCAGCGAAGATCAGATCCAGCTCGAGTATCGGGCGTGCGAGAGTCTCATGGGGACGGCGGCAAGCTGCGCGCCCTTCCGCGACGACCCGTCCAACGCAACTTGCGTCGGCTGCCTATTTTCGGATGGAAATGAGTCTTCCTATGGCGCCATCATTCGCCTCGACGATTCCTGGAAGACCAACACGCCGGGATGCATCGCGCTCCTCGACGGGGACAAAAGCTCGAGCGGCTGCGGCGCCAAGGTGCAGGCGGCGAGCGCTTGCTATGACGCTGCTTGCGAGGGGTGCGAACCGTTCACTTCCTACACGAAGTGCCGCGAGGAGGCCGGGAGCGGCCCCTGTCGGCAATATTATCTCGACGCCGTCTGCTTGCTTCGCCCTCTGTATTCGAGGTGCACGGCCTACGCGACGAACCAGGACTACTTCGTCGCGGCAGCGCGCCTCTTCTGCGGCGTCGTGACAGGGGAGAGCGGCGGTCGCGCGCGAGGAGGAAACGAATGAGCCGCGCGATGGCCGTCCGGCCCGGCCCGCCGCCGCTCGTATCCCCCCGTCGACCCCTCGGACGCTTCGCCGGGGCGCTGATGCTCACCGCTGCAGCTTGCGGCGGAGACGACAGCGCGGCGCCGGGCCCGGTCGACGCCGCGGCGCCCGAGGGCGGATGCGCGCCGCAGCTGTCCACTCCCTGGATACCGACCTGGCGGCCCCCGCGAGCGAGTCCTCACGCTTGTACCGATACGCAGATCGATAGGGAATACGAGCTCTGCGAGAGCGATTCGACCTTCTCGGCGGCGGAATGCGCCGCCTTCAATCGCGCCCCCGCCAACGCGGCTTGCCGACGTTGCCTCTACGCGACCGAGGACGAGGGTTTCTACGGGCCGCTCATCTACTTGGCGAATCGCATCTTGCGCATCAACGTGGCCGGTTGTCTCGCGCTGGCCGACGGTAACGTCAGCGCGTCCGGCTGCGGCGCGGAGCTGCAAGCCTTCGACACCTGCGGCGACGCCGCGTGTATGAAGGCGTGCGCAGCTTACAACGCCTTCACCGCATGCGCTGACCAGGCCGGCGAAACGGTCTGTCGTTCGTATGGGTCCGCTTCGGCGTGCAGCGACAGCGCTACCTACGCGCCGTGCCTCGGCTACACGACGTTTGCGGAATACTACCGCGGCATCGCCAAGCTCTTTTGCGCAGCAGGTTTCCCAGGCCCCGGCGTGCCCGAAGGCGGCGCGGCCGACGCCGGCGCGGCCGATGCCGGCTCCGAGAGCGGAGGGCAAAGCCATCGCGTGCTCGACCGAGGCGTGCGCGAGATGCCGGCGCGAGGCGACGTGGGCGAGGGGATCGAACGCTAACTCCTGTCCTAGCACTACTCTGTCAGATTCTCGCTGACAGATCGATCATCGGAGCGGGCATACGCCCACGGAGCCGCCTGACCGCACAGGCAGGACGCCCCTTCAACGAAGCCAGCAAGGCGAGCACCTCGCGGCCGTGGCCATCCGAGCACCCTTTGGCGGCGGCGTCGCCGCATCTTACGTGGCCGCCTGGCTGAATTGGCCGATCGTGATCTGGTATGGCGAAGAACTGACAGCTTAGTGCTAGGGGGCCGCCGCTCATGGTACGAACGAGCTCACCGATGGTCGCATCCAACTCCCAACGCGCGATCTACCTCGCCGTGCTGGTGGCGGCGCTCGGTTACTTCGTCGACATCTACGATCTCATCCTCTTCAGCGTCGTGCGCGTGGAGAGCTTGAAATCGCTCGGCGTGACCGGTGAAGCGCTGACCAGCACCGGCGTGCGCCTCCTCAACATGCAGTTCATCGGCATGCTGGTGGGCGGGATCATCTGGGGCGTGCTCGGCGACAAGCTCGGCCGGCTTTCGGTGTTGTTCGGCTCGATCATCCTTTACTCGGTTGCCAACGTCATCAACGGCATGGTGGAGACCGTCGATCAGTATGCGCTCCTGCGGTTCCTGGCCGGGGTGGGCTTGGCCGGTGAGCTCGGCGCGGGGGTGACGCTGGTCGCGGAGCTGATGCCCGCTCGGACGCGTGGTTACGGCACGACGATCATCGCCTCGGTGGGCCTGTGCGGCGGAATCATCGCCGGATTCATGGGAACCCTCTTCCCCTGGCGGACCTCGTACTACGTGGGAGGCGCCATGGGCTTCGTGCTGCTGCTCTTGCGACTCGGCGTGGTGGAGTCGGGGATGTTCGACCGTTTGAAAGAAAAGAGCGATGTCCGGCGCGGCGACTTTCGACAGCTCTTTGCCACGCGCGAGCGCGTGCTCCGTTACGGCGCGGTGATCCTGGTGGGCGTGCCGATCTGGTACGCGTTCGGCGTCTTGGTCACGCTCGCTCCCGAGATCGGCAAGGCTCTCGGTCTCGCTCCGCCGCCGTCGAGCGCCGTCGCGGTACGCTGGGGTTATTTCGGAATCGCCGCCGGAGACCTGGCCAGTGGCTTGCTGAGCCAGCTGTGGCGCTCGCGGCGCAAAGTGATCGCTCTCTTCATCGGCATCACCGCCGTGTCCGTTGGCGTATACTTCGTTTTCGGAGGCGCATCGCTGACGGCTTTTTACGGCGCTTGCACCCTGGTCGGTTTCGGTACCGGCTACTGGGCGGTCTTCGTGACGTCGGCTTCCGAGCAGTTCGGAACCAACCTCCGCGCCACCGTCACCACCACCGTGCCGAACTTCGTGCGCGGGTCGGCGGTGCTCTGTACGTGGGGCTTCGTTGGGCTCAAGGACTCCCTCGGCGTCGTGGGGGGTGCTCTCGCCGTCGGCGTGGCGGCGTTCACGCTGGCCGGCGCTGCCGTCGCGGCGCTGAAAGAGACCTACGGCAAGGACTTGGACTTCGTGGAGTCGTGAGCATCGCGCCGCTACGCGCCGCGATCGCCGCGGCCCTTCGCGTCGAGCACCCGCTCGTAGATTTCTCGCCGCGATCGCCCTGACCAAGCGGCGACACGCTGGGCGATGGTCTTCGCCGTTTCGCCGCGCGAAAGCTCGTCGCGGATGCGCGCGTCGACGCGATCGTCGTCGACCTTCGCGCCTTGGCCGGCTTCGGCATCAGCGCCGAGCACCAAGGTCACCTCGCCGAGCCACTCGCGGCCGCTTTCGCGCTCCGCCACCTCGGAAACGGTCCCCCGCAAAAGCTCTTCGTGCACCTTCGTCATTTCGCGGGCGACGACGAGCAGCCTCCCCGGGCAAAGGGCGGCGAGCTCGGCGAGCGTGGCCGCCACGCGGGTCGGCGCTTCGAAGATCACCACCGCCTCGGGCGTCGACAGCACCGCGCCGAGCGCGTCGGCGCGGGCCGATCCGCCGCGAGGGAGGAAGCCGAAAAAGCGAAATCCCCCCTCTGCGAGACCCGCTGCCGCGATCGCCGCCGTTACCGCCGACGGTCCAGGGATCGGCACCACGCGGATCCCCGCTTGTGCAGCAGCGCGGACGAGCGCGGCCCCGGGATCGCTCACCGAGGGCATCCCGGCGTCGGTCACGAGGGCGACGCTCTGACCGTCCGCGAGCCATGCCACGACGCGCGCGATCTCCTCGGGAGCGGCGTGCGCTTCGAGCGAAGTGAGCGGCTTTTTCTCGACGCCGAGGTGGGTCAGGAGCGTTCGTGTGCGCCGCGTATCCTCGGCCACGATGCGGTCGGTGCCGCGCAGGGTGTCGGCGGCCCGCGCGGTGATGTCGTCGAGGTTGCCGATGGGCGTGCCGACGACGTAGAGGACGGCCGCCAAGCGCGTCAGCTCGCGACGGCGTCGCCGAGCTCGCTCTTCAGGAACTCGCGCAGCCGCCCGGTGAGCCGCGCCTCCAGCTGGCGCACGCGTTCGCGCGAGATGCCGAAACGATCCCCGAGCTCCTGCAAAGTGAGCGGGTCCTCGGCCACCAGCCGGTCGTCGAAGATCTGGACGTCCTTGCCCTTGAGCGTGGTGCGAAAGTCGGCAAGCTTCGCTTTGACCATCTGCTGGATCTCCCCATCGGCGACGGCAGTGTCGGGTCCGGCCATGGAGGTCGGCATCATTTCCAGCCGTGATACGGGGCGCCCCTCGGTGTCGCCTACCGGCGCGTCGAGGGACATCTCGCCCGACGAAAGGCGACGGTCCATGTCCGTGACTTCTTGCTCTTCCACTCCAAGGCGGCGTGCGATCTCGGCCGCGCTCGGCTCGATCCCCATCGCCGACAGACGCGCCTTCTCCTTGTTCAAGTTGAAAAAGAGCTTGCGCTGCGCTTGCGTGGTGCCGAGCTTCACCAGGCGCCAGTTGTTGAGAATGAAGCGCAGGATGTAAGCCCTGATCCACCAGGCCGCGTACGACGAGAGCTTCACGCCTCGGTAAGGGTCGTAGCGTTTGACCGCTTGCATGAGGCCGATGTTTCCCTCCTGCACCAGGTCCATGATGTTTTTGTAGGCGCGGCGGTATTCGTAGGCGAGCTTGACCACGAGACGGAGGTTCGCCGTCACGAGGCGCGCTGCCGCGGCGACGTCCCCCGTGCCCACGTATTTGACGGCGAGATTGTGCTCCTCCTCCGGCGTGAGGAGCGAATGGCGCTGCACCTCGCGCAGGTACTGCTGCATCGGATCGAGCCGCGCCAGAGCGCTGCCGCGCGAGGGGCTCGGCTTGGGGATGTCGTCGACCTTGACCTCCTCGGCCACGACCTCACCTGCTGCCTCGACGATTTCGTCGTCCCCCTCTTCGGCCTCGGCGCTGTCATCGTTCGACTCAGCGGCCGTCTTCCCGGCGTTCTCGTCCTTTTCGGCGCGACTCGCGGCGCCCTCTCCAGGGCGGGCTCTCGCCGATGCTCCTTTGGGCGTCGATCGCGGCTCGCGGCTGCCTTCGCGCTGGTCGACCGTGCCCGCGGCCCCGCGCTGCGACGGGGAGCGCTTTTGCGCGGCCGGTGCTTCCTCGCGTGCGCCCTTCGAGGCGCGCGGCTCCACGTTCGAGCTCTTCGCGCCGGCGACCTTTCCCTTGGGCTTTGCCTTCGTCTTGTCTTTCACCGGGCTCACGATGGCTTTCCGTTCGTACCTACATAGCATTGCGATGACAAGGATCAGCTGTCATAGGACCCCTCCCCCGGCAGATCGGCTCGAATCACATGCACGGCCTGCGCTGCGGGTCACTCCTTCCGCAGCAAGACCTGACAGATTCGTACTGGGGGTGTAGAAGGCGCTGCGGCGAGGTAAAAGGAACCATGACGATGCCGGCGCTCCTCGTGGGGGCCAAAGTTCGCGTTCTCGGGGGACCATTCGCCGGTCGCATGGGAGTCATTAGCGAGCTCGACGGAAAGGGGGGGGCGCGGGTCACCCTCGGCCTCCTATCGGCCCGTGTTCTCTTGGAAAATCTGGGGCTCGCCCCG
>DATHES010000090.1:0-7224 GCA_035318465.1 Polyangiaceae bacterium
GTCGTAACACTCTCTTTATTGGCCCTCGCTGGGGGGGCACTCGTAGCGAAGAACGCCGCCGCCGAGGTGACGCTGGCCAAGGAAGAAGAGGGCTGGGAGATTTTCACCAATGGCCGCGTGAATGCGTTCTTCAGCTATGCCCGCGGCGACGCGCGACCCCAGGACCTTTACGATACCAGTGGCAACCTCCTTCACGCCGTCCGTGGCGGCGGCATGGATGCCATGGCCGAACGCGAGGCGAACGCGACGGGTTCGGGTTACTCGCAGGGCACCATCGAAGGTTCGCGCGTGCGCAGCGGTTTCCTCGGCAACATCTTTGGATTCGGACTCCGGCGTAATGTGACCGAGACCACCACGATGAAGGCCTACATGAGCATCTGGGCCTTCATCGAGAGCGAGGCCCATCGCAAATACTGGCCGGTCATTGCCGACGTGCGCGAAGGTTACATGAAGTTCGAAGGGCCATGGGGAAGCTTCCTGGCCGGCCGAGCGCTGACGCTGTTTTCAAGGGGCGCGACTGAGATCGATTTCATGTATGGCCATGGTTACGCCATGGGTTATCCCGGCGATCTCGATGTGCACGGGCCGACGGCGGGCCAGATCGGGTTCGGCGTGCTCGGAAGCGGTTTCGCGGCCGGGCTCGTTTACTCCACGCCGGTGGTGGCGGGCCTCCAGCTCTCGGCCGGGTACTACGATCCGGCCAACATCGTGGGATCGGTGTGGGAGCGCACGAAATGGGGGCGCCCCGAGGCCGAGCTCACCTACGACGTACCGATTGGCAACGTCGGCAAGATCCATCTCTTCGGCAATGGCACCTGGCAAAAGCTCTACCAGAAGGACAGCCCCAAGGACTCCACGATCTACGGCGCCGGGTACGGCGGCCGATTCGAGGTCGGGCCCGTGCGCCTCGGTGTGGCCGGCCACTATGGGCGAGGACTCGGTATCAGCTATGCGCTCGATCCCTCCGAGGCAACGTACGGTCCGCCGGAGCTGACGACGGACTTTCGTATCTTCGATGGATATTATGCGCAGGCCCAGGTCGTCCTAGGTAAATTCGATGTCGGGGGTGGGGCCGGCGTCACCCGCATTCGTTTGCTCGACGTCGACGTCCTCCCCGATCCGATGACCGGTCAGCCCAAGTACAGCATCATCAAGCAGCAGATGGGAATCAACGCGATCCTCGTTTATCACGTGACCGATTACCTCCACTGGGCCCTCGACTACTTTCGCGCCGATTTCTCGTGGTGGCTGGGCGAAAAGCAGGTCGTCAACTTCCTCAGCTCGGGCCTCACCGCGACCTGGTAGGAGGGCGAGCGCGCTTTCGCGCGTTCTTTCCCGATCGAAGCCAGGCCGCGACCGCGAGCAGATAGAACGGAGCCGCGTCGGTAAGCCTTCCCCGCGCCTCGCTCAGACGACACGAGCACGCCGCTTGACCGCTATCGCTTCCGCGGGGCGAACCGCTCGCGCCGGCGGAAGACCCTCCTGCCGCACCGCCCATGCCGCCGGATCCCGCCGCTGCATCCGCAACGCCGCTTCCGCCGACGCCTGTGCCACCGACGCCCGCGCCACCGACGCCTGTGCCTCCAACGCCTGTGCCTCCAACGCCTGCGCCACCGACGCCTGCGCCACCACCGACGCCTCCGCTGCCCGCGCCCCCTGTCGTCGTTGCTCCTCCGGTGCCCGCAGCTCCGCCACTCGCGCCGCCAGCGCCTGCACCGGAATCGCGAACGCCACCGGTGCCACTCGCCCCGCCTGCGTCGGTGCCGCTACCGCCGGCGCCTCCGCCACCGGTGCCCGCACTGCCTGCGCTGCCGCCCGCGCCGCTGCTACCGCCGTCCGGCGTGGGTGCGCCGTATTCGAACGCGCCGAGGTCCGGGGCTGCGCCGACGTGGGGGAATCCAACGCTCACGCCCTTGTCGATGAGGTCACTGCCCGCCGCGAGGTGCAAGTAGTCGATGTTGGGCAGACTGCCGTCGGCCTGTCGGGGAGAGAGCACCGAAGTGTCGGTCACACTTGCGAAGTCGGCGTTGGAGACCGTTACCGCCAGGCTCCACGAGTTGCTCACCTGGTCGATTTCAGCGGCGGTTGCATTGGCGAGCGCCGTGCCCGTTCCCGCGGCGAGGTTATTGCGCAAGAAGTGGGCGGCCGCGCCCACATCAGCGAGCATGTCGAAATTGCGCGGGTTGTTGAACGCCGTGTTGTTCAGCCACTCGATGGCGCCGGGGTGGTGGTTTGCATAAAAGCCCTGCGATCGGTTGCCCCACGCCACGTTGAAGCGAATGACGTGGCGCGGGATCGTGGCCGGGAAGGTGGTCGTGTCGAGACCGAAGCCGCCAGCTTTGAACCCCGCGCCGTTGCCCGCGGCCGTCGTGGTTCCGGGCTGGTAGCCATTGCGGAACGCCCAGGAATGCTCGACGGTGCACGCTCCCGGGGAATTGATGAAATCGAAGCCGTCGTCGCTGTTCCACCACGAGCGGCAGCCGCTGAAAATGTTGCCCGTGCCGGTGGAGTGGCAGCCAAAGCCGTCGGAATTGCCGCCGCTCATGGCGGGGTCGTAGTTCTCGTGCGAGTCGACGTTCAGCACCTGGTTGCTCGACCCCGCTTGGATGAAGAGCCCGGGTCCTTGGTTGTGATGCAGGTCGAGCAGCTCGAAGATGTCGTTGCTGCCGCCTTCCACGCGGATGCACCACGACTCGTTCACCGTCATGATGATCTGTTGCACACCGCGGAGCTCGAGCCCGCGAAAGTGAAGCCAGCTTCCCGTCACGCGGAATCCGTACAGCCTTGCCTGGGCGTTCATGCCGAAGAAGTCGAAGATGGGCTTCTCGCCGGGATACGCCCAATAGTTGATGCGTTGGTTCTGGGCGCCGCTCTTGTTGAACAGAACTCCGACGGCAGCCGTGCTGCTGTTGAAGATGTACTCGCCTCCGCGAATGTAGACGGTGTCGCCCGCCGAAGCCGCCGTCTGTCCCTGGGCGATGGTGGCGAACGGCTGCATCTCCGTGCCCGGGTTGGTGTCACTCCCATTCGGCGCGACGTAGAACGTCGCTGCTCGCAAGGGGAGAGGCGCCAGAAAAACCAGGAGGGCGCCGGCCCTCATGCGCAAGATCCGTTTCATGTTGCTCGAATTCTTACGCGCAAGCCCCGTCCTTGTCGATGCCTGGGAGATAATCGACGAGTGCTTCATTGCGTCGAGCCAAGAGCGCCACACGCTCCCGAGCCCGCGAAAGTCGTCGCTTGGCCGTTGCCAAGGACACATCGAGCGCCGCGGCCACGTCTTCGACTTCCAGCCCCTCGATGAAGCGTAGAACGAAAGCCGCGCGGTCTTGGCAATTGACCCGTTCCAGGATGCCGCAAAATTGCCGTAGCCCTTCTCTCGACTCGAGATCGGGGTGGACGACCAGCCGATGGCGTTCGGCGGTCGTGAATTGGAGCTGGTCCCGGCGCCCCAGCCCCCTCCGCCGGAACTCCCGATGCAACGTCCGCGTGGTGATCGAAAGGATGAACGCCCGGAGCGCCTTGGGCTCTCGCAGGTCTTGGGCTCTCTGAAACAAGCAGAGAAACACTTCTTGCTCGATGTCTTCGAGGCTGGCGTCCCGGCCGAGCGAGCGTTTCAAGATCCGATGAACCATCGGCGCAAACCGCTGCCACATCATCCGGGCGGCGTTCGGCTCTCCGTCCATCCACTGCTGGAAGAGCGTGGCATCGTCCGCCAGGGTGGGCTGACCGCCCGGCAGGAGAACAAGTCGTGCATTCCCCAGCTTGGTCAATCGGTTGTCCTCCCAATTGTCGAGCCGGGGAGCGGCGTCATCCTCCGGCCGAACCGGTTCGAACCACGAAAAGCAGGGCTTTTACAGCTCATAGCGACAGGAGCCGCTTCAGATTCAACCACGCGAGGGGGCGGAAGTCAACCGTTTGACTTGGCCACAACAACGATCATTTGAGGAGCATTTCCAGGATGACCGACCGCGCCGTCCCCAGGACCATTTTCGACAACGGTGGATCTGCATCCGGGTACAGGTCACCCGATCCGTCACGTTCGTATTCCCGCGCGTCCTTATTGCTTCCACGACGTTATCTCCTGCGCCAAGCGTCACACCGGTCCAGCTGAAGATGCGATCAGTGCTTGTCTTGGGGTCCCAGGCTGGCGCCGTTGACGATGAGCTCGACCGAATCGGTAGGTCGATAGGCGCGTCGCGTCTTCGGCGTGGACGAGATCGTTCAATTGCGTGAGTAGCGCGTTGGTCGGCGTGTCGTCGGTGCGCTGCTCACAACCCGGCGATCGGTCCGCCCGCCGGATTGCCATAGCTCGGTGCATCGACGCCGAAGTACTTGAGCATCGACGCGTGCAATGCGCCGGTCGGACTGTTGGTGGCGGCGATCGCACGTCCCGTCTTGAACCCACCCACGTGCCCGGCGAGCAAGATAGGCATGTTCTTCCGAGCATGGCTGTCGCCGTCGCCGTTCTCCGAGGTGTACATCACCATGCATTCGTCGAGCAACGTACCGGTGGGCGTCGAGACGCGCTTCAGCGCGTTCACGAGATAGGAGAAACGGCGGACCTTGAACCGCGACGTTTGCACCACGCGTGCATCGGCGATGCGCTGGGCTTCCGCCCTCGCCAGCCCGTCGAGATCGGTCGCCCGATCCGTGTCGTCGAGCTTGTGGGAAATGAAATGGTCGCTCCACGTGCCCACTGCCTCGGTGCCCGTGCCGAGCTGGTAGTCGCTGTAGTTCACGCCCCAACTGTCGCTGTACTGAATCGTGACGACGCGCGTGAGATCGCAGGCCATCGCCAGCACGGCGAGATCGATGAGCTGCTTCGTCTTGCTGTGCCAGTTGCCCCCCGAAGCCGGCTGCGCTGGCGCCATGCACGTCGTAGGCGTCGTGGTTCCGACCTGCTTTTCGAGCTCGGACACCGCTTGGAAGTATTGATCCACACGCTGCCGATCGCCGGCCCCGAGGCGGGCGGTGAGCCGCGTCGCGTCTTCGCGCACCAGGCTGAGCACGCTCAACTGGCGTAGCCGGGCTTTTTCCGCAGCTGATCCCGCGCCACCGGTGCCCGCGCTGAAGAGCGTGCTGAAGACAGCCTTCGGATCGCGCATGACCGTCGCTACCTGACCGCCGGTACGGAAAGAAATGTTCCCTTGGCCGATGTCGGTGCTCCCGGTCGCAGAGAGGGCGAGGTTACGATGAGGTGTCTGCGCCTGGATGCGGTCCGCCAGGTATTGATCGAGCGTCGGTTCGGGCGGCGTGTAGCTGTTGGCCACGCCTTTGTGAGCCGATAGCGCCATCGACGGCATGTGAATGTCGGTGCATACCCCGGAGTGGTCGATCCCCGTCACGACCGCGACGTCCTGGAACACCGCCTGCTCGGCGGGCCAGATGCCTTCGGCCGCGAAGCCATTGAGATCCAGGAGACACTCGGGAAGGCTCGCAGCGGCGAGGGGGCCGGCCGCCGGGTTCCATTTCCTGGGATCGGTCCCGTTCGGATAGAAAAACGCAATGAAGCGCTGAACAGGAGCAGCCTGCGCATACGCGCGACGCGGCAACATCGCGTCCAAGAACGGAAGCGCCATGGTCACGCCCGCGCCGCGCAACAGGGTTCGTCGGGAAAGAGGTTTCATCGCCATTGGTTCCTCGCGCTGATCATGGCGTCAGGGCCCTGCGGCCGGAGCGCGGCGTACTCTGAAAGTCGGCGCGGCAACCAGACCTTTGAGCAGGGCAACGAAGCTATTGCCGTTTTGTGCGAACGACTGGGATGCGCCCTCGATGCCGCAGGCGTCGGCGCGTTCCGGCTCGCGGCCGTTGGCATAAAGAAACACTCGGTTCGAGAGGCACGCGGACACCGCGGGGAGCTCGCGCAGCTTGGAAGCGAGCTCGGCGATCGATCCGAACGCCGGGTTCGGTGCATCGGGGAGTCCCGGTGCGATCCCGAAAACGCCGATGTCGACTGTCTTGTCGAAGCGACCCAGCTGGTCGAACTGCGCAAAGCCGACGCCGACCGGATCGAGGATGGAATGGCATCCCTTGCACGCCGCATGGCTGTTGCGCGTCTTGACGATCTCCACGCGCGTGAGGCCCACCAGAAGCTCGCCGATCAGATCGGACAGATCGGGAGGCACCTCGAGGTGTTGGCAAAGGAAGGTCTTGCGCAGCCAGTTGCCTCGGATGGCGATGAGATCGCCGTCGCTCTTGGCGCTGATGAGACTCGGGTGCGTGAGCAGGCCCGTCCCGGAGCGCACGTGCCCCGCGGGGATCTCGAGCGTACCGTCGGCGGCCGGCGCGGGAAGGCCGTAGAACGTCGCGAGCGCCGGGCTGACGCGCGTTCGACTGGTGTTGAGAACATCGAGAAAGTTGCGGGCTCCCCAGGCGAAGTCGTCGAGCACGAGCGCAGTCTCTTTGCCCATCTCCGGGAGCAAGCTGTCCGACCACCCCGCGGGCGGTACCGTGGGGGCGCGCAGGGTCTCGAAGCCGAGCCATTGGCCGAAAAAGGCAGCGAAGAAACCCTTGGCACGGGCATCGGCCAGCATCGTCGAGGCGACGTCGGCCACGCCTTCGGGTTTGTCGAGCGCGCCTTGCGCGGCCCGGTCGAGCAAGTCCTCGCTCGGAGCCCTTCCCCAGAGCGCGAAGGACAATCGCGAGGCGAGCTCATAGGGCGTCAATGTCGAAAGCTCGCCTCCCGTCCCCACCTCGACGCGGTAGAGAAAGCTCGGCGCCGTGAGCAACGATTCGATCGCGTAGCGGAACTGGTCGGTGGCATCGAGTGCATTCGCCGTGGCGCGATTGACGACGCCATCCACCTCGACAGCCTCGAGCGGGCGCCGGTAAGCAAGCTTACCGAGATGCGTCACGAAGGACTTGAGGCAACCTGTCGCTGCGACCTCGCAGCCGAGGACCTTCGTCCGTCGCGCCGTGTCGACGAGTAGCTCATCGGCCAGGCTTCGGGCTCTCTCGAGATAAGCCCGCAGATGCTGCGCGGAGATCGTCTGCAGCGCGGAGTACGTCCGAAAGCCGTCCTTCGCTTGATCCGGTGGAATGTTCTCGATGTTGGGAACGGTCGGAAGCTGAAAGAGATCTTGCAGCGTGAGTTGGTATTCGAGCGTCGACAATCGCCGAAGAACGCTGGATCCCGCATTGACGCCAACCGTCGGACAGAGCGCAGTCGAACCGCCTCCGGTGCCCCCCGAACCGCCGACGCCACCGCCCGAGCCGCCCGCCCCC
>DATHES010000091.1:0-20342 GCA_035318465.1 Polyangiaceae bacterium
AGGTTGAGCCAGAACTCCGGTGATGTTTTGAACGCCCGGGCAAGACGCAGCGCCGTGTCGGCCGTGACAGCGCGCTTTCCAGCCACGATACCGCTGATGCGGTTGGCAGGTACGCCGAGCGCCTGCGCGAGGGCGTTGGCATTGATGGCGAGCGGGACGAGGTACGCCTCGCGAAGAATCTCGCCTGGGTGGATGGGTCGCATTTGGTTCTTCATGGCATCCTCGAACTCTCGGATCAGTGATAGTCGACAAGCTCGACGTCGTCGGGGCCTTCGGGCGTCCAGCGGAAGCAAAGACGGTACTGGTCGTTGATGCGGGATTGAGTTTCGAATGTGGACGTTCCCATGACGGTGAGCAGAAGCAAATCCCGCGATCTTTTCGGGTACAAGCCGGGCCATCGGTAACCAACTACGGTCGTGCCACCTATGACTTGCATGACGCGGTTGTGTCGGGAATCTGTGCCAGGTCGAGCATCTCCGAACGGCTGGACAGGGAGAAGCTCTCCGTCGCCGCGTCGTCGCAGGCCGAATCATCGTGGCTCGCGCTTTGCAACGCGTGTCAACCGCATCCGAATGACTTGGATGGCATCGAAAGAGGAGAAGGACGATGACTTCCGTTTCGCTTTGGCACCGTCGCGCGTACGCACGTTCGGCGATCATCGGCTGGCTGGCCTGCGGCGCGCTTTCCGCCTGCTCCGACACGACGGACGAAGGTCCCAGGCCCGATGCGTCGGCTCCGCCGGACACGGGCGGCTCGCTCGATTCGGGCGCCGATAGTGCAGCCGATGGTGCAGCCGACGAGAAAAATGACGTCGAAGTCCCGTCGGACGCCGCCGCGGACGCCCCTCCCCCTGATTCGGAAGGACCCGACGTACGCCAGGATGCGCGAATCGACAGCAACGCCGAAGGGGGCGGGCAGGATGCACCAAGGGACAGCAACGCCGAAGGGGGCGATGGCGCATGTGTGGACGATCCGGTTTGGAACGGCGCCAGCTTGAGCTTCACGTTCACGAGGAGCGGTGGATTCGTCCCCCCACCGCCGCCGGACGCCGGATGTACGAACGGTATCAGCATTCGCTACGACTTGCTGACATCGGACAGAACCTTGACGCAGCGCGGATGCCTCGTCAGCGGTCTCGTCGGTCGGGTGGTCTACCTGACGCCAACGCAGTTCGATGCCATCATTGCGAACATCGGTTCGATTCGCGCCACCTGCAACAAGAGCTGCGGCGCTGATCTTCCCGACATGGTGCTCACCGTGTCGGCGTCGGGTGTTCGGAATACGTACAACAGCAACTTTACGGCGGGATGCAGCGGCTCCCCGCTGCTTCCACCCTTCGTGACGTACCAGGAGCTCGGAGCGCTCGGGAGTTTGCTGGACGCGACGGTCGTCGCGGCTTGCGGGTCGGACGCCGGCACCGGCGATGCGGGGGCCAGCGACTCGAGTACCGGCGACGCCGGATCGTGCATGTCCCTCCCGGCTGAGGATGGCGGGTCGGCGGACGCTGCTGAGGGAGGTTGATCGTTTCTCTCGGTGCGGGTTCGGTGATCGCGCGACGCCGGTCTACTTCTCTGCCCAAACGGCGAGCTCGTTGCCGCTCGGGTCGACGAAGTGAAAACGGCGGCCGCCCGGAAATGTGGACGGCGGCGTAGAAATTCGGCCGCCGGCCTCCCGCACTTTGGCGAGGGACGCTTCGAGATCGCGAGAATAGAGCACCACCAAAGGTCCGCCTGCGCGCACGGTGGGCTCTTTTCGAAACCCTGCGACTTCACGCCCTTCGCCGCGGATGCCGGCATAGTCAGGCCCGTAGTCGTTGAACGTCCAATCGAAGGCAGCGGCGTAGAACTTCTTCGCCGCGGAAACATCGGTCACCGCGAACTCGATGTAGTCGATGGCGTGATGCACGTAGGTCGCATGGTCATCGGGCATGGTCGCTCTCCTTCGCCAGGGGAATGTATTCTCGTACTCCGGGCATAGCCGAAAGACGCGTCGGTTGGTAGGTGGACCTGTGAGCCATTGGACGGCGGCGACAAGCGCAAGGTGATGCAGCGAATCCCTGCTAGACTCGCCGGGCGTGAACGGCTCGCCGATTTGATCGAAGAGCGCGCCACGCTCCGCCGCGGAAGTTGACCTTCTTGGACACGACCTGGCTTCGTTGGGTGCAACAACTTCAGGCCATCAGCCAGGCGGGGCTCACCTATTCTCGTGATCCCTTCGATCGCGAGCGATTCGAGCAGCTGCGGCACCTCGCGGCGGAGATGCTCGCGGCGCGGACGGGCGCGCCGCTCGATACCGTGCTGGGTTGGCTCCACGCCGAAGCTGGTTACGCGACACCCAAGGTCGACGTCAGAGTCGCTGTGTTTCGCGACAACCGTATTCTCCTCGTGCGCGAAGCGGCTGACCAGCGGTGGTCCGTGCCGGGTGGCTGGGCCGACGTGGGTGAGAGCGCGGCGGAAGTGGCCGTGCGCGAAGTCAGGGAGGAATCGGGATACGAGGTACGCGTGACCAAGCTTCTCGGCATCTGGGACAAGGCGAAGCACGAGCATCCACCGCAGTTCTGGTACGTCTACAAGATCTTCTTCCGTGCAGAGCTCACCGGCGGCGCCGCCCGTACGGGGTTCGAAACGGACGATACCGGCTGGTTTACCCGCGACGCAGTGCCGGAGCTCTCAGTCGACCGCATCACGCACCGTCAAATCGCTCGGTTGTTCGAACATCATGATTCACCCGAACTGCCTGCGGACTTCGATTGAAGGGCTCTGACATTGCTGCGAGGTGCCCCTGGTAGCCAAGTCGCCGTCGAATTCCAGGTTGCCGAACGGACTTCGGAAGACCGCGATGTTGACACGCTGATCGTGCCCCTACTCGATTGACCGAGCCTTCCTGCAGACTTCGATTGAACGCGCCAACTGCGTCGTCACAGCGCTTGTGTACGGGTCCACCGGGCCTTCACCGTCCGGTCGAACTCCGATCGGCCTCTTGCGACGGGCTCTCGAGTGCCTATCCTCGAAGCCTCACGGATGCGCGGTTTCGGTTATTCCACCCAGGCGCCACCGCCGCCTCTCGCGGGGCTGGTCGACCACTTCTGGGCTTTGAGCGATGCGCCATCGCACTCGAGGGAGCGCGTCATCCCGAGCGGGACGATCGAGCTCGTCATCAACCTCCATGAGGACGAATTCCGAATCCACACGCCCACGGACACCAGCGAGGAGTCCACTCGACTGCGCGGAGCGATCGTGTCTGGAGCCTACAGCGGCGCGTTCGTCGTCGAGACGAGGGCACACGCATCGATCATCGGTATCCATTTCAAGCCCGGAGGAGCGGCCGCCTTCCTCGGCGTTCCCGCCGGCGCACTTGCCAACGCGCACGTCGAGCTCGAGGCGCTCTGGGGGCGCCGGGCTTTCGAGCTCCGCGACCGTCTGGGCGAGGCGGCAGGCCCGGCAGAGCGGTTTCGGATCCTGAAGCAGTCGCTGGTCGGGTGCCTGTCTTCTTCTCCGGTTGTCCGAGGAGAGATCGCCGTTGCACTCGGCAGGTTGGGAGCACCGGGCGTGGAGGTGCGCGAAGTCGCCGAGCAGGTCCGGCTCAGCCACCGCCGATTCATCGAGCTCTTCACGGAGCAGGTCGGGATCAAGCCGAAGCGCTACGCGATGATCCGCCGATTTCAGCGCGCGCTCAGCTTGGCGACGGACGACGGGCCGCCGGATTGGACGTTTCCGCAACGAGGTCGAGGTCGGACCGGGCGGCAAACAAATTCAGATCGAGGACCCTGACGGAAATCCGATCGAGCTCCATGAAGCGCCGAAAAAGGCGGGGAAGTAGCCTGTCGGCTGGGAAGCGGCGACGTGCATCGAAAGAGAAGTCGAAGACGAATACGTCAGCCGGGCGGAGTGTCGCTGGGGACTTCCGTCGGCGGCAAGGCACGAACTTCGAGCTCGGGCATCGTCACGATGGACCAATCGTCATCGATCGAGCCATCGCCTTCCACCATGGCGAGCATCTCGGCATTGATCGCGGGGCCGAGCGTGGTGGGGGTGAACTCGAAAACGTGCGCCCACACGTCGTAAAGGTTTGCCTCCAGCGTCGGGATCGTGGACGTCGACTCCAGTGCGAGCAAACGTTCCGCTGGGTCGTCGATGATCGGTGCTGCAACGCAAAACAACGTGAGGGCTACCGCGCCGGCCGTGACGGACATGGTTCGCCATGGTCCGGCTTGCATGGCACGGGCGTGTTGCTTGCGATGTTCGCGTTTTGGACGAGATGATCTCGTTGGGATCGGAAAAGCTGGCTTGAGTGCGAGCGTGGCCATGGCATCCTCCTCGTCGATATGGTGAGAGGGAGGCGCTGAGCTTTGCGCTCGCGCGGTTTCCCCCCATCTTCAATTCTCACTCTTTTTGTGTGCTTTGGACAAGAAAAGCGATCACGGACGAACGGAGGCCTCCCATCGCATACGGTGCGACGTGATGCAGCGGTCAGTTCCGATCGCGCTCGCCGTCGAGCACACGCACCGTGTTCGTGCTCGTTGAAGCAGGACAAAAACAACCACGTTTCCACACACACCGACGCGCCAAGGCGAAGCGACACAGATACGCGCCGATAGCAGCGAGTCCGTCCCTCGATCACAAGGGAACGCTCGCCAAAGCGCAAGGGTGCGAGGCGCTTCGCAACGCACTTCGGAGCGAAGGCCGCCAGAACGCTGGTGGCACAACTGGCAAACCCCTCTGGCACACCGAAACGAAGCAACTATCGAGAATCAACCTTGGCATGCTCGTTGCGATTCTGTCCCTGATGCGACAGGTTGTGCCAATGGTGGCGGTCCTGCTTTTGGCTGGATTCGCGTGCGGAGGCGCTGTCGAAGCGCCGCCGGATGGCTCTTTGGATGGCGGAACCGGCGGAGGGTCTTCTGCCGGCGGAAATGGCGCCTCCGGGGGAGCGGGCCAAGACGTCGAGGCCGGTCCGGGAAAGGGCGGCACAGCGGGCCGGGGCGCAGCAGGCGGTTTCTCCAACGATGGGGCGATCGACGCAGAGCACGATCGGGCGAGCAACGATGGCGATGGCGATGCCGGGACCTTTGCCGACGACGCGCGGGACCGAGGCATTGCCGACAACCCTCGGGACGGAGGCGTTGCCGACGACCCGCGGGATCAGGACGTTGCCGATGACCCGCGGGACCAGGACATTGCCGACAACCCGCGGGACCAGGACATTGCCGAAGACGCACGGGACGAGGGCGACGGTTCGAGTTGTCCCTGCATCGATCCGACCGCCCCCGATCCCCCTGTGTATCGAACGCCGCTGGAGTGCTTTCCTATTTCCTTTCCGAGCTATGCCCCTTTCGCGCGCGACCCTTGCTTTCCCCTGACCATGGTCGCTCCGCCTTACTACTGGGGCGAACGCGTCGACTCGACGTATGCCGCGGAGAACCTCGTTGCCGTTACCGTCACGCGATCAGGAACAGCGACGACCTTCTATTTCGACGCGACCACGGAGGGAGTCGTCGGTGCAAGCCGTAGCAACTGGACGCCCGATCCCATCTATTGTTCCAATACGTCGAGGGGGGGCCCATTCGTCAGCGCTGGCGTCGTTCCCACGACAGCGCCGACATCACGGGTTCAGACTTGCCCCCGCGAAGGCGGCACGTAGGGCCGGCGCCATTCGTTGCTCACTACGGCCGTCATCGGGACGTTTCGCAGACCTGTCGGTCTTCATCTGACACGGGAGCGCCCGACGATAGATCAGCAGCCGGCTCGACGCGGCTGCATACTCCACCGCTAACATTCGCAGTGCGCCGTGCGCGGTGCTGCCTTCGATCTGCGTCACGATCGAGCGCACGTTCGTCCTGGAACGGAGGGGGGGAAACCATTGAAACTTTTGGTCGGCTGGGGCCTATCCGGCCCATCGTTCACGCCGCACACCGACGCCACCGCGCGCGTCGGCGAACCGACATGGGGACGGAGCGAGCTGCTCCGCGATCTCGAGCTCCGCCTCGGGCTGCCCCGCGAAGACGCGCTCGCCAGCGTGCGCGTCCCCCGCTGGTACGCGCGGATCGCGAAGCTCCCCTCCCCCAATGCCTTCTACGCCAAGTCCTTCGAAGTCGACCCACTCGGCACCGCGCAGATGCTCCTTGCCTGGCGCGATGCGCTCATCGAATCGGGCTGGAACGGCTTGCGCATCGCCGGGGGCGGCGACCGGCTCGATGCCCTCGCCGCCATCGAAGGGTGCTCCGAGATCGCGCTTCCACTCGGCACGGCCGACCGCCTCGTTCGCGCTGGCCTCAACCTCCGCACGAGCAGCTCGAAAACACCTCTCTACGACGACATCGCCCTCGTCGAACCACGCGCGCTCTGGTCGCAACGCTGGCAGCAGCTCTTTTCGCTTCTCGAGACCAGCGGCACGCGCATCGTCGAAATGCGCCCCGACTTTCCTGGTGCGCCCACCGATACCGATCTCGGCCGCCTGCAACAGCGGATGCGCGGAGAGACCCGTCGCTCCTCGGACAAGCTGCCTCCCCGGATCACCGGCGACGGCTCCCTCCTTCTGCTGCGCGGAGAAACCCCCGCCGAGCTCGCCGAGCTCACCGCGTCCCTCCTCGCCTCCTGGCGCGACGACGCGCTCGTGATTCGCAGTCTCGACAGCGCGCCCCTCGAAGCCGCACTCCTCCGTCACCATCTCCCGAGCCAAGGACGCACGGGGTCGAGTCATTGGCGCCCAGCCATGCAAGTGCTCCCGCTCGCACTCGAGCTCGCCTTCGAGCCACGCGATCCCTACCGCGTCCTCGAGCTTCTCACCTTGCCCGTCGGTCCCTTTCGAGGGTTCGTCGGTTCGATGCTGGCCAAGGCCGTATCGAGGCAACCGGGCATCGGAGGACAGGAATGGACACGGCGCAAGCTTGGCATCGCGGACACGCTTCGACAAAGTGAAACGCGCAAGCTGACCGAAGCCGGAAGTGCCGACGCCGCTGCGCTCGCGGAGGCGCACGTCGCGGAGCGAATGAGCCGCATCGAGGAGTGGCTGGAAGCGCCCGGCGCGGGGAAGGACGGAGCTCCGCGAGCGACGCTGCTCGCGCTCGCGCTGCGCATCCGCACCTGGCTGCAGCAACGTCTCGCCACCGGCGATCCTGACGTCTATGGCGCGGCTTTCGCGCAGGCCCAGGCGCTTACCGACGCGCTCTCCAACGAGACGCGGGCCACGTTTTCTCGCGAAGACGCGCGGCACTTGCTCGACACCGTCGTCCGCGCCGCTCACGGACACGCGCTTTCGGTGGAGTGTGCGGGACGCATGGCGCACGTGGCGCACCCTTCGGCCATTCTCGCGCCGACGGCGTCGGTCGTCTTCTGGGGATTCGTGGCTGGCACCGAACGGCGACCTGCGCTCGTGCCGTGGAATCACGCTGAGTTGAACGCGCTGACGACCGCTGGCGTCGTTTTTCCGGACTCCGGAAAACTGCTGGCGACCGAATCCGATGCGTGGCGACGTGGGGTCCTCGCGGCGCGCCAACGGGTGGTGTTCGTGGTGCCCTCCAAGATGAAAGGGGCGGCCATGTCGCCGCATCCCATGTGGGACGAGATCCGCGCGCGCCTCGGTCTCGAGGACAGCGCGGCCATCGAACGCGTGACCCGTCACGCCCAGAGCCTGCTCCGATCGGAGGGACCGGTCCTCTCGAGCATCGTAACGATTCGACCGCTCGCGCTCCCGGAAGGGCGCGGCGAATGGAACCTCGGGCACGACCTCTTCACCAGCGAAGACGACCGCGGAAGCTCGGCGACGGCGCTCACGACGCTGGTGAGTTGTCCGCTGGCCTGGGTGTTGAGGGAGCGCGCCGGGCTTCGCTCCGGCGCGATCGCCAAGGTGGCCGAAGGCCCGCTGCTCAACGGCCGCCTCAGTCATCGGCTCGTCGAGGATCTTTTCTGGGAGAACGCGTTCGATCTCGACGAGGAGGCGTTCGGCGCGCGGACCGATGCCGTTCTCGAAGCCCTCATTCGCGCCGAGGGGGCCACCTTGCTTCTGCCGGGAGGTGCGTTCGAGCGCGCCCAGCTCGTGCAGCAAATCCGCGGCGCCATGCACGAGCTCCGTCGCTACCTCCGCAGCGCGGGCTTTCGCATTGCGAGCGTCGAGGAACCGGTGCAAGCCCAATCCGCCGTGGGCACGCTTCATGGGCGACTCGATCTTCGCCTCATGGACGCGAGTGGCAACGACGCGGTGCTCGATCTCAAGTGGGGTGAGGTGACTTACCAAGATCTTCTGAAGAGCGGGTCGTCGGTACAGCTCGCTGCCTACGCGCAAGCGTTGCGATCCAAAATGTCCGACGGGCGATGGCCTCCCGCTGCCTACTTCGCTCTGGCGTCGGGTCGCGTTCTCACGGTCGACACTCGAATGAAGGCGCCCCAAACGCTCGATGGCCCCTCTCTCGAAGCGACATGGAACAACGTGGAACGGACAGCCGTTGCGGTAAAGAAAAGTCTCGAACAGGGGCGGGTGTTCGTTGCCGCCACCAAGCGCGCGCTGCCTCTCTTGAAGGCCCTCGACGTGTCCGAGGCCGACCATGCGACGTACTTTGCGTCGACCCGTGAGGCGCCCTGTAAATATTGCGAATATCCCGCGATCTGCGGCGTTGCATGGGAGGGATTTCAGTGAACGCGCATGGACTCACCATCGTCGGCGCGAGCGCCGGCAGCGGCAAAACGTACCGTCTTACCAAGGACGCCATCGCTGCCATCGATCCGGCTGGAGAACACCCCATCGCCGTGGAAGGGCTTCTGGCCGTCACCTACACCAAGAAGGGGCACGCCGAGCTCGCGGGGCGCATTCGCGAAAAGCTCGTCGCTGCCGGCGCCTTCGACGAAGCCATGCGTCTTCCCCTCGCTTACGTAGGGACGGTCCACGCCACGTGCTTGCGCCTCCTGCAGGAGTTCGCGCTCGATGCCGGACTCTCGCCGAGCGTCGACGTGGTGGCGGAAGATCAGGGTGCGTTGCTGCGTCAAGCACTCGAGTCCGCGCTCTCGATGGATCAGCACAAGGCCCTCGACGACCTCTCGGCTCGGTTTCGCCTTCGTTGGAACGGGCGCATTCGTCGTCACGATTGGCTCGGTCCGGTCAGCGACATCATGGAGCTGGCGCGCGGCAATCGGATCGCGCCCGAAGCGCTCCCGGCGATGGCCGAGCGTTCCGCGGCTGGCCTTTTGCGCCTCTTTCCGGCGCCAGCCAAGGATGGTCCTGCGCTCGACAAAGCCCTCGTCAAGGAGCTTGCCTCGACGACGACGGCGCTCACGTCACGCGACGATGGCACCGCCGTGACCCGCATTGCCATCGAGCTGCTCGGCGAAGCCAAGAAGGAGCTCGATGGCCAGGGGCGTTGGTTCGTCTGGGCGGAGCTGTCGACTATCAAGACCAGTGTTTCGTGCGCCAGTGCCGTCACGAAGCTCCGGGAAGTCGCGGCCAGCTACGAGACGCACCCGCGGCTGCACACCGACCTCCGCGCGCTCATCTTCGCCATCTTCGAAGCCGCGCGCATCGGGCTCCGCGCCTACCAGGACTGGAAGGCCCAGCGGCACGTCGTCGACTACGTCGACATGCTCGACGGCGCGCTTCGCCTGCTCGATCACCCGCGCGTGAGGGACGAGCTGGGCAGCCGTCTGCGTTTGGCCGTCATCGACGAATTCCAGGACACGAGTCCGATTCAGCTCGCGTTGTTCGTCAAGCTCCACGAGCTGGCGAAACGATCCATCTGGGTCGGCGATCGCAAACAGTGCATCTTCGAGTACGCCGGCGCCGACCCGACCTTGATGGACGCCGTCGCCAGGTGGGTCACGAGCTCGGGGGGGACTCGCGACGCCCTCCGGCAGAACTATCGGTCACGCCCCGAGCTCGTTCACGCTTGCTCTGCCCTCTTCGTGTCCGCGCTCGCGCGCCATGATTTTCAGCGCGACGAGGTCGAAGTCGCCCCCGCGCGCCCGGCGCCCCAAGCGCTCGACCATCTGCCCCCCTTCGGTCTCTGGTGCCTCGATGCGGGCAACAAGTTGAAGGACGCCGAAGCCATCGCCAGCGGCGTACAGCGCCTGCTTCAGAACCCGCACGCCACGCCCGTCGTCGATCGGGCGACGACGGCGGTGCGTCCCCTGCGCCCCGGAGACATCGCCATTCTCGTGGCGACCAATGCCGAGACGAGCGCCGTCGCCGGCGCATTGCACGCTCGCGGCATCCGGGTGGCGGTGGCGCGCGCCGGTCTTCTCGGTACGCCCGAGGGCACCCTTGCCGACGCGGCGCTCCGCTGGCTCCTCGACGAAGACGACTCGCTGGCCGCCGCCGTTCTCGATGCCATCACCGGCTACGGCGGGCAGGACTCCGACACATGGCTCGCCGCAAGACTCCATGACCCTGCCGGACCCACGTCGGTTTGGCGCGACGCCCTCGGTCATGTCCGCGGCGCGCTGGGCGTTCTCTCTCCCTCCGAAGCGCTCGACGAGGTCTTCGCGGCGCTCGATGCGGTTCATCTCGCGGCGCGCTGGCCCGATCCGGCCCAGCGGGTCGCCAATCTCGACGCGCTTCGCGCGCTCGCCTTGCACTACGAAGATCGCTGCGCACAGGAGCGCGAGGCCGGCACGGTGGCGGGCCTCCTTCGTCACTTCGATGCGATGCGCACCGAGACCCTCCGCCGTGACGAGGTCCTCGCCTCCGACGATCAACACGTGCCCAGCGATGATGGCGCGGTGATTGTCTGCACCTACCACAAAGCCAAAGGGCTCGAATGGCCAGTGGTCGTCCTGGCCAGCTTGGACCGCGGCGAACGCCGAAACGCGTTCGAGGTATGCCCCGAAACGGACTGCGCGACTTTCAATCCCGAAGAACCTCTCGCCAAGAGGTGGATTCGGTACTGGCCCTGGCCATTCTCTCCGATCAAGAACCTCCCCCTCCTGACCGCGGCAGAGGCCTCCGACGAAGGCAAACGCATCGCTCTTCGCGAGGACAAAGAGCGCGTGCGGCTTCTCTATGTAGGCTTCACACGCGCGCGCGATCACCTGGTGCTCGCAGTGCGTGTCGCCAAAGGAAAACCCAAGACCGAGTGGCTGGACACGCTATCGACGGAACGCGGCGATCCGCTGCTCGAATTGCCCATAGATGCGCCGGACGGAGCCGATGACGTCGTGCGCATCCACGCCGATTCCGGCCAAGGGACGGCCATGCCCGCGCGTGTCTGGCGCCTGGGATCGGTGGCTGCGGCGAGTGTCGCCGCTCCGCCGGAAGTGCATCGCTGGTTCAAACGCCCGGCCGCGCCAACCTCCGACCCGCTCCGCTACCGCATCACGCCGTCGAACGCGCGAGAGGACTGGCCCGAACTCGCGATGCCGAAGCTGGGCGAGCTCGTTCCCCTCCCCGCCGGCATGCCGATCGATGCGAAGACCGCCGCCTATGACGTCTTGGGCGACGCGGTGCACGGGTTTCTGGCGGCAGATGGTGATGGACTGGCGTCGATCGAACGGCACGCACGCGCGCACCGTCTCATCGTCGCCGCCGGACTCATCGGCATCGTGCGCCCGGAAAGGCTCGTCGAGGCCGCCGACCGGCTGCGCGTCTTCGTCGAGGCACGCTGGCCAGGGGCGACTTGGCACCGCGAAATACCCATCGAGGCCATGATCGCGAGCCCCCGTGGCGCGCGGCGCGTCAGTGGAACAATCGATCTGCTGCTGGAGACGCGCGACGGCTACGTCATCATCGACCACAAGACGTTTCCCGGAACGACCGAAGCGGCATGGCGCGCGAAGACCGTCGAGTTCCTTCCGCAGCTCGCGGCGTATGCCGAGGCGCTACGGCGCGTAGCGGGCAAGGGCGTCATCGGATGCTGGGTGCACCTGCCGGTGGGAGGCGGGATGGTCGAGGTGATCGCGTAGACAGGCACCGCCGCTGCCAACGACGCTCCTCAATTAGGGACGAGCTATGGCTTCTTGCCGGACGCTTTTTCGTCGACCGACGTGCCGGGCCCTGGTTTGCCGAGGTGGATCCGATCCCTGGCCGCCTTGATGCCCGAAGGGATCGGCCATTCCCGCGGTGGCGCTGAAGTCGGCGCTGCCGACGCAGACGGGTCTGCGAGCGCGCTCGTTCTGGACGCGGGGGTGGACGTCACATGGACGTCATTGAAGCTCGCGGGCTTGGCGATGGCCACCGACGGCCCGGACCCCGGTGACGCACGCGCTGAACCATGGCTCTTCCCCAGCTGGGCGATGGCAACGAGTGCAAGAACCGAAGCGACCCCGGCCAGCGAAAACAGAACTTTGGGCCGGCGGGCGACGGGCCGCTCCTCGAAGACACGCGATGTCGGCGCCAGGAAACCCGGGATCACCGGCATGAGGTGATTGTCGAGCGGGCGCTCCTCGAAGACATGCGATGTCGACGGCAGGAAACCCGGGATCACGGGCACGGCAATGCCGGGCAGGATGCTCACGGTCGACGGCGCGAACGACGTCAGCGACCGCTCCGACGCGAGAACGGCGGCGACCCTCCGGAGCTCGGCCTGCATCTCTCGCGCGCCCGGCCAGCGATCGGCGCGCTCGAAGGCGAGAGCTCGATCGACCAGCTCGACCAGCGGCTTCGGCAAGGCGTGCGCGAAAGAACCGAGCGAGGGCGCCGCTTGCGTCATCGCGATGCGCAGTTCGTCGCTGATGGTCTTGGCGTCGTGGACGGGACTGCCGCAGAGCTCGACGAACATCGTGGCTCCCACCGCCCACAAGTCCGTCCGTCCATCGAACTCCTCCCAGCGTCCCCCTGCCTGCTCCGGCGGCATGAAGGCGGGCGTTCCCATGACGGCTCCGGTCAGCGTTGGATGGGCGGGACCGGTCCCCATCACGTGCGCAATGCCGAAATCGAGAAGTTTGATATTCCCGTCTCGTGTGATGAAGATATTGGCGGGCTTGACGTCGCGATGGATGATCCCCTTGTCGTGCGCCGCGGCCAAAATATCGAGCACGGCATCGGCGACGACCAGAACGTCATCGACGGTGAGTCCGCGGTCAGCGCTGCGCTCTTCGAGGGTCTCGCCCTCGAGCAGATCCATCACCAGGAAAACGGCGCCGTCTTCGCTCACGTCGTCGTCGATCACCGACACGGCGCCCGGATGCTCGACGCGGTTGGCTGCATAACCTTCGTCGATGAAGCGCTGTCGCATTTCCGGGCTCGCCGACAGCTCGGCGTGGAGCATCTTCAGCGCGACGCGCTTGCCATTGCGGTGGGTAGCCGCGTACACCGACGCCATGCCGCCTACGCCGAGCACAGCGTCAAGGCGCCAACGGTCCCGCACGAGCTGCCCGATGCGCCGTTCGGCGCGCTCGGTCGACTCCTCTTCAGAAACTAAGAATGCCTCGACGCCGTGCATTGCGGAGGGACCGCCCCGGGAGCGTCTTCTGCGGTTGCGAACACGATCGGGATTGAACGCGGTCTACGCAGACAGACTCAAGGGTGCTCGACTAGCACCGTCGCGGAGAATGCGACCGCGCGCCTCTGTCGTCAATCTGACCTAGGGAAGAGGTCCGCAATTCAAGAAGCGTGTTCGCAAGCGCGACGCCGATGCCAATGTAGGTCAGCGAGTCAGGCTTTCCACTTCGCTTCGTCGGAAACCCGCCTGATAGCGGCTCAGGTATTCGTACGCTGCCGCTTTCATGGCGCTGTCGTCGCCGCTCCTTCGGAGCGCCAAAACTCGCAGATAGGCAGCATCTTCGGACCGCGAATCGCGCGGGTACTGCTCGAGGAAGCGCGTCGACCGGGTTTCCTTCATCGGCACCGCGAAAAGCGGGCGCCTACTTCGCTTGCGTATGCGTCGACTTGTTGGAAGGGAGGTCGTCGCGGAGCATCGTGAAGACGAGGCCGGACCCCAAAATGGGCAAGAGCCAGATGAGCTGCGTTTGAAGGATTTTCTGCCTACGGTCGTAGAGCGCGCTCTTGAATACCTGAACGGTCAACCACCCTTGAAAAACAGCGACGACGACCAGCACCACCACCAGAAAGATTTCGAACGAATCCATGACCTACTCCATCGTTTGATGCGCCGTCGAAGCGTGCAGGCGATCCTGCCGCTGCTCCGGCCACACGTACCCTGTCCTCCGAAGAGGACCTCCAAGCTGAGCACCCAACCGCGAACGAGATGCGGGCTCAGGTCCTTGGAGGGTCGCCGCGTTCCATGCGCGGAACGTGTTTCACGATGGGAAGTCGTTCGTAGTCCGAACGACCATCAGAAATCAGAACGCCGAGCGCGAGGGCATGGTTGGCGCCGGAGAGAGCGCCGGGCCGGCAAGAAGGGCGTACCGGAGGAAGTCGGTCGAGAAAGGTCGCCCGGGAAAGGCGGGGCTCGCGACGTTCGCCGACCTTGAGGGTGTCCTCGCCAACCTGCTGATCGGCGCAGCACGCGACCGGTGTCGACAGGCGGCGCGCGAAAAGTTGGGGACCGAACTGGAAACCGATCACGAGCGTGATCGCAACCGTCAAAATCCTCGGAACTACTTGCGAAAGGATGATGGGGTCGCGCTGCGTCACGTCGTCGGGGTCTCCAGCATGGACCTATGCACGGTAGCTCCCGGTAGGGGCAAGCGCAAACCATGGTGGAACGCCGTGCTCACATCCGGTGCGCAAGATGGATCCACCGATCCGCACGGGCCTGCCGTGCGCCTCGTGCGCGTGCCGAGGACACCGACGGCGGCATTGGGCAGACGCCAATGAGAAGGCGCGTGTCTCTTTACAGATGGCGCCCGATCGCAGAGCATCGAAGTTTCGTCATTCTCGAACCACCTCGCCAAAGGGGGAGCGGACCGATGGGCAAAATCGAGCATGTGGTCGTGCTGATGCTGGAGAACCGATCGTTTGACCATGTTCTTGGCTGGTTGAAGCGCGAAAACCCTGCCATCGACGGTCTCGACGGCTCCGAGAGCAATCCCACGGTCGTGGGTTCGCCGCTCGCGAGTCGCATCTCGGTTTCGGATCAGGCCGACTGGGCAGAGCTCTTGCCCTTCGATCCGCCGCACGAGTTCTCGGACGTGACGGAGCAGATTTTCGGCACGGCGGCCCCGGCGTTCGGTCAGAGGCCGTCGATGGATGGCTTTCTGCAGCGGGCGGCGCGTGTGCAAAGCGGCCGGTCGTCGCACGTCGATCTCGACGTCGTCATGCGAGGGTTTGCGCCCGGTCGACTGCCGGCCATTCACGCGCTGGCGCGCGAATTCGTGGTGTGCGATCGCTGGTTCGCCTCGGTGCCCGGTCCCACTTTTCCGAATCGGTTTTTTGCTCATTGCGCGACGGCGGGCGGATTTCTCGACGGCAAAGTTTTTCGGCCCTACCAGATGCCGAGCCTCTTCAATCGGCTAGAGGGCGCGGACAAGGATTGGAGAATCTATTTTCACGACCTCCCGCAGGCGCTCACCCTCGCCCGACTCGTGCCGCTCGCCTTCCACTTCCAGTTCTTCGATCAGTTTCTCTCCGCGGCGCGAAGAGGGCAGCTGCCCGACTATGCGTTCATCGAGCCTGATTTCAGCGACGTGAATTTCCTGAGCCATCCGAGTGATCAGCATCCGCCTTCGCCGATGCGCGCCGGGGACGACCTCGTGCGTCGGGTCTACGAAGCGCTGCGCACTTCTCCGCAATGGCCGAGCACGCTGCTCGTCGTGACCTGGGACGAGCACGGCGGCTTCTTCGACCACGTGGCGCCCCCCGCCGCGGTCGCGCCGGACTCGTCACCGGGGCAGTTCGGTTTTCGATTCGATCGTCTCGGCGTACGGGTGCCGGCGCTGCTCATCTCGCCGCTCATGCAGCGCGGGTTCGTCGACCATACCCCTTACGAACATGCCTCGATCCCGGCGACGGTGGGTAAACTCTTCGGACTCGAACCGCTGACGGAACGTGACCGTCACGCGGCAACGTTCGACGGCTTGGCGCTGCTCGATGTGCCGCGGGACACGCCGAGGACGCTCCCCACCGCTCCGACGCCCCTGCCGGCCCCGGCCGACGAACGAGACATCGATCGGGGTCCTGTCCGCGCACGCGCGTCACGGCGCGCCAAGCCCGCCTCTCGGGGACGGATCGTCGTGCCGCGGCTGACCCCTCTGCAGCTGAGCCTCGTGCAATTCGCGGAGCTCGTCACCAAGCGCGCGGCAAGCGACGAGAGCCCGGCGACGGAAGAGCGGTTGGTGCGGGGCGAGGAGAGCGCGCGCGTGCAAGCTGCCGTCGCGAGGATGGGCGCGTTCATGAAAAGCGCCGCCGGCAAGGGTGAGTTTCCTTCGCGAGGCACCCCCGCGGCTGCTCCGGCGGCCCCCGTGCGCCGCGTTCGCAACGTCGTTCCGGACAAGGTCGATCTCCGCGATCGCGTCTACGCGCCACGCATCAGCGTGGCCCCGCCGTGGCGCGTGGCGCCACCCAAGCGTTTGCACGAGCCATTCGATCAAGGCGACACGAATGCCTGCACCGGATACGCGCTCGCGAGCGTCATCGACCTCCTCCTCACGCAGCCGAACGGCGCGAACGGCGCGGGACAGCCACGGCGCGCGTCGAAGAAGGGGGAACGCGTATCGCCGCGCATGCTCTATTCGATGGCCCGCCGTTACGACGAGTTTCCCGGGGCAACGGCCGACACCGGATCGAGCCTGCGCGGTGTCCTGAAGGGATGGTTTCGCAGCGGGGTCTGTCGCTTCGATCTCTGGGATGACACGGTCCCGACCCAGCAACTTCCCGAGCCGCAGGCCAAAGCCACCGAAGACTGGTGGCGCGACGCGTTCCGGCGCCCACTCGGCGCGTATTATCGTGTCGAGACTTCTTCGGTACCCGACCTGCAAGCAGCCATTCACGAGGCCGGCCTCGTCGTCGTCAGCGCCTGCGCACACGACGGGTGGTCCCACGTGCCCACCGTCGCGGCGACCCACCGCCCGCCCGACATCCCCTTCCCTTTTCCCTCCGACGAGCCGCCCGGCGGTCATGCCTTCGTGCTGACCGGCTACGATGACGAAGGGTTCTACGTCTTCAATTCGTGGGGCAAGAAATGGGGCGCCGGCGGATTCGCCCGGCTGAGCTACGCCGACTGGCTAGCGAACAAGATGGACGCCTGGGTCGTGCAGCTCGGGGTACCGACCGCCGATCACCGCGACGCCGCCGCACGGACGACGCTCGAGCTCAAAAAAACGTCTCGCTCGTCGGAGGTCGGCACCACCGTCACTTCGACCGTGGTCTTGGCCAGCGACCCTATCGTTGCAGAACAGGAGATCAGCGCCTTTGTCCTCGATGCCGACAACCACGGCCGTCTGAGCAAGAGCGGGCGCTTTCGCACGCAGCCCGACGACGTGCGCTTCTTGCTCGAACATCATCTGCCTCAGTTTCGCAAGCAGCACGGCCTCGCCCCCGACGAGCCCACCCCCGTCGCCATCTATGCACACGGGGGCCTCGTCGGCGAAGACGCGGCCGCGGCGACGGCCCGTCAATGGGTCCCGGCGTTGTATGCTTCGGGGCGCTTCCCTATCTTCATCATGTGGGAAACCGGCCTCTGTGAGGTCATTGGCGACATCCTGGCCGACCAACTCGAACGTTCGCGCACCGCGGTCGGGGGAGGCGTTCGGGACTTTCTCGATCGCCGAGCGGAGGCGTTGGCCGGACCGATTGGCGCGCCCCTCTGGTCCAAGATGAAGAGCAACGCCGCGGCGCTGACGCACGATGCCGCCGGCCTTTTCCGCTACCTTTTCGAACCGCGCGTCACGAGCTCCATGCTCGATCCCAAGAGCGTGCGTCTCGAGCTCATCGGACATTCGGCGGGCAGCATCGTGCAAGCGGAGCTCGCCGCCTGGCTCATCGGCCGCGGTTTTCCCATCGAGCGCATCGTGTGGATGGCGCCGGCCATCCGAGTCGACCGCTTCGACCAACTGGTCCGCCCCCACCTCGGCGCAGAAATCCGCCGATTCCAACAGTACTCCTTGACCGAAGGCGCCGAGAAGGCAGACCCGACCGTGCCTGCCTATAGCAAATCGCTCCTTTACCTCGTGTCGCACGCCTTCGAAGGCGGCATCGAGGTGCCCATTCTCGGCATGGAGAAGCACTTTCCTCTCGAGCTTCGCAACGCGCCCCCCGGCCAGGGCATCGAACTGATTCTCGCACCTGGCAGCAAGAGCGACGCGCGGACGCATGGAGGCTTCAGCGACGACCTGACGACGCGGGATGGCATTCTGCATCCCGATCCCGTCGCCGCAACGATGGCCAAGAAAAGAACCCCCATACAGCGCAAGACCGGTGCGCGCGCGCCGGGCAAGCCGAAAATACCGGCGCACCAGCGCGCCAAAGCCCGCCCCAAAGAAACGTCCAACCAAGCTCACGCGAACGGCCGCCCGAGCAAGCCTCCTCACCGCAAGCGTGGCGTCTCCCTGGCGTGAACGCGCCCCCGGCGATCCCTTCAGTCGACGCAGACGAACTCACCTGCTTGTTCGGACGTGAGCGGAAGCTGGCCCTGGATGTTGTCGGCAATGCGCTGAAAGCATCCGAAGGTGGTGTCGTAGCCCGCGCAATGGCCCAGGTAATACCCGAGCGGTGGATCGCCCGCCTCCATGACGTGGAACTCGGGGTCACCGTCCAAAAGGCATTCGCCCAGGCAATCGTTGCCATCCAAGCAGTCGTGCCCTTCGTCGTTCGCTTTGCAGATGCACGTCTCGCTCTCCGCGATGCCGTGAACGGCCCAAATGCCCTCGCAAAGATCACAAGCTTCCTTTGTCGATGGGCGCGGCGGAGGAGGATTGTTCGGCGTGAGCTGTGACGCGCGCGGGGGAGCTGTCGCCGTCTCCGACGCGTCAGCGCTGCACCCTGCCGCGCCGAGGAGAAGGCCGACTATCGCCACGAAGGCCCGCGATACCACTCCCAAACATGATGTCTTCATTGGATTTCACCTCAGGTAGATTTATCCAGCTTTATTGCATTTTTACCGTGGCCTCGAAAGGATTCATTTGACCTGAACCGATGTTTGCGCTCCAAGGACGCCTGGGCCCGCCCCACGGGGTTTCCACTCCGCACGCGGTCGGACACGTCGGGCGAGGCGCCAATAGAGGATAGAACCCCTTACGTTGTGGACGGCGCTGTTGGCCGCCGGGCGGCCGCGCTGGGCGCTCGACGAAGATCCGGGTCACCGGTCAGCGCTGGGACAAAGCAAGCGGCGCGTCGAGATCCAACATCAGATGCTCCTCGTCGAAGTAGCTGTCGTCGACCCTGGTGGCGCGCTGCTGGTAGCCGAAGCGTTGAAAACCAAATCGTCGGTAGAGGCGGACGGCATGATGATTGTCGGTCATGACCGTCAGCTCGATGATGATCAGGTCGGGTTGCGAGCGGGCATGGTCGAGCAGCGCTTGCAAAAGTCGTCCGCCGATCCCGCGGCCGCGAACCTCGGGCGCGACGTACATTCCCCACAGCGTCGCGCGATGAGAACGCTTCTGGCGTAGCTGCCGGCGCAGGCCAACGTGTCCGCATAGCAAAGGTTCGAACGCACCGAGCACGATATCGCTTGGTGTTCCCGTTTCGCCGGCCAGCATGCGTTCCACTTCCGAGAGCGGGTGCGCGCGCCATTCATGCGGCTCGGTATTGAACGATGCGGGACTCTCGGCGAAGCCGCGTAGCCGGAGATCCCAGAACGCTTGCGCGTCGTTGACCGTCAGCTGACGAATGAGCACGCCCACGTCATAGCGCGCGTCGAGAGAACGGCACGCGGTTCACGGCCGGCCCATGCTTTCGAGTGCCTTCACGTCGGCGATGTCCTGCTCGTACGCGAGATGCGCTTGGCTGTTTCCGACTGCGTCCGCGGAATTCACGAGGTCGAATGACAGATCCCGCGAACCCCAAGGTCAAAGGGCCGAATTGCCATGGTCGGTATTCGGCACTAGGCAAAAAGAGGCGCAACAACGAAGGAGGTTCTCGATGGCGACAGTCAACGTGCGTTACTTCGTCGATGACGTCGACGCCGCCAAGGCGTTCTATACCGAGCATCTCGGCTTCCGCGTGGAAATGCGGCCTGCGCCGGGCTTTGCCATTCTCGGGCGCGACAACCTGCGTCTTCTGCTGAGCGCTCCCACAGGCCCTGGGGGAGCCGCGCAACCCATGCCCGACGGTCGCAAACCCGAACCTGGCGGCTGGAACCGCATCCAGCTCGAGTATGCGGACCTCGCCAAGGAGGTCCAAAGGCTCAAAAGAGCAGGGGCACGCTTCCGCAACGACGTCGTCACGGGGATGGGCGGCAAGCAGATCCTGCTCGAAGACCCTGCCGGCAATCCCATCGAGCTCTTCGAATCTCCGCCCCGATCCAGTCCCCGGACCTTCGACCCGTGACGAATCGCCCGCGCGGGAGGGAAAAAAGGAGCCCC
>DATHES010000092.1:0-27777 GCA_035318465.1 Polyangiaceae bacterium
GCATACTCGGGGTGCTTTTTGATGAGCAGCATCACGCGCCAGAGCAGGGGCTGGCTGTCGAGTAAGACAATCGACTTGCCCGTGTCGAAATGGATGCGTTCGTCGAGCAGAATGTAGTCGCCCACCACGCGAACCTGCACGTCGTCGGGGCAGCCATCGTCGTCGGCGTATCCGTTGGGGGTCTCGGCCTCGTTCGGGCACTGATCGTCGCGGTCGAGCAAGCCGTCCTTGTCGTTGTCCGGGTCCGGGCAGCCGTCTTGATCCTCGAAGCCGTCCTTGTCCTCGGCCATGTCGGGACATTTGTCCTGATCATCGACGATGCCATCCTGGTCACGATCGCGCACCGGACAGCCGTTGGTTTTCGCGTCCGTCGTTCGTGGGCCGGGTTCGCTCGGACACGCGTCTTCGACGTCGGCAATCTCGTCTTTGTCGTTGTCCGGGTCGGGGCAGCCGTCTTGATCCTCGAAGCCGTCCTTGTCCTCGGGCGCATCGGGGCACTTGTCGCGCGAATCGGTTATCCCATCGCCGTCGCGATCCCGTTCCACCTCCGCCGGCGGCGCGGTCGGAGCGACCGGCGCGATCGGCGCAATCGCCCCTAGCATGCAATGAAGACCGACAAGCAAGACGCTCGCGTCGTCGGGGCGAAGCGTATCGTCCGGCTGCAGGACGTGCGCGTACCCCACGTAGGGACCCAAGGCGGCTTGGGGCCATGCGAAATCGAAACCGACATGCGTGTCGAATGCGCCGCGCGTCAGATCGCCGGTACGTGCCAAGCCGGCATTCGCATCGAACCAGATACCGGCCGCGGAAACGAGCTGACCGCCATACGATGCCACGAAGGGCCGCACCCGAACGCCCGCGAGGAGCGCCTGTCCGCCGGCGCTCGAACGTGGCGCCAGGGTGGCGTCGCGTGGCGGGTCACCCGGGCCGAGCGCCATGGTCGAGAGTTCGAGCTGAACGCCGAGAGCTCCTGTCAGCCCGAGCTCGACCGCGCCCGCCCCGGTGAAGCCAAGGCCCGTCTCGCGCTGCTGCGCGCCCGAAATGGCTCTCGCACCGCCCGTTTCCAGGTGAAATCGCCAAGGTTCTGCCTTTGCCGCCGCCACCTGCATCCAGATCGCAGCAGCCAGGCACAGCCCACACGCCCGAGGGCGGCAAAGAAACATAGGAGAGCAGTCTAACTTACGTCGCGACCGCTGGAGACTTTAGCTCAAGAGCCGGGGATTTGACCCCGAGGCGAGCGTATAAGTGCCTGATGGATTCCTCCGAAGGAGCCTTCGACCACGAGCTACGGCAGACGCGGCTCTCCAGGTTCGGTCGTGTGCTCGCGTTGGTGACGCTCTGCTACATCGCACTCAACTTCGGCGCTTCGGTCTGGCTGCATCAGGTCTCCCACAATCGCAGTAGCATTCCGCTCCTCGCGTCGACCGTCGCCTTCGCCGCTCTGTGGTTTCTCTTGCGTGGAGCGCCAAGGTCGCCTCGATTCGTCCGCGCCGTCGAGCTCTCCACGCTGTTCGTCGGCACCGCGGCGATCTCTTCCATGGCGCCGGTCATGGACATGATCGCGGAGCCAGACATGATCGTGCGAAGCTTGCTCATCGACGTGCTGCTCGTCTACGCGGTCTATGTACCGTCCACCGCGCGGCATACGCTCGTGGTCGCCTCGCTGATGACGTTCCCGCTGCTCGGATCCATCTTCGTCGCGTTCAGTGCGTGGGATCCCGCGCTGCATGATCCGCCCGCGGCCACCTGGCCCAAGGGGCAGATTGGCGACATGGCCTACCCGGCGACGATCATGACCTCCGTCTGGTGGGCGATCGCCGTGGTCATGGCGGCCGCGTTTTCGCAGACGATCTATGGTCTGCGCAAAGCGGTGAGCGAGATTCGGCGGCTCGGACAGTACACGCTCGAGCAGAAGCTCGGCGAAGGCGGGATGGGCGTGGTCTACCGCGCCTCACACGCGATGCTTCGCCGGCCCACCGCCATCAAGCTCCTCCTGCCCGACCGAGCCGGAAAGGATGCTCTGACTCGCTTCGAGCGCGAGGTCCGGCGTACCGCGATGCTAACGCATCCCAACACCGTGACCGTCTTCGATTACGGGCGCACGACCGACGGTGTCTTCTATTACGCCATGGAGCTTCTCGAAGGTGCATCGCTCGACGAGATCGTCGAGATCGATGGTGCCCAGCCGGAGGAACGCGTCATCCACCTCCTCGAACAGGCAGCGGGATCGCTCGCGGAGGCCCACGACGCCGGGCTCATTCATCGCGACATCAAGCCCGGCAACATCCTGGTCGTCGATCGTGGCGGCATCTCCGACCTGGTGAAGGTCGTCGATTTCGGCCTGGTGAAGGACGTCGGCATGAAGGCGCGCGGCGAGGCGACGTCCGAGCCGGCGCTCACCATGGCCAACACGATCACGGGGACGCCGCTCTACATCGCCCCCGAGACGGTGCTCTCGCCGCAGACCGTGGACGCTCGAGCGGACCTCTATGCGCTCGGCGCGGTCGGGTACTGGCTGTTGACCGGCACGCACGTCTTCGGCGGTACATCCATACTCGAAGTGTGCAGTCATCATCTGCACTCGGTGCCGGATCCTCCCTCCACTCGGCTGGGCGCGCCCGTGTCGCCCGACCTCGAGACGGTGCTCCTCGCATGTCTCGCCAAGCGACCCGAGGATCGCCCGGCCTCGGCGAACGTTCTCCGTGATCGCCTGCGCGCGTGCGCCGCGGCGGGCCGCTGGACCAACGCTCGCGCCGCAGAATGGTGGGCGGTCCACCGCCACGAGCTGCGTTCGGGCGGCGCGGGCGAGAGCGCGGCGAGCGCCGCGCTCGACGCCCGCGTCCCCCACCTCAAGGTCACCCGCGTCGCCGACTGACGCGCCGTCAGGCCATCGGCTCACCCGTCTCGAGCAACGTCTTGAGGTCGCTGAGTATCCAGCCCCAGCCGCCCGTGCCGGATTCGGAGAACTTGGAGGAGACCATGGTGGCCATGATCGGCTTGCCCTCGAGCTCGTGCGTGACGGTGAGTCTCGAAAACCCAGCTTGCGTCGGCTCGATCTCCCAGGTGACTCGCGAGAAACCTTCTTCGCGGTGTTGGTCGGAGAAGAGAAAGCGATAGGTCTGAACGAGCTTCTTCGGGGGCTGCGCTTCGATGACTTCGCCGTCGACGAGGGTGCCCTGGATGCCCATCGCCATCATGCCCTTGCTCGCGCTCGCTTTGTACTTCCCTCCCGGGCGAAGCTCGTATTCGGCGGGGCCTTGGTAGCCGTAACGCGCGGTCCATTCCGGCTTCGTGATCGCATCCCAGATCTTCTCCGGCTGGGCCTTGATGTAGATTTCGTAGATCTGAACGGGGGCGGTTTGGTTGCTCTTGGTCATCCGGCATTCTCCAGTTGGGCTTTGAGGTCGGTGAGCGCGGACACGCGCCGCTCGGTGTACTTGTCGATCCAGCGGTCGTGAATCAGCCGGATCGGGACGGGGTTCAGAAAGTGCAGCTTCGTTCGGCCTGAGCGGCGAGTGATGACGAGGTGCGCATCTTCGAGGATGCGCAGGTGTTTCATCACTCCGAAGCGCGTCATCTCGAGCTTGGACTCGAGCTCGGTCAGCGTGAGGCTGTCGTGCTTGTAGAGGCGATCGAGCAGCGCGCGCCGAGTCGGATCGGCGAGCGCCTTGAACACCCTGTCGTCGCTCTCGGACATCGCGATGGACAATAGGTGACCATTTGGTCACCTGTCAAGCGCGATCAAACGTCGCTGCGTCGCACGCGCCCCGGCAGCGCACGCCCGCGGACGAACCCGGTCTCAAATGGTCGACGCGCCCGTTCGCGTTCGCCGCGAAAGGGGCGATCTAACGACCCACACGCCACCCGCAGTGAGCAAGATCGATATGCCCGTCGGCGTCGAAGACGACTCCCTCGGCTTCGAGCATCGCGCGCTGCAGGCCAGGATGCTCGCGATCGGTCGAGATGCCACCCCGGGAATTGACGACGCGGTGCCACGGAATCGATCCTTCAGGTGCGGCACGCACCGCCCACCCGACGCCGACGGGAGAGAGTCGGTGCTCGATCATCCTTGCCAACTGCCCGTAGGTGACGACACGGCCGCGAGGAACTCGTCTCACGATGCGCCACACGCGCTCGAAGGGGCCAACCGTCTTCCCGCTCTTTCGCGTGGGAGTCCGCTTCCTCTTCGAACCGGCCATACGCGCCGCTTCTATGCGCATCTCGAGAGGATGTCACCGGACAACTTACAGCGCGTACGGGTGACGTCGCGTGTCTCGGCGCTCCTCGAGAGAGGGATGCCGTACATCGCTGCCGGAACATCGCTCAGCGTGTGGGACGCGCCAGGCTGCCGTTTCAGGCGCGTCCGTCGAGGGAAGTCACTCCTTTGACCCATTCGACAGAAGGTTCGCTCTCCCCTACCCTGTAAGGTATGTGCATCATCTGCATCGATTTCGCGCGGGGCGCTCTGAAGATCAACGAGGCGCGTCGTGCACTCGGCGAAATGCGAAGCACGCTCGACCCCAAACACGTTCGCGAAGTCGAGCAGCAGCTCGAAAAAGCGGAGCGCAATCCGCCCCCCACTGGAACGCCTTGACGCGCTGAAACGACGCTGTGACCGCGCGTTGGGCTCTCATGGACGCGCACGCGTAACTTTTCAGCTCGTCCAACGCCCGCGCACTCGTAACGGCCGCGCTACACCCAGGCGGCATGCATCGCGAATTCGTCTTTCTTGGGGTTCCACTGCACGATGTTGACGTAAGGGTTGGCGACGCCGACGAACTTGAAACCGGCCCGGACGACACCGGAGAATCCAATGCGAAAGTATTGGAAACGGGGAATGACGGCGCTCCGGATTTCGATGGTCACGTCCTTCGGTCCCTTGCGCGTCAGTTCGACACTGCCTCCTTGGAAGAGCCGGTTCCAGAGGCGGTCGAAATGATTGAGGAGGGTCCATGGCGTGACGCCGGCGGCGCGCACGCCTCTCGTCAACGTCTTCAAGAATGTCCCTTGGATGCGATCGCCGACGCGCTCGCCGATGTCGCGCAGTTGGAACGCGTCGAGCTGCAACGCGTCGCACGCCGCATAATGGGCCACACCAACCTCCAAAGGGAGCCATGTCGGTGCGAGTGTATGCAAAACCGCTTCGCGATGGGTGGGGTCGAGTAGTTGCGCGTAGCGGTCGAAGTGCCCGGCGTCCTTCAGGCTATTGAGCGATGACTGAATCAGAGTGCTCCGGACATGGGTCGCGGTCCGGATGATCGGCAAGTGGGTAATGATTTTTTCGACGGTTACGGCCAAGGTCAGCGTTCTCCGTATCTCCGCTGGCCGCGGAGATACCAATGCATCTTGATTCTGCCGCAATGACACTCGTCGCGCCAGAAAGCGGCCCGCCGGGCGTCCGCTTCGATGAGTCACCTCCGGAGACGATGAAGAGTGCGAGCGACGCACTACGACCCGTGCAATTGGACGATCGCCCGGTCGAGCGACTGCGCGCGCATTTCCGACCATGGATCACCGACGTCGCGGATTCGCTTGGCCATGCCGCGGAGCGTGAACGTCGTTGGCCCCGCCTCGCCGCCGGCGAGTTCTTCCCACGTGCACGGGGCGGAAATCGGTGCGCCCGGCTTGGGGCGCACGGCGTAGACGGCCGCGAACGTCGCGCCGAAGCCGTTGCGACCCGTATCGATGTAGATCCGGCCGGCACGATCGGTCTTCGCGAATTCCTGGGTGAGGTGCTCGGGATCGCGTTCGACGAGAAGCCTCCCCACCGCGTCGCCGAACCTTGCCACCTCTCCGAAATGACTTTTGCCATCGAGCGGGACCACGATATGAAAACCCTTGGATCCGGATGTCTTGACCCAGCTTTGGAGATCGAACTCGAGCAGCAGATCGCGCAGCGCGAGGGCGGTGGCGCGCAGCAACTTGGGGTCGTCTTGCATCGGATCGAGATCGAAGACGCAGAGATCGGGGTAGTACAAGCTTGGCGCGCGCGATGTCCACACGTGGAGCGCGATGGAGTTCTGGTTCACCAGCCAGAGCAACGATCGCGTGTCGCACACGAGTGGCGCGTTGACGGTACCGCCCTTCTTCGGCACTTCCACGCGCTCGAGCCATGCGGGCGAACCCTTGGCGACGTTCTTCTGAAAAAAGCCTTTTGCATCGATGCCGCGGTGATACCGCTCCATCATCACCGGCCGTGCCCGGATGTGCGGCAACATGACGGGAGCAATCGCTTCATAGTAAGCAGCGAGCTCACCTTTGGTGATTCCATCGTCGGGAAACAGGACCTTCTCGGGGTGGGTAATCACGGCTGCTCCCTCACCACCTGGCGCGCCGCCTTGTCGTCGCGGATACCGACGAGACGAGGATGGCGCAGCTTGCCGTGCCCCGTCCATTCGATAAAGGCGACCTGCGCGACGATCTCCGGCCGAACCCAGTGCGCATGCGAGCGGGGCAAACCGACCGCTCGGGTGAACGGTGTGACGGGGATCTCCAGCGCGTCGAGTCGCGCGCGCAACTCGAGGAGCAGCCTTCGGTCGAAGCCCGTGCCGACTTTGCCGGCAAAAACGAGCTCGTCCTGGTCGAAGTAGCCGACGAGCAGAGCACCCAAACCGACGCGGGTGCCTCGCGGGTCGGTGAACCCGCCGATGACGAGCTCTTGCGATGACTCGCATTTCATCTTCTGCCAATGCGGAGAGCGGCGCTGCTCGTACAGCGAATCACGTCGCTTGGCGATGACCCCTTCCCATCCTTCGCGGCATGCGCGCTCCCACGGCTGGGCATCGTCGAGGGCTAAGACCGGCTGGAGCGGCGCTTGCCAGGGCATCGTAGCGAGCAAAGCGCGACGCTCGACGAGAGGAAGGGTCATGACGTCGCGTCCGTCCAGCCACATGACGTCGAAGACGTGGTAGACGCCTTGGTCCCACGTCAGCTCGCCGTCGAGGATCACTTCCCTCGCCGGCAGAAGAGCGAGCGCCGCGGCCACGGCGGGAAGATGGCGAGGCAAGCGGTTGCGCGAGAAAAGCTTGATATCCGTCTCGCTCTTGAAAGCAAGGAGACGAATGCCATCGATCTTGCGCTCGAAGATCCATTCCGGTCCCTCGAACCGCTCGTAGGTGAGCGTGGCCGCCATGGGCTCGATCCATTCCGGAAAGGAGATCATGAGCCGCGCAGTGCTAGGCCCGTTCAGCGGCGCCCGACGAGCTCTCTCTCGGCAGGCGAATGACGTATTGAAGCACCATCCCGAGCGCCATTGCGCCGACAAAGACGAATGCCGACAGCGCTCCGCTCCCGAGCGTCACGATCGCTGGACCAGGACAGAAACCGCCGAGCCCCCATCCGAGACCGAAGACCGCCGAGCCGGCGATCAGTTGGGTGTCGATGCGCGTCACGGTCGGCAAATGGAAGCGCGTGTCGAGAAGGGGACGTTCGCGGCGGCGAATCCAGCGCGTGAGTCCAAGATGAACGAGGATCGCGCCCATCATGACGAACATGAGGCTCGGATCCCACGAACCGAAGACATCGAGGAAGCCGATGACTTTCGCGGGTTGCGTCATTCCGGAGAGCCCAAGACCCAGGCCGAACACGAGGCCGGCGCCGAGGGCGGAGAGTGCCGACTTCATGGCGAGCCTCCGAGGACGTGTCGCACCACGAAAACCGTGAGCATCCCCGTCCCCATGAAGGTCACAGTCGCGATCAGGGATCGCGCTGAAAAGCGGCACAGCCCGCAGATACCGTGGCCGCTGGTGCAACCGCCGCCGAGGCGCGTCCCGACCCCGACCAAGAGACCAGCGGCGACGATCACCACGAACGACGGCGGAGCGGCCGAGGCGAAGGCGGTCGGATACGCGACGGAAAGCAGAAGACCGGCCGCGACGAGGCCGCCGATGAACCAAAGGCGGAAGTCGCGCGCATCGTAGCCGGGCAAGAAGAGGCCACCGAAGAGACCGCTGATACCCGCCACCCGACCATGGGTGAGCAGCACGAGCGATGCGGACAAGCCGATCAGCGCGCCTCCGAGGAGCGAGAGGCCGTACGATTCGATCAGGTTCATGCGTTCTCCACCGTTCGAAGCGTCCTGCGCGCCAAGGTCCGCTCCCGGCGCAGGCGCGGCACGTCCTTATGACTTGACCGTGGGTCCACATCAAGGCGCGAAACGCCGCGAGCAGCGCCGCGACGAGCCGGTCGAGCGCGTCAGGATGCGGGGCGTTTGGCTCTAGCCCGGCGGCCCCCGCATCGCGTAGCCTTCCACCATGCCTTCCGTTCGGCTGGCGCCATTTCTCGCTCTTGCTTGGCTGGCCGCGTGTGGCGGAAAGATCCCATCCAATAGCGAGACGAGCGATGCTGCCACGACACCGGGCGACACCGCGACCGAGCCGCCTTTTATCTGCAGCTGGCCGCCGAGCTTCGAACCGCTCGACGCAACGCCCATGCGGGACAACTGTCGGGCGGCGCGGATGCTCGTGACGTGCGACGGAACGGACGGCAGCGGGTCGATATGCCTCAATGACGAAGAGAAATGCGCACTTCCCACGAGAACAGGCGTCACGTACAAGTGCAAAAACCAGTGTAAACCGACCGAATTCGCGGCGAAGTGCGGAGGCCTCATGGGATCGAGCGTGGTGCCGCCGGCGGATTGCCGGCGCCAAATAACGCCGCCGGGAGGGCCTCTTTACTGCTGCACTTGCGACATGTGAGCGTCGACCTCCCATCGAGCTCACTGCTGGGCGGCGCCCGACGACTGCACGCTCAATTTCCGCAGCGATCACCCGGGGGGCCCGGCCGCTCCTGCGCACCGGCTCTGCCGCACGGCACTCACCGAGCTCGGGAATGCGTTCGCAAGCAATTCGCCCGGCGGCGCGCCGACGAGGGAGAGCGGGCCAAAGCTCCCGAGCGTCGGGACGCGGGCAGCTCGCTTCTGGAGCTTCGCGATGCTCGCCGACCCTACGACCCTTCCCTTCCTATCCGCGGCCTTCATTGCCCTCACCTGCTCCTTGGCAGGCTGTGGTGGTACGCCTGCCTCGACGCCGGATGGCGACGCGCCTGCGATCGTCTCGTTCCATGACGAGGGTCTCCTCGGCAACGATCTCACGCTCAAGGAGGTGCAGACATCGCTCAAGCTCATCGACGACATCTGCGGCGACACGTGGTGCGAGGGGGACAACGATTTCCGTTTTCGCTATTTGTATTGCTCTCGCGACGCCGAGAGCTGCACGCTCGCGCTGCAGATGGGTGCGCGCGAGACGGCGCCCACCGATCCACGATGGCCCTGGTACGTCTGTCGCACCACGGGATTCTTTGGATTCGAGTCACTCGTGACGACATCGAGCGGCGGCCAGCAAAGGCTCACGCCGACGTACTACGAAGCGCTCAGCGCTTGCATCGACGGGCTGGAGCAATGAGCCCGGATTACATCGCCAGCGCGCCGCCTGGCATGAACCGCGATCGAAGCGCCTCGGCGATCAACGCGATGTCCGGCGTCAGCGGGTACATGTGTTTGTACTGGAGCACCTGCTTGCCGACCAAGCCGAGTCGCTGCTGGAAGGGGGGCGCCCGTTTGGGGTCGAGCAGGGGGCGGTTGAAGGGCGCCTTGTCGCCGCGTTGGAACTCGAACGCGGCGCTCGATCGCGGCCCCGCTGCGAGCCGGCTGGCACGCCCCCCCCAATGAAGGACCGCTTGATTCCACGCCAAGACACTTCCTGCGGTCGCCGGTACGGCGCGGATATTCTGCGGCGCCAGCACCAGGTTATTGCCTTCGCCGTCCCACACGCGCTGCTTGAAGCGATCGTCGAGGTGGGCGGGCAGCATGTAGATGCAGCCGTTGAGCGGCGTCGCGTCGGTGAAGGGCACCCACACCGTCAGGCTGTGCGGCGCGTTGTTGCGATCGAGCGTCGGTTGTACGCGGTCGCGGTGCGGGCTCCATCCCATCGCGCTTTCCGAAGGCACGACGTGCCACACCCAGAAATCGGGGAGCGCGCGGTAGCCGTTGCCGAGCGCAGCCTCCATGAAGGAAGCGAGACCCTGGAACACCTGCCACGCCTCGTCGTAAACGAAGGCAAAGGCGAGCGGGATCTTTCGCTCGTTCAGCTTGGCGATGCAATCGCGCATGGCGACGACGAGCTTTTCGGGTACGACCTGCGGCACGTTCACGTAACCCTCGAAGCGCAACTGCTCCATGATCACGCCGATATCGCCGAACTGAAAGCCGTCCAGCGGGGCCGTTTCTTCGATGGACAGGTTCGGCTGGAGGGCCCGCCAGAACGCCATGTTCTCGGCTTCCGCGGCGGTCAAAGAAGTCGTCATGACGCGAGCTTTGATCGGGTCTTCCCGGCAGGCAAGCGGCTTTCGCGCGTTCGGGCTCGCCTCACGCGCTCGCCCGCAGGGCGTCGAGATCGGCGCCCACGATGGCGGCGAGATTGCGACTCACCTTGTCGATGGGCCAATTCCACCAAGCAATGGCGAGCAGCGCCTCTGCGATCGGCGGCGCGAACCGCTGTTTGATGACGACCGCGGGGTTGCCGCCGACGATGGCATACGGGGGTACGTCGCTCACCACGACGGAACGCGATGCGACGATGGCTCCGTGGCCGATGGTGACGCCGGGCATGATGAGCGCGTCGTATCCGAGCCACACGTCGTTTCCGACCACCGTGTCCCCCCGGTAGGGAAGATCACCGGGCTTGGGCATCACCTTCTCCCAGCCGCCGCCGAAGATCTGAAAGGGGTACGTCGAAAAGCCGGACAGCTTGTGGTTGGCCCCGTTCATGATGAACTTGACCCCTTTGGCGAGCGCGCAGAACTTGCCGATCACCAGACGGTCGCCGATGAACGGAAAGTGATAGAGGACGTTGCGTTCGAAGCTCTCGGAGTCCTCGGGGTCGTCGTAATACGTGTAGTCGCCGACGACGATGTTGGGATTCTTCACCGTGTTCTTGATGAAGCAGACCTGAGGGAATCCCACCATCGGGTGCTTGTTGTCGGGATCGGGACCGTGCATCCTCCCTCCACGGGGTGAAGTGCGTTTTTGCCTACGGTCCGCCAAAGCGTCAACCAGATGACGCTTCTACCCACGTAAATGTACGCCCCCCCCGAAACGGCGTATCCGTACGAAACTGGAGGTGCGGCAGTGCTTTTTGCTTCTTTAGTCCCACAAATACGCCGTGATGGTGAGCGCGGCCATCCCGTTCTCCGGAAGACATGCCTTGCGCCGCGTTTCGGCGGGCCGCAACGGGTCGTGGGCCGTTCCGTGGACAAGATGCGAAGCCACCGAGAAACACCTCGTGATATGGCAAATTCGTGCCCTTCGATCGCATGGCTCACTCCCCGCGCCTTTCCGGCTTCGCCCTCTCTGCCGCCGCACGGCTGACCCGCTCTCGCATCGGTTCGACCGCGCTGTCGTCGCTTTTTCGCAAGGAGCTCAAGGTCACCGAGCTGCGCGAGCTGCCCGACCACCTGCGCGGCCCTTTTCCCCTCGATGTACGACCGCTCGCCGGCCGACCCCCGCGCTCGGCGGCCGACGCGGGCCTCGCCCCGCCCCGCCCGCCTTGGAGTGGATCGAGCGCGACCCTCGCCGAGGCGTATCGCTCCGGGCGAACCACGCCGGAGGAGGTCGCGGACCGAGCGCTGCGCGAAGCCCGTGCCCTTGCCGCGCGCTCGCCCGCGATGGGACCGCTCATGGCGTACGCCGACGATGCGGCGCGTTCCGAAGCCCGTGCTTCGACGGCGCGCTGGCAAGCGGGGAAGCCGATAGGTCCTCTCGACGGCGTGCCGACGGCCATCAAGGAAGAGTTGTGCGTGCGCGGCTTTCCGTGGACCCGCGGGACCGATATCGGTGACCCTTCGCCGCGCGCCGACGATGCGACGGTGGCGGCGCGCGTGCGCGCGAGCGGCGCCGTCATTCTCGGCATCACCCCCATGACCGAATACGGGCTCACGCCGACGGGCATCAACCCCAAGCGCACGATGCCGCGCAATCCTCATCTCTCGGCCTGCATGGCGGGCGGCTCTTCGACCGGCGCGGGCGTCGCCGTGGCGACGGGTCTCGTTCCCTTCGCCATCGGCGCCGATGGTGGCGGCTCCATCCGGACGCCGGCCGCGCTCAATGGCATCTTCGGAATCAAACCCACTTGGGGACGGGTGTCGCGGGCGGGCGGCTCGAGCGGCAGCGTGGCGCACGTCGGTCCTCTGGCTTCCAGCACGCTCGATCTGGCGCGGGTCATCGACGCCGTCAGCGGTCCCGATCCGCTCGACCCCGAGACGCGCGACGCGCCTCTGCCAGGTGGGCTCGAACGGGCCATCGGCCGCGGCGTGCGCGGGCTCGTCATCGGTGTCCTCGAGCAGGAGTTTTCCGACGCATCGCCGGAGATCGCCAAGGCAGGTCAGATGGCGATCGACGCGCTGGTGAAGGAAGGCGCGCGGATTGTCTCCGTCGCGACGCCGCTCGCCCGTTACGCGCCGGCCATTGGCTACGTGACCATTGCGGTCGAAGCACGCACGATCCTGTCGCAAGAGTGGCGCGAGCACGCCGCCGACCTCACCCCCGATCTGCAACTCACCTTCGCGACGCTGGACGCGCTGACGGCGCCGGAGCTGCTCGATGCACAGCGACTCCGCGCCGGACTGCGGCGCGACATCGCGCGATGGTTCGAAGAGGTGGACCTCCTGGCCTTGCCGACCACGGTGGCAACGGCGGGGCGCGTCAGCGACGCGGAGATGGCCACGGGTGTGGTCGATACCCGACTTCTCGACGGCCTTTGTCGCTTTGCTTTTCTCGCGAACCTCACCGGGCTGCCGGCCGGCAGCGTTCCGGTGGCGCTCGATCGGGAGGGGTTACCCATTGGTTTTCAGCTGGTCGGGGATGCGTGGGACGAGGCCACGGTGCTCGCGGCCATGGCCCACCTCGAGCGCATTGAAGCCGCCAGCGTGAAGCGGCCCGCCGTGGCCGTCGATCGCGGGTGAGGCCGTGCGCGCCGATCGCGACGCGCTCGTCCTCTACATCGACGCACCATCGGAGAGGGCACATTTGCCGGCGCTGCAGACCGCGCGTTTGCCGCGACAGGGATCCATCACGCAGGACACCGTTCGCCCGCCGGTGCACTTGGGGAGCGAGCCGTCCTTACCGAGCACGCGGCAGGTGCACTGATCGCAGTAATCCGCCACGGCCTTGCAATCGCTGTCCGCCGAGCACATCGCGGGCGTCGAGGGAGGGATCTTGGTTTCGATCGTGCCCGGCTTCACGCCTCCACTTCCGGCAGGCGTGCTGGTCGTCGACGGGAGAGGCGGCGGCGGGGTGGTCACGACGGGCGGCGGAGCGGGCGGCGGCGAGGCCGGTGGCATCGCCGTCGACGGCGGAGGAGGCGGGGGAGGAGGAGGCGGTGGCGGAGCAGGAGGCGGTGGGGGCGGCGGAGCGCCAGCTCCCGGCGAAGACGACGAGCCACCACCGATCTGGGCTTGCGCGGTGCATGCCCCCAGGGCCAAAAGCAATACGGCAATCAGAGAAGCGCGTTGGCTCAGCTCGAACATGGCGCGCAGCATAGCGCGGCTTTCCCTGGGCAAACGAAGATCTTTCGGACGACGCAACCCCGTCCTTCGCCCTACCCGATCGCGTTTTTGCCCCCTTTCGCCCGCGGGCGACGACGCCCAGGCGGCGAGACCGCGGCCCACTGCGGCTTCAAAGACGCGTGCGCGCGAGACGCAACGCGTTGCCAATGACCGAGACCGAACTGAGGCTCATCGCGGCGGCGGCCATCATGGGGCTGAGAAGAATGCCCAGTGACGGATAGAGCACTCCCGCGGCCACCGGCACGCCCAGCAAGTTGTAGACGAACGACAGCGCGAGGTTCTGGCGGATGTTGCGCATCGTCGCTTGGCTCAGACGCCTTGCGCCGACGATGCCGCGAAGGTCGCCTTTGACGAGGGTCACACTCGCCGATTCGATCGCGATGTCGGTACCGGCGCCCATGGCGATGCCGACGTCAGCGCGAGCCAGCGCGGGGGCGTCGTTGATGCCGTCGCCGGCCATGGCCACGAGATGCCCCGCGGCCTGGAGCGCCGCCACGGCGGCCGATTTCTCCGACGGGAGCACGTCGGCCTTGACCTCGTCGATACCGACTTTCGCGGCCACGGCACGGGCCGTGATCTCGTTGTCTCCCGTCAGCATCACCACGTGGAGGCCTGCGCCGCGCAGCGCCTGCACGGCTTCGCGGGACGACGCTTTCACGGGATCGGCGATGCCGAGCACGGCAGCCAGCCGATCATCGACGAGCACGTACACCACCGTCTGTCCCTCGACGCGAAGCCGAGCAGCGAGCTCCGTCAGAGCGGGCTTCACGCCGCTCCGAGCCAGGAGCTTGTCGTTGCCGACCGCGACGCGCTTGCCGTCGACGACACCGACGACCCCTTCCCCACTCCACGTCGTGACGTCGCGTGCGCTCGGCAAGGGGTCGGACGACCCGGCGGCCCGCACGATGGCCGCGCCGAGCGGGTGCTCGCTCTGCTCCTCGAGGCGCGCCGCAAGACGGAGCACATCCGCGCATTCGAGCGGCCCGGAGCATTGCGCCGTCACGACCTCGGGGCGCCCTTCGGTGAGCGTGCCCGTCTTGTCGACGACCAGCGTGTCCACCTTTTCGAGCCGATCGAGCGCCTCGGCATTCTTGACCAGAATGCCCGCCGTCGCGCCGCGCCCCGTGGCCACCATGATCGACATCGGCGTGGCGAGGCCGAGCGCACAGGGGCAAGCGATGATGAGGACGGCCACCGCGTTGACCAGGGCGTGCGCGAGCCGCGGCTCGGGGCCGGCGATCATCCACGCGGCAAACGTGCCTGCCGCGGCGATGATCACCGCCGGCACGAAGAATGCCGAAACCCGATCGGCGAGCTTCTGGATGGGCGCGCGGCTGCGCTGCGCCTCACCTACCATGCGCACGATCTGGGCGAGCAGCGTGCCTTCCCCCGTGCGGTCGACCTTCACCAGCAGCGGGCCCCTACCGTTCAGCGTCCCCGCGGTCGCGCGGTCGCCAACCCGCTTCTCGACGGGAAGCGGCTCCCCCGTGATCATCGACTCATCGAGGCTCGAGATGCCTTCCACGACTTTTCCGTCGGCGGGGACACGCTCCCCCGGACGGACGCGCACGCTGTCGCCCACGCGCAGGCTTTCGATGCTGACCTGTTCGTCACCCGCATGTGTGACCCGCTGGGCAGTCTTCGGCGCAAGACCGAGCAGCGATCGCAGCGCGCTGCTCGTTCGGCTCCTGGCGCGGAGCTCGAGGACCTGCCCCAAGAGCACGAGCGTGATGATGACGGTTGCCGCTTCGTAGTAAACGCCGACTTCGCCGTGGTGGTTGGCGAGGCGCGGCGGAAAAAGTCCCGGCGCCATCGTTGCCGTCAAGCTGTAGAGAAATGCTGCGCCGCTTCCGAGCGCGATCAACGTGAACATGTTGGGGCTGCGCAGCGCGACCGACGCCCACCCGCGCCGAAAAAAAGGCAGCCCGCCCCACAGCACGACGGGAAGCGCGAGGACAAGCTCGACGATGTTGCGCGCGCCGTTGGGCAAGAGCGCGCCGATGGGATCGCCCGGGATCATTTCTCCCATGCCGAGCAGAAAGACCGGCGCGGTGAAGAGCGCGCTCACCCAGAAGCGCCGCCGCATGTCGATCAGCTCGGGGTTTTCCCCGTCGTCGAGCGCAGCCACGGTTGGCTCGAGCGCCATGCCGCATTTTGGGCAAACGCCGGGCCCGTCGCGCACGATCTCGGGGTGCATGGGGCACGTGTACGTCGTGCTGCGTCGCGGCGCGGGGCGCTCCTCGGTTCGAACTGCGCGCTCTGCGCGATGGTCATCGGTGACAGCGGGCGCGCTCACGTACTTCTTCGGCGCGGCCAGAAACCTCGTCCGACAGCCCTCGCAGCAGAAAAAGTACGCCCTGTCCTCCACGTGCGCCGAGATCGCGCTCCTTGGGTCGACCGTCATCTGGCAAACGGGGTCGACGACGGAGGCGGGCGCGCCTACGGCCTCGCCTTCGCGCAATGCTCCATCGACGCTGCGCGCTGGCGCCTCGTTGGGGTGCGCCTCCGGTTCGCGTTTCAGGTCACTCTCCTCGCCATGGTGCCCTCGGGGTGTGCGTACCAACCGGGGTCGTCGTAGCTCTTGAGCCCTTCGCGGACTTTCAGGATCGTGAACATACCGCCCATCTCGATTTCGCCGAACGGACCTTGGCCGCTCATCATGGGAAGCGTGTTCCGCGGTCGTCCCATGTCCATCATATTTCCCATGCCGGTGTGCCCCATCGACATGTAACCGGGGAGAACCTGCTGCATCTTTTTCTCGCTCTTGCTCGGTTCGACGCCAATCATGTTGGGGACGTCGTGACTCATCGCGTTCATGGCGTGGTGGGACTTGTGGCAATGCAGCGCCCAATCCCCGGCGTGCTCGGCCACGAACTCGAAGTCGCGCGTCGATCCCACCGCCACATTCACGGTGTTCTCGTGGAAACGGGCCGAGGGCGGGACCGGTCCGGCGTCGGTGCCGGTGACCTGAAAGCGGTGACCATGGATGTGGATGGGATGGCTATCCATGCTCAAGTTGCCGAGCCGCACCCGCACGCGGTCCCCCTTTTTGACGATGAGTGGCGCGGTGCCGGGCCACACCCGGCTGTTGAAGGTGAACGTGTTGAAGTCGAGCATCACCATCGGATTCGGCCGCGAGGTGCCGGGCGCGATCGCCCATTCGTGGAGCATGATCGCAAAATCGCGATCGACCCGGGCTGGCGTCTTGGGGTGCACGATGAAAAAGCCCATCATCCCGAGCGCCATTTGCACCATCTCGTCCGAATGCGGGTGGTACATGAGGGTCCCGTGCTGGCGCAGCGTGAACTCGTAGACGTAGGTCTCGCCCGGTTTGATGTGCGGCTGCACGAGGCCCGCCACGCCGTCCATTCCGTTGGGCAGGAGCGCACCGTGCCAGTGCACCGTCGTTCGCTCGGGGAGCTTGTTGGTGACGAAGAGACGCACCCGATCCCCTTCCACCACCTCGATGGTCGGCCCCGGGGTCTGCCCGTTGTAGCCCCAACAGTCGACGACCATTCCCGGCGCAAACTCACGCTTCACGGGCTCGGCGACGAGGCGAAACTCCTTGACCCCGTCCTTCATCGTCCAGGGAAGCGTCGAACCGTTGGGCGTCACCACCGGCGTATAGGGCCCCTTGGGAACGCGGAGTACCACCGGCTCCGGCTCTTCGGCCGACGCTTGGCGCGCTCGCAAGAGCCCAAGCCCTCCGGCCAGCAAGGACGCGCCCGATACCAAGGTTCGGCGAGTGATCATGGTCGTGCTCCCGTCTGCGGCGCGCTGGGCGCCTCGCGCGATTGGCTTTTCGGCATGGGGACGATACCCCCCGTGACCCGCTCGAGATCGGCGCGCGCCGTCCAGTAGTCTCGCAGCGACTCGATGAACTCGCGGTACGTGTTCACCTCGTTCTGCCTAGCGACGAGCAGTTGGTAGGCCCCTAGCAGCATCGCGTTGTACTGCTCCTGCGACAGCGTCACCACGCGCTGCCGGAGCGGCACCACCACCTTCGCATACCGGTCGACGACCGTCCGCGCGACGGCGAGCCGCGTTCGAACGGCGCGCACTTCGGATCGAATGGCGATGGCGAGCGCGGTTTCCCGCGCCAGCGCTGCGCGGAGCTGCGCCTCGAGCCGAGCAATGACCGCCTGTTTTTGATCGAACAGTGGAATCTCGAGCTCGGCGCGTGGACCCAATACGGTAAAATGCTCCGGGTGCCGGTCGTAGGTCGCACCCACCGACGAATGCCCGAGCCAGCGGTAGTTCTTGGCCATGGCCAGCGCGTGAGAGACGGCCTGCGCTTCCTCGCGCGCCGCGGCGAGGTCGAGGCGGCGGTTCACCGCCAGAGACTCGAGGTGCTCGAGCTCCACTTCGTCGGTCGGAAGCTCGGGCAGCTTGTCCGCCACTTGGTACGTCGTGTCCGTGCCCCACAGGCCGAGCAACCGCGTGAGGCTCTCGCGGGCGGCGATGACGTCGACTTCGCTGCGCACGAGATCGGTGCGCACCTGCTCGTAGAGGGCCTGCTGGTTGGCGAGGTCGAGATCACTGATGTTCCCGGCCGCATGCTGACGAACCGCCAAATCGAGCGCCACGTCGCCCGCCTCGAGGATGGTGCGGCGCATCGCTGCGGTCTGCTGGGCGGCAATCAGATGGTAAAAGGCGCCTTCGACTTCGGCTGCCGTCCGCAATACCGCGTCGGCGACGCGCAGCTTGGTGGCTCGGAGCTCCGCTTCCGCCACCTTCTTGCGCGCGGCGAGGACGAACACGCTCAAAAAGTCGGTGACCGCCGAAAGCTCCACGCCCGTACGCACCGCTCTGCCGGCAATGGGAAATCCGAGGGTCGCGCCGAAGACCGGATTCTGCAGGAGACCGGCCTGCACCAGATCGGCCTGGGCGACACTGAGATCCTCGTAGGTGGCCTGGAGCGTCTTGTTGTTGAGGAGGCTTACCTGGACGGCTCCATCGACGGTGAGGGTGCGCGACAAGAGCTCGCGGACTTTCTGCGCCACCGAGGCGTCCTCGACGCCCCCTTGGTTCCAGGTGATCCGTCGGTCGATGCGGGCTTCGACCAGCTTGGCGGTATCGCGAAATGCGGGTCGCGCCGAGGTGGACCCGCAGCCCGCCAAGAGCAGGAGTGCGGCACAGGGCGGGAGGAGAGGGAGCGCGCCTGCGAGAGCTCGTCTCATGGCGTCGTGGATGGGCTTTGCTTCGGTGGGACAGGTTGGGGGACGAGCTTCATTCCACACTTGGAGCAGGTTCCGGGCGTGCTCGAAATGACTTCCGGATGCATCGGGCACACGTAGAGCGACGCCTCGATGTGCGAACCGCCGCGGCCCGTTTGATCGCGCTTGGCATCTTCGACCATCGCGGCGAGCTCGACCTCGGCGTAGCCTTCACGAGCGGCGGGATGAGCGGGGTGCTGGAGATTTCGTCGCGGCAGGGTGCCATTGGCGCAGCCGGCCGCGCTCATCGCGCTGACCAAGAGAAGTCCCCTCCCAGCAGAGCGACGCATCATCGGTCTTTGCCCCTTTTGGCCTGGTAAATGTCGAGCAGCTCGGCGATGACACGGGCTCGCTCCTGGGGTTTGCTGGAACGAACGGCGCGCGTCACGCAATGGTGAAGGTGGCGATCGAGGAGCAACGTCTCGACTTTGGAAAGCGCGGCGTGGATGGCCTTGGTCTGCCGCAACACGTCGATGCAATAGCCGTCCCCTTCGACCATCTGCAGCACGCCGCGGAGGTGCCCCTCCGCGCTGCGCAAGCGGGTGAGGATCCTATCCTTGGCGGCAGGGTCGTCGGGGCTCTGTCGATCGGGCATGGGTGTACGCCCTTACCCCCTCCCCCATGGGGGGGGGCTAGGCAGGGCCCACCTATGCTCCCTTTCCTGATGTTTGTCAAAGGGCCAAGAATACGCCGCGCCGCCCGCGGGCCCTCAGGAGTCGCGGGGCGTCGCCGGCGGAGGCCGCCCGTCGCGGACCCAGCGGGCGGCAGCGACGAGGAGCTCCGAAGAGCGCTCGAATCCGAGCTTCTCTTTGAGATGCGCGCGATGGGTCTCCACCGTTTTGGCGCTGAGCCCGAGGCGCGTCGCGATTTCCTTGGTTCCGAGGCCCGAACCGAAGAGACCGAACACCTCCAGCTCGCGATCGGTCAGTACCTCCATGGGCGAATCGGTCGGCCGCGTCGCGGTCCCGCTGCGCGATGCGAGCGAGCGCAGGAGTCGATCGGAGACCGCCTGGCTCACCCACATGCGACCGGCCAGCACCTGACGCAGGGCTTCCAATACGACTTCCGTGGGCTCGACCTTCGTCACGTACCCGCTCGCGCCACAGCGGATGGCCCGCGGCGCGAAGACGGCTTCGTCGTGCATCGAGAAGACCAGGATGGGAAGCTCGTGATGCGAGCGTCGGATCTGACGGATGACGTCGAGACCGTTCGAATTGCCGAGAACGAGGTCCATGACGACGGCGTCGGCGTGCAACGTATCGAGGGCACGTTGTACCTCGACCGCGTCTTTGACCTCCGCACACACCTCGAGATCTGGTTGATCATTGAGGATGCGCGTCAACCCATCACGGACGATGGGGTGTTCATCGGCGACGACGACCTTCTTGCGTACGTCTTCCTTTGCTGCTTCCACGTCTCCCCCCCTTCGCCTGCGCGGTCCGCGCCGCGTCGTCGTCGGGACTTACCCCGCTTCGCGAACCCAGGAGCAAATTATCAGGGGATACCAGGAAGGCCAAGGGGGATGCTAGCCATCTTTTGCTAGGGATTTTCCCGATGCAATGTCGGTTAGCTCGCGCATTCGGCACACATACCCTCATGAGCGGCCTCCCTTGTCTTAGGGATTGCTTCGGAATGCCGTTGTAAGCCGCGTGGGGTCCTCTCCATCCGCGCAGGTAACGTCGCTGACCGTCGATACGCTCTATCGGCACACACCGTCGGTCGTCCTCGCCAACCTGGCCGGCGCGGCCGTCTTTGCCGCCGGCCTCGGCAGTCGCAAGAATGAAACGGCGGCCTCCGTCTGGTTGGTCGCCATCGTGGCCATCGCCGCCGCACGCGCCTTCTTTTACGTCGCCTACCGCAAGGGGGCTGCTGCTCGTCCGAACCACCGAGCGTGGGCCGTTCGGTTCACCATCGGTTCGGGCGCGGCCGGTGCATTGTGGGGCTTGTCGCCCCTCGCCTTCGACGCGATGGCGCAGCCAGAGACCGAGCTGCTCTGCACCTTCGTGATCGGCGGCCTCGTCGCCGGCGCGGCAGGGAGCCTGTCCTGCCATCTTCCCTCCTTTCTGGCGTTCATCACGCCGGCCCTCCTTCCGCTGGCGGTACTGCTCGTCCTCCAGGGTGGCGTGCATGGCGCCCTCATGGCGACGATGGTCGTGGTCTACGGCGCGGCGATGATCGCGGTGGCGCGCAACGTCAATGTCGCGCTCACCGACGCGCTCTCTCTACGCAGCGAGAACGAGGCGCTCGTCTTTCAGCGCGAGGAGCACAGCCGGCAACTCGAAGAGGGCAACCGCGAGCTCGACCTGCGCATCTCCGATCGCACCGCGCAGCTCCGGGCCTACGGAAGGCGGCAGCAACTCGCCGCCGCTCTCGGATGCAAAGCGCTCTCGAAGGAGGATATCGCCGCCGTCGGCGAGCAGGCCGCCCGGGCCGTGCGCGAAGCGCTCCATCTCGATGCCGTCGCCCTCTACGAACTCCTGCCCAACGAGGCGACGCTCGGCCTCCGCGGCCTCGACGCCCCCGGCCGCGAAGGGATCGCGTTCTTGGACGTGACGAACGGCCTTCTCGCTCCGCGCTTCGATGCGCCGCACCCGCAGTCGTCCCTCTGTCTGCGCGTCTTCGACCGCGCATCCACGCTCTCGACCGACGAGCCCCAGGCGGAAACCCTGCTCGGCGACCCGCTCTGCATTTCCCTCGATGCCAAGAGCTTCCTTTGCGCGCCGCTCTTCGGCGACGACGGCCCCCTCGGGGTGATTTTCGCCGCTTCGCGGACGAAGCGCGATTTTGGCTCGGGCGAGGCGAGCTTCGTGGAGATCGTGGCCAACATCATGGCCGGGGCCATCGCCCGAAGGCGCGATGAGCTCGTGCAGCGCCGCAGTCAGCAACTCGAAGCCATGGGTCGCCTCGCGACCGGAGTCGCCCACGAGATCAACACTCCCGTCCAATTCATCAGCGACAGCACCTCCTTCCTCGAGCGCGCGCTGCAGGACATCTCCCAGCTCTACCGAGCGCACGCCGCCGCCGTCGACGCCCTCTGCACCGAGCCGCGTTTCGCCAGCGAAACGGCAAAGCTTTTGGAAATGCGCCGCGACGCGCGCATCGACTATCTGCTGGAAACCGCGCCGCTATCGATTAGCCGCATTCGTCTGGGCCTCGCCCGCGTCGCCGACACCGTGCGCGCCACCCGCGGCTTTGGGCTCGGCAATACGACGCCGCTGGCGTCCGACGTCAACGAACTCTTGCGCAGCGCCGCCATCATCACCAACCACGTCACCAAGCGCGTCGCCGAGGTGAAGCTCGAGGTTGCCGATGTCCCTCGCATCGTCGTGCATCCCGGTGAGCTCTTGCAGGTGCTGGAGAACTTCATCATCAATGCCGCTTATGCCATCGAAGAAAGGTACCAATCCGCCCACCGGGGAACCATCACGATACGCTCGCACATGAGCGGCGAACGTGTCGAGATCGAGGTCGAAGACGACGGCGCCGGAATTCCCGCCGCGCGCCTGCCGCAGGTCTTCGAGCCATTCTATACGAGCAAGGAAGCCGGCCGCGGATCGGGACAGGGCCTTGCCATCGCACGGGACATCATCGAGCGCGGGCACGGAGGGAGGATCTCCGTGACCAGCAAGGTGGGCAGCGGTACGACGTTTCGTGTCGAGCTGCCTACCGCCGCCACCCATCCGACCAGCTGGCGTTCGGTGGTTCTATCCAAGAAGCTGACTTCCCTCGTCCCGCCTCCTCCGGCAGGACGATTTGCCCGTGGAGCATGAGCATGAAACGCCCCCTCGTTCTTTTGGTCGACGATGAGCCGGAAGTCATTTCCGCCATCAAAGAAGCATTGTTTCACGAGCCGTACGAGATCGTTGGCGTGGGAGATCCCCTCGAAGCGCTGCGCATTTTGGCGAGCAAGCCCTTCGACGTCGTCGTCGCCGACGAGAAAATGCCCAACATGGGAGGAGCGGAGTTCCTCAGCGTCGTCCGCCGCGACTTTCCGGCCACGGTACGCATCATCCTGACTGGCCACGCCAGTGTGGGATCGGCCGTGCGCGCCATCAACGAGGGATCGGTCTACCGCTATTTACTCAAGCCGTTCCCGGCTTCGGCGCTGGGCGAGATCATCCGGCAAGGTCTGACCGAACAGCAGGCCTCGGAGCTGCGCGAGCGCATCGTCGACGGTGCCGTCCGCCAGCACGATGCGCTCATCGACTACGCATCCGCGGTGGGCGGCAGCGCCGCCGGCGAGAGGACCCACGCCGTCAAGGAAAGCACACCGAAACAGACGATGATCTCCGGGACCTCCTCGCCCCTGAGCCAGCGCGAGAAGCAGATCGTCTCCGCGCTCGCCGCCGGCAAAGATCCGAAAACCATCGCTCAAACCCTCGAAATCAGCGTTCACACCGTGCGCAGCCACCTCAAGACCATTTACCGCAAGGTCGGCGTACGGACGCAGCTCGAGCTCGTGACACGCGTTCTCGGCGAAAGCCGCTGAGGGCCAGCACGACGCGGTCAGATTTTGCTGCCAGCGTAGTGCTAGATCGTGCGACCGAGCGACGCGCGTCCAGGGCCGGGCGGGTAGCGATGGTCGCCGTAGATCTCGATCAGGCTGTCGGCAGCTTCGAGATCGCGAATGACTCCTGCCGTCCTTCGCCACCGAAAGCTCACCAGGCTGATGACCTCGCGGATGTCGCAATGGGAGAGCCCTTGGAACACGCGCCATTTGCGTGCGTCGGCGGGCGTGGAAAACACGTACTCCAGCGCCGGCAGCGGCAGCTTGCGCCAGACGACATAGCCGACCTCTTGCCGGAAGGCGTCGGTCTTCAACCCATCGCAGTAGTCGCAAGCGTAGGAGATGAAGAGCGGCGACATGGGCCTCTGACAAACCGAGCACTGCATGTACTACCTCGACTGCAATCGTATGCATCAGCGTGACATGTCGTATTTCGTGGGCAAGCGCGAGCGGCAGGCGCCGTAGCTGCTCGTCATGGTCGGATAGAGAATCTTTGTTCACAATTCCACCTCGCCTCCCCGCGGTGCCGCCCGAGCCGCACGCGCTGCGATGGCCGCTCTCTGTCGACTTTGCAGCCATTTTGGGGCCATCACCGGACACCGATCGGGGCCCGATGACGCTTGGCCCAACCCTTGTATTGGAACTCCTTGCGGGACCCGAGATCCTCGAGGCCCCGAGCCACAGGAGAAAATTCGATGCTGGGAAGACACGCGTACGCATGGGGGTTGGGAGCGGCGTTGGGGATGGCGCAGCTCGGTTGCATGGCGAACCTGGACGACGGCGAGCGGTTCCGCGAGCCCATTCCGGAGGCGTCACAGGTCAGCCTGGCCCTACCTGGATCAACCGCCGCGTCGCCAGCGTCGGAGACGCTCGCCTACGGCGGAGCCGGCGAGCACGCGAAGTTCTACGAGTTCACGCGCGCCCTGGCGGACGGCGTCGACGGCGTCACGCGTTCGATCTTGGGGAGCATCTGGATCGTCGTGCACACCCGACCCACGACGGTCGGAAATCATGAGGCGACCTGGGGTCCAGGCGCCGACAACGCCCTCTCGCCAGTGGTGTGGCGGCTCAAGGTGACGGAAGTGAGCGACGGTGTTTTCGACTACGCGCTCCACGGTCGTCCCAAAGCTTCGACGGCCGAAGCCGACTACCTCGCCGTCCTCGAGGGGCGCGGCTATGGCCGATCCCACGCCGAGCACCGCAATGGGTACTTCGTGGTCGACAACGACGCGGCGGAAAAGCTCGATCCGGCGCGCGCGCACGACCAGGGCACCACCAAGATCACGCACCACGCGAGCGCTTGGCCTGCCACCATCGCCGTGGAGATCCGGCCGACGCCCGCGCCGAACTGGGCCGACGTGACCGTGACGCATCAGCCAGATGGTTCGGGCGCCGTCGACGTGAGCGCCCTCAGCGACATCGAGGAGACGAGCAAGGACGGCAAGCTCGAGGATGTCGTCATGCACAACCGATGGGCGAAGGACGGCGCCGGTCGCGCCGATGTTCAGATCAGCGGCGGGAGCGTGCCGATGCTGGTCAAGGCGACCGAGTGCTGGTCGGCTCTGTTCGATCGCAGTTATTACACCGATAGCGCCGGGCTCCCGTCGACCGTGGGAGACCCCGCCTCGTGCGCTTTTCCCGACGCGAAGTGAAGTTCTGAGCGCGCTCTGACGGAGGACGGCGCGCACCTTGAAGATGGGTCGCCGGTCCGTCATCGTGCAGCGTGTGTGGTTCGCCAAAGAGCCGCGAGCATGTTGCATCACCGTCACCGCGGCGCCCCTTCTCTCGCCTAAGGTGCCCCCCATCGTTCGCACCTCGGAGAAGGAGATGGGCATGCACGGCAAGATTGGGAACCTCACGACGCGGACGACCCTCGTTGCGTCTTCGCTGCTCTTGACGGTCGGGTGTGCGCGGCTTGAAAAGGCGGCCGGCGAAGAAGAACCGTCACGTTCGGCGGACGGTCTCGCGAACGGCGTTCTGCGCACCGCGCGACCGCGACCGCCGTCGTGGCCGCGCCGTCCCCCGAGCGTGCAGCTCGGGCCGCGCCCGTACTACCTCGTCGAGGACATGGACGAAGGTCCGCTGAAAGCGGAGCTGCAAAGGTGCTCGGACGGGCCCTTTCACAAGACGGACTTCTCCATCGGGCACCGCGGCGCGGGCCTCCAATTCCCCGAGCACACCAAGGAGTCGTACGAAGCGGCGGCGCGCATGGGGGCGGGCATCATCGAATGCGACGTCACCTTCACCAAGGATCGCCAGCTCGTCTGCCGACACTCCCAGTGCGATCTGCACACCACGACCAACATCCTCGCCATCCCGGCGCTCGCCGCCCGATGCACCCAGCCGTTTACCCCGGCGGATCCGGTCGCGGGCACCCCGGCGTCCGCCAACTGCTGCACCAGCGACATCACGCTCGCCGAGTTCAAATCCCTCTGCGGAAAAATGGATGCCTTCAATCCCGAGGCGACCACCGTGGCGGAGTACATGGCCGGAACGCCGACCTTCCGCACCGATCTCTACGCCACCTGTGGCACGCTCGTATCGCACGAGGAGAGCATCGAGCTCATCTCGCGCCTCGGCGCCAAGTTCACGCCCGAGATCAAGGCGCCGAGCGTGACCATGCCCTACGAGGGGACGTACACGCAGGAAATGTTCGCGCAGCAGGTGGTCGACGAATACAAGCGCGCGCGCATTCATCCGAGCCAAGTCTTCACCCAGTCGTTCAACTTGAACGACGTGCTCTACCTCTTGCAGCATGAGCCACGCTTTGGCGCCCAGGCGGTGTACCTCGACGATCGCGTCGACACCGCCGGCGGTTACGACACCGCGGTGGCGGCCATGCCCGACATCGCCGCCAAGGGCGTGAAGATCATCGCCCCCCCCATGTGGGCCCTGGTGACGCTCGATGCCAGCGGGACGATCGCACCGTCGACGTATGCACAGGCCGCCAAGGGCGTCGGACTCGACATCATCACCTGGACCCTCGAGCGATCGGGGCCCTTGGCGACGGGCGGCGGGTACTATTTCCAATCGGTGACCGGCGCGATCGACAACGACGGCGATACCTTCGCGATGCTCGACGTGCTCGCGCAGCAGGTCAAAGTCCGAGGCATTTTCTCGGATTGGCCGGCAACCGTCACCTACTACGCGAACTGCAAGGGGCTTTGATCGCCTAGATCCGCTCCAGCACTTCGGCCGTCTTTTCCGTGTCGCGGACGTTGCCGGTATTGAGCGTGCCCGCCGGCTCGAGGAGGAGCACGCACACCTCGGAGGGTGCGACGGGCCGGTGCTCGACGTCGGCGAGGTTCACCTTGTTCATGGTTCGGTGGGGTCCTTGACGGTTTCCAGCGCCGCGGCGCGCGGCGCTTCGGGCGGTCGTTCGGTGATGGATCGCCTTACCGCGGCAAGCGGCGCGGCGTCGTCGAACACGACCTCTTTGCCGGCGGGTTTGATGCCGAGCCGCTGCCAGAGGTGCGGCAAATCGATGTCCTGGCGGCGCAGTGCCATCGATTGGTAAAAATCGTGCAGGACCGTCAGACCGGTCGCCGCGTCGCCCACGTCGAGCACCCGCGCCATGTCCCAGCGCGCCGTGATGTTGCCCCCCTTTTCGAGCACGGCGCGCAGGGCGTCGTCGAGCGAACGCTTGTTCTGTGTGCGCTGGCGGATCTCGAGGTCGGCCAGCAGGCAGAAGAGCGCTCCGCCCCAGTACGTGCGGCCCCAGGTGTGCGTGTTGTCGAGCCCTTCGTCCTTGGGGCCGGGCAAACCGTGCGGAGCGCCCTTCAGCAGCCCGCGCCAGACGGCCTCGGGCGAAAGGTTGCCGGCGCGGGCGCGTGCGATGGGCTCGACGTAGGTGGCGATGCCTTCGGCCAGCCAGATGTGTTGCCGCGGAAGACTGGGGAATCCGAGGTGGAGCATCTCGTGCACGAGGACCCAGTCGGCATTGAGCTCCGCCTCCGCCGTTCGACGACCCAGGGGCACGAGCATGGAAGCGCCTCCATTGCCGAGCGCTTTGCCGTACCCGAGCCCGCGACCCTGCGTCGGCAGGACGAGGAGAAGAGCGCGGTCGACGGGAAAGCGGCCGTAATAGCTGCCCACGACGCGCGCCGCGTCGTCGATCCAGGCTGCGACGCGGCGCTGTCCGACGACAAATTCTCCCGGACCAAAACCGATCTCGAGGGCGCTGGCCCCCGCGCGCGTGCGCCAGACCTCGAGGTTGCCGAAGGCCGCGTAAGGGGTGAAGGGGAGATCGTCGGCGGCCGCGCTGAACCACCCGGGCTCGTTGGGCGAGGGGGGAACGCCGGTGGCGAAAGCGACTCCCGGAGCCGTCGTCACCTGCATTCGAAACCTTTTTCCCGTCTGTTCGATCAAGGGGCGGACGAGCCAGCTCGACGGCGGTGAGACAATGACGCCGTCGTGCGCGTCGGCAAGATCGGGCTCGCGCAGCGACACGGCGGCGTCGGCGAGCGCGAAGCGGTAGCGAATCTTGCATCCCTG
>DATHES010000093.1:0-57043 GCA_035318465.1 Polyangiaceae bacterium
ACTTCGAGGATGGGCTCCTTGTTGCGCTCTGCGGCAGGAGCCACCCGCATTGACGTCATCTCAGGCGGTATACCCCATCCTCCGGCCCCTTGCGCCGCTATGCCCTGAGGCGCATGGTGCCTGAGGTGGCGAGTTCGATGCGGTTCAGCTGGATGGTAGCGGGCGCCTGCGCGGTGCTGGGCGCCGGCTGCGGGGGCAACGCGCAGGGAGGCCTTTCCAATGCTCCTTCCGCCAATCGGCCTTGGAGCGGCGATGATCGCGGTCACGACGTTATCGCGAATGGTCCCGAAGCTTGCGGGCCAACGCGCGAGAGGCCAGAGCGGGCGAGGTTGCCGCAATGTCCGGAGAGCTCGTCTTCGGCGAAGGGGCCCCTTCCTCCACCGCCGCCTTCGCGTAAGTGAGGCGCTCGAGCACGCGTCGAGCGTTGGAACGCATCTGCCGCGCGATCCGCGTTGCGATTCGAAGCCACGCTGTCGCTAGCGCGCGTCGAAACGCACGATTTTGAAAGGCTGCGCGCGCGGGTGGGCGGCCGCATCCGCGGTCGTCATGACCACGGATGCGAGCGGCTGACTATGCTGACGACGGATCAATGCGTCGCCCGAGGAGCGGTTTGGGGGGTGCATCTGGAAGTTCTGTCAAGTACACTCTGCTTGCTGCGAGATCGTCATGGCCAGTCGCTTTCCGCCTATCCCTGCTGTTTCCGACGCCGACAAGGCCGAGGCGTCCACTTTCGAGTGCGACGCGTGCGGCAAAAAGGTGGAAGGGGAACCCGCGGGGCATGGGCTGTACGTCTGGGCCCGCGGCGACGAGTCCCGCTACGAAGAGCCGCCCCTCTGTGCCCGCTGCGCCAACGCCATCGGGCTCGCGGCCCTCGCCCAGTGGGAGCTCGAAGAGGACGACGGCGAATAGCTCACTGAATCCCTGACTTGGGCGGGGTCCGAACGGGGGGACGGCGCAGCAAGAGGTCGTGTGCCGCGGCACGTAGCGCGGGCGTCAAACCGGGCGTGTCTTCCACCAGCTTGAGCTCCGGCCGAACCAGCAAGGCAAGCAGCGGTATCGCCACCGCGGCCGGCGTGTCGGGGTTGAGAACGATCGCCATGCGCACCTTGACCCGGTGCGCCCATCGCGGGCTCCCCGCGACCGCGGCGAGCACCGCGGGATCGTTCGGTCTTCGCGCCGCGAGGCGCACGATGTCGTCCTCGATCACCTTGGGATTCTGGAGCAGCGTCCGAATCACGGCCGGGTGCGGATCGGCAAGGAGCTTCTCCATGGCCTTTCGGGTAGGTCGTCGCGCGAGCGCTTTCCTCTCGCCCAGGGTGAGCGTGCGCCCCGTTCCGTAGTCGGGGACGCGCGCCTCGGCAGGGGCCGGCGCCGGAGCCCGCGACGACGGCGTCGCCGGCCGGCGGAGCAAACGCGCGAGGGCGAGCCACGAATGCTGCGCCGTCTGCTCGCGGAGCCTCTCGGCCAAGAGGGCGCCGCGCTCGCTGGCGAGCAGATCGACCAGCGTCACCAAGAGCTCGCGCGCATCGGGCTCGGCCTGTTCCGCCGCGCCGCACACCTCGTCCAGCGCTTCGGCGGCGACCGGGAGGGATCGGGCTTCGATCTCGCTGGCGAGGTAAGCAACGCGCAGGCCGCCGTCGAGCGTGTTCGATGCCCGACACCAGCGTTTCGCGAGCTGGGTGGCTTCGTTTTTCGCCACGACGGTCAGCGCTCGATGAAGCCGGCGATGACCTCCCGGGCGAGATCGCGGCGGGTCCCACCTTGTAGGTCATCGAGAAGCGGCCAGGCGCCGCTCTTCAGCTTGGTCATGACGGTGGTCAGCATAGCACCAGCGCTCTCGCGTTCGTCCGACACCCGAGCCTGACAAACCCGAGGGGACAAGCGGCGATCGATGCGGTAGACCTTTCGCGTGGCCCGCTCCGAGCCGCTTCGCCTGGCTCTCCTCCAGCGCTTGATCCGGGCCTGGCGCGACCGGGTCGACGCGCCTTTGCGCAAAGCGGCCATCGCCGTCACGGTGGCGTCGATCTTCGCTCTCGCCCATCTGGCTCGGGTGGGCACGCCGGTCGCTCGATGGACCACCGCGGTCGTTCTTTTCGGCCTCATCGCCGGCTTTCTGGCACGGTCGATCATGCGCCGGCGCGGCTGGCGCGACCCTCGCTGGGTCGTTTCCCGCACCTTGGTGGCAACCAACCCCGATCTCGGGCAGCGCACGCTGCGGGCGATGCGCCTGGTCGACCGCACGCTCGCCGATCCCACCGCAGGGTCGAGCGAGCTCGCCCATGCGCACCTCGAACGAACGCTGTCGCGCGTTCCCACCGCTGCCGTGCGCGCGCATGCGACGCGCGTCGCGCGCAGGCTCCAGCGTTTGGCACTCGCCGCCGGCGTGGTGGGCCTCGGGGCGGTCGTGTACGGCCCCTTCCGCGTCATCGAGGGCCTCGACGTTCTCGCGGCCCGCCGCGGCGTGGCGCCTCTCTCGTTCCAATGGATCGAGGAGCGCGCCCTCATCGCCCACCCCCCCGACTATCTCCACCAGCACGACATCATCCCCGAGGACCTCGCAGAGGTCGAGGTTCCCTACGGCTCGCTCCTCACGCTGCGCGGCGTTCTTCTGCATCCAGGCCGCAAGCTCGTGCTCGTCGACGGCCGCAACGAGGTCCCCTTCGTCGATGACGCAGCCGGTGGGGTCGTCGCGCGCTGGCCTCTCACCGGCTCGACGCGCCTTCGCACGGCGGCTCGGTTCGGTGGCGTGCTCATCTTCGATCCGTACGCCATCGAGGTGCGTTCCATTGCCGACGAGGCGCCCACCGTTCGCGTGGAGGGAGCGCCGAAGACGGTGAAGCTCTTGGAGGTGCCATTCATCGAGGTCAACTACGAGGCCGTCGATGACCACGGCCTCAAGGAAGTCCATCTGGTCCTGCGCAGTGCCGGTCGTGAAGAGCGGCGCATGCTCGCCCGTCTCGACGGCGAGGCGACGCGCGATCGCGGCGGCTATCGTCTATGGGCAAGCGATCGCTTTTTCAAGCGGTCGTTTGCGCCCATCGAGGTGACGGTCGAAGCGCGTGACAACGACCCCTTGCGCGGTCCCAAATGGGGTAAGAGTGCGGTCCTCACCGTCATTCCGCCCATCGCCGGCGAGCCGGAAGCCCTGCGCTACGAGGCGCTGCAAGGCGCGCGCAACGCGCTCGTCGACCTCGCCGCCTTCCGCATCGAGAACGCGGTCGGTAAACAAGCGAAAGCCCACGCTGCGCGTGAGTCCGAGGAAACCGAGCGCACGCTCACCATCCTCGAGGACGCGCTCGACCGTTCTTTCGGGGGGCTCAGCATGCCGCGCCGCACGCGAACGCTTGCGCAAGGGCAGATCCGCCAGTTGCGCGAGCTGCGCGATCGCGAAGTCAAGCGCACCACCCCCGAAACGCACGCGCAAAACCGCAAGCTCGCCGAGGACTTCGCGCTGGCGGTCGATAGTCTGCTGCACCGGCTCGATGCGACCGACGCGGCATCGGTTGCCAAACGCTTGTCCGATGTCGCCGAAGATGCCGCGGAGGGGGCCGCCGAAGCGCGGCGACCGACGGAAAAAGAGCACGGGCTCTCGCGCCAGGAAGCGGCGCTCGGCGTTCTCGACGGCGGGGGCATCCAGCTTTCGCGCCTGGGCACGCTCGGCCGTGACCTCGGCGAGATCGTCGCCAACGACCTGAAGCGCGCGCGGCGCGCCCGCGGCACCGATGATCTCTTCCATTCCGAGCTCGCTCTGCGCGATCTAGCAGCGCGTTTGCGGCACCCTTCACCCTCCTTCAGCGGCGGACGCGGGGGCGTCGAATCGGGCGGCGCTGGCGGATCGGAAGGCGACCCATCCGACGGGGGGCAGCAAATTGCCCGCGAGCAAGAGCAGATGGAGGAGCTTGCGCGCGACCACGCGGCCGAAGTCGAAGGGGTCGAACAGGCCATGAGCAACGCCGAGGCGGGCGATCAGCTCGACAAGCTGCGCGAAGAAGCGAGGGAGCATGCTCGTGCCGTCCGCGACGCCGTGCGTTCCCTTCCTCGCTCGGGCGGCGAACCGAACTCCGCGGAGAGCGAAGCCGCGGCGGCCCGCGAACAGGCCGAATCGATGGCCGACGAGCTGGAGAGTGGCGGCGTCGCCAACGCCGTGCGCAGCGGACGTCACGCGCTCGAGGCGCTCGACCAAGCCGGGAGAGCCCGCCCTGACCGCTTCCGATTCCGCCGCGACACCCGTGAAGACGCGCGCGAGGCAGAGGGCCGATTGGAGCCGGAAGTTCGCTGGGCGGAACGCGCGCTGCAACGACTCCGTCAAGCGGCGTCGGAGCGCGCCGCTGAGGATCTCAAAAAGACATCGCCCCGCGAATCAAAACTGGCCGACCGAGCCAAAGCCCTCGCCGAAGAGGGGAGCAGCGGAGCCGGCGCCTTGCCCGGGGAAACGCTCGAGCTCTTGCAGCGGGCCGAATCGACGATGCGCGAAGCGGCCCGCGATCTCGGCGCGGTGGAAGGGGACCGCGCCCTCGAGCGTCTCAAGGAAGCGCAACGTCTCCTGGAAATGGCGCGCTCGCAAGAACAGGGCGAGGAAAACGAAGCGGGACAAGAGGGGGAGCGAACCGGGCATAACCAAGGTCAGAACGGCGGCATGGCGCAGACGGCGCCCATTCCCCGCGCCGAAGACTACAAGGGGCCGGAGGCGTTTCGGCGCCGCGTGCTGGAGGGGCTCGGCAACGCCGCCGATCCCACGCTGAAAGACGCCGTCAAGCGCTACGCGGAAAGGCTGCTGCGATGAAGGCCGAGATCCTACTTCGTGTGCTCGGCTTGGCCGCGCTCGGGCTGATGGTGACGACCAACCCGCCGAAAGCGCGCGCCGACGACGCGGACCGCGCGCGCGAAGCACGGGGGGCGATCCTCGAGCTCGATCTGGTGAAAGCCCACGCGCTGCTCGACGACGCCGTCTCCAGCGATCCCGAGGTTTCGCTGGAGCGCAGCCGCCTCGCTCTGTACGAGGGAGATTACGATCGCGCAGCCGCCATTCTCTCCAAGCCGGAGCTGGCGCGTTCCGACGCGGGCGCCGAGCTTCTCGCGGTGGCCGAAGGATGCGCGCGGGCGACCGCCGCTGCGGTCCTCGAGATCGACACCGCGCGCGGCGTCAACATCCGCTTCCAGGACGAGAGCGACGTTCCTCTCGCGCCGTTTTTTGCCGACGTCGCCGTCGCGGCGCGTGAAGCGCTGCAGCGGGATCTCAAGGTCGAGCTGCCGCGCCCCCTTCGAATCGAGCTCGTCCGCGATCTCTTCACCCTGGCGGCGATGACGGGTTTGCCCGAGTCTGCCGCGCAGACGACGGGCACGGTGGCTGTCGCCAAGTGGGGAAGGGTGACGATGATCTCCCCGCGCGCCATCCCCCGCGGTTACCCGTGGGCCGACACGCTTGCCCACGAGATGGCGCACCTCGCGCAGACGCGTGCCTCGCGCGAACGCGCGCCCCTCTGGCTCCAAGAAGGGGTCGCCAAGCGCCAGGAGACCCGCTGGCGCCCCGATCGTCCGCTCGACGATTTTCCCGCGGCTGACACGCTGGCGGCCGTCGGCTTGGACAAGGGTCTCGGCCGCCCCATCGACAAGCTCGGCGGCTCCATCGCGCTCTTGCCGACGGCCGAGCAAGCGATGGTCGCCTTCGCCGAGGTATCGAGCTTCGTCCGTTTCTGGATCAAATCGACGGGCGACGACGCCTTGCCCGAGCTCCTGGTCCGCCTCCGCACGGCGGAAGGAGAAGACTACGTCGACGGCGCGATGAAGGCTGTCACTGGAAACTCCCTTTCCGAATGGAATGGTCGGTGGCTCCATTATCTGGGGGCCGTACGGCGCGAGCTCCCCGGCGGCGCCCGTCTCGGAGAGGGGCATCCAGGTGGCTCGGGCGTGCAGCGCGGTCTACGGCTGGGAACGCTGCTCCTCGATCGGGCGCATCCGGACGCGGCCAAACAGGCCCTCGAGCCCGCGCAAAAGCTGGCCCCTTTCGACCCTTTACTTCGCCATCGCCTCGCCCAGGCCCTCTTTGCGCTGGGCCAGAAGGCCGAGGCCGAAAAACTCATTTCCCGTATGGAAGACGTGCATTCGGAGTTCGGACCATGGATGGCCCTGCACGGTCGCTGGCTCCTCGAACAGGGGGAAGCAGAGCGGGCGGCAGCCGCTTTCGAGACGGGCCTGCAGCTCTGTCCCCTCGTTCCGGAGGTCGCGTGCGAAGCCAAATCCTCGCCCGACCTGCCCCCCTCTCCCACCAAAGCGCTACTTTGCCAGGCCGCCCGGTCGATGCTGCAAGATTGACCGATCCTTTGCCCCCGCCGTACGATTCGACAAGGTGGCCTATCGGGTCCCCGCATCAATGAGCGTTGCCTCTTTCGCTGCCGTGCAAATCCTGCGCGCCTTGCCGAGAACCCGCGTCAGTCGGGCGGTGGGGCGTCTCTGTGACACGCCGCTTCCGCCGGGACTTTCGCGTGCGGTGGTGAGCCTTTACGTGCGCGCCTATGGGATCGACCTTGGCGAATGCCAACCGCGCAACGGCGCTTACGAAAGCTTCGACCAGTTTTTCACCCGCGAGCTGAGGCCCGGCCTTCGTGCGATCTGTTCGAACGAACACGAAGTCGCGAGCCCCGCCGACGGCACCATCGAGGCGATGGGTCCCGTCGACCTCGAAGGGACGCTGCTCGTGAAAAAGCAGCGCTACACCGTTGCCGATCTCATCGGTGACGTAGCCGATGCCGAGCGCTATGCCGGCGGCCAGTTCGCCGTCGTCTACCTTTCGCCGCGCGACTATCACCGCGTTCACGCGCCGGTGGCTGGGGAGATCACCCGCGTCCGGTCGATGCCAGGGGACCTCTACCCGGTCAACGCTATCGGCGAGCGGCACATCCCCCTGCTTTTTTCGAAGAATCGGCGGGTTGCCATCGTCGTCGACACCCCGGACCTCGGGCGTGTCACGCTGGTGATGGTGGGGGCAATCATCGTGGGACGCATCACGGTCAACGCAATTCCGGGCCAGGATGTGCCGCTCGGCGATCACGTTCTTTCGCCGGCCCGGCCGGTGCGCAAAGGAGAGGAGGTCGGGATCTTCCACCTCGGGTCGACGGCCATCGTCTTCGTGGAGCGAGGCTCTGCGGCCCGCTTTGCCAGAGCCACTGGCCCGGTCCGACTGGGGCAGTCGCTCGCGGGGGAGGCTTGAGCGACACGCCCGCACCGAAGGCCGAACTCGAGGCGGGCGCTCGCGCTCCGCGCGAGATCAACGCGTCCAAAGGTGGCGCGGACGCCGCCAACAAGACAGACGCGGCGGATCGGAAAGGGGCGCTCCTTTCGAAAACGTTGGCGAGCGCCAAGGACGCCATCGAAGAAGAGGAATCGGACGACAAGAAGGTCGTCGTGGTGACCGATGTTGCCGGTTCCAACGACGGCGCCACCGACGCCGCGCCGAAGCCGGTAAGGCCGTCGGTTCCGCCTCGCCCATCGCCGGTGCGCGGCGCACCCGGGCGCACCACGGGCCCGACGAGCCCCGCGGCGGCTCCCCCGCGTTCCGTCTCGTCGCCATCGGCGGCCTCGCCGGAAGGTCCAGCCGCCGCGCGACCCGCCAAGATCGAGTCCCCCGTCTCATCGGGCGCCATCGCGGCGATGCCGATCATTTCGCTGGGCACCGCTACCAATCGCGACAACGACATGGTCGCCATCGTATCCAGTGGGATTCGCCGATCGTCGATCCCTCCCCCGCCGCCCCTCGACCCCACGCCTGCGCCGCTCGGGAGTGACGGCGGGATCAGCATTCTCAGTGACCTTCCCCGGATTCGCCCTCCGGCCGATTCGCTGGTCGAGACGGTGGCAGCGCCCCGAGCGCCGCTGAAGTCCGACCCCAACCTCGCGCGGCCCCTCCCGGGATCGAACGCAGCCTTGGCGGAAGTGGACGACGACGGTCCTCTCGCAGGACCGGCCATCGATGTATCGGTCGAGGAAGACGACGAGGACGCCGACTTCGACGTCGACGACGTCTCCGACTCGGAGCCGCCCGATACGGAGGTGACGTCGGAGCGCGAGACCCTTCGCGCCGACGACGTGATCGAATCGGCAACCGCGCCGGAATCGGACAACACGCCGACCGATCCGGTCGCGACCCTGTCCAGGCCGGTTGGCCATTTCACACCCGCGTCAGAGACGGTCGAACACCTGCCCGTCACCGAGCGGCGCGCGGTGATGATCATGGAGGCCGCGGCGCGGTCGGCCGAGTCCACTGCCGGACCCAATGACGATACCCAGCCGGAAGGCATTCGCACCCGCGCGTCGGAGCCGCCCCCCGAGGTCGACCCGGAGGACATGGAGATCCACGAGGCCGGCTCGGTGGCGATAGCGCCGCGCTCGGGCGACGTAAAAAAGCCTCCGCCTCCCAAGGCCTTGCCCCCGCTGCAAGCGCGCGGCGCAGCGCTCGCCGCCGCGGTGCAGGCGCAGCGAGCCGAAGAACCGAGCAGCATGAAGCGCGCCCGCTACTGGTGGGACGAGCTCTTCGGCGACGATTTCCTGCGCACCATGGACCACCTCACCGATACGCAGATCAAGACCGAGGTGACGTTCATCGAAGATAGCCTCGGCGTCCAGAAAGGGGGCGTCGTCCTCGATCTGGCCTGCGGTTCGGGGCGGCACGCGGTGGAGATGGCGATTCGCGGCTACAACGTCGTCGGCTACGACCTTTCCCTGGCGATGCTCGCTCGCGCGGCCGATGAAGCCCACGACCGCAAACAGAAGCTCAACTTCCTGCACGGCGACATGCGCGACATGGGCTTCGAGGAGATGTTCGACGGCATCTACTGCTGGTCGACGAGCTTCGGCTATTTCGACGACGAGAAGAACCAGCTCGTCGCGCAACGCATTCACCGCGCGCTGCGCACGGGCGGCATGCTCTTGCTCGATGTCGCCAATCGCGACTTCGTCACCCAGCGGCAGCCGAGCCTGGTGTGGTTCGAGGGCGACGGGTGCGTGTGCATGGACGAGATGCGCGTCGACTTCATCACCAGCCGTCTCAAAGTAAAGAGGATGGTCATTCTCGACGACGGTCGAACGCGCGAGATGGACTATTCGATCCGCCTCTACACCTTGCACGAGCTGGGCAGGATGCTGCACGACGTCGGATTCAAAGTGACGGACGTGAGCGGCCACCCCGCGACGCCGGGTGTCTTCATGGGTGCAGATTCACCCCGTCTCATCGTATGCGCCGAAAGGGCTTGAGACTTTTCGCGTACGCCGCACGATCCTGGCAGCTTGACCGAGGAACGCTAAAGTCAATGGGTGTGGTTGCCGCTCAAGCTCGAACGGCTGACGTTTGCGACACGCCTGAGCCCGGACGAGTGTCGGGCCCGGCTGGCGCGTACCACCTCGCATTTCATCGGGTTCCTCGGCCCGAGCTTGCAACCCGTACGCGGCTTGGTGCGAGAGCGGGCCTTTTACCTCGGTCCTGGCGCCAACACACGGGCATGGCTCCGCACTTGGATCTCGGGACAGATCCGTAGGGTCGAGCAAAAGACGGTCATCGAAGTAGCGATTGGTCCCAATCGCATCGCCGGGCTTTTTCTCACGTTGCTGGCGGCGATGCTCTGCGCGGGCGCGACGGTGGCCACCTTTCTCGCCTTTACCAGCCCTTTCGAGACATGGCGCAGCGTGATTTTGTCGTGGGCAGTGGTGGCCACGTTCATCGCCGTCTTCTTCGTGTTTCCGGCCAGCGATCACGCTGGCGAGCGCGCGTTTCTGCTCGACCATTTGCGCCGCACGCTGGAAGCGACCGAGCAGCGATGACCCGGCCGCGCCGGTTCTCGCGGGTTAGCCTCCGAAGATCGCCCCGCTGACCTTGGAAATGCGCGCTGCCGTGTCCGGCGTGAGCCCCACGCTCTTGTGCGGCCAAATGAAGTTGTGGGCCTGCGCTTGATCGCAGGAGAGCGAAACCAGCACATCGGCGGGGGGCTGCCCGATGCGGGCGAAAGAAAAGCCGAACTCCGCGTAAAGGCAGCTTCCGTGGGTGTCGTCGAAGTTCTTCGAAAAACCGAAGATGGCAATGAGCTCGTCGCGGAGCTTGTTGTCGATGACGTTGGCGGGCATCCCGAGCACGCGGAAGTTGTGAAAGCGCGGCGTGTTGTCGACCGGCGGAAGGGCGGGCTGTCCACCCACTCCGGGAATCAGCCCGGGCGGCAAGAGCCCGGGCGGAAGCATCGACGCGCCGGCCTGGACCCACTTTTGAATCTCCGGAGGAAGCCCGGGAATTTGCCCGGGAGCGGTGGGCGTCGTCGCTACTTGCGGTGGGGGCTCGTAGTTCTGCAGGCGGAAGGCCGTGATGGGCGCGGCCTTGTCGGTCTTGAAGGTGTCGAACGGCGCGGCCGGGTTGCCAGCGCAGCCGAAGGAAAGCCCTGCGACCGAGAGGCAGACGAAAAAGACGACACTTCGAGTTCGCTCGTTCATGGGTGGGCGCTAGCATACTACGCACTGCCGACCGTGCGTCGCTTTCCGGCGGCGGCCATGCTTCTTTCGAGTGAGGACGCCATGGAAACGAGCACGGACTGGCTGACGCTTCGATCCGCCGACCTGGAACGCGTCATTCGACTTGCCACCGAGCTGCGAGAATTCGTGGCTGGTAGCGAGTTTCAACGGCGTCATTTTCTCGCGCGAGTGGGTGCGCTCGTCGGCGCTTCCGTCACGATCTGGCTCGAATTGCAGGTAGTCCCGCCGGGCCGGGCGATGATCAGCAGTGCTTACGACCAAGGGTGGTCGGATGACAGCCGCCGCACGAGCCTTTGCCAATACCTGGCGGCGCAATCGGAAGGCGAGGATCCCACCATCCTTCAAATGCAGAAGGCGCTGCGATTCGGGTCCGTCGTGGCCCGCGCACGACGCCAATTGGCCGACGACAAGATCTGGTACGGGTCGGAACATTTTCAGAAGTACCGGCGTGGCGCCGGCCTCGACGATTGCATTTATTCGACGCTCGTCGGCCGGGCGGGGTTTCAGACCTTCTCCCTGCACCGACCGTTGAACGAAAAGCCGTTCACCGAGCCCGAAACCGCATTGGTGGGAGCCGTGCACGCAGCATGTTCGTCATTCCTCAATGACGCCGAGCTGCGCATCGTCGACGGACTGAGCCCGCGCCTGCGCGAGACACTCCACTGGCTCGCGCGCGGTCTCACCGATAAACAGGTCGCCTGCGAGCTCGAAGTGAGCCCCCACACCCTGCACGGGTACGTCAAGACGCTCTATCGTCGCCTCGGCGTGTCGAGTCGCCTCGAGCTCCTGGCGCGCTACGGCCGCGTGATCCCCACGACGCGCGGTCGCCTCTCGAGCGCATAAACGACGACCCCCCCCCAAAAAGGGGGGTCGTCGAGCGCCTGTCGGGTCGACCACAATCGGCGGGTCGGGTCGAGGAGGCGCGCGTTCGTCGCCGGACATCTATCGGCCGACGGAAATGCATCGCATGAAGATCGAAAAGGACGGAGAATTCGCCGGCTTCAGTTTCGGAGATCGATTTCGACATCTTCGCATGTCTCTTGGGTGCAAACAAAGCGCCATGAGCGCGTCGGGGCTCCGTTGCACGGACGCGGCAGTCTCCCACTGGGAGCGGGGCAAGCGGCTTCCATCGGTGCGAATGATGCAGCGAGTGCTTCATGCCTTTTCCGAGCTCGGTGCGACACCGACCGATCTCGATGGGCTTCGCGTGGCATGGACGACGGAACGGAGCACGCGTTACCCCGACGCGCGCGGGCACGGCGAAAAGCCTCCCGACGCGGCCGTCTCCCTTTGATTCACCGCACGACCTCGGCACGCGCGATGCGATCGATGCGAAAATGACGGCGTTCACCTTGGTCGAGGTCGACGGCGTCGATGCGCGTCTCGTGGCGATCCATGACCACTGATTCGATCCGCACGGTGCGGGTCGTTTCGATGAAGTTACCGTCGACATAGACGATGCGCAGGGGCTGCTGCTCGAACCACGCCCGCTCGATGGACGCGCGCACGTCTTTGTTGCTTGGCAGGGCGGGGACCCCGTGAAACGCGAGCTCGTCGAGCCGCGTCAAGAGTTCGCGCTGCGCCGAGGTGGAAAGCGCGGCGCGCACCTTGTCGAGTCCGGATTGCAGCGTATCGGTGAAGGGGAGAAGGCGCATGTCGATGGCGTGGCGCCCGAGCGCGACGAGGAGCGCCGCTTCACGCGCCGTGAAGTTGACGGGCGGCAAGCTGTAGCTCCGATCGAGCGCGTACCCGCCCCCCGGGCCACGCTCGGCTCCCACCGGCATCGACGCCGCGCGCAACCCGTCGAGGTCGCGGTAGATCGTTCGCACCGTGACGTCGAAACGTTCGGCCAGGGCCTCCGCCGTGACACCCGTGCGGCGCCCTCGCAGGTACTCGGCCAGGGCAAAAAGGCGCTCCGTACGTCGCATCCCATACCTGACATAAAGCTGTCATCGCTTCCGTGCAACTGGTCAACGCCGACCAGGGACCAAGACCTTCCGCCATCGCACACGCCGCCATCGCAAAAGAGGGGAGGCGGACGTCGTCAGCGCGGGGCCACCGAGACGAAGCGATTGCCACGCTCGTAAAATCGCCACGGGCGCGCCGCCCACGTCCCCGCATAGTCGACGTTGATGCGAGCAGAGCGCGCGACTTTGCTGCATGGACCTTCGAGCAGGTAAAGCTCGCCACCGGTCAGGTCGCGCCCGTAGTCGTCGCGGGTGATGCCGAGCGCATGACAGAGTTTGCCGGGACCATTGGTGAGGAGCCGCGAATCCGCGGGAACACCCCGCCGCGCAGCCATCAACTCGAGGCCGAGGGTCGGTTCGAGCGCGCGCACCAGGACGGCGTGCGGCTCCCCCTCTTTGGCGACCACGATGTTGAAGGCCCAGCTGACACCGTAGAGCAGGTAGACGTAGGCGCGGCCCGGCGGTCCGAACATGGCCTCGGTCCTTTTCGTTCTTCCGCGCGAGCTGTGGGCGGCAAGGTCCGCCGGGCCGCGATAAGCCTCGCATTCGACGATGCGGCCCCCGGTGAGCCCCTCCGAAGTACGGCGCACCAGAATTTTTCCGATACAGTCGCGTGCAACCGTGAGCACGGGGCGTGCATAGAACGACGGTGGGAGTTTACGTTGGGCGCGCATTTGTGGTTGTCTTAGCTGCCATGAAGCGATCGTTGCTACCCGCTATCGTCATTCTCGCCGCCGCATGTGGCGGCGCTTCCTCGGGCGGGGGCCCCTCCAAAGATCCGGCGGCGACCGCCGCTCCAGCAACGTCGGCTGCAGCCACCGAACCGGCCCCCAATGCCGAAGACTCGGCTCCGCCGCCCGACCCTGGCGCGATTCCGGAGAAGTGCGCCGACGGGCAGGCCGACGGCATCTGCGCGCCGCCGCGATCGTTCGTCCAGACGCTCTGCGGCGCGTACCCGAAGCCGGAGCTTGCCCTCGTCATGTTCTCGAAGAAGTCCCCGTTCACCCGCGTCTACATGAACCGCAACATGGAAGGGTGGTACACGTCGGGCACGCAGTCGACGTCTGCCAAATTGATTTTCGACGAAGAGCTCGTCGTCTTGACGCATCTCAAGGTCAACAAGAACGGGATGGTCATCGGCAGCGGCTCCACGCCCTACGACGTGCTGCGCCTCGACGGCGTGTGCTCGTCGGTCGAGAGCGAGGTCATCACGCACAAGCGCCCGCCGAGTCCGAAGTACGCGCTCGTTCCCTGGCAGCACCTCGAGAAGAACGTGAAGGACGTGCTCCTCAACGACGCCAACATTGCCAATGCCGAAACGACGCGCCGCAAGGAATGCAAAGGGACGACGTCGCTCGGTGTGGTGAGCCCCAAGTGCGCCGGCGCCGACGATCGCCTTTCCAAGGCGATTGTCGACTACGTGAAAAACGGCGGCGAAGTCCCGCCGCCAAAGACGTCGCGCTGAGGGGTGAGATTCAGCTCGCAGGCCGAGCGTTCGCGCGCCAAAGCCACATGCCTAAGGGATGGGCCCGTCGCGGGATCTAGTTGTCGCTCGTGCTCCATCCGTCCGCGGAGCGGTGCTCGGGGACGAGATGGACGACCAGCTGTGCCATACCCGCGGGATCGAAGTGAAACCAGGCGTCGACGTCCTTGTTCAGGAGATCGGACACTTCCTTGAACAGCCGATCGAGCTCGGGGCTCTCGGCCTCACCCTGCTCGAGCCGCATGTCGATTTCGCTGTAAAGCACGGCAAGCTTGTTCATTTCAAAAGACGTCATGTGGGCATCTTACTCCGAAGATGGAGCCTAGGTATCAGGTGTACGCCCAAAGTGCGATGATTTAATGAGGGCGTAGGTTTCCGATGCCAGTGATGTCGCGGGGTCATTTCTCCCGATCTCCCGGGAATTTCGACACTTCGGCACCGCTCGACATGCAAAATCCGCTCGAGTCCCTCCGCGCATCGCCTTTTTCAGCCGATGGGCGCAGTCCTAACGTCGGTTCGCAAGACAGGAGCGCGCGGCCCGAGCGCCAGGAGAGGTGACCGAGTGCCGAAGGTGCATGATTGGAAATCCCGCCTCACGGGGCGCAGCGGAGCGCGATGGTGCGGGGTTGCCCGTCGGGGTCGACGTCGAGGACGAGTCGGAGTGCCTTGCAGTACTCGAGTCGTCGGGGTATCCCTGCGCGCGTCGGCCTTTTCCAGCCGATGCGCGGAGTCCTCGAACGCAGTCGCGAGGCCCGAGCGCCTGGAGAGGTGACCGAGTGGCCGAAGGTGCATGATTGGAAATCATGTGTACCCGCAAGGGTACCGCGGGTTCGAATCCCGCCCTCTCCGCTAGTATGCCCGATTCGTTCTGCTTACTTCGGCATATACCGCATGGGCATCGCGAGCGTTGAATGCCCCGCGAGCTCCTGAATCGCCTTCGGCGCCGCTCCATGCATGGCGAGGTGCGAGCAGAAGGTGTGACGAAGGATGTGCGATCCAATCGGGCGAAGCCCAGCGCGCTGCACGCGTAGCGTTTCGTGAGAGGAATCCTGCAGTCGCGCCCGCTCTTGGGTGTTCCCACGATGCCCCGCCACGACGACTTGCGAACGGTCAACGTTGCCGCGACGAGATCGAGATCGCTCCATGTGAGCGCGATCGTCTCGCCCTGACGCAGTCCCGCTTCGGCTCCGACGAGAAAGAGCGCCCGGCGTTCTGGAAAGGAGTCGCCGGGTCACCCCGAGGGCACGATCGGATAAAGGCCCTTCGTCGCGGTGATCGCGCGACGTCTCAGAAGTCGATCGCCACGCCGAGCAGGTGCAAGAAGCCGCGGACCGGAGCGCTGTCCACCGCCGCCGCGCCCATCGTCGAGGTCGTCGATGCGCGCAACCAGATACGCTCGTTCGCAAGAGGCACGCCGACCCAGGCCGAAAGAGCGGACCGCGGTCCCGTCTTATCACCGATGGAAAAATATTCGATACCCAACCGCACGGGCCTAAAATCGTAGGACACTCCGGCCGCGCCGCCGATCGAAGAGACATTGACACCGCTGCTCGAGGTTGCGCGGAGCAGGCCCGTGAAGCGCAATCGCCCGACGTCATAGGAGGCGTTGATTTGGGTGAAGAGACCCGTCGAGCCGACATACGGACCCAACAACGGCGACCCGATGAGAGGCTGCGCCACGCCGCCCGCGACGCTCAGCTGCAGGGGACTTTCTTTCGGCAAAAGGTGGAGCCGCAACCCCGCCGCTGCCCCTGTAAACCGCGGATCGAACGAGTCTCGGGCGCCTTCGAATATCATCGACACGCGCGAGGAAAGCGCCGTTTCGGCCGCGGTGACGACAGGCAAGCCCCCGCCGAGGGCCGGGGGGGCGTACGACAGCGCTCCAAATTCGCCGGGCATCACGAGCCGCGGGCGAACCTCGGCGGCACCCACCGGCGGACGCATCACTTCGTCGATGGTGGCCCACGGGAGGAGCGTGCGTACCTCGACTGCCGGCGGTCGGCCGGAGGGGACGTCCGACCGGCGCTCGACACCCTGTGCGTTGACGCGCAGCGCAAGCAACGCTGCAGCGCCTCCACATGCAAGGGCGATGGCGGTCCTTTTCATCGATCACCTCCGGGGCCGCGACCGAACGAGCATCACGTAAACCTGTACGAGCCGCAACACATTCTGGTTCACAGCTGCGGGCGCAGCGCGAACCGCCCGCATGGGCCGACGCGAAGCTGGAACTTGCTCGCCTTTTTCCGTGATCGAAATGGCGCCCCAAGCGCAGCCTCGTGCGAATGATCGGTTTCCGAGTTCGAGTCCGGCCACCTCCCAACGCCCGTCCACCGGGAGCGATCCATCTTCGACCGGCCTCACCAAGCCCCGCCGCCGCCGAGGACGCGCCTCGCCCCCCTCTTTCGTCTATCCCGCACGCGGGCCGGAGTGCTTCCCGCTTCCGCCTCCAGGAGCCTCCTACTCGCCTACTCGAACATTGCAGCTTTTCCCGCTTCGCTTGTCCTTCGCACTCTTCGGCGACGACGAGGCCGTGGGGCAGGAGTCGACGATGTCATGTGCCGGGCGGTCTCGCCCGCGGCGGTCAAGCGGGCCACGACGCAGATCACGGAACTGCTCCGCGAGCGGCACCCCCACATCGCTCCGGGCGACGACGACGATTTCAACATCGTCCACGGTCGCGACGGCAATAGGTAGCGCATCTTCTTGCGTCTCTCGCAGTACCGCTCCACTGTCGAGCAAGCGCTCGGTGAGCGTGACGGCGGCTTCGTCCGAAGCGTCAGGTGGTAATCTTTGCTTTTCGCACGACTGGAGCAAGTGGCGTGGATTCTCAGCTCGTACACTCCTTCGTAACGAAGGCCTTCGCAGCGGTGCTGCTGGTGGGCCCCGTGGCGTGCGACTCCGCCGCAACAAGTCCTGACGCGGCGCCGGGGATCGGTGGGAACGAAGCGGGCCGCGAAGGCGGGGACGACGCGGCGGCCGAAGGAGGGGAGGACGCGGGTGGCGCCGATGCGCGAGCCACCGACAGCGCGGTGAGCTGTGATGCGCCGAATGGCAACGCACGAGGCAAATTCTTCCTAATGGACCCGCTTCCGGTCCACGACCTGCGAACCGGGGACGATTCGATGCGTACCAGTCGCACCACCAGGATCGTCGGGGCGAGCGCAGACGGCTCCACCATCGTTGGAGTCTCGCGATTCGACATCGCTACTCCGATTCCCGGGTCGGAGACCGGGATGGCTGTCTTTCGCTGGACGCAGGCGACCGGTGTCGTCGGCCTCGGGTACCCGTCGTCCCTGGTGTTGGCCGACCCGCGTAAGGGCGGATGCGACGGCGCAACGATGAGCTCCGATGCATCCGTCGTGTTCGGTTCGTGCGTCAGCGCGGCGGGCGTGATCCACTATCGCTGGACCGCGGTCACAGGCTTCGAGTTGCTGCCGATAGAGTCGTCGCAGCCGTCGATGCGCGCGACCACACCGGACGGCACGGTGCTGGTCGGCGATGCTTGCTGCACGTCCCTCGACAGCCTTTCCGCCTTCCGGTGGAGCACACTATCCGGGCTCACCACGATCCATCCGGTCCCAGGAATGGCGCAAAACAAGGTGGCGAGCGTGACGCCGGCCGGTGATGTCATCTTTGGATATTCCTCCGATTTGCAATACACACATGCCTTTCGCTGGGCGCCCGACACGGGGATCGTGACGCTCCCCCGACTTCCGGGTGCTGACAGCTGTGACGTCATCAGGACGCCGCCCCCGCGCGACGGATCGAGCATCGTCGGCAATTGCAGGCAACAGGGCGGCAGCTTCGAGGCATACCGATGGACCACGTCGGCCGGAATCGTGGCCTTGGGCGCGCCCGCCGGCTACACGGGCACCTATGCATCGTGCGTGAGCCGGGATGGATCGGTCGTCGCGGGCACGACAGGAGCCGGAGACCCTGCTGCGTTCCGGTGGACGGCGACCACGGGCAGCGTCGTCATCGCTCCCGCCAAGAACGTGATCCACATGTCTGACGACGGTTCGGTCATCGTGGGTAACGGCGCCTTGAGCCCTGGCGATGACCGCCATTTTCGCTGGACGGCGGCGGGCGCAGTCGAGCTCTTACCGCTCCCTTCCGACAGCCAGAGCAGCGTCACATGGCTGAGCAGCGACGGCGCGACGATGGCCGGGATCAGCTATGACCTCATGACGCCGCAGCGTCCGTCGCGCGCCGTGACGTGGGATGCCGACGGCAAAGCTCATTCGATTGCCGACCTGCTGCAGGCGGCAGGTGTGGACCTGTGCGGCACCATCTTGACGGACGTGTCGTACGGCGACGGCCACTTGTTCTGGGGCCAAGCGATCATCCCATCGGGCGAGCGCAGGGCGTGGGTCGCACGCCTGCCGTAATACGCGCGGGTGCTTCGATTCGGACGGAGCCACGCTTCGCGGAGCGCAGCCGGCCGCCAGAGGAGAGGTCCGCAGGGTCGCGGGCACGCTGCGATCACTCGACGAGCAAGCAAAGGCTGAGCTCGTACGAACGATGAAGGCGCATCTGCCCACGAACGCGCTCGACCTGTTCATCGCCAGCGGAGCCGACGCCGTCGCCGATGAGCTAGCGGAGGAGGCGTCGTGAGCACGCTGTGCCAGCCGCCGAGGGAAGTACTCGCTGTTGCAGAGGACGGTGCCTGTCAAGCCAGGCTAGGGTGACATGTTGGCGCTTTGAGCGGCAGCCGCGGCAAGAAAGCGATGGTGCGGGAAGCCTCCGGAGGTGGCTCGCATCGGTAGCTGAGGATTTGGGCCCGGAGACGGAGGAGCAACTCGCTCCGAAATCAGGCCCACATTGGGGCCGAGCTTCGTTCTGGATTTACGTGGGCCACGCTCTGCGATATTTCCGAGGTGGCTCAGGAGTTGTCGTACCCGGGGGGACGAGCCGTGTGCGCGTGGACCGATTCGTTCGTGACCTCAGCGTTCTCCATGGAGCCAGGTGATAGCGAACCTATTTCGTCGCATCGCAGAACAGTTGCTCGATACGGCTGACGTCCGGTTGAATGGAGACCGGCCGTGGGACATTCAGGTCCACGATCGCCGCGCATTTCAGCGGGCCGTGATGGGGGGCTCGGTGGGCCTCGGCGACGCGTTCGTTGAAAATTGGTGGTCGTGTGGGGACTTGGAGGAGCTGGCCTATCGTTTCGCGCTGAACCGCGTGGAAGAGAAGGCGGCCTTTCTTCCGGCCGGGATCGCGCACAAGGCAGCGTCGCTCCTTCTCAATCAACAGACGCGACACCGCGCGCTCCGCGTCGCCCAGCAGCACTACGGAATCGACAACGAACTTTTCCTCTCCTTCCTGGGTGCGCACAAGAACTACAGCTGCGCCTATTTTCGCGACACCGAGGATCTCGACGTCGCTCAGCGGCAGAAAATGGACCTGCTCTGCCGCAAGCTTTGTCTTCAGCCCGGCGAGCACCTCCTCGATGTCGGCGGAGGATGGGGCGAGTTTGCGCGGTACGCGGCCAAGGAATACGGCGTGCGGGTGACCAGCATCAACATCTGCGACGAACAGATCCGTTTCGCGCGCGAATATTGCCGCGGGCTCGACGTTGAAGTCGTTCGCTGCGACTACCGCGATGTGCGGGGCTCATTCGACAAGGTGTTGGCCCTGGCGATGTTCACGCACGTCGGCAGCCGCAACTACCGTACGTTCATGGAGACCATCGCCCGCGTGCTGAAGCCGAGCGGGATCTTCGTCATGGAAGGCATCTGGGGAAATGTCTCCACCACGAACATCGACGGCTGGCTCGACAAGTACGTCTTTCCGGGCGGCATGCTCCCTTCCGGAGCCCAGACTTTTCGCGCCTTCGAGGGTATTTTCCACGTGGAGGATTTACACAACTTCGGCCCCTCCTACGTGAAGACGCTGCGCGCTTGGAACGAGAATTTTCAAGCCGCTTGGCCGAAGCTGAGCGCGCGCCATCACCCGAACCTGCGGCGCATTTTCGAGTACTACTTTCTCATCTGCGCCGGCTATTTCCGGGCTCGCGCGATTCAGAACTGGCATCTCGTGCTCGCGCCGAACGGTCGTACCCAGCCTGCGTGCCGGGTCGCTTGATCCTTCAGGATGCGGCGAGGTCTTCGTTGGCGAACGCCACCGTGATTCGCCCGAGCTCTTCGCCGACGTCTTCTTGCAGAAAATGTCCGACGTTTTCCAAGATGCGGTGCTGTTGGCGCGCGGCGCCGGGGACGTGACGCTGGAGCGCGCGCTCGGCCCCTTGGGTGTAGGGGTCGCCGTCGCCAAACACCGTCAAAAAAGGCGCGGTGAAGCGGGACAACGACTCCCACGCGCGGCGGTTCGCGGCGGCCGCTGGATCGGACGGTGCGAGAGGGACGAGCATGGGAAACTGCCGTGCCCCTGCCTGGTACGATTCATCCGGAAAAGGCGCGTCGTAGGCGGCGAGCAGATGCGGCGCGAAGGGCCGCTTGCAACCGGCGCGAACGATCTTCCCCGTCGTAAATTCTGCGATCTCCTGCGAGCGCCGCAGCCACGTATAAAAGCCCTCCGGCATCGGATGATCGCCGGTGGGGAGCGCGGTGTTGGCGGCGATCACACGAGCGAAGCGCTCGGGGTGTTCGGCCACGATGCGCAGCCCGATGAGCCCTCCCCAATCCTGGCAGAGGAGCGTCATGTTGCGAAGGTCGAGCTGCTCGATGAAGGAAACGACCCAGTCGACGTGACGCTGGTAAGTGTAGTCGGTGCGCAGCGCCGGCTTGTCCGAGCGACCGAATCCGATGAGATCCGGCGCGACGGCGCGGAGCCCCGAAGCCTGTACGATGGGAATGATTTTGCGATAGAGAAAGCACCAGGTCGGCTCGCCGTGGAGCATCAAAACGGGCGGCGCGTCGCGGGGACCCTCGTCGACGTAGTGCATCCTGAGCGCTGGGCCGTTTTCTCCGGGGACCTCGAGATAGCGAGGGGAGAACGGGAAATCTGGCAAGCGGTCGAAGCGTTGGTCGGGAGTACGCAAGAACTTCACGGTGATCCGCCCGCGCTTCGCACGCCCTCGGCGTGAGCGTACTCACACCCGTAGGCCTCGAATTGAGCGCATGCTTCGCGGTGGAGCGCGTCGCCGCGCGCGCGGTCACCCCGCTTTTGCATCTGCAGTGCCCAGCGCAATCGGGTGCGCGTTGCCTGGATGGCGAGCCCGCCGCTCTCCAGCACTCCGATGCTGCGCTCCATGTGCGCATCGGATTCCGAATGGTCGCCGCGGGCGGCGAGCGCGTCGCCCCACACGCGTTCGGCGATGCCTTGCGAGAGTAGAAGACCGGCGGCCGCGCTCGATTCGACGACTTTCTCGGCCAAGCCGAGCGCAAGATCGTGGTCGCCCGCGTTCCACGCGATCTCCGCGTCGCCCGCGCGATACCAGTCGTCGAGCATCACCCTGCCGCCCATCGCTTGGGCGATCTCCTTGGCCTTGTTGCGCGCCGCCCGTGCTTCGTCGTGTTGCCCGAGGAAGCTGCTCGCCCAGCCGACGCCGCTGTAAGCGAGGTTCAAATGGACCTTGTCCCCCGTCTCGGTGGCGTAGGTGCACGCTTTGCGAAGATAGGAGAGCGACAAGGGCCAGTCGCCGGCGAGGAGATAGGTCGTGCCCGACATGATGTGCGCCGGCGAAAGGAGACTTGCCTGCTGAAACTGCTCGGCGTGCGCGATGATGCGGTCGAACTCGCGAACGCCTTCGCGATACCGACCCAAGAGAACGAGACTGAGCCCGTGGTATCCGACGGCGCGGAACCACTCGAAGGGCTCTCCTTGCCGCTCGATGGGACCCTTGGATTGCGCGAGCAGTGGCTCTGCCTGGTTCGCCTTTCCCTGCACGAGCATCGCCGTCCCGATGAGGCATGAGGGAAGGCCGATGAGCTCGTCATCGCCCGCCTCTTGGCCCACGGGAAGGACCTTGCGGTAGTACTCGATGGCCTTGTGCGTTTCGGCCCGATAAAAATGAATGCGGCCGTAGAAGTAGTGGACGCGTGCCAGCCGGAGCTGATCTTCGCTGGAGAGCGGGCCCGTTTCGGCGATAGCATCGAGAAGCGCACGCGCTTCGCCCGCGCGCTGGAAGTTCTGCTCCGCGGTGTCGGCGACGAGCGTCGTATAGATGAGCCTGAGAAGCGTGTCCACCTTGCGGCGGCGGATGGCATCGTCTTCGGGAAGCTGCGCCAGGCAAGACATGCACGCGCCGTATTGGTTGCGCGCTTCGCCGTACGAACAGAGGCGCGTGGCTTGGTCGCCCGCGCGCACGTGGTATTCGGCCGCCAAGTCGGCTTCTCTCGCCATCTCGTAGTGGTGAGCGAGAACGCTCGCGTTTTTCTCGCCCGCGGCGAGCAGCCAATCGGCGGCCAAACGATGGGCAACGGAGCGATCTTGCTCGGTCAACATCGCATAGACCGAGTCGCGCAAGAGAGCGTGCCGAAAGCCGTACTGCTTTTCGCCGGGAAACCGTCCGTCGGGCGCGTGTATCAGGAACTCTCGGTCGACCAGCGTTTCGAGCCACGCGTCGGCGTCTGCGCGGCGACCGAGCAGCGCCGCCACTCCTCCCGACCAACAAGCGTCGCCGAATACGCTGGCGGCGCGCAGGACCAGGCGGCCCTCGGGCTCGAGGCTCCCGAGGCGCGTTTCCGCCATCGCCAAGACGGTCTCGGGCAGATCGGTCTCGCCGCCCGCGATGTGCCGGATCAGCTCTTCGAGGTAGAAGGCATTGCCGTCGGAGCGCTCCACGATACGCTCCACGATGTCGGCTCTCGCCTCGTCACTCAGCACGCTGCGCACGAGTCGCTCGGCCGACCGGCGCGTGAGCCCGCTCAGTCGAATTTCTTGAAGGCTCGATCCCGCGCGCAGCGCATCCCATATCTTCGGGAATTGCGCTTCGACTTCGGGACGGCCGAGGGCGAGCATCATGAGCGGCCGATTGGGATGGTGACGGAGCGCTTGGGTGAGGTACGTCACGGTCGGCAGATCGCCCCAATGCAGGTCTTCCAAAACGATGAGCAGCGGGCGCTTGGCTTCCGCGCCTATCCACGTATCGAAGGCCCACTGCTGCTCGCGCACGGCGGCGAGATCGTTGCGGCCCGCGCCGTCGACGCGAGTCGGCGCGCGATCGCGAGGAGAGCCGACCATTTCACCGAGCAGCTTGGCGAGCCGCTCGACCGTCGCGGCCTCGACTTTGCTCGCCAAATACTCGCGCAGCCGGTCGCGCTGAACCTCGAGGGGATCGCTCTCGCGCAACTCGGCGGCTTGACGCACGAGCTTCTCGGCGAGCGCGAGGGACGAGCCCGCCGCGACCGCGTCCGCGCGTACGAGGAGCACGCGCGTCTGGGTGCGGCTGCGGACGCGGGAGAGAAACTCGCTCGCCAGCCGAGACTTTCCCACTCCCGCCGCTGCGGTCACGAGAACGACGCGCGGCTCTCGGTCCTGAATGCATTCCTCGAGCACCGCATCGAGGTGGGCGAGCTCGCCGTCGCGCCCCACGCATCGCGTCGGCTTTCCGAGCAGAAGGCGAGGTGCTTCGAGCTCCTCTTTCTTCTGGATGAGGAGATGGACTTTCCCCTTTTGCATCACCTCGAAACGCGGCCCGAGTAAGCCGGCCGTCATGTCGTCGATGCCGATGCGCAGCGGCGAAGTCTCCGAGAAGGTGGCATCCAAAACCGCGGCCGCGCGATCGATGGCGGTGCCGATGGGCAGTCGGTTCGTGGTATCCGCGCGGCCCGTGGCCACCGCGATGTGCAGGCCCGGACGAAGGCTGCGCAGCTCGAGCGCGCAGAGCGCGGCTTGCGCTGCTTGATCGGTCGCGGTTCCTCGGCCAGAAAGAACCAACATCAGGCTGCGGCCCTGCAGCGGGTACATCCGCACGCCGTACCGATGCGCCAGCTCTTCGACCTCGGGAGGGGTAGAAACGAAGGTGCCCGGCGGAGGCGAGGACGACCGGGAGCGATCATGCGCGAGCACGATGCTCACCATGCGGACCTCCGCACCGGATAGGCTGATCGGAGCGCGCGTCGAATTCGGTGGCCGCGTGTCTTCGACCGAGCCGAGCTCGTCGAGCAATGCGAGCACGGCCGCGCCGTCGACCGGACGATCGGCCGGATTTTTGGCGAGCAATCGCGTCACGATCTCATCGAGCTTCGGCGCGACCTCCGGCCGGAAGTCGCGCAGCCGCGGCGTGTCGTCGGACAACACCTTGGCCAGAACGGCCACCGTGGTGGCGCCGGGAAAGGCCGGACGGCCGGCCAGGCATTCGAAGAGAACGCAACCAAGCGCGAACACGTCTGCCCGGCTTTCCACGCGCGACGACCCCATCGCCTGCTCGGGCGCCATGTATCCCACGGTGCCGACGGTCGCGCCGGTGACGGTCAGCGCTTCGGCGCGGGCCACCGGCCGAGCGATGCCGAAATCGAGGATTTTGGCCCGCGCGGGATCGCCCGCGCAGAGGAAAATATTGCTCGGCTTGATGTCGCGGTGAATGACGCCGCGAGCATGAGCGAAAGCCAGCGCTTCGGCCGCCTTGCGAATCAAGGTCACGCTTTCGGCCGCGCCGAGCGCGTTGCGACCCAGGTGCTCGCTGAGATCGACACCCTCGAGCCATTCCATGACAAGGAAAGGCTCCGACCCGTGAATGCCGTGAGCGACGTAACGCACGATGCTGGGATGCGACAACGTGGAGAGCATCCGCACTTCGCGGCGGAACCGATCGGCGCCATCTTCCGACGGAGCGGCCAGCACCTTGAGGGCGACGGGTTCGCCGTTCTCTCGGTCGCGTGCGAGAAAGACCGAGCCCATACCGCCACTGCTGATCGCACGCTCGACCACGAACCTATCGGCAACGACGTCCCCGATCCACATCGACCAGCGATGATCGCATGGTTGGACGACACCGTCCATATGCGCACCGGCGCGGGCAGGCGGGCGAACCTGGCGTTCGTCGCCGGCAGTGCTCACGGCGGGCGGCGGGGGCGAAGTTATTTAGCGACGTGGGTCCATGCACCATACAGGAGCGGAAAAAACAGACATCGGTTGCCGCTCACCGCCTCGTCGCAGAGGCGGCTTTCCAGCGTGTCGATCCCGATCTCATCGGCGGTGGCAACGCCCAGGCGCTCCATCATCGGGGAAAGACTTCGCACCGATTCGGTCAGGTAGGCGTAGCCGGGCGAGGAGGTTCCCGCCTCGACACGCGTGGCGGCGACGATCTGGGGGATGGGCAAGCCAGCTTTCGCAAATTCCGCGAAGAGTCTCGATCCCATGTCGGGCTCGAACCCCGCGCGTTCGAACACCGTGCTGATCCAACGAATGACGGTCTCATAGAGCGTGGCCTCGGGGATGCAGTGCCCGGAGCGAATGTCCATCTCGTGGAAGGCCAGGGTGCCGCCGGGGCGCAAGGAGCGCGCGAGCGCCCGGAGGATCCGGGCCGGGTCCGGCAAATAGAGAAGCACGAAGCGACCCACGATGAAATCGATTGGCTCATCGGGCGCATAGCCGTCTAGCTCCGCTACCGCGAAGCGAACGTTGGTAAGCCCGCCGTCGGCAGCACGGCGCCGCGCCCAAGGGATGGCTTCCTCGGAGCGATCGATGCCAAGCACACTTCCCGCCGAGCCGACCAACGTAGCCGCTAAGAATGAGACATCGCCGGCGCCGCAGCCGACATCGAGGACGCGCATCCCCGACGCGAGTCCAGCGCGTTGCAATAGCTCCGTCGTGAATTGCGCGTAAAAGGCACCTTGCTGGACGAGTCGGTCGAGCTCCCGCTCGGAGTGCCCGAGCAAATAGCGACCTTGCTCACCGTCACGCAACCCACCCATGTCCCCATCCTTGCCGTCGCACGACCCTTTCGACCCGTCGCTGCGTCATCGTCCTGACGGCGAGGCCGAGACGAGTTAGCTCGAAGGCTCTCGTTTTTTAGGCGTAGCATCTCGCCAGCTCGAAGCGCAAGCGCGCAGCCCCGTTGAGCGCAGCACCGGCCGCACCAGAATTCTTCATTGCACTGCCCGAAATCTCCGCTACAAATACGAGTCGGCCGACGTTTTCGCTCTCCTTCCTCTAGCCCAGAGCCTCCCGCCCTTTCGCGACGCCGCACTGACCGTGCGCGTTTGTAGCTCGGGTGAGCCGCGCGATCAGTGCACCCTGGTCAGGTACATGTTGCCACTGATGCCGCGCCCTTGGATCTCGTCACCCATCACTCGGAGATCGAATTGGAAGCCACCGTCACCGGCCCAGACGGTGCAACCCGTCGCTGTGCAGGAGCAGATCGGGTTCCCGGCGCAAAGCGCCGCCTTCGCGCAATTGACGGGCACGCCGCCCATCAGGTCTCCCAGCAAACAACCGGTTGCCGGGGTGTAGGTCCAAGTCCCTTGTGCATCCAGTGGAAGACAGTGCCACTCATCGGTCGTCCCCTCACGCAAGTACGGCGTTTGCAGCTCGCACCAAGGCTTCCAGAATTGGTTCGGATTCGCTTCGAATTGCAGACGCGGGAGCGACGGCCTGCCGTTCAGGATCGTCAACGGAGAGCCGTCGATCAAAAGAGAGCCGTAGTTGGGAGTGGGGCCGCCATCGGCGATCCCCGGAATGTCGCCGTCGTTCGGGTCGGTCGGTACTTGCGGCGGCGTCCCGGTTCCGAAGGTGATGGTTCCGCATACGCTCGAAGCGTTGGCGCTCGAGATGACGAGCTTGACGGCATCGGAACGCGACGGAAGATTCGCCATCTCCATATACCCTTGCCAGGTTCCGACGATGGAAAGCTGATCGCCGCTTCGACACGCATCCGCGGACGGCCATCCTCCGAGCCCGGCATCGCCCATGGTGCTAGGGGGATTGGACCCACCTCCGCCGTCGTTGGTGATGCCATCGTGATTGGATCCCACGTCGACTGGCCTGCTGGCGCAGCCAACCAGAAGAGCAGCAGCTGCGCATCGTAAGATTCGTTGCGTCACGAGCTTCCTTTCGTTCCCCGGCATCTCACGATTGGAGCCACGCCTGAGATCCGTCACGGATTGGTTCCCAAGGCATCGTCCACGGCGGGCCCGAAGAGGCTTTTCGGATAACGCTCACGGAATTTGAGACCGAGCTTTCTCGCTTCCTCGATCTGCCCTTTTTCCACCGTGGTCTTGATGGTGAGCGCCTCCCGTTCTTCGACCAAAAATCCACTCGGAAAGCGGCGCGCGTGGAGCTGCAGCGTGCGCGCAGCATCGGTGCCGTCGCCGGAGCCGAGAGCTTTGCGCGCTCGATCGAGAAGCTCACGTTCGGCCGCGAGCCCGGATGGCACCGGTGAAGGCGCAGCGACACGCGCCGGCACCGGCTGCGCGCCGGCGGCATTTTTTTCCTCGTCTCGTCCCTGCGCAGCGACGGGCGCCGCATTCAGCTCCGATGGAGACGGCGCAAAGACACTCGGCTCGGGTGTCGAAACGGGACGGTCGACGTACACCACACGTTCGACTGGCGCACGCATCGAGGCATACAAGCCGGCCCCCGTGGCACCGCCCAACAAGAAAGCCGTGGCCGCGACCCATAGCGGCTTCACGGCGAGTGTTCCCAAGAGGCCCGACGGACGCATCAGCTGACCCGACGGACGCGCTATTTCGAAAAGCGCACTTTCCGGAGAAGAACGCACCGGATCGATGGGATTCGCTGCGAGGCCAGCAAGGGTCTGATCCAATCGATCGCGTACGCGAGCTCTCGCTGCCGGCGATGCTCCGCGCGAGAACCCGAAGCGAAGAGGCTCCAGTTGCTCGGGGTCGAAGGGCGGCGGTTCTGTTTCGCTCATGGCTCACCTCGTCGACTGCGCAGGCGCCGTACGGTTTTGGCGAACTGCTCGCGCGCCAGCCGCAGCCGCGAATAAGCCGTGTTGAGAGGAATCTGCAGCACCTTCGCCACCTCCGGTACGGGGCTGTCCTCGACTTCATGGAGAATGAACACTGCGCGACGTTCGAGATCGAGCTCGGCAAGTGCCGCCCATACGAGCTCGAGCTCCTGACGGGTCATCAGGTGCTCGGCCGCCGAAGGGGAACCGTCGATGGGGTCGACCTCGTCGCCGAGCATCTCGAAGCGATGACGGGCAAGGCGCCGATAGTCAGACGCCACTCGATAAGAGAAACCGAACAACCACGGACGTACGGGCCGAGCGTTGTCGAATTGTCCGAACTGCTTGTAGACCTGGACGAAGACGTCGTGGGTGACGTCCTCGAGGTCGCGTTCAGCGACGCCCAATCGGCGCAACGTAAACCACACGTAGTCGAAGTGCATTTCGAAGATGGCGGTGAAATCGGTCGGTGGCGGCGCGCTGTCCGCCGGCAGCATCGGGGCCCGGGCTGGGTCCATCGCTCGGGATTGGGGCGGCTGGCCGTGTTCCGTCACGGAAAGCGCGCCCCCAAGCCGATGCCGGCGAGGGCGGCGTACGGCGGAGCCGTCCAGCGCGTGACGCCGTCCACTTGCAGCTCCGCCGGAAAAAGCGCGCCCACGACATCGAGCTGAGGCCGCAAGAAAAGGCGTTCGGTCAATGGGATCTCGAGGCCGATCCTCGCTCCCAACCCTGCGTAGAAAGTGTCGTTGGTCCGCGAGCTTGTTAGACCCACGCCTTCGGCACGGAGCGAGCCGATCGATCCCGTTGCGCAGACGAAAAATCGGCGTACGTGAAAACAGGGCAAAACGCTGCCCACCCACAATGACGTACGGAGTCTTCCGCCCTCCCTCATCGAGGTCGATGCCGGCAAGTCGAAGCGCCCCTCGAGACCAATGGATAGGTCGCCCTGCCGCAGGTCCAGAAATGCGCCGAAACCGATGGCGGCAGCGGGAGCCGTTCTCAAAGCGCCGATCACGGCAATACCAGGCCGCACCGTGAGCGATGCTTCAGACGAAGATCGCCCGGCAAGCCTCTCTCGCTCCTCCCCGAGCGCGCGTGACGTGCTCGCATCCGGCCCCGTCTTGCCCGCGTCAGCGCGCCGCTCGCCTTCTTGCGTAGGCTCTGGCGAGTGCCGCGCCGGCGGGTGGTCTGGCGCCTTCTCCGGCATGGGCGCTTTGGGCGCTGGCGCTCCCCCGAGGACGCTCGGGTTGGTGGGGTCGATGGCAATACTGATAGCGAGAGCCGCGGCCGCCACCAGCTCTTCGCATTGGTCAGCGGCGGCATCGAATTCGCGAATGCCGCGAACCATCCCCTTGTCGTCGACCAACTCGACGCTCGCGTGCAACGTTTCGCGTGCACGGGTGATCCGCGTCACGATGGTCTTGTCCGCCGACGGGAAGAACGGGTCGTACCCGAGGCGGGCGGCGACCGCGCGGCGAACCGCTGCTTCGTCAGGACACGCTTCGGTTCCCGCGGCACGGATATACGTCAGGCGGCTCGAAGGAAACCCGCGACCTGCGCGCGACGTCGAAACGAGGATCGCCACGATCGCGATGAAAGTCGAAGATCGGGGCATACTTGTGATCCTACGCGCGCACCACGACGCCTAGCAAATCATGGCCGTCCGCCGCGCGACGGCCAGGCCGAGGCTAGCGTGCCGTCGGCTCCGGGGCGTAGTCAGGTCTACGTTCCTTGGGCCGTCGAGCGGGGTTTCGGCGCGCCCGTCCCCTGGAGTGATCGACGTGTCCGTTCGCGAAACCATGCAGCGCGAAGGCCGAGCAACTCAGCCGTCGTTCCGCCACACGATGCAATGGCGGTGAGCAGCCGCTGCAGATTGCGGTCCGTCGGAAGACGAAAACCCGACTCCCAGAAAGAGATGGTGGCGTCCGAGCAACCGACTGCCGCTGAAAGGCACGCCTGCTTTTTCAGCGTCCGCCGTCGAACCTCGCGAAGGCAATACGCGAACGACTGGTCCCCATCCTCGAGCTCCGCACCAGATGCTACCGGCGGGGCCTTTCCCATGAGTCACTTCCATTTCGGCGAGGGCGTCGCGCGTGGTCGCTCCTTGCATCGGTATCGGCGGGTCGTTCCTGCGGCCGCGCGCGCTGGTCTTCCCTTCTGCCGTACCGGAGCGGACCGGGACCGCTCCATAGGCAGTTTTTTCAAGCCATCGCGGTGTCGACGCCGAAATATCAGGCCGTGTATGCAGGGTCGATGACGGGAAAGATCCGAGGTGGCGGGCGCCCCCCCACGGTGTACGCTTCAGGCTAGATTGTGGATCAGGCGAACCGGAAGCAGGGTCGGTTGAGCCGGCCGACGAGCGATGTTGGCGATGGAACCGACGGACCCGTCACCGCGTCGCCAATCGAGGTGCCCGTTCCGGCGGGCCTTCGTGCGAGCCGCATCGATCTGGCCGGAGATTCGTACGTGGTGCTCTCGTTTCCAGCGCCATCGTGGGACCTCCCCGCGTGTCTGACGCGCGCCGAGCGCGAGGTGGCGCACGAGCTTCTCGGGGGCGCGACCAACGAGCAGATCGCCGAGCGGCGTTCGAGCTCGGTGCGCACCGTCGCCCACCAAGTCGCATCGATCTTCGAGAAACTAGCGGTATCGTCGCGGGTCGAGCTGGCGTCGCTGCTAGCGCGCACGATGCCGCGTCGATCTTGACATCGCGGCCGTCAACGGAGACCTGAAGGCGTCCAGGCCATGCCCACCGCGCGCCACGACGAACTCTCGGTGATCGAGGCCGCGTACATACTCGCCGGCACCGAGTCGGAGTGGGTCGAAAGCTTGGCGCGGGCGGCAGCGCCGATGCTCGACGAAGGATGGGGTCTCTCGGCGACGACGTGGACGGCTCATCCGGACGGCATCGTGCTGCGAGCGATGTCGACCCTGGGCGGGCCTGCGGCGCTGGCCGACGCCGCCGTGGACGCCATGCGAGCCACGCGCCGAGAAATCCAGCTGGCCTTGGTACGTTCCGGGCCGTGCACGTCACTGGGCTCGCTGGGTGGTTCGCGGCTGATCGAGGACGATCGCGGATCGCAGGGTCTCCTCCGTCTCGGAATTCGTGATTCCTTGACCATCCTCGCTGGCGACAGCGGCGGCTTCATGACGGGGTTGTCCGCATACCGTGCGACCCCTTTTCGCCCCTCCCGCCGCACGGTTTCGTGCTGGAGCCGCATTGCGAGCCACCTCGCGGCGGGATTTCGCGTTCGCCGTGGTCTCGCCGCGGCGGGGGCCGAAGTGGCCGCAGCCGGTGATCCGCTGGTGGGGTGCGAAGCGATCCTCACGCCGAGCGGCAAGGTCGCGCACGCCGAAGAACCCGCCCAGCGCGCGCGGGCGGCGCTGGCCCGCGCGGTCATCGCGGTCGATCGGGCGCGATCGAGCCAGCGTCGCGACGACCCCGATGGCGCGCTCGAGGCTTGGCGCGGCCTCGTGGAGGGGCGCTGGTCGCTGCTCGAGCACTTCGACACCGATGGCCAGCGCTTCCTCGTCGCGCGCAAAAATGATCCCGACGCCGCCGGACCTCTGGCGCTGAGCCTGCGCGAACGGCAGGTGCTCGCTTGCCGCGCACGCGGACTCTCGCTCAAGCTCATTGCCTACGACTTGGGTCTCTCGGTGCCGAGCATTTCGCGCACGCTGAAGTCGGCAATGACGAAGCTCGGGATTTCGTCGCCCGAAGAGCTCGCCGCTTTCATCTTCGCGGGAGCCTGATACTGGCGTTAACGCACTTGCGATTCAACTGGTGCTTGACGGCCTGGGCGATGGGCCCGGCGACGCGCCCCCATCGGGAACGGTCGGTAGGTCGAGTTCGGGGCAGAGCAGCGCCGGGCGAGTGGAAGCGAGGTCCGTTGTCTGCTGCAAATCGGAGTTAGCCCGTCATGTCGCCTGCTTGACTAAGTGTACACGTAGATGTACACGAAAGGAATGTCGAAAAGCTACAGCGTGGCAAAAGCTCGGGCGAAGCTCGCCGATATCGTCGACCAGGCGGAGGCTGGTTCGGACGTCGAGCTGACGCGGCGTGGGAAGAAAGTGGCGGTGGTGATGTCTGCGACGCGGTACGCTCGCCTTTGCGGTCGGCAAGTAGGGTTCATGACGGCGTACGAGGCCTTTCGCGAGAAGCACAATCTCTCTGAGGCTGGCGTCGACCACGAGTGGGCGCGGGAACTACGGCAGAAAGACATGGCCCGACCGGTGAAACTGTGAATCAATTCCTGCTCGACACGAGCACGGTATCGGCTGCAATGTGGAAGGTCCCAGATGCTGGTGTTCTCGCGAAGCTTCGCGAGCACGGTGGCGAGTGCGCGATCAGCGCGCATGTTTGGCACGAGCTCCAGTACGGAGTCGGAAGACTCCCGCCGGGCAAACGACGACACGTACTGGAGGGGTTCCTGCGAGACGTCGTGCACGCAACGTTACCCATCCTGCCTTACGATGAACGCGCCGCCGAATGGTTGGCAAAAGAGCGCGTGAGGCTCGAGAAAACAGGCAGGCACCCCCCCGTCGTAGACGGGCAGATCGCTGCCGTCGCGGCGACACATGAGCTTCCGGTCGTTACAGCCAACGTTGCGGACTTTGCCGTCTTCAAGGGTATTTCGGTACACAAATGGACAACCAGAAAACGCTAGCCCGTCGGGCTAACCTGGCCGCACACCGCGCGCGAATCGAAGGCGCCGCGCTCACAGCTCCAACGGCGGCCAAACGTCTATCCTCAAATACCCTGGACGAGCAGGCAAGTCGGCGCGACACGGCACCGCGAGCATGGTACTCGCGCCCTTGAGCGCCAGCTCGATGGCCTCGCCGCGAGCGCAGCGAGCGCGTACGTGGTCGTAAACGGCGGGCCCTTCCTGGCGGAGATCGAACCTCGCCACGCTCTCGATCATGTGGTCCGGGCGAAGCACGCTGCAGGCGTTGCCAGAAGCGATCTGGACGAAACCCCGGCCAAGGCTGATCTCACCACCGGGGCCACAATCGGCCTCGACCACCGCGGCCAGCGCTCGGCGGGCGGAGAATCGACTGTACTCGTCGCTCGGCGCGGGCGCTCCTGCCCCGAGCTCCGCGCCGCCCGCGCGAAGAGCTGTGGCAATGATCTCTCCGGCCTGTTCCAGCGGCTCGTTGACGATTCGCCCGACAACGGTGGCCAACTCGGCACCACCGACAGATTCGAGTGTTCGCAAATAGAGGACGTCGTCGTACCTGCGGCCGCTGGCGCCGGAGAAGATCATCCCCCAGAACGAGAAGATGTCTCCGCGAGGGTCTCGGCGACGAGCCGCGGCCTCGCTGAGCGCCGCGATGAGAAACCCGCACGTATAGTCGCTGCGACCGGGGCGGGTGTTCTTGAGCGGCGCGCCGGCGAGCCCGAAAGCGCACAGCGACGCCGCATCCGAGAGGCGCTCGCGGTACGTCTTCTTGTCGATCAAGCCGAGCTCGATCAGCGCGCGATAAGCGAAGGCGTCGGCGCTGCCTTCGTGCAACCAGCCTCCGCCCGTGACCTCGTGAGAAAACTGCTCGCCGTTCCACATGTGAGCCGCTTCATGGGCGACGGAGAACAGCGTTCGCGACAGTACCTCGGCGTCACCCTTCCCGCGGCGGTCCAGGCCCAGCGTGACATCCTGCTGGAGAATACCGGGTGGGAGCGTGCCGCCACCGATGCTGATGGCGCCCCTCGATTCGGGACGCGGACCGTAACTCAGATAGACGTCCGGGCGGAAGCTGAGTGGGTGCCCGGTCCGGTCGGTGTAGAGCGCGAACAGACGGGGAAGCGTCTCCTGGATTCGCTCCAACAGCCAAGGGGGGAATCCGCGATCCACGACGCCGGTCATGTGAGGCGAGCTGATCGGCGCAGTCGCGCCGAAGTAGACGTACGTCCCTCTGTGCGCCGACCGCCACCGCGCCGGCGCCCGGTGCATCTCGCCCGCCACGATGACGTGCTCGGACGGCCTCGGCAACAGCGTAAAGCGCGTCTCCACGGGACCGAGCTCCACCATGTCTCTCGGCTGGCAGCCGCCACCGTCCCGGCAGCCGAGCGGCTCGACATCGAAGTAGCCCGTGTAGAGCAACACGCCTCCGTCAGTGAAGGGGACGAACAGCTGATAGGCCTTCTCTGGCTTTTGGGCGTACGTCTCGATCTCGATCTCGAAGGCGCTGATGGGCTTGCCGTCGGTGCGCCGAACAATCTCCGCGTCACCGTCGTCGGCTGAGCGGAGCTCGGCTAGGGAACGACTGCCGATGTGCCATCGACGCTTCCGATTTGGATAGGCTCGACTGAACCTCACCGCTTCGACCGGCGCCTTCAGGGCGTAGCTAACCACCCATCGGCCCGCCTGCGGCTGAGCGACGGTGACATCGACCTCGAACGACGACGGCGGCGGCCCCTTCGCGGGCGCGGGCCTGTTCGACGGCGGCGGAACGACGCGACCGGCACACGCCGAGATGAATGCGATCGACAGGAGAAGCACCTTGGCTGGCGGGCTCCATCCGAACAACCGAGCTTCGATGCAAGCACGCGAGAGCACCGCCAGGCAAGCCGCGCGAGCAGAATGCTCCAACAAGTCTCCGTCCGTCACGATCGGCGCCATCCTCTGCTACAACGCCACAGGAGCATGACGCATTCCGTATCGCGGTAGGGCCGGTGCACGCAGGGCTCGTCGTACGTGTCTTCGCAGGTCGTTGCCCGGGAAGGCGGCGGAAGACATGCGTGGTGGTGAATTGTACTGCCGCGTCGAGCGTGCACACCCCCGAGGGTGGCTTTGGTCAACCCCAGGGACCGCTTCAGAGTGTCAAGAGATACGCGACCAGATCGGCGATCTCGTCGGGCGCGCTCGCGCACCACGGGTGCGGCGCGGCGGGCATGCCGATGGGCTTGGCGGTGCCGAGCTCGGCGGGGCCGTACTCGTTGCGCAGCTTCTGGTAGTCCCAGTAATAGTGATCCTTGTCCCAGGGGACGGTGACGAAGTAACGGTGGCGCTCGATGAATCGATTGGCACGCGCGGCGTCGTCGTCGGGGAAGTTGGAAGTCGCGCGCGTGACGCGGAACACGTCACCGCGACGCCCGGTGGTGGGATAAGCCGCGGGAAAGTCGGGGCCGGCGGGACCCGGATCCTGCGGGGGATGCAAGGTGTAGTACTGCGCGTGAAGCGGCGTCCCCGTCGTGCAGCGGGCAGGGTCCACCAAGTCACGGAGGTTACGCACGTGACCGTCGGTGAGTAGACCGCGGTGCTGCACCCAGTAGAGGTCGCGCAGGAAGGTGGCACGGATCGACTGCATCTCCTTCTGGTAGATGGTCGGCGCGAAGAAGCGTCCCACTTGGTCGAGCCTCACCATCACTTCCGTGGTGTTCGCACCCGCACCGTCGCTGTGACAAGATCCGCATTGCGCGGCGAAGATTTGCTGGCCGCGCGCGAGATGACGCTGCAAGACGGGGTAGGGGGTGGGGCCGCTCGCCACGAACTCCCCTTCGCCTACGTTGCCGACCTGCGCGGCGAGCTCCCCTTCGTACTTGAGCCAGCGGTAGAGCCCCACGCGCCGGAGCTCGGTGTCGTGCTCGTCGAGCGTCGTCATGTAAGCCGTCAACGCCTGGAGCGGCTCGGGATACATCGACCCCATGGCGCCGTCGGGTTCTTCGGAATGGATGTACGACCCTTCGAAGCCGACGTACGACTCGGTGTGCCCGAGCGAGCGCCGAATGGCGGTGTAGTGGGTGACGTTGGGGATAGCCACCGGGGAAAATTGATAGTCGTTGTCGGTATGGCTCCCTTCGCCGACGAGGCGCACGATGTTGTGCTCTCCCGCCCCTTGTGGCATGGCGTAGATGAGCGCCGTCTTGTCGACGGCTTGTGTCCCCGGAGCCCAGCGCGGTCCGGGTTCGTTGGCCTTGATGCCGGTGAAGGTGCCGCCGATGACGGCCCACTTCATGGTCCAGTTGGGATTGGGTAGACCGGGGATGACGCGCGTGACGCTCTGTCCTGGCGTCGCTTCGTAGCTGACGCGATAGCCGTGGCACGAGGCGCAGTTGAAGCCGATCCACTCGCCGTTGCCGCGGTAAGGGTTGACCGATTGCGCATAGCGGTAACCAACGCGACCCGAGCTTCGCGTATTGCCGGAGAAGAGCTGCGCACCGACCCCGAGAAAGCCGGGGATGGGGCTAGGCTGCGGATAGGGCGCGAAGGCGACGTCGTCGATGGCTTCGTTCGGGACTTCCCCGCGCACGCCCGGGTAGGCGCCGAAGAGAAGGAGCGGGTCGGCGGTGCGCCCCGTCACCGGGTCGACGCTGCGACCCTCGAGCAAGCTCGTCCAATCGAGGTTGCGCGCGGAGTGCGCGACCCCGATGCCGTAGTCGTACGACCAGAAGACCTGGCGACCTCGCGCCACCAGATCGGCAAATGCGGGATTGACGACATCGACGTCGAGGGTGTCGGTCGCGGTGGGCCCCAAACCGGAGACCACGTCGCATTGAGGCGTGAACGAGGCATCGCGAATGCGCGCCGTCAGCGCGTCGACTGCAAAGTGCGCCTCGCCGGGTCGGAGCAGCGACTCGTTGGCTGGAAGTCGTTTCTGCACCTGCACCAGGAGTGGACCGCGGCTGGCGTGGACGGGGACGCGGAAGGCGATTTCAGCGTCGCTCCAGCGGACGACGTCGCGCGGCCAGCGGCCGTGATGGGAGGTGAGCTCGTAGTTGACCTGGCGCGCGACATCGAGCTTCTGATCGTACATGGTGAGGTCGGTTTCGAGCACGCGGCTATTGCCAATCAGAATCTTGGAAAAGTCGACGTCGACGCCGCGGCCGAAGCCTCGTCCGCGCAGGACGATCTCTTGGCCCGCCGTCAGCACCGGACGGCGCGTCGAGCCCCGCTGCCACACCAGGTTGCCCCCGATGAACATCTCCTCGATCTGCGGTTGATCGGGGCTCGTCGCGGAGCTCGCACGCTCGCGCTCGCGGGCGGAGTCGGCGCGGCAAATGCGATCCTGGCACGCGATGTCTTCCAAGCTGCACGGCGCTCCCGCGGGGGCGCAGGGAACCGCGCATTGCGTCTGGCTGCACGCGAGCAAGGACTCGGCGCGGACGAAGGGGTTGGCCGGATCGTTGGCGTTGCGCGCCGCGAGGACGGCCAAGGGCCCGTGTCCGCCGATGGCAAGGTCGATGGGGACCACGCACGGTCCCGCCGGTGCGAGGAGGCATCCCACCGGATCGCCGTTGCAATAACACGCATCACCGGTGCACCCGCTCGCGTGAGCACAACGAACGATGGCCGTGCAAACCGCATCCTTGATGATGTCGCCGCTCGCGTAGCACGTGAGAGCCGCGCCGGCGCAGGAACCACAGGCGCAGCTCGCGCAGATCTTCGATTCGCCGGACGCCGTTGCGGCCGGCGAGCAGCGGTCGGGCGCCGTGACCCCGCCAGGGCGGCCCTCGTAGTCGCCCGGGACGACACCGCCGGTCGGCACCGAGTCGATCGGTGTGCCCGCGTCGACGCCACCGGTGACGGGTCCGTTGTCCGGTTTTGCTCCGCCCGCCGGCCGGCGTGAGCTTGCGTCCTCGCCGCAGGAGAAAAGCACGCATACGCCGATCCAGCCCCAAAGATGCCACCCGCGCATGTGAACCTCCGCTCAGGGCGAGCATACGTGGCGGTGCCGACCGCTCCATGACCGCCACTGGCCAACGAATTGACCGTTTCCGACGTGGTTACGCCGGCGTTCGCGCGGATCGCGGCCCGCGAACGAGCGACGCCGTCAGCGCTGGGTCGATTGACGCCACTCGGTGGGCGTCATCCCCGTCCACCGTCGGAAGGCACGGTGAAATGCGCTCGGCTCGGAGAAACCCAGCCGGTAAGCGGTCTCTTGGATCGTCATGCTCGGCAGGCGCAACATGGCGCAAGCGATTTCCCCCATCGCCTGGCCGACCACTTTCTGGAAGGTGTACCCCTCGTGCGCCAGCTGCCGTCGCAGCGTACGGCCGCTCAGGCCGAGGTGCTTGGCCAGACCCTCCGTTTCGAGAGGGATGCTCGGAAAGCCGTTGACGATCGCGCGCCGCACTTTGCCCGCCACGCCGCCCCGGCTTTCGAGCTGCTCCAGCCACTGGTCGGCTTGCGCCTTGAGAACGCGCAGCACGTTCTCGTCGTGGTGAATGATGCGCGCGTCGAGCACCTTTCGCTCGATGATGAAACCGGTGCACGGACTTTCGAAGCGCAGGACAGCTTTTCCGAAGAGGCGCACGTACTCGTCGACGTAGGCGGGCGCGGCGTGCTCGAACCATGCCTCCCCGATGACGGCCGTGCTCCCCACCAGCGCCGTGGCAATGAGATGGAGCCGCACCAGGCCGAACTCGGCGCGCAAGCGGTTGCACTCGAGGTCGGGCGAGCGCAAAAACTCGTACACGATTTGCGCGCGCTCCCCCTCCTCGATGAGGTGGGGCGGGGAGACATCGGCGACGATCCTGTAGTAACGACGGTAGAGGTCGAAGACCTCGCGGATCGTCCGGCAATGGGCGGCCATGTGCCCGACCAGGCTGAACGAACCGACCGACGCAAATTCGGCCATGTGCAATCCCAGCGCAACGTCACCGCTCAAGTCGAGCGCGGCGCGGTGGAGGCGGTAGTAGCGATCAGCGTCGAGCCGCGCGTAGGGATCATCGAGGATCGACCGATCGATGCCGGCGCGGGTGAAGAGCGCGTCGACGTCGCGCGAGGTTCTTTCGAACTCCTGCACGACGGCGCGGACCAAGGAAATCCCAACGGTAGCCATCTTCGATGCCAGCGACCGCGGCGAGCGCGACTCGAAATGTCATACCTCAGAAAGCCGCGACTTCGCATGCCCAGCGTGGTGGGCGGTGCGTTTTTCTGGCCCACCCGCGATCAGTCGTCATGATCGGCTGGACGGGCTGGATCGATGACGTCCGAACCCGACGTGCTGATCGCCGGGGCGGGACCGGAAGGTAACGCTGCCTACTTACAACCCTGGCCTGCCGGGTAGCAGGCTTCACCGCACCGCGGTACTTGCCCGGGTGGACATGGCGAGGCGACGCCGGTGACCGTCGACTCGGCGAGAAGGATCCCCCTGCCTGCATCGGTGAAGAGACTAAAGACGAGCGAAGCACCCGCCGGGATGTTCGATTCCGACTGACAACCGCTGCGTCCCGATCCGAACAGTCTCTCCGTACCGTTTCGCGTCAACCACACCTGCGCATTGTCGAACGACGAGTTCCAGCAAACGTAGGCACTCCCCGCACCGAGCGGGCCCGGGTTCACCGGCACCGTGGAGGGCGCGGTGAGCGTACCTGTGAGCTCCGAGAGTCGCGGACGAGGACAAAAATCCCCCTCCTGCTGTACATTCCCGCTGGCGCAAGCCTCGATGGTGCCGGAGTGGCAACGTCGGTATTTCCGCAATTGATAAGCATCGGGAAAACATCCGGCGCGGTCGCGATACAAATCGGCGGTAGATACCTCGATCGTTCTACCGACGAAATGGATGTCAATGTCGACCTTGCAAGCCGTATCTGCCGTGGGCACGAGTGCATAGTCCGGCCGGCACGCCTGCACTTCAATTGATTGCTCGACGTCGCGCGATTCGTCGCCTGAAGCTTCTCCCATTCCCCCGGAGCACCCGGTCACAAGAAAACAAGCTGCGCTCAGAGCTACGGCAATATCATTCCGTAAACGCATGACATTCTCCTCTCCATGGTCGAAGCGAACGAAAAGATTCGCTTCACGCGAATTACGCACGAGAGGTGTGAATTGGTTCCTCGAAATCGGCGGCCGCGTGTTTTCCGTCGTGGGAGGCAAGGAAGATCGATGGGTGCATGAACGACGAAGCGGCCGTCCTACCGGCCCCCGACGAGCGTCGCGGCGCGCGCGGCTTAACATCGGAAGACGCGTGTTACGTCGGAAGTGTCGCAATGAGATCCGCGGCGGTTTATGATGGATACCGGGTCCCATGATCAAAGTCGCCACGTGGGTCTCGGTCGTCGTTGCTTCGGTGGCGATCGCCTGTGGCGGAGACGACGATAACCGTATCGAAGCGAGCCACTACGCGATCGATCCCATCCCCTGCCTTCAGGATGCGGACTGCTGCGTGGTCAACGACGGCTGCCACTCGACAGCGTACGTGGTCGCCTCGAAGTACTCGCCCAAGGTTTCGTCGCTCCTTGCGTCGGCCGACAATTCAAAATGCGACAGGTGCGTGACTCCGATGCTCCAGCTGAGCTGCGTCTCGGGCGTGTGCGGGGGCGAACGAATCCCTTTCGGGTGCTCGCTTCCAATGCCCTACCCCGGCAACCACTGCGGGAAGCTCGAGGTGCCCTCGTCGTGTCTTTCTTCAACAGCGGGCGACGATGCGGGGGCCAAGCTTCTGCATGGCGGGACGTCGAAGCCACTCGCCATCTTTAGGTGCGGCGGGTAAGCGGGCGCGTTGCGAAGCGAAACCTTCACTGTTATCAATGAAGGAAAGCCTGCTCGTGAGGATCGAGCCCATGCGCGCGTTGGCCTTCCACGTCCCCTGGTTCCTGCTCGTGGCCTGCACGAGCAGTGGAAGCAACGACAACGGAACGGGCGGCAGCGGCGCGGGCGGCGCCATCACCGATGCGGGCGGCGGCACGAGCGGTACAGGCGCTAGCGGGCCGAGCGGGAGCGGTGGCGTCGGTCCGAGTGGCAGCGGTGGCGTCGGTCCGAGTGGCAGCGGCGGGGTTGGCCCGGGCGGCAGTGGTGGCGTCGGCGGCAGCAGCGCGGGTAACGGCGGTAGCGGCGGGGTCGGCGGCAGCGCGGGGAGTAGCGGCACCGGCGGCGGCAACGCCGGATCGGGCGGCGCCACGGACGCCGCGTCGGATGGCAGCCGGGACGCTCGCTCCGCGGATGTCGCAGACGGCGCTTGGCCCATCCCCATCAGCACCGGGTATCCGAAAGACAACGGGATTGGTGGCGATCCGCGCGTCCTTCTCTACGCCAATTTCGAGAACGGTCTCACGGGATTCACGCGATATACTCAGGATTCCTCGCAGATCGCCGTGCTCACCGACGCGGTGGTCGCCAACGGCGGTGAGAAGTACTTGCGGGCGCAAGTGACGCGCACGCAGCTGGCCGCCAACCCCTACATTTCCGCCAACGCGCAATACGACTTCTCCCGGCGTGTCCCCCAGGTGTATTGGCGCTTCTATGCGCGCTTCGTCGGCACGACGGCCGTGCCCCACCATTGGGTGCGCGTCGGCGCAGGCGACCCCACGTTCCAATCGGATGGGCTGGCCAACACGCTTCCCGCCGGCGACAAGGGCTTCTGGTTCGATCTCGATGCGCGGCGCGATCAGTTCTTCAACTTCTACGTGTACTGGTACCAAATGCGATCCGGCCGCTGCAACGACGGTACGACCGTGCCCGGTTGCGCCGGCGATCAGGGGACGACGTACTTCTACGGCAACAACTTCACGCCCGCCGGCCAGAGCGCATTTCCGCGCGACGCATGGTTTTGTCTCGAGATCATGGCCAAGGCCAACGGCGTGGGGCAAAAAGACGGCGAGCTCGCCCTGTGGATGAACGACGCCCTCGTCGGCGAGTACCGAACGGGGATCCCGCGCGGCCGGTGGCTGCGCGACAACTTCTACTCCTGGGGACCCTACTTCCAAGACGTCCAGGCGTTCGACGGTTTTGATTTTCGGTCGTCGTCCGACGTGCTTTTGAAGAGGATCACCCTCGACGCCTATTACGAGAAGGGTTCGCTCGACGATCTCGCCATGACCACGCCCGTGCCGGAGGCGCAGATCATCCTTTACGACGACGTCGTCGTCGCCACCGATCGCATCGGTTGCAAGATTCCGTGAGGTGACCTGGGTGCGATCGGATCTTGCTCGCGCGAGGGACTCAAGACACCGCCGCGATGATGTACTCGCGCTTCACGCCGCGTGCGACGAGCTCGACCTCGTCGCCCACGCTCCGACCGAGTACGCCGGCGCCAAGCGGAGACTGCGGTGTGATGACGAATACAACGACGCCGTCGATTGAAAGCTCTTTCCCGCCGCCGCAGGGGGCGAGGAACAAGCACCGCACGTCTTTTTCGGCCTGCAGCATAACGAGCGCTCCCATCGCGACGGCATCGCTTGGTCCAAAGGAGCGAAGCAGCATGAATCGCAGCGATTGAATCTGTTCGTTCAGCTCCGCAACGCGCAACGCTTGCCCACGAGCCAGGTAGCTTTGCTCGAGCGCTCGCGTGTCTTTCTCATTCTCTGGCTTCGCCTCGGGATGCGTCGCTCCCTCCCGCGTGGCTTTGGCAGCATTCGTCGCCTGGACCGACAGCTCGGAAAGGTGCTGCAAGAGCGCCTCGATGACCTTTCGTTTGTCCGGTGGCGCCATGTCTCTCCCACCGCGAGCGTTCAAATCGCGCCTTCGACGGTGGTCGTGCTCGGGTATTCGAATTCTACGTCGATGCATTTCGGCTTTTCATCGACGACGCAGAACGAGCCAGCATCCGACGGGTTGGGCGCCGCGCACATCCGCGCGATGTACTTGCCGGGGGACGCGCATCTCTTGCTTCGACAAGTCTGCTTGGCGCCGCACGTTGCCTCCGGCCAATACGTGCCATCCCACGTCAAACGTTCGCCGTCCTCTTTCACGGGCTTCGGAGCGGGACAAATGAGGGGGCACCCGATGGGACGACAGTCCTCGCAGGTCGTGCTGCAGCCGAACGAGAGAGGCATCCGGGCATCCTGCTGCGTACGCACCGTGACCCATTCGTCCGTGCAATCCAGGCCCACGCAGTAGCGCGAGTTTCTGCCGTCAGCGGCGCCGAGGTGGAAGGTCACCGTGCCGGCTGTGCATGCGCTGGACGCGTCCTCGAGTCCGCCTCCACCTCCCGCGCCTCCCACCCCGCCCGTGTCTTGCGAGCCCGCGGGCGTCCGGCCGCCGCAACCCACCGCCAAAACGAAGAGAAGCGGCGCAAGCGCTACCAAGAAACGAATGATCATCGTCGAACCTCCGAGCTCACGATCGAACCACCCGCAGCTCTACCAGGCGCCCGACCGGCAGACGGCGATAACGAAGTGCTACGCCGGAATCCCCGAGATGAAAAGGGCGTCGGTGGCGCCGACCCCGACGGACCAGACCGTCTTCGGAAGGATCACGGGCTCGCGCTTCGGATGAACTGCTCGAAAACGACGAACGTGACGCTCGTCTCCCGACCCACCTCGGACAAAACTTTCTTGACCCGCGGCCAATCGAGCCCGCCCTGTCCCGTGCCGATGCGCGGCAGCCCCACGCGTTCGATTCCTTCCTTCTGCGCGAGCTCCGCCATCGTCCTGAGCGATTTGGCAAGCGCGGCAAGGTTCGCCTTTTTCGTCGATTGCTCCTGAATACCCAGGCTGTAAACCACCTCGCCGCCTTCGGTCCACGCGAAGACGTCGCCGAGGCGGAAACGACCGTCCTGGCAGCGCGCTCGATACTCATCGTACATGAGCGGCCATTTCTTCTTGAAGGCGACCGCGACGCCAGCATCCATGCCTCCCGCGCAGTCGCACCCCTGGGCGTAGGCACGAAGTCCGTCAGTGTGGAAAAGGTCCCCCTTTTCGAAGATCGCTGGCATGAGGGCGTGAGCCTATCATCGAAGTAAGGTCAGGCCGGTGGTAAGGTGCGGCGATGTCGCAACACGGGACCACGGCTTTCCGCCATCGGATGCTCGACGAGCTCACGATCGGGGACGAGCCCTCGTTTCGTCATGTCGGGGTCTACGCCGATCTCAAAGAGGTGCTGCGGCGTGCCCAATATCCTTTCCGCGTGCTGCCGAAGTCAGCCGCCGGGCGTGCCGATCGGGCGCTCCTTCTCAACCTCACATTTTGGGGCGCTGATGCTGGCGGTGACGTCCTCACCGACGACTACATCGAAGCCGACGTGGTGGCCCACGCGGCGTGGCATCATCTCGCTGCCCGCGCCATGGCAGGCGCGGCGGGAGCAAAACCATCTGTCGAGGCGCTGTTTCTTGGCGAAGCGGTGGCGAGCGCGTTCGACGTGTACTTGGTGGGGCGTCTCCTCGGACACGCGCCGCATTCGACGTTTCTCGAGACGCAGGTGCCGGCGATGGCCGAGGCAGCCTACGCGGCCGGTCTCGGCGAAGACGAGTTCGAGCATCTTCTGCAGGGCATCGCGGCCGATGCCGATGGCGCGTTCACCGATCTGCGCGAGCTGCTCTTCGACGCCACGGTTGCGCTCTTCGCGTGCCGTGGGCCCGAGGAAGCCTACGCCGCGCTCGCCGCGTTCGACACGCATCGCTTCGCGTCGCTGCTGCACCGCTACGAGCTCTCCAACTGGGTGCTCTATGCGCGCGCGCATGGGGACGATGGAGTCGACGCCGCACGTGCGCGGGCCGTGGACCATGCCCTTCGTGAGGAGAAGGTTGCTCTCGATTGGCTGGCCGCAAAGTGGATCGCGCCTGCCCTCGGCTAACCTTCCTCAGAAGCCCATCCCCACCGTCGCGAAGGCGCTGAAGGCATTACCGTCTTCGACGTCGACGAGGAGCACGTAGCGCACGTCGGCACCCACGAAGAGGCCTCCGAGACCGATGAGCCCGGTGACACCGGGCCAGAAGGCGAGCTTGCCATCGCTGTGCGAGCCGCCGCCCGCGCAGGTACCGAGGACGCAGACATCGGGCGCTGAGACGCGGAGATTGGCATAGCCAACGCCGAGATAGGGACGGATGGTGAGCGGACCTGCCCCCAGGTCGTATCCCCCCTCGGCCCCGAGGTACCAGATGTTGGCGGTGACGTCGCCACCGGCGATGGTCTCGGTTTTTCCGAGGTGGTAGAGGATGGTTCCTCCGACGTAGAGGCTCATGGGCAGCGTGACGCCGCCGCGTGCCCCGATGCCGAGATTGTACCCGTCCTTGAAGCCGTTACCCACGAGCACCCCCGCGCTGGCTCCCATCGCCGAAGCCGTCTCTGCATAGAAGGTGAATGCGGATGCGGCCAACAAGATGCTGATCGTGAGCTTTCGCATGACGGCATCTTGCGGGAGGGGCCGGTCGGCGAGCAACTTTCTGGGTGTGGTGAAGCGTATCCCTCGCGCCCGAATCGGATCTGGGCGACGCGGGCAGTGCCCTTGACAAGCTCAGGGGCGCCGGCAAAGACTTACCGCGTCTATCGTCCGTAAAACACGATGAAGTCTGCGGACGCTCGCCGCATTCGCGATGTCGTTCCGGGAGAACAAGGCATGCACCAGAACCATCGATCGTCGAGACTGTTCTCTGTTTCCCTTGCCATCGGTTTTTCGATCGCACTCGCCGCGTGCGCGAGCGACGATGGCGGCGGCAAGCCTTCGGACATGCCGGCGGCAGACGCGGCCCCGGATGCGAGGGACCCCACGCTTCTCTACGTGGCCGGTCAGTATCCGACGGCGGTTACTCTCACGCAGAGCACCTGCCAAGGCATTCAAGTCGAGTCGATGACGACGACGGTGACACACGCGGCCGGCGCCGCCGATCTGTCGCTTCGGCACGCCGGCATTACCTACCTCGGAACCGTCGAACGCGACGGAGCGTTCAGCACGACGCCGCAATCCGTGGGAAGCGCCGCCGAGACCCACCGGCTTACCATCAGCGGCCGTTTCTCCACGACGGGTTTCGAGGCCACGGTGACAGCCGAGGTCACGAGGAACGCGAGCCCTGCCTGCGCTTACGTCGTCTCCTGGATCGGCACGAAGATGGGAGAGCCGAACGTCGTGCCGGGTTGAGTTCGCTGCCGCGCGCGCTCTTCGATGCGCATAGGCGCGGTGTCGACGCTCTCAATACGCGACTGGCGTCCCGAAGGCGTACGCCATCGGCGCCCCGGCGGCCTGATGGGCGGCGCAGTAGCTATCGCGCGCCGCGCTCGATGTGAGCGGCGGAAGGTACGCATTGGCGAGCGCGAGTGTGCGCGCCTCGACCGCCGCTGCGGTCTCGATTTCCGTTGCGACCAGCGAGCGTGCCAGTTCCGTGGGCGCCGTGACGAGCAGCTCGGCGTTGCGCCACGCGAGCTCGCGCCAGGCCACGAGCAACTGAAGAAGCGCCGTGTAGCCTGTTCCAAACGGCGTCTGCACGTTGATGACGTGAGGATCGAACCGCGCACCTTCTTCGAGCAGGAGTGGCTGCAGGACGACGTTGAGAAACTGGTTGACCTTGTCGTGATCTGCTTTGCGGCTGGTCCCGTCGGGTCGAACGAGACCGATCGCGGCCAGCACGAACGGGAGATCGCGGTTGACGTGCGCGCTCATGCCGAGCAAAAGGCTGCCCGAGCCGGAGTCCCTGCGATTGGCCGCGGCGTCGAAGGCGATGAGCCACGCTTCGGGCACGCTCGCCCGCCGCCCGGCGACGTAGTCGTCGTAGGCACGGAAATAGTACTTTGCAAACACCGCATCGTAATGATTCAGCCACGCGACGTCGGTGAAGAAGCCGGGCTGGTTCGCGGCCCACTGGTACGTCTGCGTGGTGCGCAGATAAGCCAATGCGAATACTGCATCGTGATGACAGGCGCGCCCCAGCGGTTCGAAACGGCGTCGCATCTCCCGAATGGCCGCGTCAATGCAAGCGGGCCGGCCGGCCACGCAGTCGTTGGCGCTGCTCGGCGAATAGGCGTCCGTCAATCCGGGCAGCAACGACGCCCAGTCGATGAAAATGGGTGGATCGGCACGCGCGGATGTGGCCTGCGCCATCGTCAGGAGCGCGCCTCCCACCGCACCAACCCACCGCGCCGACAACCGCCTCGCGAGAGGCCATTCCCGATTTCCCCAGAGCCTCATGCGACGGTTTATAGATGATCAGCCGCGCGGGCACATCAGGCTGCGGTCCGAGCACGCTCTCCGTCCCTCGCGGATATGCGACGGGTGCACTGTGGATGTGTGGCGTCCTTCGTCGCGCATCCCTGCAAAATGCCAGAAGTCTCGCGCGCGTCGTCGCGCCTCGCTCGCCCCGTCACGTCACCACATGACGCGCAACCGAACCGTCCGGGGCACGATAGGATACGCCATCATGGATAAGCTTTTCGTTCCGAAGGTGATTTCCCTCGCCGCTGGTCTGAACGTCGTGGCGTGCGCCGGGCGCGAAGCGCGAACACCGGCCCAACCACTTGACGAGGGCCGCGTGTTCGCGGCGCTGATGGGGCGCATCGCAACGGGCTGGAACACCGGGGACGCCGCCAGCGCGGCGGATTGTTTTGCCGAAGACGCCGTGTACATGGAGCCGCCCGATCGACAAAGGTACGAGGGAAGGGGAGCCTTGTTCGAGTTCTTTGGCGGACACCAGCGCCCGCCGCCCAAGATGAGCATGACCTTTCACCATCTGGCCTTCGACGCGCCGACACAGACTGGCTTTGGCGAATACACATTCGAGGGGAGCCGTCGTTACCACGGTATCGTCGTGGTGAAATTGCGGAACGGAAAGGTGAGTCGCTGGCGCGAGTACCAGCAGATGTCGCCTCTTCCTTGGGAAGCGTTCGCCGGGCCGAGCCTCTTCTGATTCGTCGCCGCAAGGGCTGCGTTACGGGTTCCTCGCGTACCGCGGGGTGAGGGAGGACTAGTCATCCGTTCGCGGCGAGCTAGGATGCCCGCATGACACAGCTAACGTTTCGCGATTTTGCGGCGGCGGTGATGGAAGGCAATGCAGTGCGCGCGGCGGAGGTCCTCGAGCAGTTGCTTGGACTCGATCCTCCGGTCGCCGTGGCGGCTGCGGAGCACTTCCAGAAAAGCATGGCTGCCGACCCCGCCTTCATGCAAAAGGCCATGGGGCTGCGGGCGGCGGTCACTGGCGGGAGCGACGCCGACATCGGCGCGCTGCTCGGAGACTGCTTCGGTTTGAAGGGCGCAGCAGTGCCTTCGGCGGTCTCGGTGTTGCGCAAGCAATATCCGGCCTGACAGCGTCCCGGGCTTAGCCTCCCGCGCGCCGAACGCGCACCTCGTGGACGACCACACTCGCGTTCGGGCAATCGATGTGCCCCCCTGCATTCAAATCGAGGATGAGCGAATCCGCGGGCGCGATGTTCAGATAGCGCGCGAAGATGACTTCGCGCCCGTCGACGAGAAGCCGAAAGACGCTGCGACGCTTTTCGATTCCGAGCGTGATGGGGGAGTCGAGGGTGGGGGCGGGCGAAAGCTTTCTCTGCAACTGATTCATCATGGCTTCGCCGTCCGGTCCGAGCCCGACGCGCACGGGTCCGAATTGGAGTGTGAGCATCGTGGCCGCGCGCACCCAGGTGAAGGCCACCTCGACGCGGTAGTCGTCGGGCACGTCGTGTACCGGGATCGTGAAGCGCGCGGGGCCCGGCTCGCGGCACGTGAAGAAGCGGCGCCCTCGCAGATCGTCTCGTACCGTGTAGTGCTCCGTGCCGAGCCAATCGTCGGGTGCGCCTCCGATGGGGACGCGCTTGAAGTCTTGCACCCATGTCTGATCCCGCCCGTCGACGCCGAGGCGGGGTGGCTCCGCTCGAAGAGGCCGCTCGCAGCCGCCGTGTTTCTCCGCCACCGCGGCGGCAACGTTGCCTTCCGCCAACGAGATGATCTCGGCCGTTTCGACGAGAACGATCTTGGGCAAGATGCGATAGCCGTCGGCCAGATGCATGGCGGTGCCGGCGAGGACGGCCTGCGCGCCCAGCAAGCGCCCCAGCTTGGCGGCGTGCCTCGGGTCGAGGGCCTCCGATGCGCTCATCCTTTGTTCCGCCATGACGGTCGAGAGCTGCCGGCGCTCGACGATGCTGAAACGCTTCGAGCGAAAGAGCCTGGTGGTGAGCTCTTCCTCGATGCTAAAGCCGAGCGTGCAGAGACCACCCTGAGGACTGGTGAGATCGAAAAGCGCGAGCTTGATGGGCGCTTCGCTCGGGGCGCGCAGGTTTCGCACCAGCTGATCGCCCAGCGCATCCATCGCCTTTTGCCAATCGAGGCTGGTGTCGCCCCCGGGGGACGGGTGTTCGGCGACGAGCTCGGGGATCCCCTCGGAGCGACTGGAAGACGCGCCCGCGCAGCCTACCGCCGTGACGGCCAAGAGGCATGCCAGCCGACGCGCTTTGGCGGTCATCGGGCGGCGCTCGCTTCCGTCGGATCCAAGAGGCGTACCAGGGCTTCTCGAACATTCGTCGCCAGATCGTCCTCTGCTTGGCGTCGGGCTTGTTCGCGGAGATGGGATACGCCGCGTCCGAGAACGGGGACCCCCTTGCCCTGGCTGAGCAAATCCGCGCGAGCGACCAACGTTCCGCGGACTTCGTAGACCCAGAGCTGGTGTTCCGCAGTACGCTCGAGCGTGGCGCCTTGAAACGTCACCGAGAGGGATCCTGCCGGACAATCGGGCGCTTTGGCAATCGCCACCCGGGCAAAGCCACGGGTCGACAAGTCTTGGTGCGCGCGCCCAAAGACGAGCGGCGCCGGCGGATCCGGAAGGCTCGAGCTGAGACATACCGCCACCGACTCGAGCCGTTTGCTCCGCACGGCCGAGAGGCGCTCCCATGCCGAGGGGGGAACGGCGTTCGGTCCCGCCACTGCCGAAAGGAGCTCGGCTTCGCGGTCGACGCTGGCCACGAGCCGTGACGCCATCGAGAGCTGCTCGATGGCACTGATGGTGTCGCTTTCCTTCGCTTGATCGAGCAGGTCATCGATCTGCAGCTGCATCTGCGCGATCTTTTGGATGCTTCGTGCCGCCAGCACCTTGCGATCGAGCGCCACCAGTGCGTGGCAGCGACCGTCGGCCGTGCAGGTGCGCCGGCGCGGGGCGACGTCCTCGACCGTGAGTTCCGATTGTCCGGCGCCGTCACTGCGGTACGTGGATCGGATCCGCGCCTCGAAACCTCCGGGGCCCGACTGGCGATCGAGCTCGGTGTGGCGGCGGATGTCGACACTGACATCCTGACGAACCATGGCCACGGCTTGCCCGAGCGCTCGATGAATCGCGCAGTCCATGCGATACGCGTCGCTCACTTCCTGCCCGCATGTCCCCACACCGACGAAGTACCAGTCGCGTGGAAACAGGAGGTCGGCTTTTCCCCCCAGCCACCAACGGTCGTCGCTCCTCTCGTCCATGAAACCCGGGCCAAGGTGATAGCGATCCGAGCTCGCTGCGCATCCGCCGGTCAGCGCGGCCAGCGTAGCGGTCACGATCCCGACGCCGAGCGTAGAGCGCGTGCGCGAGCGACGGCCGGTCACGGCTTCAATTGACGCGCCTCATCCAGCGCGGCATCCATTTCGGCGCGGATCTCGGCGGCGTTCCTCGCCACCAAGTGCCGTTCGGCCTCGCTGAGTGCTCTGTCCGAGAGGAGCGTTTTGCGGAAGCTTTCGAGATCCAGCCGCCCCAGCACGAACAGCGTATCGCTGTCTTCCTCGAGGTGGGAATTGGCAAACTCCAGGCCGCGAACGGCCCGCTCCGCGATGGTGCGGCCGCCGCTGTCGTTCTGACTGGTCAGCTCGGCGCCGCCGACCTTGTCATCGTCGTCCAGTCGTTTGACGGCGAGCTCGCGGCGACGTGCCAGCCGCTCGCGAAACGCCTGGACGGTGGACCCGAGGTAGATGGCGAGCCGTTCGCGCGCCGCCTGCTCTGCGGCCTCCATGGCCGAACTCCGGTCCAAGCTGGCGTTGCCCGAGGAACCGACGACCAGCACCAGGGTCCGCTCCCCCTGTTTCTCCGTCCAGATGCCGCGCTGATGCCAGGTGCTGGGCTCTTCCGCGAGCGTCTTGACCTCGTGGCGCGAGCCGCCACAACTCCACAGTGTGGGTCCGGCAACGATGGCCATCGAGACGAGCGCGACAGCGGATGCTCTGACGTTGGAATTCGGCATGCGACCTCCCGTTCACGTCGCTCTGGTGCACTCGACGTGCCAGCCGGATGAAGGCCTTCGTGATGCTTACGCCTCCGCGACGGGAAGGACGATGCTCATTCTCGTCCCAGCCCCCGACGGCGGCGCCTCACAGTTGATTTCTCCGCCGTGAGCTTCGATGACCCGGCGGCTCAAGTAAAGGCCGATGCCGGCGCCCCGCGCCCCCCCTCGTTCGTCGCGCGGGGGCCTGTGGTGCTCGACGCGGAAGAACTTCTCGAAGACGAGCTCTCGGTACTCCGCGGGAATGCCGGAACCCGTGTCGCTCACCGTGATGCGAACGGCGCCGTGGCTGTCCGAACCGCTCGGCACGCCACGCGACGCGGATCGGTGGGGGCCATTCCACGACGTCGGATCCACCTCGATGGCGATCTCGCCGCCACCTGGAGTGTATTTGAGCGCATTCGACAGGAGGTTGGAGAGAACCACCTTGAGGCGCACGACGTCGCCGCGAATGCCGGGCGTCCGGGGATCGACGGAACATCGCAGGGAAATACCGGCGGCCTCGCAGCGGGGAGCGAAGACGTGCACGACGTCAGCGGCGAGCTTGGCGACGTTCAAGTGGTCGAGGGCGAGCGTGAGCTCGCCCGTTTCGAGGCGGGTCAAATCGAGGAAGGTATCGACGGTCGCCGCGAGCTGCTCGCACCCGAGCACTGCGGTCTCCAGCATTTCGCGCTGCCTCTCGCCGAATTGAGAAGCGGATTCGCTGAGCAGGGACAAGGTGACGCGCATCGTCGTGATCGGTGTCCGGAGCTCGTGCGAAGCGACCGCGACGAGCTCGACCCGCATGGAGCGCTGGTGCTCGGCGAGCGCTTCCACCATGCGGTTGAAACCTGCGGCGAGGCGCCCGAGCTCGTCCTGCGCCCGGAGTGGCACCCTTCGACGCAAATCGCCTCGGCGCACCGCCTCGACGCTCTCCGTGAGGTCGCGAATCGGCCAGATGACCGCTCGCCCGAAATGAAAGGCGGCAAAGGCGGACAGCAGCAGCGCCAGGAGCGCCACGCCAGAAACGACCCAGGTAGCTCGCTTGGCCTCGTCGCGCGCGGCGGCGGCAATTTCGAGCGTGGAACCGGCGAGTTGCTCGCGAATTTGCGAACAATCGAGGAGCGCCTGGCGCAGGATGGGTGTGACGTCACGTTGATAGCGGGCCGGCAGGTCGGGGGTTCGCTCGGCCAGGAGCGCGTCGATGGTGTTTCGATAGAGCTCGATGGTGCGCACGAGGCCAGCGAGCGCAGCGCGGCCCCCCGGTTGCGTGAGGGCCCGCGAGAGCCTTTCGCATAGCTCGTCGAGGGTCGCGCGGTCGGCCTTGACCGCGAAGCGAGCTTGCAGACTGGGAAGGATGAGGGCCTGCAAAAAGGCGTCGTCCTTGTCTTCGAGCCTTTGCTCGATCTTGTCGACCAGAGCGAGGGCCCCGCTCACGTGCTCGAGCCTCGCCTCGGTCGTCGAGCTCACGCGCGCGAAGATCATGACGCTCCAGAAAGCGGACAGTGTCGCCGATCCCAAGACCAGCAGGATGACGAGGGTAAAGCGCCAGCGCAGGCCGAGGCCGGTCATCACGCGAGACCGTAGCGTTTGCGTTTCCGCTGCAGCGTGGTGGCGTCGATTCCGAGAATCCGTGCGGCGGACTCGAGGGACGCGGCTCGCGCGAGGACGCGCGCAATGTGTTCGCGCTCGAGGACTTCGATCGACACGTCGCCACCGAGAACGGCGGGCCCGCTGCGCGACAGGCCCCCTTCCGGATGGTTCGCCGCGCGCGGGATTCCCAGATCCTCCGGCTCGATGAGGGCCGACGGCGCGAGGATGGTGCCGCGCTCGACGGCATTGCGAAGCTCGCGAAGGTTACCGGGCCAAGGGTAGCTCACCATGGCGTGTTCGGCCTCGGGCGAGAACGTGCGCACCCCCCGGCGCTGCCCGCCTTCGAAGAACGCGAGGTAGTGGCGGGCCAGAGGGAGCACGTCTTCGGCCCTCGCCCGCAACGAAGGCAAGGTCAGGGTCACCACGTTGAGGCGGAACAAGAGGTCTTCCCGGAAGCGCCCGCTTTTGACGTCTTGCTCGAGCGAACGATTGGTCGCCGCGATGATCCGCACGTTGGCAGCGCGCTCTTTGGGATCGCCGAGCCTCTCGTAGGAGCGATCGTTCAAAAACCGCAGCAGGCGCGCCTGCACCTCCGGTGTGATATCGCCCACTTCGTCGAGGAAGACGGTGCCACCCTCGGCTTGCTGAACCTTGCCGGCGGTGTCGGCCATCGCTCCCGTGAACGCGCCCTTCTTGTGGCCGAAGAGCGCGCTGATCATGAGATCGCCCGAGAGGGCCGGACAATTGACACTCACGAAGGGTGCGCCGGCGCGGCTGCTGTGCGCGCGCAGCCAACGTGCGAGGATGTTCTTTCCCGTGCCGCTCTCCCCGCGCAAGAGAACCCCGCAATCGGCCGCGGCCACGCGCGCGGCGGTCTTGAGAAAGTTCAAATAGGTCGGACTGGTCGACTCGAAGAACGTGTCACCGCTCGTCTCGCCGAGCTGCTCTTCGAGCTCGGTGAGCCGTTGCTTCATGCGGCTGCTTTCGAGAACCCGCCGAACCGCCGCGCGCACCTGGCCGGCCGTGAACGGCTTGGGCAGATAGTCGGCGGCGCCCAATTTCATCGCCTGCACCGCCGTCTCGAAAGAGGCGTAAGCCGTGATCACGATGATGCTCGAGTCGGGCTCGCGGCGCAGGATTTCCGGTACGATGCTGAGCCCAGATTCCTGTCCGAGCCACAGGTCGAGCAGCACGATGTCGAAACGACTCCGCTCGAGAGCCTCGAGCGCACCGTTGGCGGTGGCCACGCCGAGAACGCGAGCACCGTCGTTCTCGAGGCAAAGGCGGATCGACTGACGGACCCCGGCATCGTCATCGACGACGAGAGCCGACCACGCCGCCGCATCCTCGTTCATGGCGTCCACTCGATTGTCATGTGCCCGTGCGCTGCCTTTCATGATCTTTGCCGATTTTGCGGCCGCTAGCCGTTTTTTTTCCCGTGCCGGCAAGATGCAGCAATGCGTCTCCGGGCTCCCTGCATTCTGCCTGACCATTTCCGCCTCGACACCCGCGGGCGACCCCGCCTCGTCTGACTGGGTCGCCGTCATTCGAGCTTTGTCGACGGCACGAGGGTTGCTCCTGCGGGTAAAAGATGAAACGGCGCGCTCCTCGACGAACTCGAAGCTCTTGGCTCTTCGCAGTTCTTGCGGCGCTCGTCGCGGGCTGTGGTGGTCGCATCGTCGTCCCCCTGCGCAGCGCCGTGCCCGTCAAGGCGGCGCACGCGTCCCAGCAAGGCGTGCTCGAGGTCGTGACGCAGAGCAGCGAGGCCAGCGATCCGCTTCCCGTGTCGGGTGCGGGCGTGTCGTATGGCGATCTCGAGTCGTCCCTTCGCCATGCCGTCATGGCCGCCGCCACGCCTTGGGCGGGCGAGGCATGGCGCATTTCGCTCGACATCATCGCCGCGGAAGCGGAGCACGGAGAGCGTCGGCTCCAGGTCAGCATGGGGGTGCGCGCGACGCTGCGCGCCAAGCACGGCAACGTCTATCTCGGTCAAACGGAGGTGGCTTGCCGCGACTCGGCAACGGTCCCTGCCGACAAGGGGCAGGAAGTGTTTCGCTCCTGTCTGATGCAGCTCGCAGGCGCCCTCGCGGGATGGCTCGGATCGGTCGAGACGGACTTGCCTCCCGGCTCGGACCCCGACGATCCCAAGGTTCTCTCCGGCGCCATCGGCGCGTCGGGATCGACGCCGGTGGACGACGACGGAGAAAGCTCGGAGTCGTCCGAGGAAGCAGCGGAAGCAGAGGGCTCTGATTGAGGAGGATGGTATGAAAAGCAAGGCCGGCGGTTTATTGCTGGGGCTCGTCTTGGCGACAGCCTCGGGGTGCGGTTACCAAGCGCTGGAACCGGGGCATCGCGGCCTCCGGTTCGAGCCGCGCAACGGTGGCCTCAAGCCCGGCGTGCTCCAACCCGGCACGTATAACCTCGGCTGGTGTTTCTTACGCGACTGCGGACGAATCGAGGACTTCGACATCACCTACCAGACGAAGAAGGAAGCCGTGCACACTCCCTCCGCAGAGGGGCTAGCCCTACAGCTCACCGTGGCCGTGATTTATCGCCCTGTCGTAGCCGAGCTCTACGCGCTCGATACCGAGATCGGGCAAGACTACTACGAGGAAGTGGTGGGGCCGGAGTTTCGCAGCGCCACCCGGAGTGTCCTCGCCCGGCACTCGTACACGAACCTGGTGGGCAAGCTCGGCAAGATCGAAGACGAGATCGAAGCCGAGGTGCGAAGCCGCATCCAGGGCAAGCACGTCGAAATCGCCTCCATCACGCTCGAGCAAATCGGGTATGCGCCCGAGATCGCAGCCGCGGTAAAAGCAAAAATCGTCGGCGAACAAGAAGCGGCGCGTCAGAAGGCTCTCATGGAGAACGAAGCCACGCGCGCCAAGCTGAAAGCCGAGCACGAAGCCAATCAGGCGAAAATGGCTGCGCAGCACGCCGCCGATCAGGAGAAGCGCAAAGCCGAGCTGGCGTTGCTCGAGAAACAGAATGAGCGCGCGCTGGCGGAGCAGCAGGCTGCCATCGACAAGATGCGGGCCGTCGCCGAAGCGGAGACGCGCCTCCTCCGAGCCAACGCGCAAGCGAGGGAGATCTCGACGCTGGCCAAAGCTCACGCCGAAGAAAACCGCGCCAGCACCCTGGCCCACTCGCCGCTGACCGTCCAGGCGCAGGCCTACGAGGCACTCTCCAAGCTCGGCGGGACCGGCACGACATTCTTTCTCGGTGACTGGTCGCGCGCGCCCCAGCAGCTGCTCAATCGCAACTCGTTCTTTCCCACCACGTTCGCTCCGCTCACCCTGGCACCGCCGGGTCCCGTGGCCACGCAGACTCCGGCCGAACCACGCGCGCAGAAGCCATGAGGGACTGGCTCAGGGCGTGAGCGCGAAGCAGTAGATGCCACCGTAGCCACCGCCGGAGCCCACGCCCATCGATCCGGGAGGAGCGCCGCCCGATCCGGTGATGAGAATCTGAGCAGCACACCCCGCTTCATCGATTCCGGATACCCAGTGTGCGCCGTTGGCCTGTGTCGATCCCACACTGCGGGGCCAGGCGAAGCCGCACCTGGGGCGGCCGGCAGTACCCACGGTCGTCGTCCAGTCCTGGCACGTCGCAGTGGCGCCGGTGGTGTGGAGCGTTCCGGCGGCCGTGCTGCCGGTCATGAAATGATGATTGTCGACGGGCATCCCCTCCGGGCTGTGGTTGGGCACGCCGTCCTCGTTGGGTAGATCGTTGACAATGGCTGGATCCGCGCCCATCGGTCGCAGCGCGCCCGAAGCGACGGCGGCCTTGGTCTGGGCGAGAAGTCTGCCGCGCCGGTCATACCAGGGGCCAGGTCCGATCCGATCGATGGCATTCACCGGTCCGCCGGAAGGCCCTACGGCGACGCTCAAGAAAGCGCGCCAAGTCTTTCCGTTGCCGGCCATCGAGCGCTCCGCGATCTGCCGGCAGATTTCATCGGCTCCCTCGAGCCCCGTCGGCTTTCCGAATCGGAGATCGCCGCCGAATCCATTGGGGTTGCCCGAAAGCGCGCGCCATGCCGCAAGGCTCGTGACGAAGAAGCTGAAACGCTCGGCGGAAGGACCATCGCCGGCTACGCCTGCGTCCGAGCTGGCGCCGTCACGCGAAGGGCCTGTGTCGCCGACGGCGGCGTCGCTTTTTCCGGGGCCCGAAGCGTCGGGCACGCCGCCCCCGTCCGAACTGCCGCCGGTGGGTCCCGAGCCGGCGCTGCCGCTGGTTCCGCCAGTGCCCGAGCTGCCGCCGGTTGCGCCGCTGCCCGCGCTGCCGCCGGTTGCGCCGGTGCCCGAGCTGCCGCCGGTTGCGCCGCTGCCCGCGCCGCCGCCGGTTGCGCCCGTGCCGCTCCCTCCGCTTGCCCCTGCGGATCCGGCCGTCGTCGCGCCGCCCGAACCTGTCGAACTGCCGCCGGTGCCCGAGCCCGCCCTGCCACCTCGGCCGACCGAAGGTTCGTCGGACGGGGCACTGCAGCCGAGCGCCGCGATCGCGACCCCACCCCATGTCGTCACGACAGCCAAGCGAAACATCGAAGCAAGCGCGTCGTGCATGGGGCTCCTCGGTCCCGATCGCGACCGTTGGTCACTATCGGTTACGTTATCGTGTCATCAAGGTGACATGCGGCCCCCTCTTTCTCAACTGTCACGCTGGTTGCGTCCGCGCCACTGTCTCGGCGCGATTCGAATCATCGCAGCGCCATGGCAAAAATCCCAGCGAGCGCGCCGCCGACGACCAACCACGTCGAGTTCACTTTGAAACGCAGAAGGAGGACGGCACTGCCGACGGCGAGCGCGGCGGTGAGCATGTCGACGATGGCGGCTCGCGCGAGCTGCACGGCGACCACGGCCATCAGCGCGAGCGATGCCACG
>DATHES010000094.1:0-51983 GCA_035318465.1 Polyangiaceae bacterium
CACGCCTTGCGGCGCCGGAACCTAAATCCGGTGCGTCTGCCATTCCGCCACTCGTGCTTTTATTTTGGGTCTATTCCGGGCCCTTTTTCGTCTGGTCGCCTAGCTCGGGGATCGCTTCATCGAGGGGCAGCATATCCTCGAGCCGCAGTTCCGCAACGGTTCGGGCGGCCCGATGGTATTTCGCGAGCATCACGCTGGATTCGTGGCCGGTCCGATCGGTCACTCACGCCTCGCTCCGCCCTTGGGCGAGGGCGGTCAGAGCCTTCGTGCTCTTCGCGCTGGGCAGGAAGCCACGGCTGAGCGGATTGGCAGCTTGCCAGCTCATGACCATTCTGATCTTGCGGCTATTATAGATCCACCTATAATAGCTCGGCTTGATGAAGAAGCCGGGCACCCTCTTCGACCGGGACTGGGAGTGGGACCAGCTGGTCCGCTTCACGGGGGATAGCCGCCCCAGCATCGCCCTCGGCATTGTCTCGGGGCGCCGCCGGCAGGGCAAGTCGTGGCTTCTCCACGCGCTCGCCGAAGCGACCGGCGGCTTTTATTATGAAGCCATCGATGGCAGCGAGAGCGAGATCATCCGTGACATCGGCGTCAAGCTGGCAAGCTTTACCCAGGCGCCGGCTCCGTTCGGTTTTTCCTCGATGGAGCAAGCTCTTGCCGCACTCATCGAGCTCGCAACGCGCGGGCACAACACGACGGTCGTTCTCGACGAGTTTCCAGCTCTTGCAGCAGCGAATCCAGCGGCGCCGTCGATCCTTCGCAACCTCCTCGGCCCGGGCGGCCCCCAGCGAAATCGCTCGCGCGCGCGGCTGCTCCTCTGTGGGTCGGCACTCCATTTCATGGGCGGCTTGCTGGCGGGGCAGTCTCCCCTCCGCGGTCGTGCGGGGCTCGAGCTCATCGTTCCGTCGTTCGACTTTCGCAAGGCGCGCCAATTCTGGCGCATTCGCGACCTTGCGCTCGCGGTCAAGGTCTTCTCGATCGTCGGCGGCACGCCGGCCTATCGCCGCGAGTTCGTGGCTGACGACGTGCCCCGCGGACCCAGAGATTTCGACCCGTGGGTGGCTCGCACTGCGCTAAGCCCGGCCGTGCCTCTTTTTCGCGAAGCCCGCTATCTACTCGCCGAGGATCCTGCCATCGGAGATCTCGGCCTCTACAACTCCGTGTTGTCGGCTATCGCCTACGGCGAAACCACCTCAGCGAAGATCGCCGGCCGTCTCGGAAGGCCCGCAACCGCGCTGGCACACCCTCTCAACGTATTGGCGGACGCAGGCTTCGTAGCGCGCGAGCAAGACCCTTTTCACGAGAAGCGCGTCCACTACGCGATCACGGAGCCGATCGTGACTTTTCACCACGCCATCCTGCGCCCGGCATGGTCCGACCTCGAACGGCCCGGCCGCGCCGCCGAAGTGTGGCGGCGCTCGAAGCCAACTTTCGAGGCACAAGTGCTCGGGCCTGCCTTCGAATCCCTCTGCCGGACGTGGGTTCGGAATTTCGCCGAGCCGGGCACGTTCGGGGGCCCCGTAAGGCGCGTTGCGCGCGGGCTCGTGCCGGACGCGGGCGAGCACCGAACGCACGAAGTCGATGTAGTCGTCATGGGCGACGACGACCGCGTCCTGGCGATCGGCGAAGCCAAGTGGGGCGAGTCCATGGGCGATGCCGATGTGGAACGACTGCGTCGCATTGCCACGCTTCTATCGACACGTGGCCACGACACGCGCGGCACTCGCTTCGCGTTGTTCAGCGGTACCGGGTTTTCGGCGGCATTTCGAAGCCGCAGGGAGGCCGAAGGCTGCGTGCTCGTCGACTTGAAGCGACTCTACGGCGAAGGTTGATCGTGCACGAGGTGAGCCGTGGTCTGCCATTCCGTCACTCGTGCTGGTGAAGCGGGAGCATCTCTCCGGGGCGCGGTTGCGCAACGGTTGGCGTCGCGCCTCACCAATGGCGGAAGAGCACGTCCTCGCGGCCGCGGATGTCGTGCGTTTTTACGTCGTGGAGCGTGCCGTTCTTCCATTGGAGAGGTGTGTAGCCGAGGCCGCGCAGTTCGCGTTCGACGCGCGGATACGTGTTGGGGGCACGTGTCGAGCCTTGGGGGCCCCGGACTTCGGCCCAGACCGACGGGAAATGGAAGCGCTGCAGCGTTTTCAACATACCAGCGACGGTGCGCGGTTCTTCGCCTTCGACGTCGATCTTGATGAGGTCGATGGTGGGAACGTCGAAGAGGCCCTCGCGATCGAGGTCGTCGAGGCGCGTCACGCGCACGGGAACTTGGCCCGAATAGCGATGAGCGCGGCGCTCGATCTCGGGCACGAGAGAATGCGCCGAGCCGTCCGACACCGTGTAAAACGGCATCGTGGCTTCGCGATCGGAGAGCGCGGCATTGATGCAGCGGGCCCAGTCGAATTGGTTGCGGCGCACGCTGCGCGTCAGCGACTCGTACGTCATGGGATCGGGCTCGAAGGAGTACACGCGCCCCTTCGGTCCCACGCGCTGCGCGGCGAAGAGCGTATAAAAGCCGATGTTGGCGCCGATATCGAGAAAGACCTGCCCTTCTTGGAGCGTGCTTCTCATGAAGCGCCCGAACGGCAGACCCATGAGCCGCTCCCAGTACGCGCGCGGAAAGTAGAACATGCGGCGCTGGAAAGGGGACGAGACGTTGAGCTCCATCGCCGGATAGTCGGCGACCCCTTCCGAGACGCGCCAGTTGGGGGGGGCGTGACCGTCGCGGCCGAGCGAGGAGAGGACGACGTTGAACAGCGTGGCGCCGGCGCGAAAGGGGATGTGCCGGGTGACGGCGCGCACGCGCTCTTGGAGTTCGGGGTTGGCCATGGAAGTCGTATCGAGCGTCCGCCTCCTTACCAGAAAGCGCACGTTTTGACGACGATCAAGAGCAGGTGCGGCAGTTTGACGCGCTCGGACTTTGGTAGGTTCGCTGCGCTGCGCTATGAATCGGGTCCATGCCGGAGCTCCCCGACGTCACCGTTTACGTCGAGCACATTGCCGCCCGAACGGTGGGACACGAGCTGCGCGGCGTTCGGTTGAAGACGCCGTTTCTCGTGCGCACGTTCGCCCCGCCGTTGTCGAGCGCCTTTGGCAAGAAGGTGACGGGCATTCGGCGGCTCGGTAAACGCATCGTCATAGGGCTGGAGGGCGATCTGTTCTTGGTCCTTCATTTGATGATCGCCGGACGCCTACGCTGGAAACCGGCCGGCGCGCCCATCCCCGGCAAGGTGGGACTCGCCTCCTTCGATTTTCCCCATGGCGCGCTCCTTCTGACCGAGGCCAGCACGCGCAAGCGCGCGTCGCTGCACGTCGTGAAGGGGGAAGACGCGCTCCGAGATTTTCATCGAGGCGGCATCGAAGTCGGCGAGGCGACCCTCGACGCCTTTCGCGAGGCGCTCCTGCGCGAAAACCATACCGTCAAGCGCGCGCTCACCGATCCGCGCCTCTTCAGCGGTATCGGCAATGCCTATTCCGACGAGATCCTGCACGCGGCCCGACTTTCCCCGGTGAAGCGCACGACGCAGTTGAAAGACGACGAAATCACGCGGCTCTACCAAGCCACGACGACCACGCTCGCGCTCTGGACGCAGACGCTGCGCGAGGAAGCGAAGGACGGGTTTCCCGAGAAAGTGACGGCATTTCGCGAAGGGATGGCGGTGCACGGCAAGTACGGTAAGCCTTGTCCAGTGTGCGGCGCGCCGGTGCAGCGCATCGTCTATGCCGACAACGAGACGAATTACTGCGCGCGTTGTCAGACGGGCGGCAAGCTGCTCGCCGACCGCGCGCTCTCGCGACTTTTGCACGAAGACTGGCCGCGCACGTTGGAGGAGCTCGAAGAGATCCGGCCGACCGACGCGGCGCGCACCCGAGCTACACCCGCCGACAAGTGACGTCGAGTAGGTGCAGCGCGGTCGACCGCGGAGATCGGGGCTGCCGGGAGCGCTCAATCATTTTCGAGAAAGGCCGTTGATCGAAGGGCGAAAATCCGGCCGACCCTCCCCCGCTCCTAGCTCCATTTCACCGATGAGCCCATGAAGAAGAACCAAATCGACGAAAGTAAAAGGGTCTCTGATTTCGTGGACTTGACGAAGGAGGTCACCGGAGTCGTCCGGACCGTGTCGCTCAAGGAAACGCTCGACGCCACCCTGCCGCCCGCGCCCAATCTCGACAACGAGCAGACCGGAACGGAGGATGCGATTCCGTCGGCGATGCCGGTCTGTGATCGAGGGACCCTCACCATGGTCAGCGGAACCGAAGCCGGCTCCGTCTATCGCCTCGGTCCGACCACCGTCGTCGGTCGTTCACTCGACTGCCAGATCAAGATCCACGAATCGGGCGTGAGCCGCCGTCACGCGCTCATCACCCAGGCCGCGGAGACCGAGTACTTCGCGCAAGATCTCGGCTCGCGCAACGGGACCACCGTGCGCGGCAGGCCGATCACGCGTGCGCGTCTGGTCGACGGCGATCGCATCGGCATTGGTCCCGTGTTCTTCCGTTTCGCGCTCGCCGACGAGACGGAAGAAATGGCGTTGAAGCGACGCTATGAATTCAGCATCGTCGACGGACTCACCGGCGCCATGAACCGCAAACACTTCGACGATCGCCTGATCGGTGAGCTCGCGTTCGCCAAGCGGCACCAGGCCGACGTTTCCCTCATGATCATCGACGTCGACCACTTCAAGAAGGTCAACGACTTCCACGGCCATCAAGCGGGCGACACCGCGCTTCGACGGCTGGCGGCGGTCATCCGCAGCACGCTGCGCGTGGAAGACGTTTTCGCCCGCTACGGCGGCGAGGAGTTCGCCATCATCGCGCGTGGCATCGACACCAAGAAGTCGTTCGCCTTCGCGGAGCGCATTCGAATCCTCATCGAAAAGACCCAGTTCGTGCACAAGACGATGGCCTTACCGATGACGGTCAGCATCGGCGTGGCGTCCCTCGCCGATTGTAGGGACGCCAGCGTCGATCAGCTCATCTCTCTCGCCGATTCACGCCTCTACGTCGCCAAGGCGTCAGGGCGAAACTGCTGCCGCGGGGACTAGGATTTTTTGGGCGGCGATGGCGCGCTGTTCGGGCCTTAGAACGGGGACTGCCACGCTGGCGAGATCGATCATGCCGTCGATGCCGCGCTTGATCCTTTCGCCTCCGAGAGGCGTCGTGCCATCGAGGCTGAATTTGTCCTCGCGGAAGGACTGCAAGAGCCGGCGCCCTTGCTCGTGCGCAGCGCGCCAGTGCTCGCGTGCGCCGACCCCGTCGCGGTGAAGCTGGTCGCGCATGCCGCCGCGGATCTGATCGCGCTGCTGATCGCTGAGGTTGAGATCGGCGGCCCATTGCTGGAGGCCGCGCCCTTTGCGATCCTGCATCCGCGCCAGCACCGATGACTCGACGGCGGTCACCAACTGCTCGCGCTGACTCTTGTCGAGAAGATCGTGCAGGCGTACGAGCGCGGTGCGATCGTCGGGCCGCGCCTTGTCGATAGCGGCGAGCAGCGCGCCGATCTGCGGCTCGAGCGCCGCGCGGTCGATCTTGCCGGCCAAGATCTGATCCGCCATCGCACCGCGCAGCGCGACGTGCGCCGCGCGGACCGACTCGTGTCGCGCTTGGGCCGCGGCGACGAGCTGGTCGACCTCCGTCTTTTGATCGGGCCGCAATGCGACCTTGGCGAGGGCCTCCCGAACGAGGCCCAAGTGAGCGAGCCCGGCGGGATCTTCGTTCGTCACTTGCGCGGCCGTGACCGCCGGCCCGGCGTCGACTCCGCTGCAGGCGGTGAATGCCAAGGCACTGGCCGTCAATCCCCGAGCCAACCAATTCGAAAGTCTCATCTTCGCCTCCGCACGGTGCTTTCGCACCGACTCCACGATTGTGAGCGCCTGCCGTTGAGAATGTATGGAGGGTTCTACGAAGACGCCCTCATGAAACTCAATGGATTCTCAACAGCCGTCGAGTAAAAGTATCCTCGTGGCCCTACGCGTGCTGGTGGTGGAAGACGACTCCGGAGTGGCAGGCGGGATCGTGCGCGGCCTGCGCGACGCCGGCTTCGAGGTAGAGCTCGCTACCAACGGCAAGGACGGCGCCAGAAAGGCGCTGGAGGGCGGATTTGGAGCCATCGTGCTCGATCTCATGCTGCCCGAGCAGAGCGGATTCAACGTTCTCGAGCAGCTGCGCGGACGAAGCTCGATTCCGATTCTGGTGCTGACCGCGCGCAGTGACCTCGCCGACCGCCTTCGCTGCTTTGGTCTCGGGGCGGCCGACTTCATCACCAAGCCGTTTTGGATGGAGGAGCTCGTGGCGCGGCTGCGCACACGGCTGCGCATCAGCTCGGAGGCGCCCAAGCGCGTGATGCGCTGGGCCAACATCGCGCTCGATCTCGACAGCCGCCTGGCGACCATCGACGACGTCGACGCGGGGCTCACCCGCAACGAGTTCGACGTGCTCGTTCACCTCGTCGAGCGCGAGGGACGCGCCATCTCCCGTGCCCAGCTCGCCGAGCTCGCGCTCACCCCCTTCGAACAACGCGATGCGCGCACCGTCGACAGCCACATCGCGCGCATTCGCAAGAAGCTGGGTGCCGAAGGGGGCGCCCACATCGTCACGGTCTGGGGCATCGGCTATCGCTTCGAGCCCGACCCGGTGGACGAGTGAAGATCTGGCGCGGACTGCGCACGCGGATCATCCTCGGCTCCATTCTTTGCGGATTGCTGGGGCTCGGCGTTTCGTGGGCCATGATCAGGCGCACGGCGCGCGACGCCATTCAGTCCGGGTTCGCGCCCTATGTTCACCGCACGCTCGACCACGGTGAGCTCGACCGCTGCCAGCGCGACCCGGCGCACTGGTCAGCGCGTCTCGGGCGCGGGGCGCGTCTCGACGCCTACGACGAGGCCAAGCTCGACTCGGAAAACGACGATTCGCCTCCCTTGGACCCGACGCTCTACCGCCGCCTCATGAACGGCGAACCGAGCCCCGTCAAATTCCTCCACTTCGGAGGAGAAGAAGTGACGGGCATGCTGGTGCGCGCGGCCGAGAGCGGGCCATGCGCGCTGGTGCAGGTGACCTGGCCTCCGCACACGTCGGGCCGCCGTCGCTTCTTCTACTTCATGCTGACGGGATCGCTGGTGGTCATCGCCGCGGCGGCGGCGCTCGGCGTGTTCGTGGTGGTGCAGCCGCTGACCCGTCGCATCGCCAAACTGCGCCGCGCCGCGGGAGCGGTGGGATCCCCGGAAGGATACTTGTCAGCGCACGATCCTGCTCCCGACGAGCTCGGCGATCTTTCGAGCGGTCTCGACCGCGCACATGCACGGATCCGCGCCGACGCCGATCGCCTCGAGGAGCGCCAGCGCACGCTGGAACGGTACCTGGCGGACATCGCGCACGATCTCAAGACACCCATCGCGTCCTTGCAGATTGCGCTCGAGCAAGCCACGAAGCAGAGCGAGAGCCGCGACATGTCCGAGCTCTTGAAAGGGTCGCTGAGCGACGTCATCTATCTGGACGCGCTCACCACGAACCTGCGACTCGCTTGTCAGCTTCGTGAAGGGTGGAATCCCGCCGCCGGGAGCCCGGGCGTCGACCTCGGGGAGACGGTCGACCGCGTGGTCGCGCGGGCGCGGTATTTCGCGCGCAATCGAGGGATGGCGCTGGAAGCGGCGCGCCCCGACGTGCCGGTGTACGCCTCGTGTCACCCCACCGCGCTGGAGCAAGCGATCACCAACTTGGTGGAAAATGCGATTGCCTACGGCGAAAAGGGGGGGCACGTCGCCGTCGTCCTCGAGGCCGGTCCGACGAGTTTCACGCTCGTCGTCGCCGACGATGGTCCCGGCGTGCCACCGGCGGAGATGCCTCGCCTCGGGGAACGGACTTTTCGCACCGACGAAGCGCGTCAGCGCGATCCGTCTGGCAGCGGGCTCGGCCTGGCGATCACCAGCGAGATCTGCGGACGCTGCGGATGGAAGCTGTCGTTCGAGCCGCACGAACCGCGCGGTCTGCGGGTGAGCATCGCGGGGCCGACCGTCCCCGCGCCGCCGGTCGAAACCAGCTAGAATCTGCGGCCTTACGCATAGAGCGGACCGCATCATCGCCTCGTTTTTCTTCAGGCTGGCCCGACCGCGGAGGGCCAAACTGCTGAAGCTGGGCCGCAATTCATTCGTCCCAGTGCAATCCGATTTCGGGCGGAAATAAAAAAGAACGGGCGTGCGTTTTCTTCAATTTTAACGGTCGGGACGCTGGTGTAGTGTCGCGTTGCGGGCCCGTTGGATCGAGCCTTGTCTTGGAGGTGTCCCATGTTCCGAGGTGGATCGCTGGAGCTTGTCGCGTCGTTGACCTTGGCGCTCGGGTTGAGCGTGGGTTGCGGAGGCGATGAAGGGATCACGGCCCCGGAGACGGGTGGCGCCGGCGGCAGCGGAGGTAGCACCGCGGGCAGCGGCGGAACGGGGGGCACCACCACCGGCGGCGCGGCAGGAACCGGCGGCGCCGCGGGAACGGGCGGAAGCGGGGGAAGCGGCGGTTGTCAAAAAGGGACGACGACGGCAAGCCAAGTGGTGTGGATTGGCGATTCGTATCCCGCCGCGGGAAACGGCGGCATCCAGCGATACACCGAGCAATCGGCACAAGCAGCCGGAGCGCTCGCTGCAGGGGCGACCTACCGCAAGTACTACGTGGGCGGCACCCAGATGGCGAACGGGCAGATCCCAGGGCAATACACACAGGCCAAGCAGGCCGACCCCAACATCAACACCGTCGTCATGACCGGCGGGGGTAACGACATCCTCATCGGCAACGCGTCGTGCCTCAACAACCCGCCCCCCGCCAACCAATCCTGCGTCGACACAGTCGCCAAAGCGACCGCCGCCGCGGAGACGATGTTCACGCAGATGCAGGCCGACGGCGTGAAGAACGTCATCTACTACTTCTATCCGCACACCGCGCTGCTCCAATCGGCGGCCAACGTCGACTATGCATTTCCGGTCGTGAAGGCAGGGTGCGAAAAATTCAAAGGGCCGATGACCTGCTACTTCGTGGACACGCGGCCGCCCTTCGAAGGACAGAACTGGTTCAGCGACGGCATCCACCCGACCGACCCCGGGCAGAAGGCAATCGGCGGATTGGTCTGGGATACGATGGTCACCAACTGCATCGCGCAATAGGCCGAAGCGAAACTCGTGGGGCCCGGCGCTTGCCGACGCGTCGATGAGCCACGGTTCATTCACCCGTTCATCGCGCCCTCGACCCGATGAGCGCCGCCTCTGGGAGGATCAGTTCCGGGCAACGAAGCAGATCGTAGCCGAGACTCCCCATCGCTCGAACGGGTTTAGGGTCCCCACCACAGCATGACGTGCTCGGCACGGGCGCCTTGCAAGGAGATCGTGACGCAGAGGGTTTCTCCTTCGACGGCGAGCTCGTACGCCGAGCCGGCATCCGCAGGGTAATAGGCGCCTTTGGCGAAGCCCGCCTTGCCGAGCCAGAAGAAATGCACACCGGTGGCGCCCGGCCCGTGCACGAGAAGCATTCGCGTGCCGCCCAGCCAGAGAAAATCGAGATGCCGGAACCCGAGCTCGGCAAAGCGCTCCGCGGTCGGGAAGTGCTCGCCCAGATCGGCGAGCTCGGGAAGGTGCGCACGAAGGTGCTTGTAGAGCGTGTCGTAGCGCACTTTGGCAAGCCGCGGGATCCGGCGCTCCGCGTCCAGTATCGGCGGCAGCGTTTCCGGGCGCAGGCGAGGCTCTTCGACGTGGGCGCGGTACCGATCGGACAGTGTACCGCGATCGATCTCGCCGTCGGAGAGGGACTTGAGCCACCACTGAAAGACGGCGAGATTGCCTTGTCCCGCCGCCGATTGGAGGCGCACCAGCGATTCCCAGAGCGGGCGCCGCACTTGCCAGATGCCCCCGTGGTTGGTGACGGCGCACCTTCCCACGTACACCGCGCCGTGCACGACCACATGCGTGAGAAGCGGCGCGCCGTCCGGGCCTCGTTCGCTCGCCCAGCGATCGCGCTTTTTACGATCGAGCGCCGCCGCAAGTCGGTGCACCGAGGCGTCGGAGCCGTCGAGGCGGAGATCGGCCCCGGCGAAGGCGCTCGGCGCGAGCACGACGAAGGTGTCCGCGATTTCGTCGAGCGACCGCAAGATGTGCGGATTGCCGGCCGGATTGGCGTCGGTGGCGCGGGCCCGTGTCAAGTCGGCACGGACGTCCTCCGGGTAGAGGCTCCAGAAATAACGCTCGAACAAGCGTGTCGGCGTCAGGAGGTCGGGCGCACCCATCGCGGCGTGTGGTAGCACTACCCCCGAATGCTGACCAAGGATGTCCGCTTCGAAGGGTGGACCACCGAAGATTGGTCGCGCCTCTTGTCGCTCTGGAAAGGCTCGGGCGAAACCGGGTCCACTCCGCGCGGAGGCCTCATCGTCATTCATTCTCGGGGCCAGGTACGCAAAATCCTCCACACCACCCGCGGGCGCATCGAGAAAGAAGGTGTCACCTGGCCGTCACCTCTGGCTCCCCTGGCGGCCGAGCACGGAGCGCGCTGGATTCTCGCCAGCCCGACGGGAGGACTCGAGAACATCGCCGAACGGTTCGGTGCGCGCTGCCGCCAAGAGGACGACCTGGCGTCACAGGCGCGCCTCATGCTCGGCATCCTGCGCGAGCTGGTGGAGGCGGGCATCATCGAGATCTGGCCCAACCGAATCGATCGGCTCTCGCTCCCGACCGGCCCATTTTTCGAGCACACCTTCGAGGCGATTTACCCGCCCGGTGAGTTTGCGCTGATTGCGCTTTTTCACGAGGGGGAGCTCTACACGAGCATCGCCCTCCAGCGCCGCAAAGGTGGCATCAGCCGCATCGTGGGCCCCGCCGATTTGCGGCCGCGCATGACGTTCCTCTCCGGTGACTTTCGGCGCGACTATCGTTACGCCCTCGCAGCGGCCCAGGACACGCTGGGACCCATCGCTTTCGGCTGCTTCACCTCGCTCGACATCTTCCGCGCCTTGCAGCGCGAGCCGTCGTGGGGAGCATGGCTCCGCGCCTTCGCCGTACGCGACGTCATCATCACCCCCATGAAAGGCTCGCTGGTGGGGCCGATGGCCGTCGATGCCGCCATCTGGGGCGCCGCGGCAGCCAACTCCCTCGGAAAGCGGTGGGAATCGCTCGGGCTCTTGTTGTCACAATGGCCACGGAAGCGTTAGAAATACTGGGATGGCGCTACTCGGCCGAACGGAACGCCGCCTCGCGTTCGCCATTGGGCTCGTGGCCGTCATTCCCCTCATCGCATCCATCTACTTCGCGAGCTCGCTCGTCGACCGCGCCTTTGCCCAGGCGTTCACGCCCGAGCTCGGTGAGCATCTCGACCACACGCTCGGCGTCTACCAAGATCTCGCCCGCTCGCTCAAGGAAGGCATGCGCTATCAGGCCGACGCCATTGCGGCCCGCGAGCCCCTGCGCGCGGCGGCTCTGCTGAAGCACCCGCCCTCCATGCAACAGGAGCTCGACGCGGTTTTTCCACTCTATTCGAATCTGGTCTCGCTCGGCGTCCTCTCCGCCGAGGGAACGCCGCTCGTCACCCGCGATCGCGGGCGCCCCGTCGATAGCGCCACCGAAGCGAAGCTCGAGGTGCGGCGCCAGCTCACCGACGACGACGGACCCACCCTGGTGGCCGTCTTCGCCACGCCCCGCGCGCGCCTCGACGAACTCGAGCGCCGCAGCGAGTTCGTGGGGGCGTACCATCACATCGAGCGCGCCCACGTCAAGTTGAAGCGCGGCGATCTCTACGCATTCGCCGCCATATTGGCGGTGACCATCATCGTCGCCGTCGCATTCGGGACGCAGCTGGCGCGCAGTGTCACGCGGCGCATCGACGCCCTCGCGCGCGCCACCAAGGCAGTGGGCGCCGGGAGCCTCGATGTCCGCGTTCCCGTGCAGGGCAACGACGAGCTCACCGAACTCTCACGTGGCTTCAATCAGATGCTCTCCGAGATGGAGGCGAACCGCGCCCGCGTCGAATTCTTGCAGCGCATGAGCACCTGGCAGGAGATGGCGCGACGTCTGGCGCACGAGATCAAGAATCCGCTCACGCCCATTTTGCTGGCCGTCGAAGAGTGCCATCGCAAGTACGACGGAAACGATCCGAGCTTTCGCAAGCTGATCGACACCACCCTGGAGGTCGTCGAAGAGGAGGTGGGTACGTTGCGCCGTCTGGTGGGTGAGTTCAGCTCTTTCGCGCGCCTTCCCCAGGCCGAGCTCGCGCTCGGCGATCTGGGCGAGTTCTTGAGCGAGCAGGAGAGCCACGCCGTCCTGATCCGCGACGAGCTGCAAAATGCCGCCGAGGGGCTGCCCTTCGTGCGCGGCGGGCCGACCAACGACCCGCCGCGCAGGGTGCAAATCTCCTTCGACGTGCCGCGCGAGCCCATGCCCGCGCACCTCGATCGCCAGATGCTGCGCCAGGTCATCTCCAACATCCTGCGCAACGCCTTTCAAGCTGTGCTCGCCCACCGCCGCCAGGGGCGGGTCGAAGTCGGCGTTTTGATCGAGGAGAAGGCGTTCGTCATGCATTTCGATGATGACGGTCCCGGTGTGCCGGAGAGCCTGCGGGAGGCCATCTTCGACCCGTACGTGACCACCAAATCCGATGGCACCGGGCTCGGCCTCGCCATTGGAAAGAAGATCGTGGTCGAACACGGCGGGACCATCGACGCCGGCCCGAGCCCGCTCGGCGGGGCGCGGTTTCGCATTCGCATCCCACGGCTCGCCACGCCAGCGGGGCGAGCAGTGGGGGAAGCATCGGCCGCACTGGCCCCTTCGGGCGTGCGATCGCCATGAGCGGGCGCTATACCCTACGGTTGAATGGCCGAGCGTGAGTTCTATTCAGGTAAGATCCTCTACCCTACGATCGTCGCTTTGGTAACGCTGAGTGCTTTCTTCGGCCTGGCGATCCTTCCCCGTCTCTTTTCCGATCGCCGCATGGTGGGAAAGGCCGCGCCCGATTTCGCGCTCGACATCGTCACCAGCAGCAGTGGTGACCGCATTCACTTGAACGACCTCAAGGGGCGTGCGGTGCTTCTCGATTTTTGGGCCACTTGGTGCGAACCGTGTCAAGTCGTGGCACCCATCCTCGATCGCGTCTCGCGCAAGCATCGCGACAAGGGCCTGGTGGTGGTCGGCGTCAACACCAGCGACCAGCCGGGCCTCGCGCCGCTCTTCGCCAAGAAAAAAGGCCTGTCTTACCCGATCGTCTACGACTCCGACGACGAGGTGGCGCGGCGCTACGGCATCAGCAACCTCCCCACGCTGGTGGCCATCGCGGCCGACGGTACGATCGTGGAGGTCCGCTCCGGCCTCGAGGACGAGAATGGCATCGAAGAGCTCGTGAGGCGCGCGATGCTCAATCAGGCGCTCTGACCGGTCGCGCGGTGGTATCCTCGCCGCGCTATCGGCGAGCCACCCATCATCATGAACTCGGAACGACGTCGTGCGGCGTGTCTGGTGAGCTTGGCCGTGACGCTCGTCGCGTGCCAGGCGCCGCGGGAGCCGGCCGCGCTCTCCCCCTCGGGCGCGCCGCCCCCCACGCCGCCCGCTGCGAAAAACGAAGCCGGCTCCCCGGAAAGAGCTCCCTCCTCGATGCCGCTCACGACCTTTGCCAGTGACGTCGCGTTTCTCTCGCTTTTCGGCTCGTTGAAGGTGCTGGAGTCGCCGGGCGGCGGGCGGGTCGCGGTGTCGGCTCAATACCAGGGTCGCGTCATGACGAGCGCCGTCGAGCCCGAAGGACGGAGCCTCGGTTTTATCAATCGCAAGTTCATCGAGGAGAGAAAGACGGGGACGTCCTTCGACAACTATGGCGGCGAAGACCGCTTTTGGCTGGGACCGGAAGGGGGGCAATACGCGCTCTATTTCGCGCCGGGAAAACCGTTCGTCTTCACCAACTGGCAGACGCCGCACTCCCTGCAGGAGGGGGCGTGGGAGACGAAGGATGCGAGCATTTCTTCGGTCACCTTCCTCCGGCGCATGGAGGTGACAAGCTACGCTGGGACCACTTTCACCATCGGCGTCGAACGCAAGGTTTCGCTCGTCTCCGGCGACGAAGCCAAGGAACGGCTCGGCGTCGCCCTGCCGTCATCGGTCCAATGGATTGGCTTCGCGTCGGCCAACACCGTCACCAACCTCGGTAAAGTCGCCTGGACCGAGCCGAGAGGGCTGGTAAGCGTCTGGATCCTCGGCATGTTCGCCCCAGTTTCCGGCACGCGCGTCATCGTGCCGTTCGAAAAGGGCGCTGCGGGTGAGATCGTCAACGATCGCTATTTCGGCAAAGTGCCGCCCGATCGCCTGAACGTGCACCAGAACGACGGATTTCTCCTTTTCAAGTGTGACGGTCAGTACCGCAGCAAGATCGGCCTCGGTCCGGCGCGCGCCAAACCGGCGCTCGGCAGTTACAGCGACGAAGCCAAGCTCCTTACCATCGTCCTTTATTCCAAACCCGCCGCGGCCACCCGCTACGTGAACAGCATGTGGGAACAGCAGAAGGAGCCCTACGGCGGTGACGTCATCAACAGCTACAACGACGGGCCCACCGAACCCGGCAAGACCTCCCTCGGCGGCTTTTACGAGATCGAATCGAGCTCGCCCGCGGCCGCCCTCGGTCCCGGCGAGAAGCTGACGCACGTGCACCAGACCTTCCATTTCGTAGGTCCGCGCGAGGCCCTCGACGCCATCGCCCGCAAAGTGCTCGGCGTGAGCCTCGATCAAGCGTCGGCGATGTAGCCGCCGGTCCCGCTGGACAACGGCCAACCCGTCCAGCGCGTCCCCCGAACGAAGGGACCGATGGTGGTCACAAGCTGATCCAGTAGATTCCGGCGTCGCGCCCAGAATCGTCCAGCACAGCGGCATGCTGAAACGAGACTTTGGATGGCTCGACGATCGCGACGGAATAGCTCGATCCAACTTCGCCGGCAGCGACCCAAATGAACGGATGCTCTCCCGGTTCGACCAGTGTCGAGGCCGCTCCGTCGACGAAACGCAGGCGCTCGCCGCTCAGTAAGATGGTGAGCTGGGCGCGGCCCTTACAGGTAACTTTCATCACGTGCGTCATGCGTCATCCCCACGGCATCTCCAGCATCGCGCGGGGGCGCGATGCGAGTTCCAAATGCTGGACGCTCCACCGTCCGTTCTGTGAACGTTCCTGGGTCTGTAAGCGCTTGAAATGGTGAGCGAACGGGTAGAGCGCTATGCCTAATAGAGAGCACCGCGCGCGTGGAGGGAGCTTCGCGATGTCATTTCGGTCAGTTCAGAAACGATGTCCCGCCGCCGCCCCCGCCGTCGCCCAAGGTGCCATGCAGCCTCTGAAAGCGCTCTCCTCCGGACGGCGAGCGCTCTACAAAATCTGTCTCCGATGTGCGCACGGCGATCCGGTCGAAGCGGACGACCTGCTCGCCGAAGCGTCGCTGCGCGTCATCGAGGCCAGTGAACCCACGCAAGACGAGATCACCAATCCGATATCCTGGTGGGCGACGATCATTCGTAATATCGCGCGCGATCGTCATCGTCAGCGGGTTTGCCGGCGCGAGCTCGGCGAATCCCTCCGCCTCGATGACACCGCCGAGGCGACGAGCCATCGCACCCTCGACGGCCTTTCCTACATCCTTGCGCGAAGGGAGCTGAGGACCGCATTCGATGCCATCTCGCAGCTGCCGGAACGGCAGCGAAGGGCGCTTCTTCTCCGGGCGATTGGCGCCGAATACGACGAGATTGCGAGGGAGGTCGGAACGACCTATGCAAACACGCGCAAGCTCGTTCAAGTAGCGCGGCGCCAACTGCGGCAGCTGCACGACGGAACACCCTCATTCGCAACATGAGAAGCGACGGATCGCGCTCATAGCGCCTCGACGACGACCGATCTGCCGCCGCTCCGCAGCTCATGCGCGTTGCGCCGCGAGATGATTTGGACGGCGTCGTGAACGCCGGCAATTTGGAAAAGGCGGCGGATGCGGTGTATGTCGACGTTGAGCTTTTCGCGGCTACAGCGCAGTTTTCGGGACAAATCTTCGGCGTGAATCCAGGTCTCTTCCTGGTCTTTGGCGGCGAGTCGGTGGCGGGCGAGCGTCAAGAGCGTGTAGAGGCAGGCATGGCGCGGCAGCGTGCGCGTGACGCCGTTTCGCAACACCGCCACCTCGACCTCTTCTTCGTTCTTACTGACGCGAAACTGAATCGTAAGCTCCGAGGTTTGCAGCGGCGCGGCTTCCGTCGCCTTGCCGGCCTCCTCGGAAACCTCGGGCAAAAGCACGCGCCAAGCGCCCGAGGAAAGCGTGGTGCGATCACCGCTCTCGATCTCGTGGATCGCGCCGGCATGCTCGACGACCCAGCTGCCGGCGCGGGCGTAGATGCTCGCTTCGGGTGCAGCTTCGTCCGGTAGCAAGAGGAGCCCGCCCCGCCCGAAACAACGGATTTCGTCGCCTTCCCTGAAGGCGCAGGGCTCGGGAGCGTCGGCGCTGTAGAGCTTCCAGTTGCCCTCGGGCTCGCCAAACCCGAGCCGGTCCCCAACCGCGAGCGCGCGAGCTCCGCCCGCGGAGAGCCTTTTTCCGTTCACGAACGTGCCATTGAGGCTGCCGAGATCACGCACACGCCAGGCCCCTCCCTCCCAAAAGATCACCGCGTGCTCGGAGGAGACGGTCGATTCCTCGAGGCGGAACTGCGCCAGCAGTGAGCGGCCGACGAGGCACCTGCATGCCAGCGCGACTTCCGTGCCGCTCCGTGTCAAGCACCCCATCGAGCGTCAGGGTACGGCATTTTCCACGGTCGTTCCTGTGGGAAAGATGCCGAGCTCGTCGAAGTTGGCGACGTAGGCTTTGAGGGCGGGGGCTGCGTCGCCCGTAACGACGAGCTTGAACGTGAGCGAGCGCCGACTGGCATCTCCATCCCCGCGATCTCTCGCCTCGAGCCACGTCATCAGCCCATTCCAGCGGTCTTCCCGAGCCCAGCCGCATCCCTCGATGCGCCGACATAGCCGCGCCAGCGACGCGTCATCCGGATGGGCAAACGGCGTCTCCCAATAGAGGCCGACGCACCGCGCGGGCCCCTCTTTGCCGATCGTCATGTCGATCGAGACGACGGGCTTGTCCGCCAGGAACAGCGTGGCCAGGTCGTCCAGTGCTTGAATGTCGCCGCGCCAGCCCACACTCTCGAGGTACCCGCTCACATAGCGGCGTGGGATGGTCGCAACGGCGCGAACGGCAGCCTCGCCCCCCTCGGGCCGCGTCTGGCACGACCATCCCGGCAGAAAATTCGCCCAGTGAGGCAGCATGCGCCGGCACCAGTCGACGCGTTCCAAGATGCGCGGCGAGAGGTCGACATGCACGGCGCGAAGCACATCGGGCCCGCGATCCTCCGCCAGCGGTCTCGCTCCGAGCGACAGTCGCGCCGCGTCCCGCGCGACAATGGCAGGCAGACCGCGCATGAGCTCCGGTTCGAAGAGCGGCGCAATGAAAAAGCCCACGACCCGCCCGGGCAGATCGAACTCCAGGTCGATGGCCGGGAGAAAGCCAATGCGGTCTCCCCGCGTCCGCCATCGGCGCAGGACATGAGCGAGCGCACTCGGCGGAGGAGATGCCGCTAGGATGGCATCGGCGTCGGCTGGGTGCAGTCGAACCACCATGTCGGTGCGCGTCGCGTGCGCCAGGTGGCACTCGGCGAACAACCCCGAGGCGAACGGCGGAGCCAGACGCCCCGCCGCAGCGATCAGCGCACGCGCTTCGAGTGGCACGAGCTTCGTTGGCCACTCGGCCTCTGCCTTTTGCAAGAGACGCGCGATCCGCAGTTTGTGCATGCGAGCACGACCCGCGGCTAGGGACGCTTGGTCTTCTGGACGACCGTGAGCACCTTCTTCTTTACGGCGAACGCGTTGACGGGCACATCGTCGACTTGCTTGCTGCCCTTTCGCCCGTCGACGACGTGCGGGGGCGGAGCGAGCCACATATACATGTCGTAGGACCCACCATCTTTCAGAAAAGGGCAGATACGGAACTGGGCATCGGTGTTGCTCAGCGTGATCTTGACGTTGTTGCAAGGGATCACGCCGCCGGTCCCGTCACTCTCGACGAACACGATGGTGAGCGGGGCCTGCAATCCGGCACCGCGAAGCTTGATGGTGACGTCATGCTGATCATTATCGACAGAAGCGGGAGTGATCTTGTCGATGGTCGGGTTCATGGGTTCCCATGACATGGCGGTTTTCCTCTCGTTGGGGCTCGTGGTTCGATTCAGAAAAACTGCAGACCGCGGTTGGAATCCGCGAGCACGATGTCGGGCTTGTCAGCGGCCCGGTACTGCATGCGCAGGGTGCCGGCACCGTGCGACGGATTGACGGTGATCCAGCTATCTCCGGGCACGAACGTGAACCGAATCGCGGCAAAATCCGCCGCGCCGGCCGGCTTGAAGGTAACAGCGTCGATCTCGGAGGCATGGCGACGCCCCAGGTACGCAATACGCTGACCCTTGCGCAGTGCTTGCGTGTCGTCCACCTGCTGAAGCCTGTCGTCGCGGAGCTCCGTCGCGATCATGGCCTGGAAAAGCGCGTCGGGATCAGTCGTGAATAGAGGCGCGCAAGCCTTCAATCCGGGCCGGCAATCGCGCGTCGCACCGCCGTTGTCGACGATGGCGTTGAGAGAGGCGCGTTGCGAACAGTCGGCGGTAACGCAGTGGCGAGCCCATCGGTACGCCGCCACGATCCCAGGACCCGGCGAGGACCCGACGAACACGATCGACCTGGTCGCGAGGCGGTCGGGCTTTCTCTTCGCCTCCTCCTGGAGCTCGGCTTCTTTGCTGGACCAGTCGATCGTGCCCCCGGCGCGCACGGCGACTGCGTACCCGCCTTGTCTCGGATTGTCCCAGCAATCATCCGTTTCGCATGCGTCTTCGGCCGTGATCGCCAATGCGAAGAGGGTTTCGCCGGCCGGCTGATTGAGACGCCGGGCAAGGCCGCTCGGCCAGACGTCGAAGTCGACTCCGCGCAGGGCTGGTACGTCGTGCCCGTTCGACCCAGGAATCGAGAGGGTGAGCGCGCGCCGGGCGCCGTTGCTGCGCGCAAACCAATCGCCCCACTCGGCGCGGTCGCTACAGTTGCTCTGCCCGCCGTTGCTACAACCGATCGTCGAGCTCGACTCCACGTAGTCGAGAAAATCGTCGCCGTCGACGTCAGCGAATCGGGATCGCATCGCCCCCGGGGCGGTGAACTTCCGCCGCTCGACGAACGACTTCGATGAGGCGTCGAACTGCCAGAGTCGCTGCGTCATGCACGCTTCGTGGTTGATGGCGCGGCTGTACAGTGTCGTGCCGAGCCACAGATGCCCGTCGGCTTCGACGTCACCCAACGCGAGCGCGGCAAGTTGTATGTGATTGCCGGACCGCTCGCAATCACCTTTGGGCTCGGGAGGCGGGACGGTGAACTGCCCCTGCGAACCGAGAGAGCCGTCGCCGCGCAGACTCCACCAGTGCACGCCGAGGCCCGTCCATGACCCTCCCACGATGTCGAGGAACCCGTCACCGTCGATGTCGCCTATCGCCAGACGGTTGGCGGGGCCATCAGCCGGCAGTTGGGTGCACCGCCATTGGCCAGTCTGTAGGGACGAGCCTGTATTGAAAAGAATTCGAACGCCCGTATCTGGATCGGCTTGCGCGACAACCAAGTCGACGCGGTGATCGCCGTTGAGATCGGCTGCAACCACTTCTCCGGGCGACTTGACCAGATCGCTCAGCGATTCTGGTTTCGACCCTCCGGCGCACACCTTCTTACTCGATGCACGAACGGCTGGTGCGGCCGCGCTTGCGACGGGATCCGGCGCGCTCCCCATGGCGGCGGGCGCGCTCGCTACCGCGGCCGGCGCGCCACCGACGAGGAGCGGAGTGCTCCCAACCGGCGCGGGCGCCGATGCGGGGGCAGCCTTGGCAGCGGGTCCGCTGCATCCAGGCGCGCCGGTCGCCGCGAGAATCGATAGAAACTGCAAACTGCAGGAGCGCCGAATGCTCCAGTTAGGTCGGCACCAACTGAGTGGCATATGCAACTCCGTGCTGACCCCCCTTGATTGCTACAACTTTGGGACGCGGCGCGATTCAATCTGTGACGATCATGTTTCGCTTTTTCGATAGTGCGTCGTTCTATCGGTGGCCTGCGCCACCAGCCGCTCCATCAACGTCGGATGTACGAACATGTAACCGCCGCCTACCCTATGTAGAAGCCCTCGATTGGCCGCAGCGTCCAGAAAGGCGACATCGCAATATTCGAGACGGCTCCAACGCAAAAGGAGCCGGAGCACGACGTGTTCGATAGTCGCCAGACCTCCGTACCAAAGCCACAAGGCCGCCGCTGACGTCAACCCCGCGCAAGCGCCGTAGGAAGGCCCATAGATCCAACCCATCCCGATGGCAGTGATGGCAAACCCAATACCGGCCAAACCCGTCGAGAGCCGGATCGATCGCCGGATCCCTCCGTTGGGCACAACTCGGGTCTCGACCTCTCTCTCACGCAGACCTGCCAAGAGTAGGCACATCGCGAAGGCGTAGAATGCGCTGGCCGCCACCGCGTGTGATTCCGTTTCACGAAACGAAAAGGAGGCGGCGACCAGTGCCACGACCAGGGCATAGGGCACGGCTCTGGCTGCGCGGCGAAGCGAGAATCGAATTGCTTCCACCGGCCGAATGTCGGCATGAGGCCGGCCTACATCCGGATGTGGGCTGAGCAACGGAGCGGCAAAGAAGCCCACCTCGAAGGCCAGAATGGCCGCAAAGAAATGGCGGCCGGGCCCCACCACGGCCGCGTTCACGAGACCGGTCAGTACGCCGAGCCCTCCCACGGTGAGCCAATGTGCGCGGCGCGCCAGCGGCACGGGTGCAGCGCGGCGCTTCAGCAAACTGAAGCCGCCATGAAGAATGCCTCCCGCGAGGGCGGTGGAGAGCCCGAGCGCGGCGCCGAACGGGAGGTCGGCGCGAAACCCCATGTTCTCGAGCGGCGTGAGCCCCAGGGAAAGAATGACGCCGGCCCCTGCGACGGCGGCGGCCCCCAGGCGCGAACCGAGGAAATACACGACGCGCGACGGGGCATTGCCGAGAGCGTCGGGTTGGAGGTCGTCGAGCTGAAAGATGGTCTGATTCTGGCGCTTCATCGCCAATGCCAGACTCTGCAAGGTCGCCAAGAAATCGGTGTGGGCCATCGGCAGTCTGCGCTTGCCGGATCGTGTCACCATCCGTTTGACGTGCGCATCCCAGAGCTGGTCCAGCCGATCGGGGCCCGCGGCGCCGATGATCGCCGCCACGGTCTGCGCATCCAGGCTCGCCATCAAATTCAACATGAGGGGAGTTCGCAAGAGGCTCACGAGCTCCTCGTCCATCAGCAGGCGCTGCTTGTCGGAATGGTTGGCGTACCGTCTCAAGTATTCGGCGACGCTGCTCATGGCGAGATCGTGCATACGGACGGCGATACCGACGGCGAGCTTCTCGCGCGTTTCGCCATACTCCTCCAGCCGACAAGTGACGACCAGCCCGGACAGGCTCTGCGCCGCGGCATCGATGAACGCGTTGATGGCCTTGACGCACGAGGCTCGCTGACTGGCACTCATCTCGTCGAGCCCGTCGAGCAGTGGCAAGATGCGCCCGTCGAGGATCCACTTGGCGGCGAGCGTACGGGGAACCTGGTACTTCGAATAGAGCTCGGACACCATCCAATCGCCGAGCGAGAGGGCGCCGTGTTGCCAAGTGGAGAGCGTGAAAATCACCGGAACCGACCGAGACTCGCTATTCAATAGGTCCCGTGCCAATAAGAGCATCTGCGTCGTTTTGCCCGAACCGGGCCCGCCGGTAATGAGCAACGTGCGACCGTGCTCGTCGTAGACGCTGTACATCGAGCGATGGCCCGGCACGGGGATGGGGCATGCCGATTCGAGGGAGCTCGCCGGGCCGGCGATCAACTCCTGCTCCAACGTTCGTTCTTGAACGGCGAGAGCGATGGAGTCATTGGACGCGCCGAGTACCCCGTTGACCCAGAACGCCTGGACCTTCCGGCGCAAGCGCGAAAGCTGAGCGTCCGCGGGCGGCTCATCGAGCGCGATGGTGACCGATGGCACCGGCTCCGAACGGACCATCGCCGACGGCAAAGTCGTCCTGGAGGCTCCCTCACCGAGGACCGCTGCGAGGCTTTCTTGAAACGAACTCGCGTCGGGATACCTTTGGCTGGGCTCACTTTCGAGCGCCTGCATGACGATCCGATCGAGATCGGCGGGGATGCCGCCCGCCGGGTTACAGTCGCTCGGCGTGCGTCGCTTCCCCGCGCTGGGCGTTTTGCCAGTCAATAGCTCGTAGAAGGTCGCTCCGATGGAGTAGACATCCGTACGCTCATCGACGTTGCTGGCGCCAGCTTGCTCGGGCGCCCAGTACGCTGGTGTCCCGATGGCCGGCGCTCCCGTCAGCCTGGATACCATTCTCGCAATGCCGAAATCGATGAGCTTGGTGCGAGGCGCGTAGCGCAAAGGCTCGGTGGATCCGACGTTCAAACAGTTGGCCGGTTTGATGTCCAGATGCACCAGGCCACTGCGATGAATCATCTCGGTCGCAGACAAGACTTGCAGCACCGCGTTGGCGGCCCAGCGCCAAGGCAGAAAGCCGTGTTCCGTTACGAGGCGGTCGAGCGATACCCCGTCGAGGTACTCGAGGACGATGAAAGGCTGCCCATGCGCGGTCCGGTCGACGTCGATGACCCGGACGATCGCGTCATGTTCGACCGACGCCAAAAAGCGGGCTTCTTGGATGAGCTTGTCGACGAGCTCGTCCGAGGCGGCGAGCTCGGGCCGCAGCAATTTGAGTGCAACTTTGCGGTTGAGGGGCAACTGTTCAGCACGGAAGACGTCGCCCATTCCCCCCTGGCCGATCTTCTCGTGGACCAGGTATTTCCCTGCAACAACACAGCCTTCCAACTCGCCCGACGTCATAATCGGACCTCTCCGCCGAGGAGCGACAAAGGCTGCCCGCCCCCAAACACCCAACCAATCGGCATAGACCAAAAGTCCGAGCTCGTCAAGGATGAACGGAATCCATGGCGCGTCCTCGCACGACTCCCGACAGGAACCCTTTTCTCGGCGGGCGTGCCCGACGCCGGGGCTCCCCGATGCCCGCCGCCCATCTGTCGCAAGGCGGGACGACTCGAAATCAGAGCGAAGTTCGGCCCGGACGTGGACGGCGGGCCCACCGCCAAAAACTGAATCGAATTTTTCACAGTCGAGGCGTCCAATCGTCCTGGCGGATGCTCGCGCTGCAGCGCGATAGCCACGGGAACCGCTATGGCACTCACGAAACCGACATTCGGGCCTTATCGCCGCACGCTTTCGCAGACCACGCTCATCGTCCAGGTCGCCACGTCGGTCGACCAACACATCGTGGCCGAATCGCCGACTCCGGCGGCGGGAACCCGGGCGTTTCGGATGCCGGAACAGATCGAAGCTCCCTTCGAGGACATGCAGCGCCGGGGACTCCTGCGCGAGGTCGTTCCCATCCACGCGCGCTCATCGCTCCCACTGCTGCGCCCAGTCGGAAGCGCGATTGCGGCCAATGCCATCACCCGCAGTCTTCGCGACGTCGACGACGAGGACCTGCGCGGCGTGAATCTCGTACGGCTGACCCCGGGAGCCGACATCGAGGACGCCTCTCGCTCACTGGCCCAGGCTGGCGGTGTCGCTTCGGTCTACCGCGTGCCGCTGCGGTGGCTCTGCGGAGCCACCAACGCGACCGATCCCCTGGTGAACAAGCAGTGGGCGCTAAGGGTCATCCGCTGGTTCGAAATCGAAAAAAGCCGCGATGCGCGAGACGTCAACGTGGCGGTGCTCGACACCGGCGTGGATATCACCCACCCCGACCTGCCGCCCGATCTCAGGTACACGACCAACGGCTCTCTCGCGGAAGACACGGTCGGTCACGGGACCCACGTCGCCGGGATCATCGCGGCACTCACCAACAATGCAACCGGCATCGCCGGCGCCTGCCGCTGCAAGCTTCACGTCTGGAAGATCTTCCGAGACCAGCCCTCCGCCGACGGTGAGTATTACGTGGACGAGATCATGTACCAGCGCGCTCTCAACGCCGTCCGGCGGGCGGCGGAGAAGAAGGGCGAAGGTCGCTGGGTCATGAACCTCAGCATCGGTGGAGCTCATTTCAATCCGATCGAAGCCCTGCTGATGGCAAAACTCCTCGATGCCGGCGTGGTCGTCTGCGCGGCCATGGGCAACGAGTTCGAGTCAGGCAATCCGATCGAATATCCCGGCGCACATCCGGGCGTGTTGACGGTGGGAGCTGTCGACGAAGGCGGAAGACGCGCTCCCTTTTCGAATACGGGCGAACACATCGACTTGTGCGCCCCCGGCGTGAACATCCTTTCCACGCTTCCCATGATGCCCTCCTCGTTCCGGGAGGTGGCCGACACCAAGTATGCGGCATGGAGCGGGACATCGATGGCCACCCCCCACGTGACCGGCGCTGCCGCGATTCTTCTGGGGAAACACCCCGCGCTCAGCCCCGCTCAGGTGGCCCAGCATCTGAAAGCAACGACGACGACGCTCGACGACATGCGCGGAGACACCTTCACGCCGGAAGTGGGTACGGGTCTGTTGAATCTGGCGAGGATGCTGGCCTGAGCGGATCGAGGACCGGGAGCCGGCATGCCGGAACGCGTGCAAATCAATGTGAGGACGCGTGACGGACCGCGGCCGAACACGCTCCAACAGCTGGCGGCGGTGCCAGGCGTGAAGAGCGTATGCCAGACGTTCCCGGATGAACGGGATCGGGACCTGGCGCGCCTCTTCGTCGTCGAAGCGGATCCCAGCGACGCGCAAGCAGTCGTCGAACGGCTGCGGTCCACGAGCTGGATCGCGTCCGCAGACGCAGCACCGCCGCGCGCCCCCCGCTAGCGACGACTCTGACAGTTCTTCGGCCTACCCGATCGCGATCGGCCCATTCAGCGAGGCTGCCACTGGAGATGCGGCGAGGCCGCTGCTCAATGACGCAAAAGCCACGCCGCCAGCGGTCGCCAGGCGAACGCTCTCTCGTTTTGCTGTCTCGGCGAATGCGCTCAGATCGGTGCGCCGGGCGGGTGAGGCGCGTCGGGCGCGGGGCCGCTCTCTGGGCGGAGGCGATTCTCTCCATCGTACGTCGCATACGCCTTGGCGAATGCTTCCGTCACCGAGGGCAGCTCCGGCGCGACGTAGTGGTACCAGGCCGCCTGGGTTCGTTCCGGAGTGACGTCGAGCACGATGTAGCCGCGCTTCGACACATCGGCGAACTTGATGTGCGGCGTGGCCAATGCAGCCTGCTCTGCGGTCGCAGCGAGGGAATCGGGAAACCCGGGAGACGTGACCCCCGGCGTAACGAACTCGACGGCGAGCGCCCCCTCTCCCGTCTCGCGGTTGTACGCCGTCGCATCGTTGGGGTCGGGCGTCAGATTCATGGCCCACGACGAATGGATGTCGCCGGTCAGCACCACGACGTTGCTCGTGTGGTTGGCTCGGAGAATATCGAGAAAGCGCAGGCGCGCCGCGGGATAGCCATCCCAGGCGTCGTTGTTGAAGAAGATGGGGAGCTGCCCGATCATGACCTGCTGGCCGACGAGCTTCCACTTCGCGGTCGACCCGCGGAGTCGATCGGCGAGCCAAGTTTCTTGCTCCGGTCCGAGCAGTTGGCGATAAGGATCGGCGAGACGGCTGTCGCTCTGCGCAACTTGCACCTCGCGGCCCCAGCAACGCGTGTCGAGCATGATGAGCTCGGCCAGGTCCCCGTAGCGCAGCGATCGGTAGATCTTCGCTGGTCCGTCGGGCTCGCGGATCGGCATCCACTCCGCGTAAGCCTGCTGGGCTGCTGCTTTGCGATCGGCCCATTGACCTTCGGTCGCCCGGGTATGATTTTCGGCGCCATCGACCCAAGCATTGTTGGCGCTTTCGTGATCGTCCCAAACGGTGATGAAGGGGTGCTGCCGGTGCACCGCCTGCAAGTCGGGGTCTTTGCGATAATGAGCGTAGCGCGTGCGGTAGTCGGCGAGGGTGAGGATCTCGTGGGCCGGCTCGTACGGGCGTGCGTTCCCATACTGTCCGGTGCCGTATTCGTAGATGTAGTCGCCCAAGTGCAGGACCGCGTCGAGGTCGAGCCGCTCGGCGATGCTGCGGTAGGCGTGGAAGAAACCGTGCGCGTAGCTCGAGCACGAGACGACCGCGAAACGCAGCCGCGCCACGGCGCCGCTCGGCGCGGTGCGGGTACGCCCGACGGGTGAAGAGCCGCCGAGGGCGACGAAGCGGTAATAATAGGTGGTTGCCGGCGAAAGCCCGTTGACGTCGACCTTGACGGTGTAGTCGCGGTCTTCGTCCGTCGTAGCCTCGCCGCTTTGCGCGATGTCGGCGAAAGCGCGGTCGCGCGCGATCTGCCACGCGACACGGAGCGTCCCCGGAGCATCGGGCGTCACGCGCGACCAGATGATGACGGCATCGGCCAACGGATCGCCGCTGGCCACGGCGTGCTGGAAAATGCGGCGCGACGTCTCGCTGTCGGGGGGTGGAACGTCGATCGGCCCGCCCTCCCCTATTCCACCGTCGGGTGTGCCGGTCGGTGGACCGAGCCCTTCGACGTCGTCTTTCGAGCAAGCCACGACGCCCCAGCTGAGGGCCGTCAGCCCCGCCCAACCGAGGTGCTGCAGAAAATCGCGCCGCGTGATGGTCACGGCGCGCTCCGTACCATGGTGGGGCCCGCTTCATTGTTTCGCTTTCATGGAGAGTCGCTGTACGCAGCGTCACATGGGGGCTTCTTCCGGCGCCGCCACCGCGACGATGTCGTCGAGGTGGGCATGTTCCCCACCTGACGTCGCGCGCAGTGACCCGAAAGGCCCCCATCGGACGTCGATGGCGACGCTTCCCACGATCCATGGGCGACGAAACGAGGCCCGCCATGAACCCTCCATGTTCCCCTTCGAAAGGGATCCTTGATCCCCCTTCGAAAGGCAATAGACTGGGCGTTTGGACGCTGGGGGCGGCGTCGTCCGCTCCTATTCGGTCGGTGAGGCATTCATGGACGAGACGATCGGCAAGGGAGAGATCATCGGCGGCAAGTACCGCATCGAGGGCGTCCTCGGCGTGGGGGCGATGGGGATCGTCTATGCCGCCCATCATTTGCAGCTCGACGAACGGGTGGCTCTCAAGGTCCTTCGCAGTGAGCTCGTCGCTTACCCCGACGCGGTGAAGCGCTTTACCCGCGAGGCGCAAGCCGCAGCCAAAATCAAAAACGAGCACGTCACGCGCGTCTTCGACATCGGTGAGCTCACCGACGGAACGCCCTACATCGTCATGGAGTCGCTCGAAGGCGAGGATCTGGCGCGGTGGCTCGCCACGCGCGGCGCGCTTCGACTCGACGAAGCCATCGCCTTCGTCCTGCAGGCGTGCGAGGCGCTCGCGGAAGCGCACGTGCTCGGCATCGTCCACCGCGACCTCAAGCCTTCGAACCTCTTCTGCTTCCGCCGTCCGGACGGTGCCATGTCCATCAAGGTCCTCGATTTTGGCATTTCCAAGATCGCCGACCTGTCGATGTCCGACGTCGGGAAGACGAGCGGCGCCGCCAAGGCCCCGGTTGGTTCGCCTTTTTACATGTCGCCCGAGCAAATGCAGTCGGCGCACGACGTCGACCATCGGACCGACATCTGGGCGTTGGGGGTCATCCTGTTCGAGCTTCTGACGACGGTGGTCCCTTTTGGCGGGGGGAGCCTGCCCGAAGTGTGCACCAAAGTCGCCACCCGACCGCCGCGCCCTTTGCGCGAGCTCCGCCGCGATCTTCCCGAGGAAGTCGAGGCGACCATTCTGAAGTGCCTCGAGAAGAACCCGGACAACCGCTTCGAAAACCTGGCCGAATTCGCGGGTTCGCTCTTCCCTTTCGCCAGCAAAGGTGCGCGGCTTTCGATCGAGCGCATCGTGCAGGTGTCGCGTAAAGCGCGGGCGATGGCGGCCAAGACGGCGTCCGAAAATCCGCCGTTCCTTCACCCTGCGGAAGGGTCCACCATGCGACCCCTCGGGGCTACGGTGCCGCCCGCACGGCTCGATTCGGGGAAGCTCACGTGGGTCGGTCTCGGGGGCGCCGCGGTGGTCGCCCTCGGCGTGGTCCTCTTTTGGACGCGGCCCACCGGCAACGGCGATCACACTCCGCCGGCCGAGACAGCTCTCACCGGAAAAGCAGCGACGCAACCGCCGCCGCCCCGTCCCGCTCCGATTCCCGTCGAGAGCCTGCCCAAAGACGACGAGCCGTCAGCGCCGTCACCGGCGGAACCCGCGGCGCAAGGGCCCGCCCCCGCCGCATCCGCGGGCGCCGCCGCGACGATCGACGACGGTTCCGAGAGCAAGCAACTACGCCTCCATTCGCCCGAGCAAGACGGCACCACGCGCGAGCGCGTGCGCACGCCGGGGAAGAACGTCGCCCATCCTTCGTCCACCGCGCTCGGCGTCGATGTACAGCGATCGCGCCCGCCGAACGCATCCCGCGTGCTCGACGAGGTCAACCCGTACACGCGGTGAAGATGCTTCACCCCGCTTCGTCGAGCCCCTTCTTCATGCGTTCCACGACGTCGATGTACTCTTTGACCATGTCGTAGATCACGTCGCGCGTCGAACGTACGGTGTTCATGCGACCGACGACTTGTCCGATAGCGGTGCCGGCCAGGTCGCGGGCCCGCGATTCCGGCTTCTCCGCGTAGGCACCGATGCGCGCCAGCGCGTCGGCGACCAACATGAACTGAAGAGGCATCTGCAAGGTGCCCGGTGAGTCGGGCCCGTCCCACGCCTTGATCCAGTCGGTCTTGAGTTGGCGGGCCGGCTTTCCCGTCATCGATCGCGAGCGGACGGTGTCGCTCGATTGGGCCGACATCAGCTTCTCGATGACGACCGGCGAAAGGTCGCTCTCCTTCACGGCCATCCATACCGAACCGGTCCACACGCCGTCGGCACCGAGGGCGAGGGCGGCGGCCGCCTGACGACCGCAGGCAATGCCGCCAGCCGCGAGCACCGGCGTCGGGTGAACGGCGTCGACCACCTCCGGTACGAGGACCATCGTCGCGATCTCGCCGGTGTGTCCTCCGGCTTCGGTGCCTTGCGCGACGATGATGTCGACCCCGACTTCGACTTGCTTCTTCGCCTGATCGGCGCGGCCGACGAGGGCCGCCACCTTGACGCCGTGCTTGTGCACGTGATCGACGACGTCCTTGGGCGGGGGACCGAGCGCATTGACGATGAGCTTGATCGGGTGACGGAGCGCGACGTCGACGTGCGATCGTCCGCCCGATGGTGTCCAGCCGAGCAGCGTCTCCGCTTTCTCCTGCTCCTTGGGAAGCGCGGGAACGCCGTAGCGCGCGAGCACGTCTTCCACGAACTTGCGATGCTGCTCGGGGATCATCTTCTCGAGCATCTCTTTGGTGACGTCCTGGCCGGCGGTGACGGAGCTGGCCGGCATGACGATATCGACGCCGTAAGGCTTGCCATCGATGTGCTCGTCGATCCATTTGAGCTCGAGCTCGAGCTGCTCCGCCGAAAAGGCGAGCGCGCCGAGGACGCCGAAGCCGCCGGCCTTGCTCACCGCCGCGACGACGTCGCGGCAATGGCTGAATGCGAAGATGGGAAACTCGATTCCGAATTGATCACAGAGGCGGGTGCGCATGGTTCATGTCCTTCATGACGACGCGGATGAGTCCCGCGCCAGCTCGGCGCCGAGACGCGTCAAGTGCGTCACGGCCGACCCGAGGGTGAGCTCGATTTGTTTCGACCACAAATAGTAGCGATAGAGCGGGTAATCGAGATCGAAGCCGATCCCGCCGTGCAAGTGTTGCGCGGCGTAGACGACGCGATGTCCCGCTTCGCAAGAGAAGAATTTGGCGATGGCGACCGCTTCTGCCGACGGCAGGCCGACCGAAAGGCGATATGCGGCGTGCCAGGTGGCGACGCGGATCGCCTCTACGTCGATGTACGCGTCCGCGACGCGCTGGGCGACCGCTTGAAACGTGGCGATGGGACGATCGAATTGCCGGCGGCTCCCGGTGTACTCGGCCGTCATGCGCAGCGCGCGGTCGACGACACCGAGCTCCATCGCACAGAGCGCCACCGTCGCGCGCGGCAAAAGCCAAGCGAGGACATCATTCCCCCCCTCGGGGTGACCGAGGACGTCGCCGTCGTTCACGCGCGCGTCGCTGAGCACGACCTCGCCCAGAGGTTCCCCCGTGGTCGTGATCTGGCGGGCGATCTTCACGCCGGGAGCGCGCGGATCGACGAGAAAAATGCCCACCCCGGTGTCCGAGGTGCGCGCCGGCACCAGGATGCGCTCGGCGAGATGCGCGGCCGGCACGCAGATCTTGGTGCCGCTTACCAGCCATTCGCCCTTTTTCCGCACCGCCGAGGTGGCGGGACGTCGTGGATCGTCGGAGCCTGCCTCGGTGAGCGCAGCGCTCAAGATCGCCTCGCCCTGCGCCACGCCCGGCAAGAGCCGCTGGCGCAGATCCGGTGAGCCGAATTCGGCGACGGGGAGCGCGCCGAGAGCGAGCGTCGCGAAGACGGGTAACGGTGCCACCGCCGCGCCGACCTGCTCGAGCAGCGCGCAGAGCGAAATAAAATCCTGCCCACTTCCGCCATGGCTCTCGGGGATGGCCGTACCGAGGAGACCCGCGGTGGCGAGCTCCTTCCAGAGCGGGCGCAGAAAGCGACTCTCGTCGGCCTCCACTTTCTTCAGCACATCGGGGCCGAGGCGCTGGGAGAAAATTTTCTTGGCCAGGTCGGAAACTGCTTTTTGCGTTTCGTCGAGCGCAAAGTCCATGGTCGTCGTTCCTACCTGGGCGCCCGCGGCAGTCCGAGCCCTGCCATGGCGATGATGTCGCGCTGCACCTCGTTGACGCCGCCGCCGAAAGTGAGAACGAGCGTGGTGCGGTAGTACATCTCGATGCGCCCGCGCAGGATGGCACCAGGCGATCCGGCCTTGACGATGCCGAGAGGCCCCAGCACTTCGAGCAAGAGCGAATAGATCTGCACGAAGCTTTCGCTGCCGAAAACCTTCACCGTCGAGGCCTCGGCGGGGTCGAGCGTGCCTTGATCGATCTTCGAGGCGTGCCGCCAGGCGAGGAGGGTCAGGACTTCCACGTGGGCGCGCGCGCGTGCCAAATGCGTCTGCACCCAGGGCTGGTCGATCATGCGCCGCCCGTCGGAGAGGCGGGTCTGCTTCGCCCAAGCGATCACTTCCTCGACGAAGCGTGTCACCGGCCCGGGGGCCAGCAACGCCACGCGTTCGTGGTTGAGCTGCGTGGTGATGAGCTTCCACCCCTCGTTTTCCCCGGCGACGCGCATCGAGACGGGGACGCGCACGTTGTCGTAGTAGGTCACGTTGGTGCGGTTATCGCCGAGCGTGTGAATGGGAGAAAGCGAAAAGCCGGGCGACTTGGTGTCGACCATCAGAATCGAAATGCCCTTGTGCTTGGGGGCATTGGGATCGGTGCGGACAGCGAGCCAGACGTAGTCGGCGTACTCAGCGAGGCTGGTGAATACCTTCTGGCCAGTCACGATGTAGTCGTCGCCGTCGCGAACGGCCTTGGTGGTGAGCGCGGCGAGATCGGTCCCCGCCGCCGGCTCGCTGTAGCCAATCGCGAAATGCAGCTCCCCTCGGAGGATGCGGGGAAGCATCCTCGACTTCTGTTCGCTCGTGCCGAACTTGATGAGGGTCGGACCCACGGTGCACAGCGTGAGGAACGGAATGGGAAACCCCGTGCGCTGCACCTCGTCGAAGAAGATGTATTGATCGATGGCCGACCGCTCGAGCCCGCCGTACTCCTTGGGCCAACCGACGCCGAGCCAGCCATCGGCTCCCATCTGGCGCATCGCCTTGCCGTAAAGTGGGCCGCCCCCTTCGGTGCCCAGGTTTTCGGCGAGCACCTCGGACGTGATGACGCGCGCGAAGTAGGCGCGTAGCTCGTCGCGCAATTTCCGTTGCTCGGGCGTGTAGTCGATGAACATCGCTCAGCCCTTCTCCAGGCCCTTCTTGGCGGAGTCGATGACGGCCAGCATGCGATCGCGGTCGATGGCGATGAAGACAGCCTCCCCCTCGGCGGTGATCGCTTCGCCAGCCCTGATGCGCGCCTCGACGAACGCCTTTCGTCCGTCGGTGCGAACGACGCTCGCTTCGATGGAGAGATCGGTATCGAGCGGCGTCGGGGCGCGATAGCGCACCGTGAGCATGGCGGTCAGGCCACCGATGTCGTTGTTGACGGCGAGGTACCCCAGCGTCTCGTCGAGAGCCGCGGCCACCATGCCTCCGTGTACGTGCCCGGGGATCCCCTCGTAGATCGCGCCGAAGGTGACGCGTCCCACCGCCTTGTCACCTTGCATCGACAATTTCATGGGCGGCGAGAAAGGATTGGAACGCCCCGTCATCAGCGATCGATCGGCAAAAGGGGCGAAATCCTCCTCCGTCTTGCAAGTGGCGAACGCGTCGCGAAAGGTCCGGGTGGGGTGTTCACGCAGATGCGCGACCACGGACTCCACCGAGGCCGCCGCGTCGAGGAGCACGTCTTCGGGTGCATCGCTGGTGGCGGTGAGCGCCGACAGCTCTCGCACTGCGGAAGCCAGCCGCCGTTTGGCCAGCGCCGTCGTGGTGGGCGTCTCCGCGAGGTCCCAGTAGCTTTTCTTGACCTTGGCAGAACCGGTCATGCGTTGCCGCCCTTTTCCCGCGGCGGGGCACTCCCGCTCGGGGAAGCACCGGTGGCGACGGCGGCTGCCCAGCGGTAGTCCGGCTTGCCGCTCGGATGGCGCGCGATCTCGTCGACCACCTTGAGCTGGCGGGGCACCTTGTAACCAGCGATGCGCGTTCGACAGTGGGCTTCGAGCAGATCGAGCGTGAGCTTGCTTCCTGCGCGCGGTTGCACGATGGCGGCTACCCGCTGCCCCCAGCGCTCGTCGGGCACGCCGACCACCACCGCATCGAGCACGTCGGAATGCGCCTTGAGCGCCGCCTCCACCTCTTCGGGAAAGATCTTTTCTCCGCCGCTGTTGATGCACACCGCGCCGCGGCCGAACACCGTGATGAGCCCGTCGCTCTCGATTGTCGCGAGATCGCCGGGGACGACCCAGCGCACGCCGTCGACGATGATGAACGTGGCCGCCGTTTTCTCGGGATCGTTGTAGTAGCCGAGGGGGATCCGGCCGCGGCGCGCCAGGCGGCCGATCACGCCCGACCCCGGCACGACGGATCGCAGGTTGTCGTCGAAGACGGTGCTGGTGTCGTCCATCATGAACTTCGGCCGGCTTGGTTTGCCGTCCTCGGGCGGGAGACTCGAACCTTGGTGCCCCGCCTCGGTCGCGCCGAAGCTGTCGATGATCATGATCTGTGGCAGATGCTGGCAGAGCGCGCCCTTGACCGTATCGGAGAGGAGCGCTCCGGCGGACGAGATGACGAACAGCGAGTCGAGATCGTAGTTGGCGCCGGGTTCGGACAACGCTTCGACGAGAGGACGCACCATGGCGTCGCCGACGAGCGTCATGGTGTTCACCCGCTCGCTTTCGATCAGCCGGCAGACCGCCTTGGCGTTGAAGCTCCGTCCGGGGACCAGCGCGATCTTTCCACCGCCGAAGAGGCCGATCAGCGCCGCCCACTGCGCCGCGCCGTGGATGAAAGGCGCGGCCGGCAAGAACGTCATCGGCTCGCTTCGTTCGAGCGCGTTGGCGGCCAGCTCTTCCGGGCGCTCGATGGGGGGCCCCCCTGGATTGCCACCCTGGAGTCCGGCGAAGAACACGTCTTCGTGCCGCCACATCACACCGCGCGGCATTCCCGTCGTCCCGCCGGTATAGACGATGTAGATGTCGCCCCCCGAGCGCTTGTCGAAGCGGCGCTCGGCGCTCGCCGAAGCGAGAAAAGCGTCATACGCAACGACGCCGGGCGCGGCGACGGCCTCGCGGCCGTTCCCCACCACGATGCTGGTGCGCAACGACCCGATCCGATCGCGGACCGCCATGACCCGCGGGGCGAGCTCGGCCTCGTAGGCGACCGCGACGACGTTGGCGTTGGAGAGGAGGAACGCCAATTCCTCCTCCACGTACCGGTAGTTGATGTTGATCGGCACCGCGCGGATCTTGAAAGCGGCCAGCATGAGCTCGAGGAACTCGGTGCCGTTGTAGAGATAGAGACCGACGTGATCGCCCGGACGCACGCCCTTCGCCGAGAGCGCGTTCGCCACGCGCGTGGCGCGCTCGTCGAGCTCGGCGAAGGTGAGGCGCCGGTCGCCGCTGACGACGGCAACGCGACCGGGCACCGCATCGGCAACGCTCTCGAACAAATCGGCAATATTGAATTCCATGAGGCCCGTCCTCTTCGATACTGATCCGGCGCTAAGGCTTGTCGCTGCTGACGACCCACATGGCAAAAAACTGCGAGGCGCCGCCGTAGGCGTGGCCGACCGCGGTGCGGGCACCGTCGATTTGATGCGCGCCCGCTTGCCCCCGCACCTGCAGCGCCGCTTCGGCGAAGCGGAGCATCCCCGATGCTCCGATGGGGTTGGTCGAGAGCACTCCGCCCGACGGGTTGATCGGCAGATCCCCACCCAGCGCGGTCGCGCCCTCCAGCGTCATCCTCCAACCCTGATTGAGCTCGGCAAAACCGAGGTTTTCCATCCACATCGGCTCGAACCAGCTGAACGGTACGTACACCTCGGCGACGTCGACATCGCGCCGCGGGTTCGTAATGCCCGCTTGCTTGTAGACATCGGCGGCGCAGTCGCGCCCGGCGCGCGGATCGACCTGGTCGCGTCCCGCAAACATCGCTGGCTCGCTGCGCACCGCGGTGCCCCGCACCCAGGCTGGCTTGCGCGGCGAGAGCTTGGCCGCGCTTTCGCTGGCCAGCACCATGGCGCAGGCGCCGTCCGACGACGGACACGTCTCGAGGTACCGGATGGGATCCCACAACATCGGAGAGGCCCGCACCGTTTCGAGCGTGATGTCCTCCATGTGCAGGTGGGCGTACGGATTCTTGAGCGCGTTCTGCCGATCTTTCACTGCCACCATGAGCCCGACGTCGGCGGGCGCCGAAGAACGGCGCATGTAACTTCTCATGATGGGCGCGAAGAACCCTCCCGCGCCGGCCACGAGCGGCGGCTGAAAGGGATAGCGAGGCGAGAGCGCCCACATGGCATCGCTCTCCGATTGCTTCTCGAAAGCGACGGTGAGCACGCGCTGGTGGATCCCGCTGGTGATCAAGTGACTGGCCACCACCGCCGTCGAGCCCCCCACGCTCCCGGCGGTGTGAACGCGCATCATCGGCTTGCCCACTGCACCCAGCGCGTCGGCCAAGTAGAGCTCGGGCATCATCACCCCCTCGAACATGTCGGGGGCCTTTCCGATCACGACGGCGTCGATGTCGCGGAAGCCGAGCCCGGCATCCTCCAGCGCACGCAAAGCCGCTTCGCGCACCAGTCCGGCGATGGAAAGATCGTCGCGCTTGGTGGTGTGCTTGGTCTGCCCGATGCCGATGACGGCGCAGGGATTCATCGTTCACCCTCCAGCACACACACCAAATTCTGCTGCATACAGGGACCGGACGTGGCATGCGCCACCGCCGAACGGGCGGTGCCATCGAGGATGCGGCTCGCCGCCGCTCCCATGCGCGCCAGGCCAGTCACGATGTAGGCGTTGGCGCCGAAGGCGCCTCCCGAAGGGTTGACGGCGACGTCGGCACCGAGACCGAGCGCGCGTGAAATCAAGATGTCCTGGTGCGAGTAGGGCGCGTGGATCTCGGCGATGTCGAAAGAACGGCCGATGGCTCCTGCCTTCTTCGCGGCAAGCTCGGTCGACGTCGAGCGCGTGAGATCGCGCACCCCCAGCGCATGCGCCTCGATGCGGTGATCGATGCCACGGATCCATGCCGGCCGCGGGCACACCTGGCGCGCCCGATCGCCCGCCACCAGCACCATGGCCGCGGCGCCGTCCGAATTGGGGGCGCAATCGTGACTGTGCAGCGGAGCCGTCACATAGGGCGTGGCCAAGAGCTCGTCCACCGCGACATCGCCCGCGGGCGGCCCGTCACGACGCGACGCCGCCGCCCGGCGCCGCGCGCGCGCCACCTCGGCCATCTCCTTTTCCGAACAAATCCCGGCATCGATCATGGCGCGAGCTTGCAGCGCGGCGAGGCTCACCGCGTCCGGCCAGAGCGGCGCCAAGTAATAAGGATCGAGCTGCGTCGCGAGCACGTCGCCGAGCTCTCCCTGCGACGTGCGGCCGAAGGCGTAGATGAGCGCGGCGTCGATGTCTCCGTGTTGCAGGCGCACCCAAGCTTCGTAGAGCGCCCACGCGCCGTCCATTTCCACGTGCGACTCCGAAATCGGCGGCCACGCGCCGACGGCATCGAGGGCAGTGACGAAGGAAAAGGGGCGACCGCCGAGGTAATCGCAGCTCCCCGAGATAGTGAAGCCGATTTCCTTCCTGGTGATGCCCGATGACGCCATGGCCCGCCCGATGACGCCGCTGATCAGCTCGACTTCGTCGTCCTCGGAACGCGCGTAGGAGACGTCGGCGAACGCTACGATGGCCACCTCACGCATCAGAGGTGCTCCTTGTACGAGTCGAAAGGCGCGTCGGGCTGCCCCGTCGGCGCGAACCAGCGGATGCTCTCCAGCGTGGGCCGGCGTTCCTCGGGAGGCACCCATTCCGCCTTCACCCGCAGCCCCATGCGCGCCTCTTCGGCGGGGATCTGGATGAGGTGCAGGATGGGAAGGTCGGCGCCGTCGAGGAGCACGCTGGCGTACACGTAAGGGAGCTTCATCGTTTGCCCTTCGAACGGGACATTGACGATGCAGAACGTCGTCACCGTTCCGGTATCGGCAATGGTCAGCTCTTCGCTCATCGGCGCGGCGCAGGTGGGGCACACGCTGCGCAGGGGGATGTACACCTTGCGGCACGACGAGCAGCGCCCGCCGAGGAGCCGCGCTTCGGTGAGGGCAGCGAGAAAACGAGAGAGCGCCCGCCCCGCGGAGACGGTGTATTCGAGGCGCACCGGCGACTTGATCCGTTTGATGGGTTCGGTCATGGCGCACTCCGACCGCGCGCTTCCGGCTCGAAGCAGGCGATGTCGCGGATGTTGCCGCTGCGCTCGGCGGAAAAGCGCGCCTTGACGCGCATTCCGGTCGACATCTGGCCAATCTCCCCGGCGTCGACGGCGTGCAGCATGGCCGTGTCGGCGCCGTCGAGCTTGACGAGCGCCCAAGCGAAGGGGCGATCGAGCGGCTGATGAGCGCGAGGTGCCACGGCCCACGACCAGGTGGTGACGACCCCGCTCGTACCGACCTCGACCAAATCCGTCACCGGATCGCTCGTCTCGGGATCGTATTCGGTAGGGGGCACCACGATTTTGCCGGAAGCCGTCCGCCCGCCGAGGATCTTCCCCTCCAAAAGACCGGCGAAGAACCGCCCCACCACCGGACCCACGCTCCGGCGGTACGTGTATTCCAGCACATACGGCGCAGAAAGGACCTTACTTTGCTCGCCCGGCTTCATCTCTCACGAGCTCCTGACCCACTAGCGTGATTCCTTGCGGTCACCACCAGAAATAGAACATGTTTCATTTCCTTTGTCCAGGAGTAGAATGCCCGCCTTCCGGCGCTACAATCGATTTCGAGCGAGGTGTCATGGCTATGCCGAACAAAGTGGGGGTCGTCGATCTCATGCTGCAGATCCCCACGGCCGACGGCAAAAAGCGCTACGACTTTCTGAAACCGCTCCTGCTCGACAAGGAAAGCCGCGACAGCTTCGACTTCCCCGCCCAATACATGTTCAAGGACATCCCCGACACGGGTTCCTCCTCGGACAACGTGGCACTCACGCTGCGCGAGATGGACAAGTACGGCGTCGAGCGCGCCATGATCGGCCTTAGCCGCGGTCACTCCTCGGCGGAAGCGGAACGCGGCTTGCGCGAGCACCCCGACCGTTTTTTTCCTAGCTTCGAGGTAAACCCGAACCTCGGCATGGAAGGCGTGCGCGACCTCGTGCGCGCCCACGAAACGTACGGCATCAAGGCCGCCACCGCGTTTCCGTGTGGGCTCTGCCCCCAGGTCCCCATCAACGACAAGAAGTTTTATCCGCTCTATGCCAAATGCGTCGAGCTCGACATCCCCATCTGCATCTGCGCCGGCGTCCCCGGGCCGCGCGTTCCGATGATGGCGCAGGACGTGGCGCTTCTCGACGAGGTTTGCTGGTTCTTCCCCGACCTGAAAGTCGTCACGCGGCACGGGTGCGAGCCGTGGACCGACCTCGCCGTCAAGCTGATGATCAAGTGGCCGAACCTCTACTACTCGACGAGCGCGTTCGCCCCGCGCCACTATCCGAAGGCCATCGTCGACTATGCCAATACGCGCGGCGCAGATAAAATCATGTACGCCGGCTATTTCCCGATGGGGCTATCCCTCGAACGCATCTTCAAGGAGATGCCGCAGGTGCCCTTCAAAGACGAGGTATGGCCGAAGTTCTTGCGCGGCAACGCGATGCGCGTGTTCAAGCTCTGACGGCTCGAGAGCGGCACCTGGAGAAAATCAGTCTTCGCGCAGCGTGAGGGCCGCCCTCGGGCACCGGCGCACGGCCGTCCTGACCTTCTCCACGAGCTCCGCGGCAGGACGCTCCACCTTCACCACGAGCTTGTCGTTGTCATCGACCAAGAACACCTCCGGCGCCGCGCGCATGCATTCACCGTTGGCTTCACAGAGATCACGATCGACGACGATACGCAACGATGCCATCGCTTGTTCTCCTTGTTCTCAACTCATCATCCGGCCGAGCGGCGTGCCCCAAACCCATTTCATGATCTTCTGCAGGACCTTCACTTTTTCGGCGGTGTAGGGGTACCACATCTGCTCCTCCTTCAGGCCGAAGCGGTCGATGACGATCGGCTGCGCGAAGCAGTAGCTCTTGAGGCCGGCATCGCCATTGACTTGACCCACGCCGCTCGCTTTGCGACCGCCGAACGGCGCCTCGGTGACGCCATAGGTGATGGCCGAATCGTTCACGCACACTGCACCGGCTTCGAGACGCTTGGCGAGCCGCACCGCCTTGTCTTTGTCCTTCGTCCAGACGTTGGCGGCAAGGCCGTACACGCAATCGTTGGCCAGGCGCAGAGCTTCGTTCTCGTCGCGCACCCGAACGATGGGAAGGATGGGGCCGAACGTCTCTTCGCGCATCAAGGCCATGTCGTGGGTGACGTCGACCAGCACCGTCGGCTCGTAGAAGAGTTTGCCCATCTCGAGGGCGCGCTTGCCGCCGGTGAGAAGCTTGGCGCCCTTGGCCACCGCGTCTTCTACGTGGCGCTCGATGATCTCCAGCTGGTTCGGCCAGATGATGGGGCCGAGGTCGAAGTCCCCCGTGGTCCCCAGCTTCAGTGTCTTGACCTTCTCCACCACGCGGCGGATGAATTCGTCGGCCACCGCTTCCACGACGTACACGCGTTCGGTCGAGGAACAGAACTGTCCGCTGTTCATCATGGCGCCGAAGACCGCCCCGCTCGCGGCGCGCACGATATCGGCATCGGCGCACACGACCATGGCGTCCTTGCCGCCGAGCTCGAGCGTACATGGCGTGAGCGATCGACCGCACGCTTCCCCGATCTTGCGGCCGGTACGGACGCTGCCGGTGAACGAGATCTTGTCGACACCGGAATCGACGAGCGCTGCCCCGGTCTCGCCATCCCCCTCCACGACGTTGACGACGTTGGCGGGCAGGCCGGCGTCACGGAAAAGATCGGCCGCGAGCTTGCCGGAGAATGGCGTCACTTCCGACGGCTTCAGGACGACCGTGTTGCCGGCCATGAGCGCCTGCACCGTCGGATTCAGGGACAAAATGAAGGGCCCGTTCCAGGGCGTGATGATGCCGATGACCCCGAGAGGGCGGTAGGTCATGACCATCTTCTTGTTGCGCAGGAGGTGGAGCGGCACCCTTTTGTCGGCGAGAATCTTCTTGGCCCTTTTTCCGTAGTAGAAGAGCGAATCGCAGGCCGGAAAGATCTCCATCATGATCGTCTCCATCCGCGAGCGACCCGTCTCGCGCACGATGACGTCGATGAACTCTTCTTGGCGGGCGAGCAGCACCTTGAGGGCTTTCTCCATGTAGCGTCGGCGTCCATCGAAGCCGGTCGCTTCCCAACCTGGCTGCGCGGCCCGCGCGCGCCGCACCGCGGCCCGCACTTCGTCGGGCGTCGTCACCGTGATTTCGCCGATCGGTGTCCCCGTCGCCGGACTGGCCAACTTCATGCGCCGGGGGCCGCTGCTGCCATTTTGCACGGTTTCTACGATCGCCATTTCGACTCCTTGGGGCGCCCTTCCGAGGCGGCTCGCCTAAATAGAACGCGTTTCACTCCCGGACGCAACTCGCGCAGGGCAGGGACACCGAGCGTGCTCGACCTGGCCGCCCGGCCGAGCATGGCTGCGACAGGGGGGCCGGCTGGTCAGCCCGCTGTAACGCGGCGGACCTTGGTGCTGGGGGCGCGCCCGTTGGCGGGAACACGGCGCTCCACCGTGGTGGGCGCCCCCGCCTGCAGACCGCGCAACATGATGTCGGCCGCTAGCCGCAGCTGGCGGGCCACGGACTTGGGATCCTGCACGCCCGTGGCCCACCCCACGAGAGACGTGAACCAGACCTGCAGGAGGAGAAGGGCAAAGATGCGCTTCTGCTCGGCGGTCAGCGGCGAGGCGCCGGCCGCGATCGCTTCCTCGTCGTCGATGGCGTCGACGATGTGACCGACCAGCATGGCGTGGTACGTCATGAAGCTCGGCGAGAGGGGCCCTGCGGTCGTGGCACGGATGGTGGCTCGCCCCAGGTTCGGTTTTCGGACGAAACCCGTCAGGGCATTGGCAAATAGGGACACGAGCCGTTCGACCGTGTTGGCACCCTTGAGCGGGCGCGCCTTGAGTCGTAGCTCGAATTTTTCGACCTCGAGCTCGAGCGCCGCCATGAGCAGCTCTTCCTTGCTGGCGAATCTTTTGTAGAGCGTGCCCAAGGCTACGCCGGCCTGCGCGGCGACTTCGCGCTGGCGCACTGCATCGAAACCACCGCGTTCCGCTAGCTCGACTGCCACCTTCAGTATCCGACGTCCTCTGTCTTCACGGGCTCGCATCGTCGCGAAGTGAAACATGTTTCGATTGCTCTGGCAAGCCGAGCTCCGCGTTTCGGCGGGTGTTTTCTCGGCTAATTGCCAATCGCAATGGGGGCTTAGGAGAACGCTGCGGCGACGTTGCTTGCTCGTCGAGCCGCGCCGCGATCGCGATTTCGAGCGTCCCTCAATAGTTGAAGCTCAGATACACGCCGCCGCCGAAGATCCAACCCGAGCTGGAAAAGCCGGGCCATCCCGGGTTGTTCGTCTGCAGCCCCTCGCGGCCCTCGAGTGGTTTTCCGCCGAAGACCGCGCTGTCGGGCACTTCGTCGACGACGAGCTGCGGATCACCGGGATCGCCCGACGGCGATGGCGGGGTCGGCAGTTTGTGAACCTCGCGCGCCACGAGTCGGTGCGCTTGCCCCTGCAGGCCCGCTCGCAGTTTTCCGCCCCAAAGGGGAAACGCGTAGTCGAAGCCCGCGCTCGTGCCGATGCGATCGCTGTCGACATAGTTGGTCCGACCGGTTTGATCGGGCACCGGCGAGCGGTGGTAGGTGCCGTCGAGTAGCAGCCGCATGGCATCGTGCCGGTAACGGACTCCGAGGGTGGGGGCGAGCGTGTCGTGCCACGCGTAGGGACCGGATGGGTGATCGCCGTGGCGGTCGAGATAATCGGACCACTTGGCATAAAGCGCCGTGCCGGCGACCGTCACCGTGTCGGCCGCTGTCTTCACCACCTCGAAGGAGGCACCGAACGCGAGTTGCCAGGGCAGGTAGTCGTGGATGAAGTTGATCTGCGCGCCTTGGAAATAGCCGTTGGCAATGAGAAATTTGAAGTCGGTATTCACTTCGAATTTTTGCGGCGTGTGGACCGTTGCCGATAGTTGGAGGCGCGAGAACGGCTTGTAGACGACGCCGAGATGGGGCGCGAGCGATGCATTGACGCCGATGTCGGGGTTGATGCGGATGTCCTGAAACCGATTGAGGTCGTTCAAGAACGTCGGCGTCGAAGCCGTGCTCTTCAAGGCGAGGGTGGCCGAGAGACCGACCGACAGCTCGGGAATGATCTTGACGCCCAGACCGAAGGCGAGGGACGTGGCGATCAAGCGGTCGGAGTAGAGCTCGGAGTGGAGGCTATTGGTAAAATATTGCTCGCGCTCGTCGGCGAAGAAGGCCTGTGCGCCCGTGTACTGACCATAGGGAATCATCGTATAGAGCCCGATCGCCAGGTGCCCCTGGAAGAGCTTGGTGACGTATCCGATGACTTGGTAGGCGCGTACTTTCTGCCCGCTGCCCGCCGCCTGACGAGGACGCGCGGGCAGCACTGGGTTGCCGAAGGCGTCGGCCGCTTTGCCGTTCTGTAGCCAGCTGGTCGGCAATCCATAGTTGTCGAAGCCGCCCCCCCCCGCCTTCTGGGCATCGGGAAAATTCACCGGAATGTCCGTGCTCGTGTCGGGCCGGCTGAAGGGACGAATGCCGATCTGGTCGGTCAACACGAAGACGCCCAGATCGAATCCGCTCTCGGCATCGGGGAGGAAGGCCGGATTGAAATAGGTGCTGGCGGCGCCGCCCTCCATCGCACGTGCGTTGAGGCCGCCGCTTCCCTGCACGCCACCTGCGAGTTCGAAGAGCGGCGACGCAGCCGCCGGGCGAGGCGTTGCGCCAACCAACGCCGAGACCCCTCCCCCAATCAGCGCCGCAAAAACCCGCGAGCGGCGATTCACTTGCAGTCGGCCGAAGGTGGCTGATCGTTGACGTCACCCGGAAGGGAGCCCTTCAAGGTCCGAATCTGTTCGCAGATCTGGGTGTCGTCGCCCACTGCCTCGCCGTCCTTGAGCTTTTGGAAATAGGTGAAGTGAGAATCGACGTTTTCGTAGGGCGTCCCGCCGCTGGTGATGAGAGGATTCGACCCGGCCGCGGTGCCGAGCGCCACTTGGGAGGTGGTGAAGGTCATCGGGATCTTGAAGAGCGTCGCGCTGAGCGGCGCGGTGTTGTCGATGGTGTTGGTGTCCCGGGTGCAGAGGTAAAGGGTGCCTTTCGCGGCCGGGGAATTGATGACCAGGGAGAATCCCGGATTGCCGTCGTTGTCCCAGTCCTCCCAGCCGGGTGGCATGCCCCCGGGGCCTGCCGCCGGCGAACCCATGACCGGCAAGGGATTGGCTGCGTTTCGATAGTGCGAAACCGTCGCCCCGCGGATGACCTGTTCGGTCGGCAGGGTAAGATGGCATTTGTCGGCTTCCTTCAGGAAGGTGCCGGTTCGACCATTGCTCATCATGTTGGCCTGCATGGCTGGCCACATGGCGGGATTGGAGACATCGGCCGATTGGTTGGACTTCTTGACGGACTGGAAGCCGCAATGAAGCCCCTTGGTCACGACGAACCCTGTGCCGTCGTGCCTTATCTCGTAGTAATACCAACTGTGACTGGCCTGGCATTGAAACAGCGGCAAGGCGAGGAGGTTGCGCTGCGCCACGAGCCAGCGACCGTTGAGATCGCACTCCGGATCGCGCGGAGTGGGCGGATTGCCGGCGTCGACCGTTCCGCCGCCCGCGCCACCGCTTCCCGCCGAGCCGCCACCTCCATCGGTGGTGGCGCCGCCCGCTCCACCTGTGCCGCTGCCGGCCGAACCACCCGTACCACCGCCAGCGGTGCCGCCGGCGCCGCCAGGGCCTGCACCGGCAGCGCCACCGGTGCCGCTGCCGCCAGCTCCGCCCGTTGCGCCGCCCGCGCCCGATGCACCGCTGCCTGCGGAGCCGCCAGAACCTGTCGAGCCGCCGGTGCTCCCTCCCCCCGTTCCGCCCGTTGCGCCAGTGCCGCCCGTTCCCGTGCTCCCGCTGGCACCCGCGCTTGCGCCGCTGCTACCGCCGCTGCCGGCGCCGCCGCTTCCTCCGGCACTCGGAGTGTCCGGGACCGTGTCTTTTTCGCAGCCGGCCGCGCTCAGCGAAAGCAGGGCCACGACCATGGCGCCTCGATGACGGAGCGCACCGCCCGACCGGCGACGCACGTTATCGAGCGGTGACGCATCGGCGTGCCAACGAACATCCCTGGCACCTGATCGCTCGCAGCTTTCACCGAGTTGTTGATTCGGAGTCGTCTTACTCGATTCGGCGCACATGCTTCGTTCCTGCTCTCTCGCCATGAGCGGCAATATCAACACGCTCCAGGCGAGGTTTGTTGGGACCTCGACCGGATGGGACGCCCAAACGCGCTGCCGACAAGCAGCAACCACGCGTGCGTTACGGAACCATGTTCTAGCGATTACGTCAAGCAGACCTAGAGGTATCGAGACGTCGCAACATTCGATTTTGCGCGCGCGCTCTCCGACCAAACGCCGATTCGAGCTCGCCCAGTGCGCTCACAGCCAAGAACCGCGACCCTCGCGCGCGACCGAAACATGTTTCAGTTTCGCCGAGGTACGAGCGAAACACGTTTCAGTTGCACCGAGGGGGGGATCTTTTGCCCTGCAGACGCGCCGGGGGGCCGTTCGTCACCGGGCACGATGCTGCGGCCCGGGCGGCCCGTTGACCACGGAAGTGAAACATGTTTCAATGTCAGCGTACCTGTCGCCGGAGACTGTTCCATGAGCCAGTCGGAAAGTGTCGAGCGACCCCACCTCTTGTGGTGGGTCGCGATCGTGGGGGGGCTCACCGTCCTCGGATTGCAGGGTTTCAGCTCCTCCTTCTATGGGTGGTGGAGCGAGCACGTGAACGCGCTCCCCGCGCAGTCCACGATGGCCTGGATCTTCTTGGCGTGTGTTCCCATTCACGTCGGCGAGGCCCTCTATTGCTGGCGGCTCTCCAATCGCCTGGGCACGCCGGGCGCCTCGACGGGATGGGCGCTGCAGACCTTCGTCATCGGCTTTCCTTCGACCTGGCTGCTGATGAAACGCGCTCGTCCCGGGCCGAATGCGCTCACGGGCACGGCGGCATCGCCGTAACAAGGCCGCTCGGTGGGCGGTGCCGCTAGGGGCCGAGCTCGACGATACTGCGAAGCGCGCGCAACCCCGGCATGAAGAAGTACGCGCCACCACGAATGCGAATGAACGTCCGCATGTCGGTGACTCGGCGTCGGGCCGGAAGTCCGGGCATCTCGAACGCGCCGCCGTCGAACGGCGACGTAATCGGATCGCTGCCGTCGTGCTGTCCCATGAACTTGGGACTGTTGATCCATGTCTGCTGCACGAACTCGAACTGGCGGTGAATGCTGGTGTTGAAGCAGAGGAAATGGAGACCGCGCTCGCCGGTGACGGACGAGGCCAGTGCGTCGAGCTTGGGAAGAAAAAGCGAAGGTTCGAGCGGCTCGTGAATCGGTTCGCCGTAGGATCGGCCGCGACGGATGAGACGGTGTGTCTTGACGATCTGCACCGACTGGCGTTCGCCCGGGACCAAGGCATCGCGGGGGTTGGCGCGACGAATGTGGGCGCCGAAGGGGCAAGCGTGACCGTCGGGATCGGGCTCGGCGTATCCGAACGCATCGAACTGCTCGAGCCCCGCCGTCTCCTCGCGCGGCGCGCGCACCAGCGGCGCGCCGTTCGGCCAGCGGCCGACCATCTTGGAGGCGAGCAAGATCGGGCTTACATCGAGCTTGTGGGCCTTGTCGCGGACGAATTGCCAGAAGGCGCACACGTCTTGCTCGATCTGTCGGACGACGAGAAAACTTCCGTTGTTGCGGAGCCGCTCGGGCGCACCGTCCGGCTCTTTGCCGTATTCGTTGGCGTAGCCAAAAAGAAATTCACCTGGCGCTACGGTGTTGCCCTCCCCGGCCCGCCGCAGAACGCCGCGCCGCTCGGCGTCGGGCGTCTGCGAACGCAGGGCAAGGCGAGGCTGGGCCACGCCATCACGGAACCCGAAATGCTCGCGGAACCAGTACTGCTTCGCCCCCGCACCATCGGGCAGAGCCCGGGTCTCGAGCTTGTGTAGCGCCACGACGCCCGTTTTCTGTCTCTCGAAAAGGCGGGCCTCGAGCTCGGTCAGCTTTTCTCCCGTGGTTGCATAGAGCAGGAACACGCCATGAATGGGATCGCTCGGCCCGCCCCAGCTCCATTTTTCTGGAGCGTGCTTGCCGATGTCGCCGAGCGCGCGCTGGCGCTGCGCGTCTTTGGACATTCCGTCGCGCAGCTCGACCGTGAATCGATCGAGATCGGCATCGGGAACGCCGAGTCGACGCAGACCTTCCCAGCTGAGCGCGACATTCGTCGCCGTCTCCTGATCGCGCTCCGAGGCGGCGGTGATGGAGAGACCGGCGAGCCAATTTCGAGCCGCGCCGGCATCCGTGACGCCGAAGAGCACGAAGCGGGCGAAAAGAAGCTCCTTGTATCCGCGCAGGATGATCCCCTGCACGTCATCGAACGCGATCGTGGTCATTGGATCGCTACAGCAATCCCAACCACGCCGAGTCGTCGGGCGTCGCCTGGTCGGTGGCCAAGAGCTGCGACATGCGAAGATCGTTGTGAATGTTGGCGACGGTGCGAGCCGGGTAGGCGCTGTACCAGATGGGGGTCTCGAGCTGTTTGTCCCGCGTCCATTTCTTGAATCGGGCTTCGTCTTTGGCGCCTTTGAACACGAGGAGCCACGTCTCGGGAAACCCGAGGGTGTTGCTCCAGATGGAGGAGAGGCCGGCGGAAGCGCGATCGACGAACTCGGCGAGGTAACTCTCGTAGCTGCCGTCGTAGTCACTGAGGAAAAGGAGCCGATTGCCGCCATCGAGCGGAACCCACCGCGCGAAATGAATGCTGGCGATGCCTCCCAGCGATCGCGCGTAACGATCGACGATGCTCACTCGCTGCCGTATCGCCCAGAACACGATGCGCAGCGCGATGCGGCGAACGCCCGATTTGACGACGACGCAGTGGCTCAGCGCATTCTGCACCGCCACGTCTTCGACGATGCGCACGCGCGAAAAGTCGCGCTGTGCGACGGACTTTGGCTCCTCCCGCTGGAGGGCCCGGGCATCGGCCGCTTCGTGGAGAAGCAGCAATGCGAGCAGGAGCGCGACGGGTGCAAACCCGACGGCGACGCTCCCCCCCTCGGAGGCGCCGATCTTCCACGCCGCCATGCCGGTGAGCAAGGCGAGCACCACGAAGGGGCTTACCACCACGAGGATCCAGGCCAAGACGCGCAATTGGAGGGCCCGCTCGGAGAGGACGGGCAATGCTGGCGGCAGGTCCCGCGCGGCGATGATCGGCGGACGGGGGCGGAGGTCGTGGCTGAGCGAGGCCGCCGTTTCGGCTGTGCCGTGCATCAGCCGCGCGTCGAGTTGCGCCCGCAGTCGATCGCGAAGTGCCGCCGTACTCTCCACCGCGGTGACGGTCGCCCCTTCGATTCCTTGATAGAAAACGAACGGCAGGACGTCGTGTGCGAAAAGATAATCTCGCACCTGCGCCGTTTCCGCTTTGGGACCGGGATACGCCTCGCAGCTCGCGTAGATGATGTCGAGCTCGCGCCGCGCGGCGCCGATGAACTGCTCTACGCACTCCACCTTAGTTCCGTCGAACACCAGCGAAAGAACGAGCTCGGCCGGCAGGTATTTCTTGGGGCCGAAGGTGGGCTTCGTCTCCCCCTCTTCGACGATGGTGAAGCGCGCGAAGTGGAGCCCTCTCACGCGATGAAACGGCAGCGCGTGCACGAGGGATGAAGGATGCGCTGCGCTGTCCTTCACCACGGCGAGCGCGGCGCGAAGACGACCCGCCCCACCGGGCCCGTCGGCCGCGCGCACTCGGGTGACGATGGTGAGCGTGGACGGTGACAAGTGAAGCCATTATAGCCTCCCGGCTTGGCAATAAGACGCGGAATCTGTAAAAGGAACCATCACCTACGATGTCGGAGCAGGGTCGAGTCTCCAATTCCTCCGCCGCTCCCCCCGACAACGAGGACGACTCGATCGACGCGCTCGCGGCGAAGATCTTGGCGCGCGCCAGAGGGGTCGTGGGACCGGCCCCTTCCGACATCGGCGGCGCGCTCGGCCGGGCCCTCGTTCGGCTCGTCGCATTGCCGATGGGCGTCGTGATCGGTGCTGTACTCGGTGTGATCCTGGCGCCGCTCATCCTGGCATTGTCGGGAAGCTGGGCCATCAGGTTGGTACGCTTGCTCCTGGCGCCATTCGCGGGCCTCGCGCTCGGAGCCACCATCGGGTGGCGCTTGCTCGTCCGCGGACGGCTCGACGCGCTCCCTTTGGTCGCGGGCTTGCTCCACCGTTTCGCTCCGGTCGTCGCGTTCCCCCCGTCGCTGACCCATCACGTTTTCGGCGTGGTGCTGGTCACCCGTCATGAAGACGTTCGTCTCGTGCTCGAGCGTGACGATGTTTTCCGCGTGGACGGCTACGACGACCGGATGCGGGCCACGACGGGAGCCTTCTTTCTGGGCATGGACCGGGGCCCGATTCACGAAAAAGAGCATCGGCTCGCCGTCGCGGCCGTAGGAAGGGAGGTCGAGCCGCTGCGAGACCTCGTCGCCGGCCTTGCGCGCGCGCTCATCGACAAAGCCCAGGAACGATCGCGCACCCTCGACGTGGTGAGCGAGTTCATGCACGCCGTGCAGGCGGCGGTGCTCGCCAAGTTTTACGGCGTCCCCAACACGCGGGATGAACGCCTCATCCCGTGGCTCGAGACGACGAGTTTTTTCATTTTCACCCTCTGGGCCGGTGGACCGTACCGCACGGCGGCAATGGAAGCGGGGCGCGAGATGGCGGCCCACCTGCGCCGGGTCGTTCGCCGCCGCAGCGAGGAGATTGCTCACGGCGCCCCGCCACGCGCCGACGTGCTCGGCCGAATGCTGGAGGTGATCCGCACGACGTCGGGCGATCCCAAGCTTCCCACCAACGAGGATCTGGCGGTGCGCACGATGGCAGGGCTCATCATGGCCGCCGCGGTGCCGACGATGCGTATCTTCATCGGGGCCGTCGATTTCTTGCTCCGTCTTTCCGATGACGAGCGCTCGGCAATGAAGAAAGCCGCGCACTTGAACGATGACGCCACCGTGAAAAAGTTCTTGTTCGAAGCGGCGCGCTTCGTTGCCTGTCCACCCACGCTCTACCGACACGCGTTCATGACCTACGTCTTTCACGCTGGTTCCAAGCACGAAGCAACGGCCGAACGCGGCGCCTGGGTGGTGACGATGCCCCTCCTGGCCAACTTCGATGCCCGCGTTTTTCCGAACCCCGGCAGCTTCAATCCGATGCGCGAATACGCGCCGGAAGGGGGACCGCTGCTCTTCAGCTGGGCGCAGCACCAATGCTTGGGCGCGCACCTGGCCGAGCTCCTCCTGATCGAGATGGCAAAACCGCTGTTTGCAAAGGGCATCGGGCGCGTACCGGGCCCCGACGGCACCCTGAAAAAAGGCGACGCCGGTCTCATCCCGGACGGCGACTTCGCGCGCAAGCTCGTGGTGCGATTCGACTAGCTATCCCAGCGGCGAGCCGTCTTTCTTCGTGAATTTTGCTTTGGCATCGTAACGTCCCGGCGCGCAGCTGAGATCGATGTCCGGGTAGTTGGCCAAATCGCGCTGGTCGCGCGTCCCGACTTCGATGATGCGCACGATCTGCGAACTGCGGTTCACGAGCTGATGCCCGTTGGCGACACCGGCCGCAAACCCGGCGCACTGTCCAGGCTTCAAGACTTGCTCTCCTTCATCGGTGACGAGCGTGGGCTCGCCTTCGAGCACAAAGACGAACTCGTCCTCGTGCGAATGCCAATGACGATGAGCCGATGCGGCACCGGGAGCGAGCTCGGTAACGTTGACGCCGAACTGCGTGAGGCCGAGCGCCTGGGTCAGCGCTCGCTTGGCGCGACCACGAGCCACGGCGTCGTACGGCGCCGGATAGACGGAGGTCGTGCGCGACTCGATGGTGGCGGGGTCGAGAGCCGGAAGACGCGGCATTATTTCCCTTTCAGCGTGCGGGTGAAGAACGCGTCGATACGCGACCAGGCGTCGGTCGCGGCCGCGGGGTCATAACCATCCTTGTTGTTCGGGTTCATGAAGCCGTGCGCTTTGCCGTCGAACACCTTGATGTCAGCGTCCTTGTGTGCGGCTTTGAGTTTCGATTCGAACGTCCGCACGTCGTCGACGGGTATGCCGCGATCCGCACCTGCGAAGTTGCCGAGCAGGGCGCCATGCACCGCTTCGATCTTGTCCGGCGCGGTCACCAGCCGGCCGTAGTTGATGACGGCGGCGCGCAGGCGTGGCTCGGCGGTGGCGAGGGCCAGGGAATACCCGCCGCCCATGCACCACCCGACGCTTCCGATGTGCTCCGCATCGACGTCGGACCGCGCCGTGAGGAAGGTGACCCCCGCCTTGAGATCGGCGAGAGCGCGATCTTCCGGTAGGCCTCGCATGAGCTCATGCGCCTCGCCGGGGTCGCTCGCGACGCGCCCGCGGTACAAGTCGACCGCCAAGGCGACATACCCTTGCTTGGCGAAGCGCGCCGTGTTTTCGCGGATCCAATCGGTGAGCCCCCACCATTCCTGGATGACGACGACCGCCGGGTGCTTCCCCTTGCCTTCTGGCACGACGAGATACCCGCGCCCGCCCCCCTCCAGATCGACGGCGCTGCCCGAGGGCGACGAAGGTGGGCTCGCCGAGGCCAGCGCCGCCGGCGACGATGGTACGGCGGGGCTCGACCCCCCCGCTCCGCCCACCGTAGGAGCCGACCGGCACGAGAGAACCGCGACCAGCAGCGACAGCGTTGCCACCAACGACAGGAAGCGGCGCATGGGACTCCTTTTCGCCTCTCTTTACCGAGGCGGCCGTCCGATGTCGAGAGCGAGAGCGCTCGACGCACGAGGAGGCGACGACGCCATGGCAACGGCGGCACTTTCGGCTACGCTCCCGATGCCAGTCGTGCGAGCTTCTCGGACGACTGCATTCCCGAACATGCGCCGTATTCCGCTCTTTCTCTGGGCCGCTCTTTTCGCCATCACCCTCGGATCCTCGGGTTGCAACGCCGTACCGCGCACGCGTGTCGAGCGCCGCGGCGCGCAGCTCTATGGACAGATGTGCGCCGTTTGCCATGGGCCGCGCGGCGCGGGCTACAAAGCGGACCAAGCGCCGGCCATTACCCACGCCGCGTTTTTGTCGTCGGTGAGTGACGACTTTCTTCGCCAGGCCATCAACAATGGTCGCAGCGGCACGACCATGTCCGCGTGGTCGGTCTTGCGCGGCGGCCCCCTCTCCCGCGCCGACGTCGAAGCCATCATCGCCTTCCTGCGGACCTGGGACAAACGACCGCACCCGAAGCTCGACGAGGCGCCGCTCGCAGGTGACGTGACGCGCGGGAGCGGCGTCTTCGCGGAGGAATGCGCCCGTTGCCATGGGCAGAACGGTGTGGGCGGCCCCTTCGTCAACATCGGAAAGGTCGAGCTTCTGCTCAGCGCGAGCAACGGCTTCCTGCGACACGCCATTCGCGAAGGAAGGTTCGGCACGGCCATGCCGGGTTTCGCCGCGGTGCTCGGCGATGACGCCATCGAAGACGTGCTTGCGCTCGTGCGAAGCTGGCAAGCCCGGCCCGCCGCGGTGGTTCAAGCTCCTTCCACACGCCCCCCGCCCCTTCCGCTCGGTCCCGTGCCGCTCAACCCACGCGGGCCCGACCCCAACGGCTTTCAACCGTTTCCGGGGACGACGCCCGCCGACACCATCAAGGCGGAGCTCGATCGTCACGCTCGCATGGCGCTTCTCGACGCGCGAGCGCCGTCCGATTACACCGCCGAACACATCATCGGCGCCGTCAGCGTCCCCTTCTACGACCCCGACCCCTACGTTGCCGATCTGCCCAAAGACTCGTGGCTGGTCTGTTATTGCTCCTGCCCGCACGCGGAATCGCGCGGCCTCGCCCAGAGCCTGATGAGCAAAGGGTTCACCAAAGTCACGGTGCTGGACGAAGG
>DATHES010000095.1:0-55889 GCA_035318465.1 Polyangiaceae bacterium
GCGAAGCTTCGAGCCGCGCTGGTGCAAGCCGCTCACCTCATCGCCGACGCGATGGAGGCCGAGGAGAGCGCGCCCGAAACGCCGAAGGTGAAACCGTTGCCGAAGACCCGCGCGCGCCGCGCAGGTCGCACCCCTTACGTACCGCCGAACCGCGAGCTTTCCGAGCTCGACCGAGCTCGGGCTAGACAGGCGGCCAAGAAAGCAGGAATACCGTTGCCATGAACGACCGTCCCCGTCGACCCTACGGTCTCGGCACCGTCGAACCCTACCGCGGCCAGCTCCGCGCTCGAGGCCCACGGGATGCCACCGGCAAGCGTCCGGTGTTGGGCATCTTTCCGATCGACCAAGAGGGGGCAGCCGAGAAGCTGCTCGAGGACGTGGCGATCTTGAAGGCGGAGGCGCACCTCGGTGGCAAGGGGTCGATGACGCTCACCACCTACGGATCTCGCTTCCTCGATGCCCGCGACAGCGCCGGCGTGCGCGACATCAAGAACGAGCGCTCTCGATGGCGCCACCATTGCGCGACAGCCCACTTCAAAGACTGGCCGATGCAGAACGTCGAAAAGACCGACGCCAAGGAATGGCTCGCCGGACTCGGTCAGAAGGAAGCGGTCGACAACCGCGTAGCAGATCCCAAGTTGCGGGCGGAGCGTGTCTATCGACGCAAGGTGCGGAAGCTCAGCGCGCAGACCCGCAAGCACTGCCTGAACCTGATGCGCATGGCATGGGACCAGGCGATCGAGGACGGCCACGCCACCATCAACCCGTTCGCCACCCTCGAAGCGCCGCAGATCCCGAAGCCCTCGTTCGACTACCTGCACCTCGCCGATCAGAAGCAGTTCGAACGGTGCGAAGCGATCGACGAGGTCGACCGGCTCCGGGTGATGTTCGCGTACGGGTCGGGGCTCCGGCAAAATGATCAGTGGGTGATGAAGATCGCCGATCTCCGGCTCGACCTCGATGCGCCCGACATGATGCCGCTCGTCCACAAGCGCGGCCCCCGCAAGCCGCCGGAGCGCATGCGCATCGACCTCTTCGGCGTCGCTCTCTACGCGGCCAAGCGGATGCTGAAGCTGCTGCCGGCCTACTGCCCCGACAACCCGAAGGGACTGCTCTGGCCGCTACCGAGCGGCGCCCAGCGGCAGAAGCGCAAGCCCTATGGCTGGAACGAGCTGCGCGCGAAGGCCGGCATCAAACGGCACATCACCTGGCACGAGCTGCGCGACACGTGCGCGAGCTCGCTCCTGATGGGCTGGTGGGGCCGCAAGTGGTCGCTCTCCGAAGTGGCGGCGCAGCTCTGCCAGAGCGACATCGAGACGACGGTGCGCTACGCGCACATGGCGCCGAGCGCTCTCGCGCAGGCTGCTCGCGAAACGATTGGCCACCAATTGGCCAGCACGCCGCGAAGGGGCACGGCGAAATCCCGTGCAAAGTCGCGGCGCGCCACGCAGGAGTCGAACCTGCGACCTACGGCTCCGGAGGCCGTCGCTCTATCCAACTGAGCTAGTGGCGCAAAGACTGATTCTGCTTGTACTCTCGCTTTTTGACCTTTCGAGGGGGTCCACGTTCTGCCACAGGGCGAGGCAATTGGAAAGCCGAGACGTCATCGCTCTCGCCGGCGCGGCTGCAGAGCGCTCGTAGCCCTTCTGGCTACGGGTCTCGGGACCCGGCGGCCCCGGCCCTGCACACGGCGGTGCCGATGAGCGCGTCGCGCGTCACCAGCGCCGCAAGCTCCGGCTCGGCCATCGCCTCGGTGCCCTCGGGCCGACGCGGCAGGACGACGTAGCGCAGCTCGGCGGTGCTGTCCCAAACGCGGACGTCGATGCTCGGGTCGAGCGTCAGCCCGAATTCCGCCAGGACCGCGCGCGGCTCACGCACCACGCGAGCGCGGTAGGCGAGGCTCTTGTACCAGCTCGGTGACGGACCAAGAAGCGAAACGGGATAACAGGAGCAAAGCGTGCATACGATGACGTTGTGCACGCGTTCGGTGTTTTCGACGGCGCGCAATTTGACGCGAACCCAATGGGTCATGTCGACGCCGATCTCGTCGAGCGCCCCGTTGGCGTCGGCGAGAACGCGCGCGCGAAAAGCGGGGTCGACCCATGCCCGAGCCACGAGAGCAGGTCCACCCGCGCGCTGTGTGCCGAGGAGGAAGCCTTCGACCGCGGCGTCGAGCTCTGCTTCGCTCAGTATTCCTTTGGCCTCGAGCTTGGCGACGAGCTCCCCCACCCTGCTCGCCATCGACGTGCTTTGCTCGTGCCCTTCGTGATCGTGGTCGTCGGTCCCGCTCATCGTGCTCGCTCCGGTCGGAGGTAGCTGTCCCACAGGTCCGCCGAGACCGAGAGCGGCTCGACGGAACGCTCGCGCCATACTTCTCGGCCGTCGAAAAGGACGGTATAAAGGACCTCTTTCTTGCAAGCTTCCACGCTGACGCCGCGCGCGCGATCGTCCGGCAGTGGATAGACGGCGTGCACGGTCTCAATCGTTCCCTCGCGATCGCAAAGGTAGCGGGGAAGGCGCGTATGCCCCTCGGGATTGACGGCGCGCGTGCGCACACGATCGCCGGCGCGAAACCGCGGGCTCACGGGAGCACGCCCTTTTCCGCGAGCAGGCGTTCGATGGCGGCGAACCATTTCTCGTAGTACGTCGACCCGAGGTAAGCCTCGGCAGGCATGCGCTCGATGGCGAAACGGAACTCGTCGAGATTGTAAAAACCGAGCTGCAGGAGCCGGCGGGTGAGCACAAAGACGCGCGCCTCCCATTCGTGATGAAAAGCGGGCTCTCCCGCCTCGCGCACGATGGGACCGAAGCCGGAAGCGCCGCCGACATCGTGGGTGGAGGGCATGGGTGCCAGGCTACCCTCGGGCAGCGCCGGCCGCCATCGCGTCCAGACCGTTGGATGGGGCCGGCCATTCGACCGAAGGCAGCATCGTACCGGGAGCGTAGGTCTATCCACTGCGCCTCCCAACGCGCCGAAGGGAGACGAGCTCGCCACCTCGCGCGATGAAGGAGCCGCCATGCCCAAGTACAAGCTTCCCGAACTGCCCTACGATTTCAGTGCGCTCGAGCCCCACATATCGGGTCAAATCATCGAGCTGCACCACGGAAAACACCACGCGACCTACGTGAAGAGCGCCAACGATGTCCTCGAACAGTTCGATGAAGCGAGGACCAAGGGTGACTTGTCACGCATCGCTTCGCTCGAACGCACGCTGGCCTTCAACCTGTCGGGGCACATCCTCCACTCCATTCTCTGGACGAACATGATGCCCAAGGGGGGCGGACCGCCCGGCGGGGAGCTCCGCGCGGCCATCGACCGCGACTTCGGCGGATTCGAACCTTTCAAAAAGCAGCTGACCCAGGTGGCCTCTTCCATCATGGGTTCGGGCTGGGCGGCGCTGGTGTGGGAACCGCTCGGCGGCCGGCTGCTCATCACGCAGATCTACGACCATCAATCCAATCTCAGCCAAGCCGGCGTGCCCTTGATGGTGATCGATGCCTGGGAGCACGCCTACTATCTTCAATACAAAAATGAGAAGCCAGCGTTCTTCGACGCGGTCTGGAACCTCTGGAACTGGGGTGACATCACCAAGCGCTTCGAGAGCGCGCGCCGCGTGCAGCTCGCGCTCGACGGACGCTGAGACGTCGAAGTTACGAGGTTTCCTCGAATTCGGCGTCGATCACGCCGCCCTTCTTGTTGTTGTCCCCGCCCTTGTTGTCGGGCGGGGGCGGCCCGCCATCGCCCGAGGGAGAAGACCCGTCCGCTGAAGGCCCGCCCGGGCCCGGTGCCGCGCCTTGGTACATGACGCTCGCGATGCGGTGGGCTTCCTTCTCGAGCTTGTCCGACGCGGTCTTGACCGCGTCGTCGTCCTGCTTCTCGATGGCCGATCGGGCCTCTTTGATGATCCCCTCCAGCAGCGTGACGTCGGCCTGAGGGAGCTTGTCCTTGTTCTCGGACATCGTCTTTTCGAGCGTGTAGCAGAGGTTGTCGAGCTTGTTGCGGCGGTCGATCTGCTCGCGTCGCTCTTTGTCTTCCGCCTCGTGCTCGGCTGCCTCTTTGACCATGTCCTTGATCTGGTCTTCGCTGAGACCGGAGTTGGCGGTGATGGTGATGCGTTGATCTTTGCCGGTGGCCGTATCTTTGGCGTGCACGCTGAGGATGCCATTGGCGTCGATGTCGAAAGTCACTTCGACCTTGGGCACGCCGCGCGGCGCGGGCATGATCCCCTCCAAATGGAATCGGCCGAGGGTGCGGTTGTACCGCGCCTCCGTGCGCTCCCCTTGCAGCACGTGCACCTCCACCGACGGCTGGTTGTCGGTGGCGGTGGAGAAGATCTCTTTCTTTTGCGTGGGGATGGTGGTGTTGCGCGAGATCATCACCGTCATCACGCCACCCAGTGTTTCTACGCCGAGGGAGAGCGGCGTGACATCGAGCAGGACCATGTCTTTGACATCGCCTGACAGCACACCCGCTTGCACGGCTGCGCCGATTGCCACGACCTCGTCGGGATTGACGCCTCGGTGCGGGTCTTTACCGAAGAACTTCTTCACCGTTTCCTGCACGAGAGGGATGCGCGTCGAACCGCCGACGAGCACCACTTCGTCGATCTGGGCGGCCGTCTTTTTGGCGTCGGAGAGCGCCTTGCGTACCGGTTCCATCGAACGCTCGACCAGCGGCGCGATCATCTGCTCGAGCTTCGACCGCGTGACCTGCTTTTGCAGATGCTTCGGACCGCTCGCGTCGGCAGTGAGGAAGGGCAGGTTGATGGTCGTCTCCATCTTCGACGAGAGCTCGATTTTTGCTTGCTCCCCGGCGTCTTTGAGACGCTGAATGACCATCTTGTCCTTGCTCACGTCGATGCCGGTGTCCTTGCGGAACTCGGCGATGAGCCAATCCATGATGAGGATGTCGATGTCGTCGCCGCCGAGATGGGTATCGCCGTTGGTGGAGATGACCTGCACCACGTTGTCGCCAACCTCGAGGATCGAGATATCGAAAGTACCGCCACCGAAGTCGTAAACGGCGATCACCTCGTTGCTCTTCTTGTCGAGCCCATAAGCGAGCGCCGCTGCGGTCGGCTCGTTGACGATACGTTTGACGTCGAGGCCGGCGATCTTGCCGGCGTCTTTCGTCGCCTGGCGCTGGGCATCGTTGAAGTAAGCCGGAACGGTGATCACGGCCTCGCTTACCTTTTCACCGATGTAGTCTTCCGCGGCCTTCTTCAGCTTCTGCAGAACCTTGGCGGCGACCTCGGGGGGAGAGACGTCCTTGCCGCGCACGCTGAACCAAGCATCGCCGTTCTTGCCCTTCACCATTTTGAAGGGGACCCGCTTCATCTCCTCCTGCACCTCTTCGAAGCGACGCCCCATGAAGCGCTTCGAGGAGTAGATGGTGTTTTCGGGGTTGGTGACCGCTTGCCGTTTGGCGATCTGGCCCACGTGAATCTCGCTTTTGTCGTCCCAGGCCACGACAGAAGGGGTCAAGCGCGAGCCCTCCTCGTTGACGATGACTTTGGCCTCTTTGCCTTCCATCACCGCGACCACGCTGTTGGTCGTTCCGAGGTCGATTCCTATGATCTTGCCCATGGGAGGTTCTCCGAAAGGGGAAAGGGGGGTCTCGCCGTCGACATCCCTTGGGTCGATCACTGCGAGACGACCGCAAAGCTAACCACATGGCCTCTGGCGTCAACGGCGCCGGCACGGTTTGTGATGCCTAGATGACGCCGGTTGATCCATCGACCGACCGGCTTGCGCTGGGATTCGTTTGCGGGGTCACTCCTTGACTTCCCCGTTACCCCGGGTAACGTCGGCGGTCTTCGGCTCGCCATTGATGGTGGCCTGACGGGGCCAGGTACGCAGATAGAACGAATCCAAGGCTTTATCGGGGCTGTAGCTCAGTTGGGAGAGCGCTAGAATCGCACTCTAGAGGTCGAGGGTTCGACTCCCTTCAGCTCCACTATTCCTCGGAGGCCTCCCGCCTCCTCCGCGCCTTCAGCTCGTCTGTACCTCCTGCACTTCGCCTTCCGGCTTCGTGCACTCGGTAGCGACTCCCTTCAGCTCAACGATATCTCGGGGCCTCCGGCCACCCCGCGCGCTCGCGTCGTGATGTAGTTTGCGCTGGCGGGAGAACGAGCGCGCGGCTGGGCGATGGTCACGCGCTTCGGGACGCGTGCCGTGACGGTGGCGAACTTCGTGTCGGGGGTTCGTGGGGAGGGACGCGTGCTAGCGTCCGGGAATGCGGACGGTGCGGGTGGTGACGCTGAACATCTGGAACCAGAGTGGGCCGTGGGTGCAGCGGTTGAACGCAATTCGCGCGGGGTTGACGGAGCTCGCGCCAGACATCGTCGGATTGCAGGAGGTGCTGCGGCCGAGTGGAGGCGAGGCGCCCGATCAGTCGCGACAGATCGCGGAGGGGCTCGGCTACCACGTCGCCTATGGGGCCGCGTTCGAGACCGGGGGGATCGCCTTCGGCAACGCCGCGCTTTCCAAGTTTCCCATCCGGCGCTCGGAGGTTTTTCCTCTGCCTAAAATGGATGCCGACGAATCGCGCTGCTTGCTTTTCACCGAGCTCGAAACGCCGGTGGGGCCCATCCCCTTTTTCGTCACCCACTTGAACTGGCGTTTTCACGAGGGGTACGTGCGCGAAACTCAGGTCAAGGCCATCGCCGAGCACGTCAAGGCACTCGCGCCCATCCACGAATTTCCGCCCATCATCGTCGGTGACTTCAACGCCACGCCCGAGGCCGACGAGATCCGCTTCATGAAAGGCCTCTGCTCCCTCGCCGGAAAGAGCGTTTACTTCGCCGATACGTTCGGCATCGTCGGACGCGGGGACGGAACGACCTTCAGCCGTCACAATCCGTTCGCCAGCGATCTGCGGGAGCCGGACCGGCGCATCGACTACATCTTCGTTCGCGGACCCGACGCGCGCGGCCGCGGCGAGCCGCTCGATGCCCACGTCTGCTTTGATCGCCCGATCGGTGGCGTCTACCCTAGCGATCACTTCGGCGTAAGCGCTACCATCCGCGTCGAGGTGTAGACGATGCGCTCGATTTTTCTGGTTGGCCAATGGGGTAGCGTGGCTTGCCTCGTCCTTGCTTCGTGCTCGACGCAGTCATCGACTCCAGCGCGGCAGCCCGCCGGCTATCCCCCGCCGCAGCAAGGTTACCCGGGACCGTACGGTCAACCGGGGTACGGCCCCCCTCCGGGTCAACCGGGCTACGGTGGCTATGGACAGCCGGGCGGGTATCCTCCCAGCGCGCCTCCGCCGCAGCCACCGGTCGCACAGCCACCGCCGCGTCCCGCTCCCCCTCCTCCCACGGCGCCTCCCGCCGCGGGGGCATCGCTTCCAGCCGCACCCTTGGGGAGCTTCGATCCCTCGGGATCGACGACCGCGCAGTTCATGCGGCAAGAGCCGGCCGCAGTGATCGGGGAGCTCATCGCGAATCTGCCCGACGCCACGCGCGCCAAGGTGCAAGGCATTCCTCTGCAGGTGATCGAAGATCCCAAAGAGGTCAACGCGTTCGCGGGCTGCAGCAACTCCGGCACCGCCTTCATGGGCATCACCACGCCGCTCATCCTCATCTTGGCGCGGACCTCGGAAGCGCGCGCTTACGACGAAATCTTCGGTACGGCGAAATACGGCGAGCTCGTGAGCGGCTTCGCCAACGAAGTGCGCGGCCAGAAGACGGTAGCCGGTCCGCCCGCCGGATTCCTTCCCCTCCCGCAGGCGCTCGATCCGCGCAAGCTCGCGCGCCAGAGGTTCCTTTTCGACGAGCAAGTCGCCTTCGTCCTGGGCCACGAGCTCGCCCATCACTACCGCGGTCATACCGGTTGCGCGAACGGCGCCGCCAGAGGCGGCGTGACCGCGCAAGACGTCGGGCGCCTTCTTTCGAGCACCGTGCCGCTCTTCAACCAACCCAATGAGATCGAAGCCGACGTTCAGGGAACGTTCAATGTGCTCGACACGGGCAGCCGCCGCTCGAACGGGCGTTTCACCGAAGAGGGAGCCAACCTGGTGCTCGACTTCTTTTCGCGCCTGGAGGCCCTCGGCGTCGAGACGATCATCCTCGGTTTTCTCATGACCCACCCGCCGCCTCAGCTGAGGCTGCCCATCGTGCAAAACACGGCCCAGCAATGGCGCAACAACGGCGGGCGTGCCCCGGCTTTTCCCTTTCAACTCCCGATGTAACGAACGACTTGCCCATCCTTCGCGATGACCGCAGCGGCAGATGCGACTTTGGGCCCACGACCGATTTTGCGCGCGTTTTTGGCCATTTGATTGCAAGAGTGACGACTGCACGACCCTGAGGCCGTGCTTGCAGGAGGAGTGATCGATGCTCGCTATCCAACGTATTCTCGTCGCGACCGACTTCACCGAGACCTCCGATCGGGCGCTCGAATTCGGAATCGAGCTCGCTCGAAAATTCGACGCGAGCATCACGATCGTTCACGCCTACCAAATTCCGGCCATGGGTTTTGCCGACGGGGGCTACATCGCTGGCGCCGAGGTGGCGGCGCAGCTGGCGACGGCGGGACAAAATCGGCTCAACGCCGTGGTCGATTCCAAAAAGACGTCCGGTGTTCCCCTTACTGCCGTCCTGCGGGAGGGGGTGGCGTGGGAAGAGGTCAACGCCATGGCCAAGGAGGTCGACGCCCACCTCATCGTCATTGGCACCCATGGCCGGCGCGGGCTCGCGCGCGCGCTCCTCGGCAGCGTCGCCGAGAACGTGATCCGCACCAGCACCACCCCGGTGCTCGTCATTCACGGTCCGCGCGACGACAAGTAGGGCCGCGCGTTTCGGCGCAGCGCCCGCTCGGGCGGTCATGCTAGGGGACTTCCGCTGCCGGCGCCGTGAGCGTCGCCTCCGGTGTGATCCACATCGTCCCGTCGAGCTTGAGGGGCTGTTCCGTGCTGACGCGATTGCCGACGAAATCCGTGATCTCGACGATGATCTCGAGGGCCACGTTGCCCTGCCCGAATGCGCGCAGGCCCACGTCGAACCCGACCAGGCCGGCGATGATGGGCGGGATATAGCCCTTGATGAGGCGATCCTCGCTCGAGCGGTTGTGGATCTCGAAGGCGTGATTGACGAGGCCATTGACGCCGTCGACCGTCCCCAAGCCGATGATGTTTTCGACCGTCGCCAGATCGGTTGCGACTTCGTCCATATCGTCGAAGGTAAAGATGCCTTTCTTGCGGCTCATCCCTTCGACGCGCAGGAGAATGTCGATGCCAGAAAGATCGGGGACCGTCTCTTCCTCGCCCATGTTGACCCCGGGCACGTAGCGGGCAAACTCGTTCCACGGGTCGAGCAAAATCTCGACGTTGTGCGCTTGCTTGTCGAGATTGGAGATGGTCCACGTCACTTGGACTTTGACGTCCTTGTTGGTGATCCAAGGCGTCCTCGTGTACGGCGGGACGACCGCGGAGAGCGTCGCCAAGTCCGCGCTGGTCGGGACGTTGATGGGGAACGACACCGCGCGCGTCACTTCGTAGATGGTGCTTTCACCGTCGTCGTAAAGGGGCGGATCGTTGCTGGTCATCCCGAGGGCGACGGGATCGTAGGTCTGCTTGTCCGACTCGGCCCCGCATCCAACCGCGCCCGAAGCGGCCAGCAAACCAGCGAGCACCGCCAGAGTGGACGACGACTTCGGAGAAACGGGCGCCTCGGCGGGGGTCTTCACGTCGATCCTCAGCTTCCGCCCGACAGGCCGAACTTGAAAGGCCAGCTGACACTCGAGGCCGCAATGCTGATGGGGAAACGCCACGCTTTCACCTGTCGAACGACGCAACCTTCGACCCGAGGACTGCCCAGCGAAGAGCCGCCCAGGCTCGCTCCGCTCACCGTTCCCTCGGGGGCGATCTGCCATTGCACGGTGACGCCACCTTTCAGGTTCGGGTTTCGCTCGGCTTCGCTTTCATAGCAAGCGCGCAGCGCGCCGAGGTGCGCCATCACGACGCGACGAATTTGCTCCGGGGAAAGTCCGCCGCTGCCCGAACCAGCTCCGCTCGACACCGCCACCTGACGTTCAGCGGTGCCAGTGCCCTGGCCGTCACCTTTGCCGCTACCCCCGAGTCCGGGCCCGCCGCGACCTTTGCCGCCTGGACCACCGGCGCCGGCACCGAAGCCCCCTCCGCTTCCGATGCCCCATCCCGTGTTGAGCGTGCCCGATCCGAATGGAACACCGGGGCCGGTGCCGCCTCCGCCGGGCCCGGCCCCTTTGAGACCGGTGCCCGATCCTGCGCCGAAGACGATGTTGGTCGAGTTGAGGCCGCCGAGCGCCGCCGCTACCGAGCTGATGGTGCCGAGCGTGTGCTTGATCTCTTCGCCGGTCTCGCTCGCCAAAACGTCGCTCATGCCACCGAGCCCGTTGCGAATCTCGCCCTGCAGCTCGGTGTGATCTTCTTTGCCGTTCTTGCCCAGCTTGCCCTCGGCGTCGGCCATCTTCTTGCCGCCGCCCTGTTTCTTGGTGTCACGCGCGCCGGGGTCTTTGACGCCGGTGCCACCCGACTTGTCGCTACCGGCCGTCATTTCTTTGGGCGGCTCTTCGAGGATCGAACGCTGGATGCCGAAACGCGCGGCGATCTCTTCCGGCTTGGAGAGCTCGGCAGGTTTGGGAATGGGAGGGGGCGAGGTCAGCGCGCGCACCAATCCGAAGACCCCGAAGTGAAAGATGAACGAACTGACGACGGAGAGCCCGACCAGCAGGTCGCGCCGCTTCTTCTTGCTGAGCGGCGGAGCCGCCGGTCCAAATTGGAAAAAGAGTGAGAACGCGCCGTACTGAAGTAGACCCCAATCGCCGGGGACCAGGATGACGGGCGCGTCGACGAAACGCTTGGGATCCTCTTCGCGACCGCGCAGACGCAGAAGGCCGCTGGAAACGCCGCGCGCGTCGAGCTCCCATCCCGTGGCCACCGCGCGCACCGGCGTGCTCGACGCCGGAAGGCCGTCGGGCATGACCATGCTGGCGCCCCCGGTCTCTCCGAGGACGTACGACTCACCGACCGGGAGATTTTTCACCGAGAGCACCGTGGTGCCCCAGGCGGCGGCTACGCGAAGCACGGTCGAGGGTAGTGCGGCGGATGCTGTCATCAGAAGTCGGGATCGCGCTGGGTTGCGGACAGCTCCCGCATGAAAGAACGATGCCCGAGATCGCCGGCGGCGAATTCGGCGCGCACGCGACGCAGGAAGTACACGAGCTGTGGCACCTTGAGGCGCCCCTCGACGTCGGTTTCCGTGAATTGAAACTGCTTGGTGGCGCCTTTTTCGATGACGGTTACGCCGCCGTCACTCGTGTAAGTCTTGGCCGGCGGCGCTGTCTTCGCTTCGCCTCGTCCGGTCATGGCCGGCGCCGCGCTCGCCGCGGGCTCGGGTTCGGTGCTCGGGGATGCCGTGTCTTTGGCGGAAGCCGGCGGTGCAGGCTGCGTTTTGGCGGGAGCCGGTTTGGCCGACGGCGCTCTCGGTCGACCTTTGATGCCCTGGGCCGAACCCGATGCTGCTGCAAGCACGACCGCCCCGAGGATCAAGAGAACCCCGCGCTTCGGCATGACTTCCATAGTACCGAAAAACCTTCGGCTGGCACTACTCAACCTACGGCGGTTTTCACCATACCTGCGTGCCCCTCGCTCGCAATTTACGGGCGGGCGTCGTCACCAATGTGCGCCTGAAACATACGCGCGCACTCCGCTTCCGGGCCCCCTCGCGGAAACGGAAGGCCTTAGCCCGCCGATCGCTCGATGGCGACGTAGCGCTGTTTGCCGTCGCGCTTGATCTTGAGGAGGACCGGACTTCCATCCGGAGTGCTCTTCGCACGCGCCACTACATCCTCCGGACGATGCACAGCTCCGTGGTTGACCTCGACGATGACGTCACCGGGCGCCAACTGCCCATCGGCCGGGCTACCCGGCATGATCCTGCCGACGACGACCTCGCCTTTGCGGTTCGGCGATTCGCCGATTTCGATGCCGAGGCCGGTGGGCGCGCCGTTGCCCGGCCTGTTCGAGGGCTTCTGATCGGCGCGCGCCGCGTCGTCTTTCAGCTCGTCGAGGGCGACGTCGAGCGTCTGCCGTTTGCCCGCGCGCAGCACTTCGACCTTGGCGCGAGAGCCGGGCGCATGGCGAGCAACGATACGCGGAAGGTCTTCCGTCGAAGGCACCGGCGTGTCATCGACACCGACGATGACGTCGCCGCTCTTCACGCCGGCGCGATCCGCTGCGCCGCCCGGCACGACTTCGGCCACGAGCGCCCCTTTGGCGCCGTCCATGCCGAGCGCTTTGCGGAGCGCGGCGTCGACCGGTTGGATGGCGACACCGAGATAGCCGCGCGCGACGCGACCGGTACTGAGCAGCGGGGCGATCACTTCTTTCAGCGCGTCGACCGGGATGGCAAAGCCGATCCCTTGGCCATTGGGGTTGATGGCGGTGTTGATGCCGACGACCTCTCCCTTGAGGTTGAAGAGCGGTCCGCCGCTGTTGCCAGGGTTGATCGAAGCATCGGTCTGGATGAAGTCGTCGTACGGCCCAGCGCCGATGGCGCGATCCTTGGCGCTGACGATGCCCATGGTGACGGTGTTTCCGAGGCCGAAGGGATTGCCGATAGCGACGACGTATTCTCCTACGCGCAGGTCGGTGCTCGATCCGAGCGACGCGCCTGGCGTATCCTTCGCCCCTTCGAGCTCGAGCACCGCGAGATCGAGACGTTGATCTCGACCGACCACCTTGGCGGTAAACTCGCGCTCGTCCGCAAGCTTCACTTTCACCTCGTTGGCCCCGTCGACCACGTGCGCGTTGGTCACGACGTGACCCTTGCCATCGACGATGAATCCGGAACCGAGCCCCTTCTGGCGGAACATGGGGTTTTCCCCACCGCGACGGCCGGGCCCGAACGGTCCAAAAGGTTGAGGCCCAAAAGGGCCGAAGGGAGAATTGTCGTCGAGCTTGGCTGGATGCACGTCGTGCGTGATGGTGATGTTCACGACCGAAGGTTTGACCTTCGCGACCAGCGCGGCCACGTCGGGGGTGCCGGTCAAAAGCGGCGGCGATGCGAACGGCGCGGGCGTCGAAGCCAAAGCCTCGGCCGCCGAGACCGACTTCGCGTCGGACCCCGCGACCAGCGCGGAGGGGTTGCCCGCCGCGGCGCCGTTGACGTTGGGCGACTGCCTTTGGCATCCGGCGAGGAGCGCAGTGGGTAAAACGACGATGAGAGCGAGGTGACCAAGACGATTGGTTGAGCGCATGTCCACTCGTGGTGCAACCGGCCGCTACGACGTTTCATTCCCCTCGCACTCTTACGTGGCCACCTCGCTGATGGGCCGATCGTGATCGGGTACGGCGAAGAACTGACGGCGTCGTGCTTGGGGCAGCGGTCTTCGGCGCAGATCCACGCAGATTCAGCCCTGGCGGAAGCGCGCACGCGCACGGCCGTTGGCGTCGCCGAAAGGGTGGACTAGCCTGCGCCCAGCCATGAAACATCGCTCCCTTTTCATCTCCGCCTCCGCCGTCCTATCTGCCATCGTAGCCCTCGCGGCATGCGAGAAAACGCCGCCCGAGCCCGCTCCCGGCGCGAGCTCCGCGCGTCCCGCCGAGACATCGGCCGCGCCGACGGCCGCACCATCGAGCGCCGCGACCCCATCCCCCTCCGTCATCGGCACGATCACGCCGGCGGAGCTCGGGCCCTTGCAAGATCCGAAGGAAGTCAAGTCGGTGCCTGCGCCGGCGGACGTGGCGGCTGTCCCGAGCGATGCCAAGAAGACGGCATCCGGCCTTGCCCTCAAGGTGCTGACGCCCGGCACCGGCAAGGAGCGTCCCGGCCCCGACGACAAGGTGAAAGTGCACTACACGGGCTGGACGACGGACGGCAAAATGTTCGACAGCTCCGTCACCCGCGGCGAGCCAACCAGCTTCCGCGTCAGCGGCGTCATCAAGGGGTGGACCGAGGGTCTGCAGCTGATGACCGCGGGCGAAAAGGCACGTCTGTGGATCCCCGCCAAGCTCGCCTACGGCGACACCCCAGCGCAGCCGGGAATGCCCGCAGGCATGCTCGTGTTCGATGTCGAGCTCCTGGAGATCGCGACCGCACCGAAGCCGCCGACGGTGCCGCCGGACGTCAAAGCGGCCCCCGCCTCGGCCAAAAAGACGGAATCGGGGCTCGCCTACCGCGTCCTGCAAAAAGGTACGGGCACGCGCCACCCGAAGCCGACCGATCGCGTGAAGGTGCACTATTCGGGATGGACGCCGGACGGCAAGATGTTCGACAGCTCCGTCACCCGCGGCGAGCCGACCGCGTTCGGCCTCAATGGCGTCATCAAGGGGTGGACGGAGGGCGTGCAGCTGATGGTGGAAGGCGAGAAAACCAGGTTCTGGATCCCGGGTGGGCTCGCCTATGGCGACACCCCGCGGCCGGGAGCGCCCGGGGGACCGCTCGTCTTCGACATCGAGCTGCTCTCGATCGACTGACGCTGCGGGTCAGCGGGGCAGCACCGTCATGGTGAGCCCCTCGCGGGCCACGACGGCCTGCGTGGCGCTCCCCTTCTCCTTGACCCAGACGCTGGCGCTCACGCCGATGCGATCGAGCGCCTCATCGTCGCGCTCGGGCTCGTGATGAAAGAGGGCCACGGTGGAGGCTTCTGCTCTGCGCGAAAGCTCGAGCACGTCGGTCACCAGCGAATGCCCCCAGCCGCGTTTGTGGGGGAAGTCGGCCTCGACGTACTGGGCGTCGTGAATGAGCAGACCGACGTCGCGCGAGAACTTGGCAAGGTCGTCCATCGAGGTCGTGGGAGGACCGGGCGGCACGAGCTCGTTGTCGGTGAGGTAGACGAGCGAGGAGCGATCGGCGTCGTCGACGCGGAAACCTTGGGCACCGCCGGGATGGTTGAGCTGGATCCTGGATACGACGGCGGAGCCGATGCGCCAGCGCTCTTCGCGCGGATCGATGAGCTCGACTTTGGCCGGGATGTCCGTAGCCCGCACCGGAAAATGAATTTCTTCGAACAGGATGGAATTATGCCGGAGCCGTTCCTGGGCTGCGGTCGCCAACGGATAGAGAATGAGGTGCGTGTCCTTGCGCCAGATGGGACCGAAGAACGGAATGCCGATGATGTGGTCCCAGTGGGCGTGGGTGATGAGGGCGTGGATCGGACCGGTGGAACCTTCACGCAGCAGCACCCGGCCGAGCTCGCGGATCCCGGTCCCGGCGTCGAGGATCACGACCGTGCCGTCGGAGAGGCGGACATCGACGCAGACCGTGTTGCCTCCGTACCGCACCGTCGATGGCCCGGGCGTGGCGATGGACCCCCGGACGCCATAGAAAGTCACCCGCATCGGTCTACGATAGAGCGAAGTCGCGGGCGTGTCGCGGATTCTGCGGAGTGGAGCGGGTAGCGGGAGGAAAAACGGAGCTCCACTGTGCGCGAGCGCATGGTTCCGCTAGGCTCGCGCCGCCGCCCCGGACGAGCTCATGGAGGAAAACGCAGGCCCCGCGCAGCCGATGCGCACCCACACCGTGCTCCTGCTGCTGTTCGTTGCCAGCGGCTGCGCTGCGCTCATCTACGAGATCGTCTGGTTCCACCTGCTGCGGCTCGTCATCGGCGCATCGGCGCTCTCGCTCGGCATCCTCTTGGCGAGCTTCATGGGGGGTATGTTTCTGGGGAGTCTCTTGCTCGCGCGTATCGTGCCGCGTACGGCAGAGCCGCTCCGTGTCTACGGTCTCATCGAGATCGGCATCGGGGCCTTCGGGATCGCGCTGCCCTTTTTACTTCCCGGGGTGCGGGCCATTTACTTCGGGCTCTTCGGGCACGGTCTCGCCGGCATCGCCCTGCGGGGGGTCGTGGCGGCGCTCATTCTCCTGCCGCCGACGGCGCTGATGGGCGCGACGCTCCCTGCCGTCGCCCGGCGCTACCGTGGCAATCGTTCGGGGCCTTCCGCGCTCGCCGAGCTCTATGGCGCCAACACGCTGGGGGCGGTGCTCGGTTGCCTCTGGACCGGGTTCTACATTCTGCCGAACTGGGACATCCTGGTCGCCACCGGGATTGCCGCCGCCCTCAATCTTCTCATCGGAATCACGGCGCTGCGCCTGGCGCGCCGGCCCGCAGTGGAGGCGGCGGAGCCCGTCGAGGCCGACGCTCCCGCACCTGTCCGCGACGATGCCCGCATCGTCTATGGGGTCGTTGCGCTCTCGGGTTTGACCGCCCTCGGCGCTCAGGTCGTTTGGACGCGACTGCTCGCGCTCATCTTTGGCGGCACGATATATACCTTTGCCATCATTCTCGCCGTCTTCCTCGGGGGGCTCGGAGCGGGCAGCGCGCTCGCGGCGTGGGCCCTCCGGCGCGGACACGACAGTCGGCGGCTGCTTGCAGCGAGCCAGCTCGGGCTCGTGCCGGCCATCGTGTACGCGGCTTTCATGATCGCCACGATCCTCCCCTACACGTCGACGCTGCGCGTCGTCCCGATCCGCACGTTGCACACGCTTCACGTGATTCGCTGCATGGAGGTGATCCTGCCGGCGGCGGTGCTCTGGGGGATGAGCTTTCCCTTGGCGCTCGCGGCGGCGAGCGCTGCGAGCTCTGATCAAGGTCGATCGAGCGGCAACGTGTACGCCGCCAACACCTTCGGGGCCATCGTGGGCTCCCTTGCCACGAGTCTTCTGCTCATTCCGTCCTGGGGAACGCGCACCGCCGAGCAGATCTTTGTCGTGCTCGCCGCGATCTCGGCCTCCCTCATGTACGCATCGATCCGCCGGCCCTTGAAGAAGAACGACCAGGACGGCGCAAAGCAGACGGCAGCGCCCGCTGAGGTCCCCGCCGAGGGAGCGACGGCGGACAAGAAGACCGCGGGGCAGATGAAGAAGCGAAAGCGGACGCGTCTCGACGTCCTCGCCGAGCTACCCCTTCCCCTTGCCATCGTCGGGGTGCTTTTGGTGCCCGCTTTGCCCGCGAAGTTCCAAGCGATCGGCCGGTACATTTGGACACTGAACGACCGAGACAAAATTCCGTACGTCGCCGAGGGGGTGGCATCGACGGTGGCCGTCCGTGAATCCTCGAACCACCGCTACTACCACGTGGCCGGCAAAGTCGAGGCGTCGACGGATGCGCTGGATATGCGCTTGCAGCGCTTGCTCGGACACCTCTCCGCGCTCGCGCACCCCCATCCGGAATCGGTGTTGGTCGTCGGCCTCGGCGCGGGTGTGACGGCGGGCGCCTTCGTCGTCCACCCCGAGGTCAAGCGCATCGTCATATGCGAAATCGAACCCGCCGTTCTGCCGGCGGCGTCCCGCTATTTTTCCCAACAGAATCACAACGTTTTGTCCGATGCGCGCGTGGAAGTGGTCAGCGACGATGCGCGGCACTTCTTGGCGACGACACACGAAAAGTTCGACATCATCACTTCCGACCCCATTCATCCCTGGGTTCGCGGCAACTCGGTGCTATTTTCTCAAGAGTACTACGCTATCGTCAAAGATAAGCTCAATCAGGGCGGGATTGCCACACAGTGGGTTCCACTCTACGAGACCAGCGAAAAGGCCATTCAGATTCAGATGCGCACCTTCGTCGACGCATTTCCGGACGGCACGGTGTTCAACTCGCAGCCAGAGGCCAAAGGATACGACGTGGTCCTGCTCGGCCAAGTCGAACCGCTGCGTATCGACATCGCCGCCGTGCAGCATCGGATTGACGACAACCAGGCGCTCCGCCAGTCCCTCGCCGAGGTCAAGCTCACCTCGGCGCTCGACATTTTCGCCTCTTACGGGACGCGCGGCCGCGAGCTCGGCGACTGGTTGAAAGAGACTCCGGTCAATCGCGACTTCAGCCTCAAGCTCGAGTACATCTCCGGCCTCGCTTTCAATTTCCAGCTAGCCGACGAGATCTACGCCAGCATGATCAAGGGGCGCACCTACCCCGAGGACATCTTCTTCGGGCCCGACGAGATCATCACGCAGCTGCGGGGGCGCCTGGCGCCCAAAGCTCGTCCCGCTGCCAAATAAAGTCGCGGAGCGAAGACGACCCATGTCCACCACGACGGAAACCAACGAGACGCCGCGCCCTGCGGCAAACGCGCCCGCCGGCGCGGATCGTGTTCCCCGCGAGGCGCATCATGAACGACAGCGCTTGCTCGAGGAACAGGCACGGCAAAAGGCGCGCACCTCACGCGTGATTTCCAGCTTTCGGTTGATCACGTTCGTCGGGGCGGCGGGGCTCGCGTTCGCGCGGGGCTTCGGCTATCTCCCCTTCTGGTGCTGGTGGCTCGCCGCCGCGCTGGCGGCCGCGTTCGTCGCGCTGGTGGTGTGGCACGCGCGAATCGATCGGATCGAGCGGCGCCTAGCGGCAGCCATCGCCTTTCACCGTTGGGCCATCCTGCGCATCGATGGCAAATACGCCGAATACCCGTCGCGCGGTGAGCGCTTCCGTTCCGACGAACACCCATACTCCTCCGACCTCGACCTCTTCGGCGAAGCGTCGCTCTTTCAGCTTCTCGATTCGACGCGCACCCGCCGCGGCGAGGATACCTTGGCGCGGTGGCTCACCGAATCGTGTGCGCGTGACGAGGTGCTCGAACGACAGGCCGCCGTACGCGAGCTGATGGCGCGCGAGGGGGTGCGCGAAGAGCTCGCCGTCCTCGGTGCCCTCATCCGTGCGGACAAGCCCGATCCGGCGCCCCTCGTCGCCTGGGCCGAATCGCCACCCGTCGTTTCCGCGCTCCCGTTGGCACGCGTCGCGGCGTTCTTGCTGCCAGCCCTTTTGGCGCTGGCATTCGTCCTCTCCCAACTCGAAATCGTCTCCAGCCGGATCGTGCTCGTCGTGGCGCTCGGACAGTGGCTCTATGCGCTCAGTCTCCTGCCCAAGGTCGAGCCTATCGCGAGCGCCGTGAGCGCGCGCGAAGGGGCCCTCTCCCCCTACCGATCCATGCTGGAGCTCATCGCGCGGGAGCGCTTCGAGACGCCTTCGATGCAACGTCTACATGCAAAAATTGGAACGACAAAGGAATCGCCGCGCACCGCACCCGAGGAGATAGGCAGGCTATCGGCAATCGCCGGGTTTCTCGATGCGCGTCAGAATGAAGTTTTTCGATTCTTCATAGGGCCGCTCTTTCTTTGGGATCTGCACTGCGTGCTGGCGCTCGAACGATGGCAAATACGCGCCGGGCGACGGGTGCGGTCGTGGCTCGACGCGATCGGCGAGTTCGAAGCGCTGGCCAGCCTGGCCGGATTTGCTCACGATCATCGCGAAACCAGCTGGCCGACGCTCGAAGAAACGTCGGCCTTCCGTGCCAAAGGTCTCGGACACCCGCTCATCGATGCGAAGGGGCGGGTGACGAACGACGTCAGTCTGCGCGGGCCTGGAACTGCCCTCTTGGTCACCGGGTCGAACATGAGCGGGAAAAGCACACTCCTTCGCTCCATGGGAACGAACGCCGTGCTCGCCATGGCTGGCGCTCCCGTCGTCGCCGAGGAGCTCGTCATGGCGCCGGTCGAGCTGAGAACCAGCATGTGGGCCCGCGACTCCCTCGCCAAAGGCGTCAGCCATTTCTACGCCGAGCTCGAGAAGCTCAAATGCGTCGTCGATGGGATAGAGGCCGAACGTCCACTTTTTTTCTTACTCGACGAGATCCTCCAGGGTACGAACTCGCGCGAGCGCATCATCGGCGCGCGCTCCGTCTTGCGTCATTTGCTCGAGCGCGGCGCCATGGGCGCGATCTCGACCCATGACGTCGGCCTGCTCGACCTCGGGCCCGATCTCGACGCCCGTGTGGATAAAGTCCATTTCGAAGAACAGGTCAGCGATTCCGAAAACGGAAAATCAACGATGACCTTCGACTACAAGTTGAGGCCCGGGGTCGTCCGCTCGACCAACGCGCTTCGCCTCATGCGACGCGTCGGCATCGACGTCGACCTCGAGTGAGGGCAGTGCCAACGCGATGCACAGCGACGCCGCGACGCCGCGACGTGCCCGGCCGCCCCATGCCCAGCTCCGCGTAGCTGCACTTACCATCCCGCGTAGCTGTACTTAAGGATGGGTGGTACGGTTGCGGCGCTATTTGAGGAGGCACGGGCAGTCGGAGTGAGCAGGGATGTATCGGGGCCGGAGGCCCCGCAGGGTGGGGCCCCATTCCGAACTTGCTTCGGTGGGGCGGGGGCAGCGCCCCCGCAGGGAGTGGCATAAGAAGCCCGCTCTTCGAGCGGGCTTCTTATGATAGGAAACCTCGGCATGCTCCCCTTTCTCGTTAAAGGAGACCGCTCCGGCGACGATCCGATCTTCGCGCTGAACCAGGAGGCGACGCTTCGGGCAGGGCGCGGTGAGTCCATCATCAACGCCACCATCGGGGTGCTGCTGGACGACAGCGGCGCGCTCGCGGTTCTGCCCACGGCTGCGCGGGCGGTCAAAGACGTCGGAGAGGAAGATTGGGCTGGCTATGCACCGATCGCGGGAACCCCGGCCTTCCTCGAAGCGGTGATGGACGACCTTTTCGCGAACCAGCCGGCGATGCGGGCCGCGGCGGCAGCGGTCGCGACGCCGGGCGGCACCGGCGCGCTGCGTCACGTCATCTCGACCTTCCTCGAACCGGGCCAATCGCTGCTCACGACCTCCTACTATTGGGGTCCCTACGAGACACTGGCCGACGAGCACCAGCGCCGCGTGCAGACCTTCGAGATGTTCGATCCGCAGAGCAACATGAGTCGCCTTCATTTCGAAGCGCTCGACCGAAAACTCGGGGAAATCATGGCCGCCCAGGGGCGCGCCGTCCTCTTCATCAATGACCCGTGTCAGAACCCGACGGGCTACTCGATGAGCGAGGAGGATTGGCGCTCGATGGTCGAGGTCCTCGGTCGTCACGCGAGCCGCGGCCCCGTGGCCGTCGTCCTCGACGCGGCTTACTCCGCCTATGCCAAGGAAGGGACCCGCACGGCTCTTCGCGCCTTGGAATCGCTTCTCGGGCGCGCCCTCGTCCTGGTCGCCTGGAGCGCATCCAAAACGTTCACGCACTACGGACTTCGCGTGGGCGCTCTCGTCGCCCTTCTTCCGGATGCAAAGGAGCGCCAGCGCATCGAATCGGCGCTCGGCTTTGCGTGCCGCGGCACATGGTCGAACTGCAACCGCGGGGGCATGACGGCGGTCACGCGGCTCCTTCGTGAACCGGCCCTCGCCGACGCCGTCGCCAAAGAGCGTCGACGCCTCGTGAGCCTCCTCGACGGGCGCGTCGCCGTCTTCAACGACCTCGCGCGTCCACGCCGCCTTCGCTATCCGCGTTACGATGGCGGTTTTTTCGTGACGATGTTCGTCGAGGACGCTCCTCGAGCGGCTGCAAAAATGAAGGAGGACGGTGTCTTCGTGGTGCCGCTGAAAGGCGCGCTGCGCGTGGCACTCTGCTCGGTAGCCGTCCCCCAGATCCCTAGACTCGTGGACTCGCTCGAAAAAGCGAGCCTCGCCAGCGCACGCGATGTTTGACAAGCGGGGACGTGCCGCCTATCAAGCGGCCCAGATTTCGCTGCCAGATCGACGGTCGGAACAGCCTGAAGACCACCCGATTACCTGGCCGAAACGAAGTGGACCGAGTCTCCCTCGGGAGTAAGGCGGATCGTGATCTGGAATGGCGAAGAACGGACGGAGTAGTGCTATGTTGCGGCCCCCGCCGAACCTTGCTTCCGTCTCGGCCGGCCGTGTTGATCTTTCGAATTACTAATTTCCTAGTTGCAAACAGGGGCCGTAGCTCATTTGGGAGAGCGCCTGCATGGCATGCAGGAGGTAGAGGGTTCGATCCCCTTCGGCTCCACTTCTGTTGTTCTTCTGTTCTTCTCACTCTTCCGTCTTTTTCGGTCCCGGGGGGCTTGCACGCGCGGGCAAATGCGCAGGGCATCCCTTTGACGATGTGCGTCATAGCGCACCGTTGCAAAGCGGTAGCGACAGTGTCTCTCCACAACCGCGTCTTGAATCGACGGCCGGTCCGCGCTTTGGAAATTGAGGCGATGGAAACTTCGCGCAGCGCGGGTGTGTATTCCGTTTCGCATGATGCTCCAACACCACACTTCGGTGCGCTGGTTCACTCGCAAATTTCCGGCTGATCGTGCACTGACGTCACTCGCTGAGAAGCGCGCCGGAAACGCGTGAAGAGTCGTGCGTGGTTCAAATCAATTCTTCGCGCACCATCCCAAAAAACTCTATTGCAATGTCAAAGAAACCAGGCTACTCGTGCCGGTCATCGCAACCTGAGTTGTTGTAGGCGTAGCTGTACAACCTCGAGATCTCCGGTACCGAATTGCTTGAGGGTGGCTGGGGCGAGGTTGGTCGAGTAGAGGCGTCAGCTCTTCAAAAAGAAGCTTCACCGTTGTTTGGCTCCCCCCCCGTGGCTCAGCCACACACGTGGCAGATTGATCTGCCTCGTGGTTGAACTCCACCATCCCCGCAGCAATTAGGCATATCTCGTGGAGAGGAATTCGTGACAATGCTCAAGAAGACGTTCTGGCATTGGGTCGTCTGCGCCATCGCGGCAGCATTATTGCTAACGCCGAAGGCGGCACTGGCCCAGCAAGGCGCAGCTGTCCTCACAGGGACCATCGTCGACGCGGCGAACAAACAACCGGTCGCCGACGTCGTCGTGACGGTCACCTCACCAGGCCTCCAAGGGGAGCAGATGGTGGTGACTGACTCGTCGGGTCTCTATCGAATTCCCGCTCTTCCGCCGGGCGTCTACACGCTCCGCCTCGAGAAGGAACAGTACCGGCCGTTCTCACGTGACGGCATCAATCTCCGAGCCGACTCGACGATTCGTCAGGACGCCCAACTCCTTCCCGAAGCTCTCAAGGCCGAGGAAGTGACGGTCGTGGCGCGGCCCCCGTCGGTCGACATTGGTTCGAGCTCCACGGGTCAGAACATCTCGCAAGAGTTCACGCGGCGCATCCCCGTCGCCGCACCGGGCGGCAAGGGCGGCGGCTCGCGGTCATTCGAGGCCGTCGCAGAGTCGACGCCGGGCGCCAACTCCGACACGTACGGCACGTCGATCAACGGCACGACTTCTCCCGAGAACCAGTACGTGCTCGACGGCATGTCGGTCAATAACCCCGCCTTCGGCGTCATTGGCACGCCGCTCTCGATGGAGTTCATCAAAGAGGTGAACATCATCAGCGGCGGTTACATGCCGGAGTACGGACGCGCCACGGGCGGCATGCTGAACGTCGTCACCAAGTCCGGTTCGAACGAGTTCCACGGCGGCGTCTTCGGCTACTACTCGCCGGGCGCTCTCGAGGGAAAGCGCTCCCTGGTTCGCCGCGCGGGGCAGACCGTCGCGACCGACACGACGCTCGGGTACATCGGTGACATCGGCGCCGACATCGGCGGCCCGATCGTCAAAGACAAGTTGTGGTTTTACGTGGGACTCGATTTCGCGAAGACGCGCTTCAACCTGAAGCGCAGCCTCAACCGCAGCAAGGTCCTCCCGACCGCCGACGATCCCCGTGCGCTCGACCCGGTGGCAGCGGCCAACGGCGAGCAAGTGCTGATTCCGGGTTCCGAATCGGACTGGGCCGCGGAATCGACGCAGATCCAGGCGATGGGCAAACTGACCTTCGCCATCAACCAGGACAACCAGCTGCACCTCGCCGTCTATGCGACGCCGAGCCAGAGCGGCGGCGATGGCAAATACGGCATCAGCCCGCTGACCGGTCAGCCGGAAGCCGACCCCCGCACGACGGCGGGTCTCAACGGCCCCTACGGTGCACTCGCACACAAGCGACTCGGATCCTCGTTCGACACGAGCCTCAAGTGGGACTCGGCCTTCGACAACAAGCGCGTCCTCATCAACACCACCGTTGGGTGGCACCATGAGACGGGCGGTATCCTCGGAGCGGACGGTTCCGGCCCCGAGGAAACCCTAAACCCCGGCGTCTTGGCCGGCCAATCCCGAGTCGCATGGCGCCGCACCGCAGGGGGGCTCCACGAGATTTACGATCTGGACCCGACGCCCATCGACCGGTCGCTATGTGACCCCGCCAATGGCTACGATTGCCCCGTCACCACGTACAACACGGGAGGACCCGGCGCTCTCAGCCGGCAGGCTCTCGATCGCTATCAGGGCCGCAGCATCCTCACCTACTTGTTGCAGGGCGCTGGCCACCACGTCATCAAGGCGGGCGTCGACGTCGAGTATAACCAGTACGAAGTCACCAAGTCCCACTCGGGCACGGCGCAATACCGCGAGTCGACGGCGGGAACGAGCTTCAGCGACTACCGGAACTACAGCTACCTCTCCGGCCCCGACCAGATCAACATACTCCCGTTCTTGAAGACCAAGACGAAGTCGATTACGGCGGGCGGCTTCCTGCAGGACAGCTGGAGCGTGATGGACAAGGTGACGCTCAACGTCGGCCTTCGCTACGACGCTCAGTTCCTTTACAACACGTTTGGGGAGCGCGGGCTCAGCCTGCCGAACCAGTGGTCGCCCCGCGCGGGCGTGATTTACGACCCGACGCAGTCTGGCCGAGCGAAGTTGTTCGCCAACTTCGCTCGATTCTACGAGAGCGTTCCCCTCGACATGGCCGACCGGGCGCTTTCCGGTGAGGCGTCTGCAGGCACCTCGCACCAGCCCTTCAGCCCGACGCGAAACTGCTCGCCGATCGTCCCGGGTGCGCCGGATGCCGGTCCATGCCTCGGCGATGCCAACCGGCGGGTGGCTTCGCCAACCCCCCCCAACAAGTATTACACTCTCTTGTCCGGGGACGGTCACCCCACTCCGATCGACCCGAACATCAAGCCTCAGTCGTCCGACGAGATCGTGGCGGGCGGCGAGTACGAGATCGTCCGCGATGCCCGCGTGGGCGTGAGCTATACAAAACGATGGATGAACTACGTCATTGAGGACATGAGCCGCGACGAGGCCGCGACCTACTTCATTGGCAACCCAGGATATGGAACGTCCACGGATTTCCCGAAGCCCAGACGCGACTACGATGCAGTGACACTGTACTTCACCAAGGTCTTCGCCGAGGACTGGCTGGCCCAGGCGAGCTACACGGCCTCGTACCTCCGCGGCAACTATGCCGGCCTCTTCCGACCGGAAACGCAGCAGCTCGACCCGAACATCAACTCGGACTTCGACCTTCGTTCGCTGCTTACCAATCGTGATGGGCCGCTCCCCGGCGACCGAACGCATCAGGTCAAACTCTACGGCGCCAAGGATTGGATCCTCACCCCCGAGCACCACGTCACGACCGGCGTCTCCTTCCGCGGCAAGTCGGGCACGCCGACTGGCTACTTCGGTTCGCACCCGCAGTACGGTCTGGATGAGGCGTTCATCCTTCCCCGTGGCTCGGGTGAGCGAAATCCGTGGGAGTTCGGCGCTGACCTCGCCCTTGGCTACCGCTTCCAAATCGACAAGGACAAGTCGGTTCAAGCGACCGTCGACATCTTCAACCTGTTCAACTTCCAGGCGATGAATCTCTCCGACCAGCGGTACACGGCTTCTGACGTTCGGCCGGTCGTGGGCGGCGTGGCCAACGCGGATGGTACGATCACAGGACTGGTTCACTCCGACGACGGTTCGCCGTTCACCCCCGCGGAAAGGAACCCCAACTTTGGTCGACCTCTCGCGTACCAAGCGCCGCGCGTGTTCCGCTTTGGCCTTCGGACAACGTTTTGATACCTGAAATCACAGGTTACCTGAAAAGTTATAGGAAGGACGCGAACCGTGGATAAGCGAAGCCTGGTTTTGTATCTCTCGGGATTGGCAGCCGCCGGGGCCGTGGTCGGCCTCGCAGCTTCCTGTTCAGACCAGCCCCGCATGAAATGCACCGCTGGACATGGAGCCTTTGCTGCCGTGTACACCCCCAAGGGTGGAACGGATTGCGACCTGCATGGCGAAGAGATTGGTATCGAGGCGTACAACGAATCCCTCCCGGACAAGTCGACCCTCGACCCCAACAACGGCAGTCTCGGCATGGAACCGGTCGCTCTTGCGGCCAGAATCGACCAGCATCCCCCTGACATGAACGGCGCGCATTCCGCCTTTTCCTTGGGCAAGTGGGCTGGCCGGGAGCCGGGGGGGGACGAGTTCTGCACTGTTTCCAATCCCACCAACATCGAGCAAAACCTTGAGTACGTTCCGCCGGGACAATTGCAGCCTGACGGTGGCCCTGGGACGGAGGCCGTCCCGGCCTTGAATATCAAGTATGAATGGTCGAATGTTCGCTTTTACAACACGCCGGCAGCTCCCGGAACGCAACTGATCGCGGACCTCATCCTGACGAGGACGGAAGGATCCCTCGACGGCGGGGCAGGGACCCCATGCACGGCTGAGTATAAGGTCGTAGGCCTTTGGCCGTCGATCTCCTGCGCGGCCAGCCCGCTGGAGGACGGCGGCGCGCCCCCCGACCCCCTCGACTATTCCAAATGCTCGCCCGAACCTGACCCCTCCAAGAACCGCCCGACGGGCTCAGGAATTGGCCCGGACCTTTTGACGAGGTGCGACGAGAATCTTCGCCTCTGCGTACTTGCCAAGGATCCTCCGTCGTTCAAGTAACGACATGTAATGAACGCTGGCATTCGATCCCATTTTCATTCATAGAGAAGACGTAGTTTCATGTTCGACTCAGTTCTCGAGCGCAATATTCCGAAGCGGCAGTTCGGACGGGGGGCGATCCTTTCGATTGTCGTCCATGCCTTGCTGCTCCTTGTGGTGGTGTACCTCTCCTCCCGCCCCGCCAAGGCGGTCGAGAAGGATCTCCGGGCGGTGACGTTCCTGGCGACGCCACCGCCGCCGCCTCCGCCACCACCTCCTCCTCCGCCTGCTGGTGGAGCGAAAAAGCCGAAGGCCGAGAGGACCGCCGTCAAGAAGATGGACACGGTCGTCGAAGCCAAGAGCAAACCCGACCCTGTCGAGAACAAGCCGAAGGAAGAAGCAGCCGGCGTCGAGGGCGGAGTCGAGGGGGGCGTGGTCGGCGGTGTCGTGGGAGGCGTGGTCGGAGGCGTGCTGGGCGGTGTGCTCGGCGGTCAGTTGAACAAGACGACAGCCATTCCGTTCGGCGCCGGCATGGAGCGGCCGAAGCTTCTATCGAACCCGCCGCCGACGCTCACGCCCGAGGCCAAGGCCGCCAACATCCAAGGCCTGGCTATCGTCAAGTGCGTCATCAATCTCGACGGTACGCTTTCGAACTGCAAACTCATCAAAGGTCTGCAGTTCCTCGACAAGGCGATACTTGAAGCCGTTTCGACTTGGAAGTACACCCCTGTGACGTTCCAGGGGCGGCCCGTGACGGTCGAGTACATCATCCAGGTCAAAGTCGTTCAATAGTTCATTTTTTGGCTCAGGCTGTTAGCCAACCGAAGGCAAGTACGGGCCGCTACTCGAAAAGCACTCACAAAGAGGAAGAGCGATGCAATTCACGTTATCTGACCTATGGGCCCATATGGGGCTCTTCGCCCGGCTGATCGTCCTTGCACTGGCGGTCATGTCGATAGCATCCCTCTTCGTGACGGGGGAGCGGCTCTTCGCCTTCAGGAAGGCGAAAAAGCAGTCCATCGAATTTGCGGGGCGGATGGCCGGCCTCCTTCAACAAGGCGGCATCGACGCCGCGGCGGCCGCCGAAGCGGGGCCCGATCCGGGCTACCTCGGTCGTGTCCTCGACGCCGGGCTGCAAGCCTATCGGATATCCCCGAAAGGCGACCCCGAGCTCATCTTCGAATCGGTTTCTCGTGCGCTCGAACGGCAGGCGCAACGCGAGGTTCAGACGCTCAAGCGCGGGCAGGGCATCCTCGGTACCGTGTCGTCGACGGCACCGTTCATCGGGTTGCTCGGAACCGTCATGGGTATCGTGAACTCCTTCCAGCTCATGGCCGCTTCCGGGTCCGGCGGTTTGGCCACGGTCTCGGCGGGTATCGCCGAAGCCCTCGTGACCACGGCGTTCGGTCTGCTCGTCGCCATCCCGGCCGTCATGGCCTTCAACTACATCACGGGCTACATCGAGGCCCGGTCGGTCGACATCGCGGAGTCGTCCAACGAGCTCCTCGACCTTTTGGCCAAGCACCTCGGTCACAAGCCGGCCATGGCGTCTCCCGCCAACGTCGGCGGGATCGCCGCCCGCGTACAGGCTCGCTAAGAAGGACGCGCACGAGCTGGGAGCACCGCTCGTCGAGCGACGAGCGGCTCTGGCCAATGGAGTAGACGATGGGATTTAGCGCGGGATCCGCCAAGGGTATCAAGAACGACATCAACGTCACGCCTCTCGTCGACGTGGTGCTGGTGCTGCTGATCATCTTCATGGTCATCACGCCGATGCTGCAGCGAGGCAAGCCCGTCAGCCTCCCCAAGGGCGCACACCCCGAAACCAACGAGAAGGAAGGCGACCCGTTGGTGCTGTCGATCACTGCCGACAAGAAGCTTTGGATCGAGAGCAACATGGTCCCGGAGGCGCGCTTCGAAACGGAGCTCAGCACCGAGCTGGCGAAAGAGCCCGGCCGCAAGATGATGCTCAAGGGGGACGAGACGCTGGAAGTCGGCGAGGTACGCAAGCTGATGGACCACGCCAAGAAAGCGGGGGCCAAGGGCCTCCAGCTCGCCATCGAAGTACCGAAGAAGAAATGAAGGAGCAGCGGTCGTCGTCATGAGCAAGCGGAAGATCACGGTCCAGCGAGCTGGCGTCATCAATACGGACATCAACGTCACGCCGCTCGTCGACGTCGTGCTGGTGTTGCTGATCATCTTCATGGTCTTGACGCCGCTGCTGGAGAAGGACATCTCGGTGCGCACGCCCTCGACCGAGAAGGTGGATGTCGTCAGCGACGTGCCGCCCGATCAGCTCATCGTGTACGTCAACGCCCAAGGCGACCTCCGGCTCAACACCGAGGCCATCGCCAACAGCGAGCTCGTCTCCAAGCTGAAGCCGATTCTCGAGGGGAAGAAGGAAGACGACCGCGTCGTCTTCGTCGTAGCCGACGACAAGTGCAACTACTCCAAGTTCGTGACGGTGCTCGACGGGACGAAGGAGGCGGGCGCAAAGGTCCTCGGCATCGCGACCGATGCGCCCGATCCTGCGATGTTTCAATAGGCGCGCGGCGCGCAAACGTGTCCGCTCGGTCGAGCGACTACGCGTTGCGGTAGATGTCGACGAGAAAGAGCAGCGCGGGGCCGCTGCCGATGTTGACGATGGAGTGAGGGAGATCGGCCCGGTAACTCACCGAGTCCCCCTTGGCGAGCTCCTCCCCGTCGGTTCCCGACTCGACGCGCACGCGCCCCTTCTGAACGGTGAGAAACTCGCGCGTGCCGCGGAAATGCGCGGCGCTGCGCAGCTCGCCGCTTTCAGCGAGCTCGACTTCATAAAACTCGACGTCCTTCTCCAGGTTCAACGGGGATAGCGTCCGGATCGTGCAATTTTTGTCGGAGCGGTAGTGATAAGCGCGATCTTGCGCGCGGATGACGGTGACGCTGGTGGTGGTACCTGGCGCCTCGAGTAGCTCCGCCAGCGAGATGCCCAAGGCGCGCGCGATACGGAAAGTTACGGCTACCGTCGGATTCGCCTGACCCCGCTCGATCTGGCTCAGCATCGATCGACTGACGCCGGAAGCTCGTGCCAAAGCGTCGAGGGACCACGCCCTCTCGCCGCGCAGTTGCTTGAGACGTTTGCGGAGATGCCCACTGACGAGATCAGGACCGGCGGCACCCCGCGGTCGATGGCGCTCATTCATGCGCGTCCACTTTATCAGAACAAAACTCTTGCATCCTGGATACCATCGAGTCCAATATCCTGCCGCACGCTCCACTATAACGGAGCAGCTCGAGAGGTCGGCATGAAAGCGCTGGTGAAACGACGGGCCGAGCCGGGTCTTTGGCTGGAGGATGTCCCCGAGCCGAAACTGGGCATCAACGACGTCCTCATTCGCGTGCACCGCACGGGGATCTGCGGAACCGACGTCCATATCCACAAGTGGGACGCCTGGGCGGCCAAGACGATACCGGTGCCCATGGTCGTCGGCCACGAGTTCGTAGGGGAAATCGTGGAAGTGGGCGCCAACGTCTCCGACTTTTTCCCCGGTCAGACCGTGAGCGGCGAAGGGCACGTGGTCTGCGGTCGATGTCGCAATTGCCTCGCCGGTCGAAGGCACCTTTGCGCGGGAACCAAGGGCGTCGGCGTCGATCGGCCGGGCGCTTTTGCCGAATACATCGCGCTGCCCATGACCAACGTGTGGGTGCATCCGAAAGGGATCGACAAGGACGTCGCCGCCATCTTCGATCCCTTCGGCAATGCGGTGCACACCACCCTCTCCTTCCCCGTCCTCGGCGAAGACGTGCTCGTCACCGGGGCTGGACCGATCGGCATCATGAGCGCCGCCATCGCCAAGCATGCCGGTGCTCGCTATGTCGTCATCACCGACATCAATCCTTACCGGCTCGAGCTGGCGCGCAAGATGGGAGTCACCCGCGCCGTCAACCCGCTGGAGAAAAGTGTAGCCGAGGTGCAAAAGGAGCTCGGCATGCTGGAAGGTTTCGACGTGGGGCTCGAGATGTCCGGCAATCCCAAAGGGTTTCGTGAAATGCTCGCCAACATGGCGCACGGCGGAAAGATCGCCATGCTCGGCATTCCCTCCGAAGAGGTGGCCATCGATTGGAACACGGTCATCTTTTCGATGCTGACCATCAAGGGCATCTACGGCCGCGAGATGTACGAGACCTGGTACAAGATGAACGTGATGCTGGAGAGCGGACTCGACATCCGTCCGGTCATCACCCACCGTTTCCACCACACCGAGTTTGCCAAGGGCTTCGAAGTCATGATCGCCGGCAACTCCGGCCGCGTGACACTCGACTGGGAAACGGTGTAGAGCGCCGGATGCTCGGGAGGGGGCGGGGGCAGAGCCCAGCAGCACCCGCAAAGCAACGCATCGCGTGCCGGAGGCACGCCGGGGGTGGGGCCCCATTCCGGACTTGCTCCGGTGGGGCGGGGGCAGAGCCCCCGCAGGGCGATGGCTAGAGCATCGACGGCATTAGCCGTTCGATGCTCTAGCTGCTCTGGCTACGTCTTCGAGGCAACGATCGATGTGGCGGGCGTGCGTGCGAAAGCTGAGCACGCACACCCGCGACGTGTGCGCCATTCCGTCTTCCACCGGCAAGAGCGTGCTCGAGAGGTGGACTTGCTGCCGCGCGTTGATGGCCGCGAGGAAGGCGACGTTACGCCGGTTGTAGTCGGTAAGAGCTTCGCCCGATCGCCGCGTCACACGAAATGCCACCGTCGAGAGCTGCGGCCGGGCGACGATGACGATCGGCGCGCCGTCCGCGACGAGACCGTCGAGCCCCCGCACGAACTGCTCGGCCAGCGCGAGCTTTTCGAGGAGCGCCGCGCGGAAGGCACCCGCGCCATGCAGCATGAGCGGCAGCCACACGCGCAGGCCGCGGAAGTCGCGGCTCAGCTCGGGCCCGAGCTCGGCCGGGCTCCAGGAAACATCGCCCCCCGTGAGATCCTGCAGGTATTCGGCATCGACCTGGTGAGCGCGGCGCAGCTTGTGACCATCGGCAACGAGCAGACAGCCGGTCCCGTAAGGGAGAAAAAGACCCTTGTGCGGGTCGAAGGCGATGGAATCGGCTCGCGCGATACCTTGCAGGCGCTGCCGTCCTTCTTCACAAAGCACGAAGGCGCCTCCATACGCGCCGTCCACGTGCAGCCAAAGCGATTCGCGCGCGGTGACGTCGGCGACGGCCTCCAGAGGGTCGACGGCACCGGTGTTGGTCGTGCCGGCGGCGGCGATGACGAGAAATGGACGGAGCCCGCGCTTCCGATCGTCGGCGATGGCCTGCTCGAGCGCATCGGTCCGCATGCGAAACGCGTCGTCGACGGCGACGGCACGCACGTTGCTGAACGGTATCCCTGCCAGCCGCACGGCTTTGGCAATGCTGTGGTGGGCCTGCGTCGATGTGTAGACCACGGCGCGTTCGAAGTTTCCATCCTCGCCGAAGTGCTCGTGTCGCGCGGTGATGACGGCGGCCAGGTTGGCGAGCGACCCTCCGGGCGTGAAGAGACCCCGTGCTTTTTTCCCATAGCCGAAGCCTTGGCAAAGCCAGGCGAGAACGTCTTGCTCGAGGCGGAATAGCGCCGGCGCCGGGGCGCTCATCCCGGTGTAGCGGTTCAGGCCATCGGCAACGAAATCGGCGAGCGCTGCGGCATAGATGCCGCCTCCCGGAATGTAGGCGAGGTATCCGGGACCGGCCGCGTTGAGCGAAGCTTCCACGGCGCGCTCGAGCACGCCGACCACGGCGTTGATCCCTCCTGGCAGTGGTTCCTCGCCGATGGGACGGCTTACCTCGTCGGCAATGGCTGCCGCTTCCGCGCCGATGGGGCCCGCGGCCGGCGCCTGCTCGAGGCCAGCGATGTGATCGAGGGTGAAGCGAGCGAGTACAGCGAGCCAGCGCTCTTGCAGATCGCGCGGCGGTTCCAGGCTGAAGGCGTCCATGACGCCGCCGACGCTAGCACTACTCCACGCGCGATGGTCGGCAGCGACCCCGCGTTCGGCGATGGTTTTGGGGCCGGGGCCCCAAAACTGGGGGTGGGGCCCTGTTCCGGACTTGCTCGGTGATCACGGCGTGAGCGCGAAACAGTAGATTCCGCCGTATCCGCCGCCCGAGCCCACGGTCGGAGTGAGCGGATTGGGGGGACCCATCTCCACCAAGTTCACGCCCGCGGCACAGCCGGCCTCGTCGAGCGCCGACATCCAGTTCATCCCGCTGCCTGCCGGCCAGGAATGCCCGACGCGGGGCCGGCCATCGGATCCGACCTTGCTCGTCCAGTCGTGACAGGTCGTCGTCCAGTTCGTTCCGTTGAGCAGTCCGGTCGCATTGCTCCCGGTGAGGATGTCGTGGTTGTCGACCGCTCCCGTGCCGTCGGGGTTGTGGTTCGGCGTACCGTGCTCGTTCGGAAAATCGTTGATGATCGCCGGGTCCATTCCCTGGGGTCGCGTCATCGCCAGCGCCGTCTTGGTCATGGCCACGATTCGCCCCAAACGATCGTACCAGGGCCCGGGGCCCACGCGATCGATGGCGTTGATGGGGCCACCGCCGTTCGGCCCCTTGGTGACACTGAGAAACGCGCGCCACTGCTTGCACCCAGCGCCCGGGAAGGCTTTGTCGGCAATGCGACGGCAGATCTCGTCGGCGCCGGCGAGCCCGTCTTTAGCGCCCATGGAGTCGGTCTTGCCCAGGCTGAGGTCTCCGCCGAAGCCGTCTTGGCTGCCCGATTGCTCGCGCATCGACACGAGGCTCGCGAGAAAGAAGCTGAACCTCGCCGTGCCGCCATCTCCCGGCATACAAGTGGCGCCGCCCGCATCGGTCGTGCCTCCTCCGCTGCCCGCGCTCCCGCCGGCGTCTGCGCCGCCGTCTTTACCGGCGCTGCCACCCGTTCCGCTTCCAGCGCCGCCGCCGCTCCCGCTGGCACCGCCAGTCCCGCTCGTTCCAGCGCTGCCGCCGGCGCCTGCTGCGCCGCCCTTGCCTGCCGTGCCTGCGCTACCGCCTGATCCCGCGCTTCCGCCGGTGCCCACCGTGCCGCCCGCGCCGGCGCTACCGCCAGTCGTCGCGCCGCCCGAACCCGTGGTGCCGCCCGAGCCCATCGTGCCGCCCGTACCGGTGCTTCCGCCCGAACCCGTCCCGCCGCCCGTGCCGGCATTTCCGCTTCCACCCGCGCCGGTTCCTGCACTTCCTCCCGAAGAGGTACTGCCGCCCGATCCACGCGTGCCGCTCGGCACCGAACCGGAGTCGGCACTGCAAGCAAGCATCGACATAGCCCCCAGCGATCCTGCGGCGATCACGAGCGAAAACAGGCGTCCGAGACTCAAGAGCGTTCTTCTCACGGGCGGTCTCCTCGAAGCGACGGCGTTTGTCTATTTGTAAAACACGAATTTGTAATGCCGCGCTGCGCGTATCTCGGCGCGCTTTTCTCGACGCGGAGCCATGTCGAAAACAAGACACGCCCATCGTCCACATCGCGACCCTGGGTCCATGACGTCTCTGGACCACACGCTAAGGCGTAAGCGCAAAACAGTAGATGCCACCGTAACCGCCGCCGGATCCCACGGTGGGGTCGTTGGGATTGGGACCGCCCATCTCCACGATGTTGACGCCTGGCGCGCACCCCGCCTCGTCGAGGATCGAAATCCAACTCTGGACGCCCCTCGGCCAAGTGTGGCCGCATCGTGGTCTCCCGCCCGATCCGACGGCGCTCGTCCAATCCTGGCAAGTGCCGCTCAGTCCGGAGCTGTAGACGTTGCCCATGTTGTCGCTGCCGGTGAGAAAGTCGTGGTTGTCGACCTGCATGCCATTGCCGTCGGGAGCGTGGTTGGGAACACCATTTTCGTTGGGGAAGTCATTGATGATAGCTGGGTCGGCACCCTGCGGTCGCGTTTGCTGCAGCCCAGCCTTGTTCATCGCAAAGACGCGGCCGAGTCGGTCGTACCAAGGACCGGGGCCGACGCGATCGATGGCGTTGACCTGCGTGCCGGCGGGGCCCTTGGTCACGCTGAGGAACGCACGCCATTGTTTGCAACCGGCGCCCGGAAATGCAGCGTCCGCGATCACCCGACAGATCTCGTCGGCGCCGGAAAGACCGTCTGCTTTGCCGAATCGGAGATCGCCGCCGAAGCCTTTCTCACTGCCGGAAACGCGCCGCATGGCAACGAGGCTCGTGGCAAAGAAGCTGAACCTGGCGGTGCCGCCGTCTCCGGGCATGCAGGTGCCTCCGCCCGCATCCGTGGTTCCGGTTCCGCCGCTGCCCGCAGCGCCGCTGCTTCCGCCGACGCCGCCGTCCGCGGTGCCGCCCGTGCCACCTCCAGCCGCTCCGGCACCGCCAGCGGTTCCGCCGCGACCGGCTCCGGCGTCGACCCCGCCGCCGCCGGTCCCCGCGGTGCCGCCCGTGCTCCCGCCGCTTCCCGCCGAGCCTGCGCCGCCCGCTTTGCCGCCGGTGGTCCCTCCGCTGCCGGCGGTGCTTCCGCCACTGCCGCCCGTGCTTCCGCCGCTGCCGCCCGTGGCGCCGCTGCCGCCCGTGCTACCGCCGACGCCGCCGGTCGCGCCGCTGCCCCCGCTTCCAGCGCCCGAACTCCCGCCGCTGCCTCCATTGCCGGCCGCGCCGCCGCGATGGGTGGTCGTCGTCGTCGACCCCCCCGGATCGCTGCAGGCGATGATTCCGATCGCTCCTGCGACGCAGGTAAAGGAAAAACAACGGCGGACGAGAAATGATCGCGTCATGCTTTTTCCCCGGGGTCGAAGTCACCTTGGGAGGGCCAGAGGCCCGCGAATGCTGCCGCCCTCGAGCGGTGAAGGTCGCGAAGTCGTGCGCTCGATGACGCAATTCCTTCACGTACCTGTCACGACTTTGCCATGATCGCTTCGGCACCTCAAGACGACGGCCCGAAAAAGATGACGCAATTCGCTCGAATCAACAGCGCTCGATTGCGACTAACGCCTCGTTGCGGCGAGGATACGATGCCCCAGCGATACGGCCCCGCAGCAGAGCGCGCCTATTCGAAAAGTGTCCGCATATTTCTCGCGTGGGAGTGCAATACAGATGACGAACGCTTCATCGCCGGGCACGGGTTGCAAGGGCCGCTGTGGCCAAACCCGATGCGGCCTTCTATCGAGGCGAGGTCATTTGCACGTGAGATCGCGCTGGCAGGTCTGCCCGGTCGGGCACCCCGTATCGTCCATGCACGACCTCACGCCGGTGTCGACGTCGCGCGAGACGTCCGAGGCGACCAGAAGCCTGATGCCCGGTTCGTTGGCCGCAACCGTCGTGTTGACCCGCCGCAAGTCGATGGTCGGAAAACCGGCCAAGCCGAGACTGACCAGCTTCGTGATCAGCGTGGCAGGGATTTCGAACGAGCCCGTATCGGGGACGTCACAATTGATCTCGCCTTTTTTGCCGCCGTGGTGGGCAATGTCGAGATGGATCTCCATTCGGGATACGCCTGCTTGACCGGCCGTCCAAAGGATCTGGAGGGGCATGCCGCTCTTGATCGGAATTTTCTCGTCGACCTTGGCCGTGACTTCGAGTGCCGCGACGCACTTGCCCTGAATGGTGAACTTGTCGGTGCGCACCTCGATGGGGACCGCTTCGTCGCAAGCTCGCGCAGGCAACGTCGGCGTCGGCTGGTAAGTGATGACCGGTGGCGGGGGTTGCATGAGCGTCAACTCGCCACCTTTGAAACCGGTAACGTAAGCCGTTCCAACCCCGATCAACTCGGGTTGGCGCACGCAGGTATTCTCGTCGACGCAAATGCCGCCCATGCAGCCGCCCATGCAGAAAGGATTTTTCGGGACGAGCAACTGGCAGCCCGCTTCCTCCGAATCGAGCTTCAACACCTGAGCAGGCGGCTGGGGACCATTGTAGAATTGCCCGATGAGTTTCGTATAAGCAGGGGCTGGTTCGTCGATGAGCGTGGCCACGAACGAGCCGTAGATACCGGTGCCGCCCGCGTCGCTTCCAGCGGCACCGCTGGCGCCGCCTGATCCGCTCGATCCCGCCGACCCTCCCGTGCCACCGCCCGCTCCTCCCGTGCCGCCGCCCGTGCCGCCGGATCCACCCGACGCGCCCGTTCCTCCCGAACCGCCGCTGCCGGTCGCTCCGTCGTCGGACCCGCACCCCGCTGAGAGCGCGACGAGACCCAAGAACGGAAGCGCTGCGAACACGTATCGATTGAATCGAGTCGTCGTTGCAAAGATCATGGCACTCTAGTTTGGAAAAGGGTTCGAATCGTTATTCGTTATGTAACGCGAATGTCGCCAGCCTGCCACGATCGAGCAGACCCCTCAAGCCTTTTGTCGCGCCTTTTCCGACAAGAAGCGGCGCGTCGTGCGCGCTGCGCGCTCACGCTCCTCGGTGGGCCGCGTCTCGAAAGATCGCGTCGTTTCGAATAGCGAGCGGGGCGGTGGCAAAATGAGCGTGGCTTGCGCGCAGCGGTCACCCGTTGCTCGCATGCGTCGTCGCAGAACGGCCTTTCGCCCGGGGTCGGCGCGATCCCGGCGCGGTTGGTAGGGTCTGCTACGCTGAGCACCTCATGTGCGGTCGCTATACAATCCGCGATCCCCATCGTGCCTTCGCCGAGTTCAGCATCGTCGAGAAGGCGCCCGCGCTCGAGGCGCGGTACAACGTGGCGCCCTCGCAAGGCGTGTGGACCGTGCGCGTCCTCGGAGAGACGCAGCGACCGCGGCTCGATCTGCTTCGCTGGGGAATCGTCGGCAAGCCAACCGCGACGTCGCCGGCCGTGGTGATGGTACGCGGCGAGGGGCTCGGCAAACGGCCTCCTTTTGCCGATGCTTTTCGACGTCGTCGTTGCTTGCTCGTCGCGGACGGCTTTTACGAATGGCGGCGCGCCGGTCGGCAATCATTTCCTTACTACTTCGCCCGACCTAACGGGGGCCCCTTCGCCATCGCTGCGATCTGGGAGAAGGACTCTTCCCCGGGCGGCTCCCTCGACGCGTGCGCGCTCATCACGCGACCCGCACTGTCGCCCGTCGACGCAGTGCATCACCGAATGCCGGTGCTGCTCGCAGCGGCACACCGCGCGCGCTGGCTCGATCCCGCGTTCGAAGACGTCCACGCGCTGAACCAGATGCTCATCGATCCCCCCGGGTTCACGCTGCAGGCCCGACCGGTGAGCTCGCGCGTCAACTCCCCCGCTCATGACGACGAGTCCTGCGCCGCACCCATCGAGGAAAACGAGCAACGCGGCGAACAGTTCGAGCTCTGGCCTCGCGCGCGACCCTAAAAGCCCATCAGCTTGGCCAAGTAATAGCGAAGGACTTCCGATGTGCCGCCGCCGATACGAAGGAGGCGCTGATCGCGGTAGGCACGCGCGATCGGAAAATCTTCGATGTATCCCCACCCGCCGTGAAACTGGAGGCACGCGTCGGTGACCTCGCTGGCCACGTCGCCGGCCGCGATTTTTGCCATCGAAATGAGCTTGACGGTATCGAGGGAGATTGGTTCCTTTTTCACATAGCGGTCTTCGTTGTAGTGATCGACGCACTTGTAGACGAAGGCCTGGAGCATTTCGAACTTCGTGTAGAGATCCACGAAGCGGTGTTGCCAGATCTCGCGTTTGATGAGCGGTTTGCCGAAAGCCGAGCGTTCACGCCCGTAGGCCACGGCATTGTCGAGCAAGAGCTTGGAAGCGGCCGCTGCGCCCACCGCCGCGATGAGCCGCTCGGTTTGGAAGTTCTGCATCAAGTACATGAAGCCCTGGTTCGGCTCGCCCAGCATGTAGTCGCGCGGAACGCGCACACTGTCGAAAAAGAGCTCGGCCGTGTCGGAGGCGTGGTTCCCGATCTTTTCGAGCTTCTTGGAAACCGAGAACCCCTTGAGCGACGTGGGTACCAAGAAGAAGGAGCAGCCGTGGGCGCCGGCGTCGGGCTGCGTCTTGACGAGCAACGTGACGAAATCGGCGCGGGTGCCGTTGGTAATGAACGTTTTTTGCCCGTCGATGACGAAGTCGTCACCATCGGCGCGCGCCACCGTGCGGATGGCGGCCACGTCCGAACCCGCCCCCGGCTCGGAGACGCCGAGCGCGGCGACCTTTTCCCCCCGCAGGGCTGGCTTCAGAAATTCTTCGATCTGCGCGGGGGTCCCGAGATCGGCGATGACGGGCGTTGCCATGTCGCTTTGCACCAAGAGGCCCATGGAGACGCCGGCGGAGCCACCCCGGGGCAGCTCCTCGGCCTTGACCACGGAAAACCAGTAGTCCCCCCCTCCCCCGCCGTGCGCTTCCTCGAAATGGGCGCCCAAAATCCCGAGGTCCCCCGCCTTCTTGAAGAGCTCGTTGGGGAAGAGGCGATCGTTTTCCCACTGCTCGGTGTAGGGGCGAATCTCTCGCTCGACGAACCCCCGCACCGTGGCGCGAAACTGCACGTGCTCCTCACGAAAGGGCTGAAACATCCTCGCACCTTACCAAAGGATGGGTGGGGGTGGCGACACGCCGGCCAAGATGCGGCGAGGCTGCCGAGCGTCGAATCGGAGGGAGAAGGCCGCGAGGCGCTCGCCTTGCTCCGGTTCGCCGAAAAGCAAAATCGCCTGTTCGGTCAGGTGGTTGAGCGGTCGCGCGCCCAAGCCGATGATCGATCGGGCAGCTAGAAGCATGCGCGGTGGTGGTGGGAGCGCGGCCTGGAATTCCAAGGTCCTGACAGAGCACGGTGAATCGGCTACCTTTCCCTCCCCATGCGAATGCTCGTCCTCTCGCGCAATGCTTCGCTGTATTCGACGAGCCGCATCGTCCTCGCGGCGCGGGCGCGCGGGCACGAAGTCAACGTCATCGATCCGCTCGATTTTCAGATTGTCGTGTCGCGCGGTCGCCCCGCGCTGTACCTGTCGGGGGCGCTGGTGGCGCGCACCGACATCGTCATTCCCCGCATTGGCGCGAGCATCACCAACTACGGGCTGGCCGTGGTAAGGCAATTCGACATGATGGGGGTGCCCGTTCTCAACACGGCTGTCGCCATCGCCCGCAGCCGCGACAAGCTCCGCGCCCTGCAGCTGCTCACGCGGCGCAACATCGACGTGCCGATTACCGTTTGCGCGCGCTCCCCGGCGGGGCTCGACGCCGCGCTCGAGCTGGTGGGCGGTTGTCCGGCCATCGTGAAGCTCCAGCAGGGGACGCAGGGCATCGGCACCATGATCGCCGAGACGCCGCAAGCAGTAGCATCTCTCCTCGAGACCTTGTGGGCAATGGGGCAGGACATCGTGCTGCAGGAGTACATCCGCGAGTCGAAAGGGCGCGACATCCGGGCCATCGTGGTGGGTTCGCGCGTCGTGGCCGTGATGCGGCGCACCGCCAAAGCCGGTGAATTTCGCTCCAACCTGCATCGCGGCGGGCTCGGCGTCAAAGTGAAGCTCGACCGCCGTTACAGTCTCGCCGCCGTCGCGGCGTCGCGCGCGATGGGGCTCGAAATCTCGGGGGTCGACATGCTGGAAGGGACCAGCGGCCCCAAGATCCTGGAGATCAATAGCTCCCCCGGACTGGAAGGAATCGAGCGCGCCAGCGGCGTGGACGTGGCGTCGGCCATCGTGCAGCGCGCCGAACGTTTCGTCACCCGCCACAAGGGCCGGCGCAAGCGCGACGTCAATGCGCGTATCTCCGACGCCATCGAGCAAGAGCGCGTCGTGGCCAGGATCCGCAGCCCCCGCGCGCGCCAGGCGTAGCGCCGCGATCGGTGGGGCGTTCCCGTCGCGCCGTTATTTCTCCTTCTTCTCGTTTTTATAGACGACGCCACCTTTCATCACGAACGTGACACGCTCGAGCTCGCTGATGTCCTTGAGCGGATCGCCGGCGACCGCGACGATGTCGGCAAGGCGCCCGGGCTCGATGCTCCCGAGATCGTGGCGCTGGTCGAGGAGCTGGGCGGCCACCACCGTCGCCGATTGGATGGCTGCCATGGGGCTCATGCCATAGCGCACCATGATCCCGAGCTCCTTGGCTTGGTTCTCCGTCCAGGCATAACCGCCGGCATCGGTCCCGTACGCGATGAGGAGTCCCTTCTTCATCGCCTTTTTGAAGGCTTCCCGCTCGAGCTCGACCATCTTCGGCCAAACCCCGCCGCGCCCTTCGGCCACGTAAACGCCGACGTAGATGGTCGGGCACCAGTACACCTTCTTTTGCACCATGCGATCGATGAGTCCGTCGTCGAGGCCGTCGCCATGCTCGATGGTGTCCGCCCCCGCACGCAGTGCGGCATCGATGCCGTCCCAACCGATGGCATGGGCCGCGACGCGCTTTCCGAGCCGGTGCGCTTCGTCGACGATGGCCTTCGCTTCCTCGTCCGTGAAATTCACCCAGCTGCACAAGAGGTGCTTGCAACCGCGCTCGGGCGGGAGGTAGTAGCGGCGGTCGGCGTAGAATTTGATCCAGTCAGCGCCGTATTTGACCTGCTCGCGGACGGCCTTGCGAAGCGCGTCCGGCCCGTCGGCGATCTGCACGCCTTCCGGCATCTTCAGCTCCCAGGAGTAGCCATTGAGTGGATACATTCCGGTCGGCGCGAAGGCGCGCGTGGAGACGAACATGCGCGGTCCGGGGATGACGCCGCGCTCGATGGCGAGCTTGACGTCGACGTCGGCGTACATGGCCCCCTCCGTTTCGAGATCGCGAATCGCCGTAAAACCGTTCATGAGGGCCGTTTGGGCAGCGACCGTCGCGCGAATGGCGCGGTAGGCGATGCTCTCCTTGAGAAGCTGCGCGTCGTAGTCGGCGGCGGTGATATCCCCCTGCAGAAGGACGTGGGTATGCGCGTCGATGAGACCGGGCAACGCCGTCGCGCCGCCCAGGTCGATGACTTTCGTCCCCGCGGGCGCGTCTTTCTCGAGCGCCGCGGCCGGGCCAATCCCGCGAATACGCCCCTCCACGACGAGGATGGCCTGGTTGTCCTTGGGCGCAGCCGCGACACCATCGATGAGACGACCGACCTTGAGAAGGACGGGGGGTGGGGCGGGGCGCGCCGCGGCGCTGGAGAGCGGCGCGCTTCGGGTTGCGACTGCCGCCGACGAATCGGATGCCGGTGGCGGCGTATCGTAGGGGACGGGCTGCAGTGCCGGAGCCGCGGATGGCCGGGCGCAGCCGGCGACGAGAGTAAGGACGGCGAGCACGGCGGGGCGGGCGATCGGCATGTGCTCGCCGTACCCAGCTTGCGACGCGGATGTCAAGGGATCACGATCGCCCGACTCAGCGAGAGTTTACGCGGCAGATCGACGAGCACCCAGAACGTGCTCTCGCTGCCGTCCGCGCTGGTTAGCCAACGGTCCTCCAGGAAATCGGGAGCGGGAGCGGGACGGAGTCAGGGACGTCGACTAGACGTCGATGTTTTGCATGACGGTGATCCCTTGCAAAAAGGACCGCTGCAAAAAGAAGAACAAGACGACGATGGGCAGCGTGGTCATGACGGATGCGGCCATCAAGAAGTGCCAGGCTGTGCCTGCCAACTGCCCTTGGTAAGCCTGCAAGCCGAGCGGCAAGGTGAACGTATCCTGCGCGAGCAAGTAAAGGAGTGGGCCGAGGAAGTCGTTCCACGAATAGATGAACTGGAAAAATGCAACCACCGCGAGCGCCGGCCGAGCCAGGGGGACGTACACCTTCCAGAAAATGACGAACTCGGACGCGCCATCGAGTGTCATCGCCTCCCCGAGGTGCCGCGGAATGCGCTGGAAGAACTGACGAAGAAGAAAGATGTTGAAAGCGCCGCCGAAGAAGGACGGAAGATAGAGGGGGCGGAGCGTGCCGATCCAGCCGAGATTGCGAAAGACGGCATAGAGCGGGACCATCAGCACCGGGAAAGGCACCATCATCGTCGCCAGAGTGAGACCAAACAGGATGCGTCGCCCCGGCCATTCCAGGCGGGTGAAGCTGAAGGCGACGAGAGCGCTCGATGCGACCGTCCCGAGGGACGCGAGGACCGCGATGGTGACGGTGTTGATCGTGTAGCGCAAAAAGGGGATGTAGCGAACGGTGTCGGCGTAGTTTTGCCATTGCCAGGCAGACGGGATCCACACCGGCGGCGATCGCATCGTCTCTTCCAGGGGCTTCAGCGACGTGGAGAGCATCCACATGAGCGGGAACAGGAAGACGAGCGATCCCGCGACCAGAAGAACGTGCACCAATCCCACCGTCCACCGGTGCTGGCGGAAAGTGTTGCTGAAGGGGGTGACCAGGTTGTCCATGGGATCAGGCTTCGCTCCGCGCCAAGCGCAGGGCGAGCCCCGTCAAGGCGAGAACGACGAGAAACAGGATCCACGCCATGGCACAGGCGTACCCCATACGTAGAAAGACGAAAGCGTTCTCATAGAGGTACATCGCATAGAAGTACGTGCTCCGCGTGGGGCCTCCGCTGGTCATGATGTAGGGAGTCGCGAAGACCTGCACCACGCCGATGATACCGAGAATCATATTGAAATAGAGCACGGGGGCGATCATCGGCACGGTGATGTGCCGCACCTTTTGCAACAAGCTCGCGCCGTCGATGTCGGCCGCTTCGTAGAGCACGGTCGGCACCTCCTGCATGGCCGCCAGCATGATGACGACCGTGTGCCCGACGCTCCACAGACTCATGAAAATGAGCGAGGGCATCGCATAGCGCGCCTCTTTCAACCAAGGTACGTGGTGGACGAGCCCGAAGGTCACGAACGACAAAACGTGGTTCAAGACTCCGTATTGCGCGTTCAAGATCCAGAGCCACACCATGGCGCTTGCCACGATGGGTGTGAGGGAAGGCAAGAAAACGAAGGTCCGGTAAAATCCTGCGCCCCGCACGCTGCTGCTCAGCATGAGGGCCCAGAAGAAGGCCGTGAGCAACCCGAGCGGCAGCGCGAAGGCGGCGTAGTAAGCGGTGTTCTTCAGCGCCGTCCAGAAGAGCTCGTCACCGAGCAGGTCTTTGTAGTTCAAGAAACCGACGAAGCGCGCTTCGGAGAGGACCGAGTAATCACAAAAGCTCAATACGACCGAGGAGGTGATGGGATAGAGGACGAAGACGGCGAGACCTCCGATCCAGGGCGAGACGAAGAGAAGCCCCTTGAGAAGCGAGGCGTTGGCGCGCGCCGGTTTGCCGGCGATCAGCACCTTCGTTTTCTGGTGCTCGCGGCGAGCGAGAACGAAGACGATAGCCGCAATGCCGGCAATCAAGACGAGGGGGGCGCGCCCGATCCAAGGGGAGGGTGGGCTCTCGTCGGCGCGCGCCCGCCGTTCCCGCTCGCGATCCCACGCGCGCTGGGCGCGCGCCGTGGCATCGCGCAGAGCCTCGGCTGGACTCACTTGCAGGAGCCAGATGCGCTCGAAAGCGTTGAAGGCCTCGAATCGGTATTGTTGCCAAACGCTGAGGCTCGGGAAATGGAAGGTCTTCGGACTCCGGGCGAGCTCCTGGAACGTGCGGATGTAAGGGTGCTTGTGCCGCGCGTAAAAATCGGAGCTGACTTCGGCGAGGGGTGAGTTCTTTCCTTGTCCGAGGCAGAGCTTCTCGAGGGGCTTCTGCTCGGCCATGTAGGCCACGAAAGCAAAGGCCTCGCGCGGGTGGCGCGCGCCGCGGGGAATGACGAGCACGTCGGTGCTGGCGAGGGCGATCGGCTCGGTACCTTCGTCGGCGGAAGGGAACGGCGCGGCCCCCCACCGCATCTTCGGGTTGTAGGTGGCGATGAAGTTGGCCATCCAGACGCCTTGCAGCGCCATCGCCACCTTGCCGGTGAGAAAGGCGTTTTGTGCCGAGGAGACGGGACCGAAGGAGGAGCGCAGCGTTTGCAGCTCGGCCGGGCCGTATTCGCGGGCGTAGCTCTGAACCCACTCGTAGGCGCGGATGTTGGAGGGGGAATCGAACGTCAGCCGATCGCTGCCGTCCCACAACGTTCCGCCGAAGAAATAGCCCCAGACCTGGGGCCAATGCCCGGGCTCGGAATGCAAGAAACCCATGACCTCCAGCTGGCCGGTCGTGGCGTTGCGCCTGGTGAGCCGCTTGGCGTAGTCGTCGAGCTCGGCGATGGTGCGCGGAGGTTTTTCCGGATCGAGCCCCGCTTCGCGGAACAGATCCTTGTTCCAATGGAGCGCGCCGATGACCGGCGCCGTAGGGAGCGCCCAGAGGTGCCCCCGGTAATGCACCATGTCCCAGTAGACGGGCAGGTAACGGCTCTCGACGATCGCGGTCCCCGCGGCGAAGTCATCGAGCGGCAGGAGCGCGTTCTTGTCGGCAAAGTCGTCGACCATCTCGTCCCAGAGGCCGGCGAGATCGGGAGGGTCGCCGCCGGCCGTCGCGATCAGTGTCTTGGTGCGGATGCCAGAGACGGAGACGTACTCGACGAGGATGCGATCCTGGGCGCGGTTGAAGTCGTCGACGACCGCCTGCATGGCGTCTTTCTCGAAGCCCGTCCACTTCTCCCAATAGACGACGCGCACGCGCTCGCCATCGGCCGCCACCGCCGCGCGGCTCGAAGCCATCCACGCCACCACGAAAGCGAGCAGCGCGAGCAGGCGTGGCAAGGCGGGCACCATCCGCCGCCCAGATGTAGCATGGCCGCGCGGGCGGCATACGTACTACTGCGCCCTCCCGAGGCCCTCGGCTCGGTGCGGTCGCCGCGATTACGACGCCTGAATGTCGATCGTCGCCCTCGTCGCCGGCGGAGCCTGGGCAGCGCGGTGCTAGGTCGAACCGCCGGTCTTGCCCGCGCAGAGCGCGGCCGTACAAGCGCCGGGCCCGGATTTCTTGACGACGGGAACGGGGACGACGGGGGGCTTCACGCGCAACGCGCGCAGACTCTCCGGCTCGCGCAGCAGCTTATCCAACTTCCCCGCTCGATAGTTGGCCGGCGTGCACAGTGAAGGAGCGAAGGGGCGCGGCAGCGCCGCCATGTCTTCCGTGAGCGGAGGCAATCGCTGCAGCCAGCGCTGACCGATCTTCACGTAAAACTCGGAGAACCGGTAGATCGAACCGTCGGGGTTGCGGCCGGCGAGCTCGACCCAAGCGCGATGGTCGTCGACGGCAAACGTACGCTCGACACGGATGCCGAGCCGCAAACGCGCCTGCAAGAGCGCTGGTGTCTTGCGGTCGGCGTAGAGACCGCGCAGATCTGGGTGCTCGCGCAGCATGATTTCATCCTCGCGAGCGGCGGCATCCTTGGCGCGCGCGAGCTCGGCCGGAACCACGCCGAGGGCGGGGTTGTCCATCGGCGGCGTGGGCCCGCTCACGAAGTAGGCGGCGGCGTGCCGCTTTCCGTCTTCGATCCACCGATCGCGGAAATCGGGCGCCATGATCTCGGCGCGCAAGCGCTCTTGCTCCGCGGGTAAAACCATGCCGAGCGCGTCCTCGGCAATGGAACGGAAGACGGTAAAACTCGTGTCCCAATCGAAGCAGTCGCCGGTTTCGAGACGGCCGATCTCTTGGGCGCGCCAGCAGCTCAAGGCGGCGGCCTCCGGCGTGGAGAGATCGAGCGCGACGAGCGAGGCGACCGGAGCGAAGTAGCGCCCAGCCAGCGCGATCGGACGCGCGAAAGACAGACCCGGTGATTCGCTGACGACCTTGGCAACGTTGATTCCCACGATCTCGCCGCGCAGGTTGAGAAGGGGGCCGCCGCTCGATCCGAAGCTGATGGCGGCGTCGTGTTGGATGGCGCCCTGCTGGATGGTGCCCACCATGCCCTGGGTGAAGGACCAAACGAGCTCCTGGGGATGGCCGAGGGCAATCACCCGGTCACCGGCTTTGACCTCGCCCCCGCCCATCGGCAAAGTCGGGTACCCGGACGTGTCGGCATCGAGCTGCATCAAAGCGATGTCGCTGGTCGCGTCTCCCGCCACTTCACGCACGTCCCGAATGTCGCCCTGGTTTTCGAAGAGAAAGCGCGAGAGTCCACCGTCCATCGGCGTGTAGCTGGTGCGGCCCGCTTTGTAGAGCATCACCCCCAGCTTCTTGGCCGACGCGACGACGTGCTCGCTGGTCAGCACGAGACCCGGCCCCACGAGAAAGCCCGCGCCAAAGGTCATGGAGCTATCGGCGTGCGTGTTGAGAAGCAGCACCACGCTCGGCGTCGAACGCGCAATGATGTCGGCGAAGGTCGATGTGTCCGCTGAAGCGGCGAGGGCGACTGGGCGCCCGGCGGTGGCGGCTTTTTGCTCGCCCGCGCTGGGAGCGGACGAACGAGGCGAGCAGGCGGCGAGCAGAACGCCGAGTCCTAGCGAAAGGCAAGACAGGCGCATCGCACATCAAGGTAGCTGAGCGAGCCAGGTGTGCCATGAGAACCTGGGGGCCCAATCCGGGGCCGCGGCGGGAGCCACGGCACCCCTAAGTGGGCACGAGCGCTCGCCCTGTCGGTCAGCGGAGCAAAATCCGGCGCATCAGCGGCAAAGGCAGCCCACCTTGTGCCACGAACGCGTCGTGAAAGGCTTTGAGACTTCCACCGGCGGGGCGCGCCAGATACTCGTCGCGCAACTTCTGAATCTCGAGCTTGCCGAGCGTGTAGTAGAGGTAGGTCGGATTGTAGGCGCCGCGGCGCGCCTCTTCGTAAGCGTTGGCCGGCTCGATAAAGCCTTGCTCGACGAAGAAGCGTGCGCCGTCTTCGACCGACATGCCCTTCGTATGTAGCTTGATCCCGACGACGTAGCGACAATCACGCAGGAGCGCCTCCTGCAACTGCGTCAGCCGGATACGCGGATCTCCGTCACCGAAGCCCTGGTCGACCATCATCTGCTCGGCGTAGTGGGCCCATCCTTCGGCGTTGGTGCCCACGGCGACGAGCTTGCGCGTCTTGGTGGGAAAGCGCGGCGCGTAGAGAAATTGCAGATAGTGACCGGGGTAGGCCTCGTGCACGTTGATGGAAGCGACGACGTAGGTGTTGAAACCGCGCAAGTGCTCCTCTCGGTGGCGCTCGTCCCAATCTTGTTCCACTGGCGTGACGTAGTAGAAGGCTTCCGTCGCCCGCGACTCGTACGGGCCAGGCGTATCCATGGAGGCGAAGCCGCCCGACCGCGCATAGGGAGGCGTCTCCTCGACGTGCGGCCGCACTTCCGAGGGAATGGTGACGAGATCCTTGGTGACCAGGAACTGGCGCGCACGCTCGAGGGAGCGCTTCACCGAGGGGATGAGGTCCTCGGAGGTAGGGTGATCGTCGGAGAGGCGCTTGATCACGGCCGCTGGCTCTTGGCCGGGATCGATTCGGCGGGCGGTGTCGACGAAGGCGGCGTGGTCCTTGGCCAACTGCGCTTCGCCACGTGCCAGCAGCGCGTCGAGCGGTTCCTCGACCATCTCCTCGAACTTGAGCTTGGCGCGGAAATGATCGGCGCCGATGGCGTAGCTCCCGCGCGAGCGCGGCGCGAGATCGGTCTCCAGCCAAGCCGTGAAGGCGCGCGTCGCGGCGACCGCGGCGGCATTCGCTCGATCGAAGGCGGCTCGCAGCTCGGTGTCGGCACCGGCTGCTTCGTGCGCCCACTCGGCCACCGATCGTTCGAAAAAACCAATCGACCCTTTGGACATGCGAATGGCAAGGTCGGTAAACTCGTGGGGCGGCTCGTGCACGTTGGCGCGGGCGGCCGCATAGACGGCAGGCACGGCGCGCAGCCTCTCGATCAGCACGCGCAGCCGCGCCGCTCGCGGCGCGAAGTCCCGCTTCATGAGGGCGTCGATCGCCTCCCCGGGCAGGCCGGCGTAGCCCATGGGATTCTTTTCCCAGACAGCGAGGATTTCGAGATCGAGCAGCTCGGCTTCGACCTGGTTGGCGAGCGCCTCGGCGTCGATGGCATCGTCGAAAGACAGCCGCCCGCGGTCGATCTCGCCGAACCGCGCGCGAAATCGTTTGAGCTCGGCGATGCGCTCGCGGATTCGCGCGGCGGAGCGATCCTCGAGCTGGGCATCGCGGTCGTGGAGACCCACCGAAGTAGCGCTCGTCGGAGCGAATGCGAAACGGGCGTCGAAGTAGTCGTCGACGAGGCGCGCGAAGCCCACGTTGCTCGGGCACGAAGGCAGCGCCCCAGGACGACCCTTCGCACAGGCCGCGGCCAGGAGAAGAAGCCCGATCCCCGTTACCGCGCGTCCTTTTTGCTTCATCGGCCGCACGGTAGCACGGCGCGCCGGCTTACAAAACGCGTGACCCCCCAGCAACGAGCCGGAGGGTCACGTGTTTCGCGGAACGCTGGAGACTAGCGATCCAACTTGCGACGATTGCGCCGTCGCGCGGTGAGGAGACCACCGAGGCCCAAGGCGAGCATGGCGCCCATGGGACTGCCTTCGACCGGCGCAGGTGTGATTCGGCAACCGCAACCCGGATCGTCCGTCGGCCGGGCACCGCTACCGGCGTTGCCGCCTTTGCCGCCCGTGCCGGTTGTCGCGCCACCCGTGCCGGTCGTCGCGCCACCCGCGCCGCCCGTCGCGCCACCCGTGCCGCCCGTCGCGCCACCGGTGCCGCCCGTCGCGCCACCCGTGCCGGACGTGCCGCCCGTCGCGCCGCCCGTGCCGGCTGCGCCGCCCGTGCCGGCTGCGCCTCCGGTGCCGGACGTGCCGCCCGTCGCGCCACCGGTGCCGGCTGCGCCGCCCGTGCCCCCGGTACCTGCGGTTCCGGCAATGCCGCCCGTGCCGCCGGTGCCGGCTACGCCGCCGGTGCCGGCTGCGCCTCCGGTGCCTGCCATGCCCGCAGCGCCGGCCTTGCCTGCCGCACCGCCCGTGCCGGCCGCGCCAGCTTTACCCGCAGCGCCAGCTGCACCCGCAGTACCCGCACTCCCACCCTTACCCGCATCGGGCGGAGGGGGAGGCGGAGGCTGGTTGCAGTCGGCCGGGCCAGGCGGCGTGAACGCCGTGTTGCCGCCGTCGAGGCAAACGGGTGAACCGGAGCTCGCCGTGTAGTTGATGTCGACGACGGCAGTGGTCGTGCTGACCGAATCGACGGTGATGGTGAGACCGCCCGCGGGATCGGCGAACGATTTTCCTGCGGTGAGGCCCCAGGTCGTTCCGCCGGCCGCGAGGGCCCACACGTGCAGCCCCTTCGGATTCGACGTGTTCGGGAGAATGGGGGCGCCGCCCGCGTGGACGAGCACCGAGGGCGCTCCGTACTTGCTGTCGAAGCCCGTCGCGGTGCGAAGCTCGAGGTAGTAGCTCGTGAGCGTGGTGTTCTGGAAGGAGCGCGTCTTGGCGCCGGGGAAGGGCACCTGCAGAACCTGCACGCCGTTGCAGGGCGACTCGATCGGATAGATGTTGAACTTGCCGCTCGATGTCGTGCGTACGCCGTTACAGCCGCCGAACCATTTCTGGTAGAGCTTCTGCCACCCGTTCATGTGGTAGCAGCCGCCGCCCATGGTGTCGTACTTGTCGCCGTACTCGCTGTGCGAGCAGCTCGCCAGGTCGTCGGCGAACGCGGCGCCGCCGCACGTGATCGACGAGGAGTGCTGCATGCCGTAGTTGTGGCCGGGCTCCTGCACGGCAACGACGCAAGAGACGGAGTCGGCGTACCAGGTGTCGGTCGCAGGTTTGTCGGACGTACCGACCTGTCCGAGACCGGACCAATTGCACCCACCACCCGGTCCGAATACGAAGGCGTACTGGTCGCACTTCACGGGCGACGCCATGTCCATCATGGGCTTGATGGACTTCGCGAGGCCGTTGTAGTTGCACCCGCTGAAACCGGTGAAGGAGTACGGGCCGTACGAATCGCCAGCGAGGCCAACCTGCCCGAACGAGTTCTCGCGGTAGTAAGCGTTGGCCCCCGTCGCGCTCGTGTGAAACGCGTTCTTGACCGTGGCCACCGTGTTCTTCGCGGTCTGGTTGTCGATGTTGACCAGGGCGGCACACATGACGCGACCTGCCTTGGCCGTTGCGTCAATGAGCTCGCTCTTTTGGGCCTGCGACCCGATGCCCTCGCCGACGGCTTCTTCTCCCACGACCTTGTACCTGGCGACCTCGAGGACCTCGCCCCGAAGGTTGCCCCAGATCTTCAGTTTTCGGCCGGGCGTGGCGTCGATCTCGCCGTTCACGGCAAGGCGCTGCTCGACGCCTTCAGCGCTGCGAAGGAAGTAACGCGTCTCCGTCGTACCGTCGTCGAAATCGGCGATGTACACCGCGAGCTCGCCTTGAAGCGCGCCCGGTTCGTCGGTGTCGAGTGGCTCCGGTCGTGGTATCGACTCGCCCGAACAGGATGCCAGTGTCAGAAGGACGCCAGCGGCGGAAAAATGCTGCCACCACGCTCGGCTGCGATTACCAATCATGTTAACCTCGTCGTGCAGGTTCAATGTAGGCAGGCGCAGTTGGATCGAGACGATCCGCACTCGTGCAGTGCGCCTGGGTGATGGTTGTTTACCTTATCGTCGACGGGTCATCAAAAGGAAAACCGAGCTAGTCGAAAAGAAAGAAAGCACTTTTCGTAGTTTTGCCGAGATAACGGATCGGCAGCACATTCCAGTCAAGGTTAGCAATTCCACTCTTGTCAATACCGTTGCCTACCGCTCAACGTTGCTGCTCGCCCAACACGGGCACCCTCATGAAGAACGACGCGCAGACTCCGACGACGTGCTCCGAGGTTGCACCGATGCGTCGGCGCTCCGCCGAGATCGGCAAAGGCGAAGGGTCCGGGGCTGCGTGCTGCGAAACGTCTCGACGCGTGCAGCCTGCATTCGCCGACGGGCGGCGCTACCTGCGCTTTTTCTCGCGATCGACGGGGAAAGTCGTGCTGCTACTGGCCATGACGAGCTGGGCGCTTCCGAGCCGAGCCGAGCCCCCGAGGGGCGGAGGAAGCTCCAAGAGCGACGCCGGGAGCCCCGCCAAACCTTCGGGCGCTCCCGGACGGTCGAAAGCACCGACGAACGCGCCGCCGCCCGCTGCTCCTCCGCTCAAATCGGAGCCCGAGGGCCCCGAAGCGGAAGGCAAGACACGCGCGCAAGCGATCTTCGAACAGGCCGTCGCTGCTTATAAGGATGGGCGCTATTTCGACGCGGTGGAACTCTTTCTCGAAACCAACCGCATCTATCCCGATTCGAAACTCTGCTTCAATATTGCGCGGGCGTACGAAGGACTTGGCAACACCGGCGGCGCACTGCGTTACTATCGCGAATACCTCCGTCGCACGCCATCGGCGACCGACCGGGCCGAAGTCGAGGCCAGCGTTCGGCAGCTCGAGCTCACCCTGAGCCAGAAGGGCGTACAGCAGATGAGCGTGTTCTCCACGCCTGACGCCGGCGTTCTCTCCATCGATGGACAGCCGGTGGCACTGACGCCCTGGACAGGCGAGACATGGCCAGGCAAACATCGGCTGACGGTCACCCGCGCAGGTTACTTGGAAAGCCAGCAGGTCGTTGAGCTTTCACCGCACCGATCGATCGACGTCCAGATCGAGCTGCGCGCCGAGCCTCCCCCGCGCCCTGCGCCGGCTCCCGTGGCGGAGGTGCGCCCCGAGTCCGGACGAGGCGTCGAGGTGCTGACGGTCGCAACGCTAGCGGCGGGTGCGGTCTTGCTCGGCAGCGCGCTCGCAGTCGAGCTGTCCAACTCCGATTCGGGCACCAGCGGTACCGCGGCGTTTCTTGCTGGCGCGGGCGTGGGCGCGACCGCCGTGGGTGGTGTTCTCTTCTATTTCGATCTGAGCGCGAGCCGTTCGAAATAAGCGAGCGGCGAGCAGCAGGCGAACAACAGACACCGCCGCGTCAGGTGCGCTCAGCGAAAGGGATCTTTGAGCTCCGTCGTCTTGCGTTTGGGCGCCGTGCGACGTCCGGGCTTGGCGCGGTCCTGTGTCGAACGCTGCACCGATGCCGAAGCGACGGCCGGCGGATCGGTGACCGCATTGGAGGCCGGGCTCGTCGCGGGTGCGGGCGCGCCCACGGCGCCGGCCGAGGTAGGGCTCTCCAGATCGGCGGCGACGGGATGCGGAGCGGGCTTCTTCGCGGGCGCTTCGACTTGCGTTGGCGGCGCCGGAATCCCGTTCGCCTCGGCGGCGCGGACATCGCGAGACCGCAGCGCACTGCGCGCGAACGCCGCGATGGCGAACGCGACCAGCGGAGCGATGGCCGTGATCGCCCAGCGCTTCCACGGCCGACGCGCGCCGACCGGCGTCTGCTCGGGACTCGGCGACGCGACCGCGGGGACGGCCCCCGCGATGGGCGCCGGCGGCGATGAGGCCAATCGGACGCCGCTCGAGGAGTCAGCGCCGGACAGCGTGATGGGGATGCTCCGCGGCATGACGACGGGCACCGATTGCATGTCGGGCGGGCCGGAGGGAAAGAAGGAGTGCATCACGTCCCCTCCTTGCTTGCGCTTGGGATCGAGCCACCGTCCGCGCAGGCTGGCGTGGCAGATGTCCTCTTCGACGCCGCGCGCGAGCAACCACTCGGCGAGCGCCTTGCCGAGATCGACCATGTCTTGCCAGCGGGCTTCGCGGGTCTTCTCCAGACCGCGCGCGACGATCGACCACAGCTCGGGTTCGGAGACGCCGAGCTCGCTCAATGGAACCGGCGGCTTCTCCACGATGCTCCACAGCAGCGCATTGCTGTTCTCGGCCGCGAAGGGAAGCGCGGCGGTCATCAACTGATAGAGGACGATGCAGATCGCCCAAATATCGCTGCGCGTGTCGACGTCCGCGTTTCCGCGCGCTTGCTCGGGCGACATGTACGCGGGGCTGCCGAGAACGGTGCCTTCCCGAGTGAGATGCGGCGAAACATTGCTCTCGAGCTTGGCGATCCCGAAGTCGAGCACCTTCGGCTGGAGCCGCCCTCCGGCTTCGCGCGCGACGAAAATGTTGTCGGGTTTGAGATCGCGGTGGACGATGCCCTTCGCGTGCGCCGAGGCGAGCGCGTCGATGATGGGAAGGAGGGTCTGCACGGCGCGGACCGCGCCGACCTTGCCGCGCCGCTGGAGCAGATCAGCCAAGCTCTCGCCGTGGAGGAGCTCCATGGCGATGAACGGGTCGCCCCGCTCGGTAGTACCGAAGTCGAAGACGCGGATGATGGCGGGGTGACCGAGCGATGCGACGGCGCGAGCCTCTTGGAGGAGCCGGCCCTGCACGCCCGGGACAGTGCGCGAAACGTCCGCTCGAATGAGCTTGAGCCCGATATGGGCATCGAGGGCGATGTTGCGCGCGACCCAAACTGCGCCCATGCCTCCCTCGCCGAGCATGCGGATAAGCTCGTATTTCTGCGAGATAATGACTCCCGGCGCATAGGGGCGGGGCGCGTGGGAGGTGTTCTCGGTATGCTCCTCGTCCTCGTCCCCCGGCGGCACACACACCGTTGCCTCCTGCGACGCGGGGGGTGCGTTGCCAGGCTCCGATGTGGTGGGTGGTGACATGCGCAGAGGTGACGCCAAGGTGGTGCCTCGTCGAAAGGAGATGCCTACGATTCAGGGAACGGCGCGGTCGGCCAATGCTTGAGTAGGGGAACGTGCGCCAAACCAGACAATGTCCGAGAAACGGACGTCAGGCGGGAAGGTTGGCGCGGACCCAGTGCGCGGCGGCCATGCGAAACGCGGGGTCGGGCGCGACCGCGTCCTCGCGCAGCGAAACCTCGGTGAGCTTGATGGCGTGTTCGTCACCGCTGTCGATCGCGGCGGCGACCAAGTCCTCGGTGGTGGCAAAGGTCTCGATGCGTGGCGCCACGGCGCCGCGCGCGGCATGGGTCACATAGACCGCCGCGTCGAGCTGCCAGACGTGACGGAGCAAGGGTCGGTGCAAGCTGACCGGAAGGTGCGGCAAGAGGGGGCGCAGCGCGCTGGCGCCGGTGATGGCATGAATGCGCGCAATGAGGCCGTCGCGCTGCGCGGCATTGGAGCAATAGACACGAGCGAAGGCGCGCGTCAGGGCATGGAGAACCGCTGCGGGCTCGGCGCTCAGATCGACGAGGTCGGCCGTTTTGGCGAAGGACGGCATGGCGCGGAGCGGGGCCAAGCGATCGACGATCGACCCCTGTCCGCGGTGCTCGGGGTCCACCATCTCCAGGCGATCGATGGCCTGCTCCACGGTAAAGGGGGCGCTCGCATGTGCCTCGTCGGGCAGGCGGTAGAACGACGATGCCCAATAGGCGAGTGCGGCGGCGAGCTCGCGGCGTCGCGGCTCGGTCTCGCGCACGGCGAGGGCGCGCACGACGTGCGAAACGCGGATGATGCCATGCGCGGCGGAGCCCGAGACGCCCGCCGAGAGCCGCGGGAGCCACCGCGCGAGCACGTCGCGAAAAGGTGCGTTGGCGAGCTCTTCGCTGAAAAATTCGCGCCAGTCGGTGACGCGTTCACTCTTGCCGAGCGCGTCGGCCCAGACGAGCGGGAAAATGCGCCCGCCCGAACGCGGCCACGCTTCGAGGCGGGGGGTGTACTTGTCGAGCCAGGGACCGACCGCGTCGCCGCGACCGAGCGTGAGCAGCGCTTCCGTCACCATGGGGGCGTGGTTGGCGAGCCCGCCCGCGTAGGCAGGACCGCGCGAAGCAAGGCGCTCCAGCGCCTCGTCGAGGACATCGGGGCTCGCGAGGTCGCGGGGGGCTTGGGAAACGTCGTGCCCCGGGGTCTCCGCTTTCGGCGTTTCGCGGGTTGCCGCGCGACATCCGATCGAAGCGAATGCCCCCGCGACGCCCGCTTCGACGAGAAACATCCGCCGGGTCAGGTCACCGCGCCGACCGTTCATGGCTCGAGTCTAGCACCGTAGCGCAGGGTCGAGCCTCGGCCGGGCTCATGATGTATGCTGCGCCCCCGTGAAAACGCAGCGTGAAATTACGAACCGCCGCCCGTCGGCGGAAACCAATCCGTCGGCCGTGCGCCTCGCCATGCAAAAGAAGGTGACGCGCAAAATCACCGGGAAAGGGCAAATCGCCTTCCCGTGCGTGCCGGCGCTGATCGATTCCTATCTCTCCAAGCTGGGGACGATCTTCGAGCTCTTGGGCAAGCCCTTCACCGACGAAGAGCTCATCCATTTGAAAAAGCTGATCGAGGGCAAGCTGGCAGAAGGGTGGGCGGCCTCTCCCTTCAGTCTTCTCGTCGTGGACTACGACATCAAGCCGCCGCCGCACCCCGGGGTCGCTTACAACATTTGGACCCGCATCCTCACGATGGATGACCGCTACAACGACTGGGTCGCGACACGCAAGCCGCCGCTGTTCGGCAAGCACCCGGATTCGAAAGTGCTCGATCTCGCTGCGCAGCTCGGGCAGGCGGGTGAGGTGCCTGTCCTCGACGTCGGCGCGGGCACGGGGCGCAACGCGCTGCCGTTGGCGCGACTCGGTCATCCGACCTACGCGCTCGAAATGGTCCCTGCGCTCGCCGAGGTGATGCGCAAAGATGCCGCCGAAGAAAACCTCCCCGTCACCGTCCTCGTCTCCGACGTGACGGCCCCGGGGCTCGAGCTACCTCGCCAGGATTTCAAGCTCATCTTCTTGGCGGAGGTGATCGCTTCGCATTTCGGGGATGCCGATGCGGTGCGCCGTGCCATCACCAACCTCGTGCCTGCGCTGGCACCCGGGGGCTTGCTCCTCTTCAGCACTTT
>DATHES010000096.1:0-3413 GCA_035318465.1 Polyangiaceae bacterium
CGAGCTCGACCCTATCGGCGCCATCGCGGCTGTGTTGCTCGCCAGATTGGAGACGTCATGACGACGCACTGCTGCTGTACGCCGAACGCACCTTGCTCGCGCGCCGCCGTCCTCTTCGCGAAGCGCATGACGTCGGCCCTGGCGGCGCACCTCGAGAAGCTCGTCGAAGCGCCGGCCGCCAAAGAGCCAGCGCCGCGAGAGAAGCGCTCACACTTCAAGGTCCCGGTCGCGACGGCGCCGACGTGGCCAGCCGAGACGGTACGGCTGCGAGAGTTCCTTCGCGCAGCGCCACGTGATTGGAGCGCCATCCACGCGTGGGCCGACGACCATCGCGTTCCGGAATATGTCCTCCACAATCAAGTCGCGTGGCTGGAAGGCGCAGGACTCGCGCGCGCGACGATGCTGGGCGCGGCCGGTGGGTCGGAGCGCCAGCGCGCCATCTGGAGAGCGACATGATGGCGCTGCTGAAAGAGCCCGTTGCGGTCGATGCCATCACGTCGCGCGAGGACAGGTTCAGATGCGAACCGTATCGCATCACCGTTACGGCCGACACGTGCTGCAGGCGTAGGGCCCTCGTTCGCGCCGGCATCCACAAGTTCGAGTTCCTGCACTGCGGCGAAGAGTGCCCGATCGGCAAGGTCGTCGAGCAGAACAGCGGAGGACCGATGCAGGTCAGCCGATCGCTCATCGAAGCGGCCAGCGCGCGCGGCGGCAGCTACAAGGTCCGGCGGGCCGAGGCGTTCGGCGTATCGTTCGAAGGAGAGAAGTCGCGCGCGCGGTCGGAGGCGGCAGACGAGAAGCGACGCCGATACCAGCGTGAGCGCTACCGCGCCGCGCACCCGAAGGCCGAGAACCCGCTGACTGCCATCGCGGGCGGCCGCGTGGATCCCGACGAGCCCACGATCCCGACGCTCGGCGACTCGATGCCGATCGCGAGACGGTTGCCGAAGGCGCCGCCGGGTCGCGTCGCGACGGTGCTGCCGGCAGCCGACGTGAACCCGCAGGTACGCGCGGGCGGAGTCGGAGGGGCGAGGATCCGGAGCGTCAATGGCGGTCTCATGGTGGATCGGCCTGGGCTGCCGGTTGTCGGACCGTTCCCTGATCTCGAGACCGCTGCCCGTGTTGCGGGCTCGATCGACGCACCAGCAGAGACTTCGCCGCCGGCGCTTCCGCCGGCGACGGTGAAGGAGGAGATGGCTATGGGCGGAAAGTGGACACCGGAGCAGAAGGCGAAGTTTCAGGCAACGATGGCGGCTCGCAAGGAGGCGCGAGGCAAAGGCGGGGCAAAGCGTAAGAAGACGGGCCCGAAGCCGAAGCCGGCTCGGCGCGTGGCTCCGCACATGAACGGCGTCGCGACGGCAGGCAACGTCCGCGGCCACATTGAGCAGGCGCTCGAGGACCACGAACTCGTCGAGAAAGTCGGGCGCGAGCTCGTGCTCGCGCTGGCGCGGCGGATTGACGAGGCGCGGACATGAGCTCCGACCTGTCGGCGCTGACGGATGGCGAACGTCTAGCTGTCGCAAAACTCCAGGAGCAAGGGCGCGTCAAAACGACGACGAATGCGGAGCGTTTGGCGATGATCGCCTTGAAGGCGCTGGGCGGCGTCGAGGAAACGTCGCCGGACGTGTGGGAGTTCCGACGGCAGCCGCGCATCGGCGGCGAGAGGATCATCAGGTCATGAGGCTCTGCTTCGTCATCCCGGGGCCGCCCGTGCCGAAGGAGCGGCCGCGCGTCTTCATGCCGAAGGGCGCGAAGTTTCCGATCGCGACGACGCCGCCGAAGACGCGCGCGTACGAGCGGACCGTGAAGCTCTTCGCTCAGGCGGCGGTCGCGCACCAGCCGGAGTGGAAGGCGTTCGTGGGCGCGCATCCGACGGGACGCCACTACCGGCTTCACCTGCATTTCGTCATCAATGCCGACCGAGGCGATCTCGAGAACTTCGCCAAGTCCGTGGGGGACGCGCTGAACGGCGTCGTGTACGCCGACGATCGGCAGGTCCACCAGGCGCTGCAGTCGGTGGTGATCGACAAGAGAGAACAGCCGCGCGCCGAGGTGCTGGTTGAGATCTGCGAGCCCGTGACGCTGCCGCCGTGGATGCACGTGGCGCTAAGCCAAGGCTGGTTGCCGCCGGCAACGCCAGGAGGTGGCTGAACCATGCCGCAAGCCGTAGACATTACAGGACGCAGTTTCGGCCGCCTGGAAGTGCTTGGCCTAGCTGGTCGAGATCGTCTCGGGCAGAGGATTTGGAATTGCAAATGTGCATGCGGGAGTAAGAGGACGGTTATTGGCAAGATGCTTTTGCGCGGTAGTACCGTTTCATGCGGTTGTTACGCGAGTGACAAGCGGCGCCAACGAATGACAAGGCACGGCATGTCCCACACGCCAGAATATGGCGTGTGGGTGGGGATGATTGCGAGATGCAAGAACAAGAAAGGTCGGTCCTCCCACCGATATGTGGGGCGCGGGATCAGCGTCTGCAAACGATGGCAGGTCTTTAAGAACTTCTTCGCCGACATGGGGGAGCGACCTTCGCCTAAACACTCGATCGACCGCTACCCGGACAACGACGGCAACTACGAGCCAGGCAATTGTCGATGGGCAACGGACGCAGAGCAGCAGCGAAACAAGTCAACGAATAGATTCGTGGTCGCTGATGGGAGAAGACTTTGCGTCGAAGATTGGGCGGAGCTCTCCGGGCTTCACCCAACGTCGATTCTCCACAGATTGGATAGCGGATGGAACGATGAGGACGCTGTCAGTAAGCCGGCCGGCTGGACGCCGCCGGCGGAGAACGTCTCATGACGCAAGCGGCATTCCCACCGGTGATCGGCGCCTTCGATCTCGCACGCATGCGAGCCGAGGGCCGGTGCGTGCGCGCGATGTCGCGCGACGCGATCGTCATCCGGGCGGACCTGCACGCGTCCGAGCCGCGTCTGTGGCGGACAGAGCTCCTGTACGCGGAATGGCGCGACGGGCCGAAGGCCGCGAGGGTCGTTGGACGCACGCTCGACAGCCAGACGTTCTACGTCGAGATCGGGACCGAGGCCGTCACGAAGGGGCGAGCGCTCGCAGAGGCCATCGATGTGCCGGAGCCGCTGGCCGCGGCGCCACGGCTGCGGGTGAAGCGAACGGGCCGGTGGCTCCCATGGTGGGCGGCGCGCGTGGCGTGGCGGAAAGTGGATCTGGTTGGCGGCAGTGGAGGAAAGTGCGAATGAACGATCCAGAGAAGTGGTTGGTGCAGCGCCCAATCGCTATTGGCGTCGGAGGCGACAAGCGCGGCGAGTTCAAGGTGCAGGTGACGATGTGCCACGTCTCCATGCGCATAGGGGCGCCACGTGCGCGCCTTTTAGCGAAGCAGATCGTCGATGCGGCCGACCGTGTGGACGTCATGAACGGTACCGCGCCGTGGACGT
>DATHES010000097.1:0-7376 GCA_035318465.1 Polyangiaceae bacterium
CTTGAGCGTCATGCTTCGATGATGACTCAGGCCAGTTCCCAATTCGTGTTGGCAGCGTATCGCAAGCGGGAATTTATGGCTGTTTCGGAATACGAAAAGTTCGATTCTTGTTTTCGAAATCTCCGCCGACGATCGTTGTTCCGTTGGCTCTTTCGGCCATGCTTTCGAATCGCCGCCGTCGAAAGACGTTACGAACGTCTTTGCTCGCGCACCTCGAAGGCATTCAAAAAGCCTCCCCCTCGATTTGAATCGCTGCTTCTATGGACATCCATCACCCACGCAATTTCGACCGAGCCCCTCTCGCTCTTCGCGCCGCCGACAGCGCGGCGGCAGCATCTTCATGGCCTCGGTTGCGGCGACCGCCCTGTTCGCACGGGCTATCCGTCGCCGCGGAAACGCACCCCTCGTGGCGTTACTGGCCCTCATGACGCTTGCTCTTGCCACGTTCTGCGCCACGGGCGTGGCGCTGCGCCCTTTTGCCAAAGGACCAGATGAGTGGTCAGTGGTGCTCACCGGGGCTACGGGCGTCATAGCCATGGGCGTTCAGAACACGCTCATGCGCGATGCGCTGAGCAGTTTGTCTCCCACCACGATCATGACCGGCAATCTCACCCAGTTCACGATCGATCTCGTGGAAATTCTCCTGCCGACGGGCCCCGATGCCGACTTGCAGAAACGCGCCCGCGTCCGGACGGAAGTTGCCGCGCGCCTCGTCAAGTTCGGCATTCCGTTGGCCGGCTTCGTGTTGGGAGCCACGCTCGGCGCGATGGTCACGAGCTCGTTCGGATTGTGGAGCATCGCGCTGCCCACCGTCATCGTAGGCGGGCTTACGGTGGTCGCGTGGCGCCGAGCGAGGATGAGCCCGACGGTACGACCGATAGCGATACGCGACACATGAGCGCCGTCAGACCCGAGATACGATCGGTGCTTGTCCCTTCCCCCCGCCTGACACCACGTCGCGTTGGGTTCGGGTCGACCTACGCTACGAAGACCGCCCGGTGCGGACAGCGTGGAGCACCGGACCTAAGGATTTGGCGATTCGACTGGGCAACGTTCGGGCAGGATCCTTCGCCGGCTGGTAGCCGCAGACGGCGATTCCTCGCACGTCGAAGACGTTCGCCGTTTTGCTGAGCCACTCGGTCAGTGTTTCAAACGTGATGCCTCCCACGACGGGATGGCTGACGGCGAACATTTCACTTGGCGTCAAGATGTCGAGGTCGACGTGGATCCAAACCGGCGTCGCCGGGGCGCAGGGAATCGTCATCGTCTCGTCCACGATGCGAACCCCTCGGCGGGCAATGTTCATTTCTTCCCCGGGATCCAGGGAACGGCCCCCCAGGAGAAAAGCGCGTTCTCCCGAAAACGGCACCGACCGCAACCAGGGTAGATCGGGGCAAAAGTCGCCGCACGCGTGGGCCAGACACATTCCGCTCAGGTAGCCCGAAGGCGAGGTCGCTGGCGTATTGAAGTCACCGTGGGCGTCCAGGTAGATCAGGCGAAGGTCGGCGAACCGATCGGCGGCGGCGGATAGCGTTCCGGCGACGAGGCAGCATTCACCACCGAGCACCAAGGGGCGTTGACCGCCAACGAGCGCGCGCCCCACGGCATCATGAAGGGACACGCAGGCATCGTAGGCAGCGCGCGGCTGCGCAGCGTGGCGATGGAATGGAACGGTAACGGAGTCCACGTCGGAAACGTCCCCGAGTGCTTGGCGGAGCAGGTTGGGCGCATCGACCATGCTGTCGTCACCACCCGGCGTGAAGATACCGGCGTGGATGATTTGCCAACCTTTTCTCACGCGGCACCTCCGAAATGTGGCCAGAGCTTATCCAATCCAGAGCGGCGGGCAAGACGACCCATGCCGCTGGCGATCGTGGTCGACGTAAGCTCCTGTCCTGAGGTTCGCCTCGTCGGCAAACGCCGGCCGAAATGATCCGGCGCTCGCAGGACGCTGCGGCATTTGGCAGCATCGACGCAGGACCGCACTGCAACTAGACTCCCCGGCTGCCCATGAAGTCGTGCCCTTCTTGCGCGAGCGCCAACGCGGACGAGACGAGCTTTTGCACCGAGTGCGGGGCATCGCTGCGTGCCGCGCCTCCGGCGGGGATCCACGGCTCGCCCATTGCAGCGATCGGGGCGTTTCCGGGCCCGACGCCCACGCCGGGGGCCGCCCGAGCGCGCATCTCCAGCAACCCGACGCCAGGGATGATGATCGACGGAAAATACGCCGTCGAGCGAGCGCTCGGCGAAGGCGCGATGGGCGTCGTCTATTTGGCCCACGACGTCGTGACCGAGACCAAGGTGGTCATCAAATCGATCCGCGCCGAGTATGCCGACAATGCGGAGTTTCGCGCGCGGGCCATCGAGGAAGGGCGCGTGCTGGCGCGCATCGATCACCCCAACGTGGTGCGTCTCAACGCCGTGGTGGTCGAGGGCGGGCAGCTCTACCTCGTCATGCAGTACATCGAAGGTAACTCGCTCGATCGCCTCATCGACGGGTATCGCGCGCAGGGCAAGACGGTACCTCTCGAAGAGGCGGTGCGCATCTTCCGCATGATGGTGCAAGGAGTGGCGGCCGCTCATCACGAAGGGGTGATTCATCGTGATCTCAAGCCGGCCAACATCTTGGTGCGGGCCAAGGATGGCATCATCAAGGTGAGCGACTTCGGCATCGCCAAGACCGGGGACGCCATTCGCACCGGACGACAGCGCACCATCGGCGTGGTGGGATCGCCGGCCTACATGGCACCGGAGCAGCGCACCGGGGTGCACGACCTCGATCGCCGCGCCGACATCTATGCGCTCGGGATCGTCTTCTTCGAGCTTTTGGTGGGAGACCTGCCCTTCGTGGCGGCGACGGAAGCGGAGCTCTTTCGATTGCACAGCGAGGCCGTGCTGCCCAGCGTGCGCACCCAGAGGCCGGAGTTGCCGGCCGCGCTCGACGCCATCCTCGCCCGCGCTTGCGCCAAGGATCGGCGCGACCGCTTTTCGACTTGCGAGGAGCTCGACGCGGCGCTGGCCCAAGCGGGGCTGCCTACGATGAGATCCGTTCCTCCCACGGTGATGGCGACGCAGGGGCTGCCCAGCGTGCCGCCTCCGACTCCCGATCCGCGGCGCGGCTCGTCGACATCGCGGGTGGCGCGCACGCTGAGCGACGCGCCACTGCCCCTGGCGCCGCTGCCGGGTGCACCGCTGCCCGGTTCCTCGGTTGCGCCTTACGTCGCGCTACCATCGCTGCCTCCGGCGGCGCCGCCGCGCAGCGTTTGGAAATACGTGGCGCTGTTCGGTGGGCTCGCGGTCGTGCTGGCGGGGGCCGGCTTGGGGTGGGCTTTCGCGAGCGGCGCCTTCGATGAGCCAGGGGCACCCCTCGCCCCGCCGCCCGCAGCGCGCGACGCGGGGACGGCGGCAGCGCCGAGCCGTACGCCAGCGCGTGTCGACGCAGGCAAGCCGACCCGCTAGGAAAGACCACGTCGTTCGACGCTCTGCATTCTTCCGTTGGCCCTTGGTCGGCGGGGGATTGACCAAGGCAATCTACGATCTGCTCTTACTTCGAAAGTTCGGGAAGATGCCCGCCCCCGAAGAGGCTCATGCGCCATGAGCCATTTTTTCGATGCACGGCTACTGCTCCTGTGAGGCGAAACGGGGCCCCGTACCGATGCGTCTTTCGATCCCATGTCTGACAAAACTGGATCTTTCTCGGGTCAGCGGCGCCCGACGACAGTGAAGCGATCCGAATCCGCGAAACTTTGGACACAAGCGGAGTGAGCGATGCGGAAAATGCAATGGCTTGGTGGATGTCTGATCGTCGGCGTGGTGGGGGCGGTCAGTTGTTCCTCAAGTGATACGGCTACGTCGACCGGCGGGAGAGGAGGCTCAGGCGGCGGAGAAACCGGCGGCACGAGCGCGACCGGCGGAAACGGTGGAACCGGTACGACCGGTGGCGCTGGTACGGCGGGAGGATCGGGAGGTAGCGGCGGAGCTGCCACGGGGGGCAGCGGAGGCGTTGGCACTGGAGGGAGCGGGGGTGCTGGCACGGCGGGAAGCGGGGGGAACGGTGGCACGAGCGCGACCGGCGGTACGGGTGGCGCTGCTGGAACGGGTGGCGCTGCTGGAACGGGTGGCAGCGCAGGAACGGGTGGCAGCACAGGAAAAGCGGGTGCAGCTGGGACCGGCGGCACAGCCGGAACAGGAGGCAGTGCCGGGGCGACCGTCGATTCGGGTTCCCCCATCGACGCCGCGGCGGACGTCTCGACGCCGCCACCGGGCATGTGCGGTGACGCGTCGACGAGTGGCGGAGCTCCTTTCCCGCCGCTCACGAGTTACACGCCGAACGACGGCGGCTTTGGCCCGGCGGTCACCACGCGCAACACGGGCGATGGCGGTCTGGGAACCGATCCCGACGGAGGTGCGAACAAGGTTGCCATCTTCCGTCCTGCCGTCGCCAAATACGGACTGGGGGGCGTCCGGCATCCCATCATCGTTTGGGGCAATGGTTCGACCAACACCGTCGACATCTGGCAGAGCTTTCTGCAGCGCGTGGCCACCTACGGCTTCGTCGTGGTAGCGCCGGAGCAGACGCAGGTGACTGCCGCCCATATGAACGCAGCAATCGACTACGTCATCCGCCTGGCGACCGATCCCAACGGCACCGATTGCGGCAAGATCGATACGACGAAGATCGGCTCTACCGGTTACTCGCTGGGGGGCATCGGTGCTCTCAGCGTCGGCACGAATGCCCGTATCTCGTCCACGTTCATCTTCGCGTCGAACGGCAACGCCAAGAACCTCAAAGCGCCGTGGGGCATCGTCGCGGGCGACATGGACGAGACCTTTGCCTGGACCACTGTCAAGACGACTGTCACCGGCTCGACGCAGCCTGCGTTCGGCGCCGCCCTAGCCGGCGGCACGCACAATTCGACTCCGGGCAATGCCAAATCGCGCGAAGCCTACATCGGCTGGATGCGCTGGCGGCTCATGGGCGAGCAGGCCGGTCACGACTTGTTCGTGGGCGTCTCCTGTCAGTTCTGCGCCGATACGGCTTTCTCGGAGATCGTCAAGACGCCTACTTTCGATTCCCTCTAGGCGCCTGGTACACTCCGAGCAATTGAGAATAAGGAACGAGCGATTCTTGCCGCGCAGATTGGGTTTACCCGTTCAGCTCGTCTCGCCGGGGGCGGAGCCCGTCCTCGACGACGCCGACCTGGTGCGGGCTTTTTCCGACGGCGAGAGCTGGGCCGCGCGCGCGATTTGGAGCCGCCACGCGCCGATGGTCTATCGCTTGCTCGAACGCGCGCTCGGGCCGAGCGGTGAAGCGGAGGATCTCACGCAAGACGTGTTTCTGCGCACGTTCTCCAAGCTGCCCACGCTGCGCGACGTTCAGGCTCTCCGCAGCTTGATCTACTCCATTGCGCTGCGAACGCTCAAGTGGGAGCTCCGCCGCCGGCGCGTGCGACGCATTCTGCGCCTCTCCGACACCGGGCACCTCCCTGACCTCCCGGTGAGAGGCGTGGACAGCGAATCGCGCCAAATTTTGAGTCGTTTTTACGGCCTTCTCGAACAGCTCCCGGTGAACGACCGCACCGCTTTCGTCCTGCGGCACATGGAAGGACTCAAACTCGAACAGATTGCCGATCAAATGAGGGTGTCGCTGGCCACGGTGAAACGGTGGGTCAGCCGCGCGTCGCAGAACGTGTCCTCCCTGGTCGAGGCCGATCGCGAGCTATCGGCCCATTTTCGCCAGCAAGGAGGGTTCGATGCCCGGGGATGAGACGCGAAACGAAGCGCTGAGCGCGCCTGCCGCCGAGCTCGTCAATCTGGCACGCGAAGAGCTCGGCGAGATGTCGGCGCGCCGGCGCGCGGAAGGGTACGCCAAGCTCACTGCGCGTCGCTCGCCGTCGAAGCAACGTGCGCGTCTCGCCGTGACGCTCGCCGCAGCGCTGGCCGTGGTGGGGGTTCTTTTCGTCGGTCGCCGTTGGCTCGGCCTGCATCCCCGAGAGGCATTGTCCTACGCGCTGGAAGGAGGACGCATCGAGCCAGGCGGTGCCATCGAAGCGAGCGACGCGGCGGAGCCCATCTTGCGGTTTTCCGATGGAACGGAAGTCGTGTTCTTCGCGGGCTCGCGCGGATGGGTGCGATCGGTGGACGAGCACGGCGCGCGCATCGCCCTGACGGGCAAGGCCAAGGTCGACGTCGTTCACTGGCGGGGGTCGCACTGGCTCTTCGACGCCGGTCCCTTTCTCATCACGGTCAAGGGAACGGCGTTCACCGCCGAATGGCGGGACTCGGAAGAGCGGCTGGAGGTCGTGCTCAAGACCGGAAGCATCGCGGTGAGTGGTCCCCTTTCCGACGAAGCCATCACCTTGAGGGCCGGACAGCGGCTCATCATCTCGATCCGCGAGAAAGAGGTCGTCATTCGCGACATCGATGCCGCAGAGACCAAGGTCGTGGCTTCGGTCGCGCCGCCTCCAGCGGTGGACGGCCTGGACAACGCCCCACCTTCGCTGCCGGAACCGCCACCCTCGGAGAAAGCCCTGCACCGTTCAGCGCCGTCGTCGACAGCGAGCGCGCCCTCCTCCGCGCCGTGGAACTGGACGGCAGAGCTCGCGGCCGGCCATTTTGCGACCATCCTGCAGCAAGCCGAACAGCGCGGTCTCGAGACCGCGTTGGCCGAGATCTCGAGCGACGATCTCGCGGCACTCGCCGATGCCGCTCGCTATAGCCGGCGCGAGGACGTGGCGCGGCGTGCTCTCACCGTTCAACGGCGGCGCTTTGCCCGCTCGGCGCGAGCCAACGACGCCGCGTTCCTGCTGGGGCGTCTCGAGGAGACCGCTCAGCATGCGGAGCTCGCTCTCGCTTGGTACGAGCGCTGTCTCACGGAATCGCCCCGCGGGACGTACACCTCGGAAGCTTTGGGCCGCAAGATGACGGTGGTGCAGCGTCTCCACGGCGCGGCGCGCGCGCGCCCGATTGCGGAAGAATACCTCCGTCGTTTCGAAAACGGCACCTACGCCGCGGCCGCACGCGCGCTCACGCGAGCTCCGTGATACGCACCCCGAATGTCGCGCGCCGCCATTTTTTTGCTCGTCGTGCTGGCGATATCGCTGGCGAGCGGCGTGCTGCGGGCGGAGTCGGCGCTCGTCGTCCTGGTGCGCCCGGCCACGCAGAGCCTCATCGTGAGCGAGGCCATCACGCGCATCCGCGGTGAGCTCATGGCCGACGGATTCGAGGTCTCGGTGATCGACTCGCCGCCCGGTTCCGACCCCGCCGCGGTGCTGGCGCGCGCCGACCAGCAAACGGGCGCCGCGGCCACGATCGGTCTTTTTCTCCCCGCCGATGCCAGCGCGGCGGAGCTCTGGGTGGTCGACCGCCTGACGAGC
>DATHES010000098.1:0-36992 GCA_035318465.1 Polyangiaceae bacterium
CGCCCACTCACTTCGCCTTCGCCGTCAAATCCAGCGTAATTTGCACGGTGTCGTCGATCTTCTGACCGATCTTCTCCAGCGCTCCCGACACGAACTTACCGGCGAGGTCGCGCGGCTTCACGTCGTGCTCTTTGAGCGAGAGCTTGAGCGGCTGGGACGTGACGATGCGAACCGAGGTCGGGGCCTCGGGCGGTCCGTCGAGGGTGAGCGCGACGCCCACCTTCTTGGAAGAGGCGACGCCGTGGAGCCAAAGGTCGCCGGTGGCTTGCACCGTCACCGTGCGCTGTCCGTTTTTCGCTTCCGCGGCGGCAAGCTTGGTGGGGTTGGCGTCGTCGATGGTTTTGATCGTAAAGCGCACCCAGCGGTTTTCTTCGCGGCGCTTCGCCTCCACGTCGGGGCCGATCTCGAACCAATTCTTGGCGTGCCCCGTTTGCGACGTATCTTTCTCGGCGTCGCCGAAGGTCTCGGTGTGAAGGTCGTCGAGGTCGATCTCGATCTGCCCTTTGCCGGTTTTGAGATCGCTGGGATCGACGTCGAGGTTTCCGCGGACCTTGGTCGCGCGCCCTTTGATCTTTTCGAGCGGGGCATCGATGAGAAAGGTGGCGGTACCGCTGGCGAGCTCGAAACGCCGTTGTCCGGCGCTGGGTGTCGCGGCGGGGGCGGTCGCGGTGGGCGGCGCGGAACGGGCGGCCGCGGGTTCGTCCTTGGAACAACGGGCCAGCATCGTGGCGAGCGGGAGGACTCCGAGGCAGAGCGTACGGGATACGCGCATCGTCATGATGTCTCCTTGGGTACAAGGGAACCGAGCAGCACGCCGCGATCGATGAGGTCGGCTAGTAGCGTACTCAATGCCTCGACGAAAGCGACATCAACCGTTACGCCCACCGCCTCCGCCGCGCTTCGCACGACTTCAGTAAGCGTCGACGTGCGCAGTTCCACGAAGGACAGCATGGCCGCCGTGACCGGTGTCAGCTCGAGGACCGCGACCTCGTGGGTTTTGGCATCGCGGTAGAGACAGAGAGAGAACGGAGCGGCTTGCATGGTTTCGTCGTGGCCGGCAGTGCCCATCCGATGGACGGGGTAAGCCAGGTCGATGAGACGGTGCGCGGGCGAAAGGACGGCGGTCCGATGCATGTCGAGCGGGCCGACGTCCACTGCGCTCGTCTCCTCGAAGCTATAGGCCGTCTCGAGCTCGGCCCACTCGTAGCGCGCCAGATCGAGCGCATGAGCCGGCAAAACATAGGCCCGGGTGAGCGCGGCGCAGTTCTTCTCGAAGAAGCGCAAAAATTCGCCAGGCACATCGCGCAGGTAGTGAGAGTGCGGCGGCGCCTCGGCGAGAAAGCGCCACACGATTTCCCGAAAACGGTCCGCTCCCACCGCCGCGCGAAGACGCTCGAAACCGTGCTCGATGCTGTCGGCAAAGCGCGAGCGCACCATACGCCGGTACACCTTCCAGCGCTCCGGATGGGCGCCGAATGCGGCGAAGGCCGCGTCGGGAGGATCGCTGGCGAGAAGAGCGTCGCGGAGCTCGGCTTGGTAAGAAAGGAAACTCACCGCGCGCCATCCCGTGTCTGGCGCGCGAGGGCGCTTGCGGAGAGCCACTCGTTTTCGCTCGCGTCGCGCGGCGCCGTCGATTCGCGCACGATGGCGTCGAGCTTGGCGACCTCGGCGCACAGCTCCTCCCAGGGAGGAAAGTTGTCGTCGCGCTCGAGCAAGACCGGCAACGTTCCCGTCTTGCGCAGCGTGAACGCGAGAAGATCGTAGACCTCGTCGCGAACCGCTTCGGCGTGGGTGTCGAGGATGAGCGTGGGGTCGGAGGTGTCGTGCCCAGCGACGTGGATTTGAACGACGCGGTCGAGCGGCATCTTGGCGATCATGGCCCGCGCGTCGAAGCCGTGGTTTTTCGCGTTCACGTACACATTGTTGACGTCGAGAAGCAGCGAGCACCCTGACCGCGCGACGACGGCCGTCGCAAAGTCGGCCTCGTCCATCTCCGGCGCCCCGGGGTGCGCGTAGTAAGAGATGTTCTCGACCGCCATGGGGACGCCGAGCGCGTCCTGCGCGCGCATGACGCGGACCGCGACGTGCTCGGCGGCCTCGGCGGTAAACGGGAGGGGCAAGAGCTCGTGGGTCACGGTCCCCCCGGCGACCGTGAAGCAGAGGTGATCGCTGTGCCACGGCGTCTGCACCCGGCGCGCGAACGAAGCGAGTGTCGCGAGGTACTCGGGCGATATCGGATCGACGCCGCCGAGCGACATCGTGAGGCCGTGCGTCACGATCGGCCAGCGATCGGCACACGCCGACAGCGAGGCTGGAAACAGCCCCCCCCGACGCATGTAGTTCTCCGGCGCGACCTCGATGAAGGCGAGTTCGGGAGGAGGGCGCTCGATGATGTTCTCAGCGAGCGCCCATCTCAACCCGAGCCCGACCCCACGAAGCATGCAACTGCGTTACTTCTTGGCCGAGCAGGATCCCGCGCCGCAGCCACCTTCGCTGCCGGGCTTCTTCTTGGTGCCGGCGGGCGTCGCGGCCGGCTTGGTCCCCGGCGCGGGCGCCGCACCGGGCTGGGCGGCCGTGGGCGGGTTCGCGGCGGGCGGCGCCGCGGGAGCAGGCGTCGCCATGGTCGGCGGAGAAGGTGCCGCCGGCGCGGCCGCGGGCGCACCCGGTGCCGCGGGTGTGGAAGTGTCGGCTGCAGGAGTCATGGGAGCAGCGGGAGCCGCAGCCGGCGCCGTCGTCGTGGGAGCGCTGGGCTCCGGAGTTGCACCACCGCAGGCTGCCACGCCCAGCGCGGCCGCAGCTAGTCCGAAAATCTTGTCTCGCAGCGTGATATCCATCGCGTTACCTCCAGTGAATTTTCGATAATGCCGCGCGCCTTTGATAGCAGAGTCGGCGCGCTCCGTCCGTACGTTTGATAGCTACTACTACGTGCGGCGCAGAAGCTCGGTTTTGCCCGAGCACCGCTTTTTCCACAGAACGTCCGCAGGCGACCTTGACCGTCCAGCTCCTCTATTTCGCCGTCATCCGCGACCTGGCCGGAAAGAGCCAGGAAACGCTGACCCTTTCGCCCGAAGTGCGCACCATCGGCGCTCTCCGCGCGCACCTCGAGCTGGTGATTCCTGCGCTCCGGGGGCGCCTCGATGCGGTGCGCTGGGCCAAGAACGAAGTTTTCGTGGAGATGGACGCGATGCTCGTCGAGGGTGACGTCGTCGCGCTGATCCCGCCGGTGGCGGGTGGATAAGGATTGGCTTCGTTCCCGACTCTGAGTCTAATGGGCGCGGTGGAGCGCTTCCGAGTCGGTATCGACGAGAATGGTCTCGGTCCGCGTCTCGGTCCGCTGGTCGTCACGGCCGTGGTGGCGCGGGTCAGCGAAGAGGGGCACAAGGTCGCCTCGCGTCGCCCCAAGGGTGCGCTCGCCAAACGCCTCGGCGATTCCAAAGCGATGATCGCACACGGTGACGTCGCGCTCGGCGAAGCGTGGGCGCGCGCCGTCGGCCGGCGCATCGGCGTCACGGTGGCCACCCCCGACGACCTCATTCACGGCGTCGTGCTCGATTCGCGGGCCGAGCTGCGGCGGCTCTGCCCCTCGCACGTCGAGGCGCAATGCTGGAACGCGCACGGCGAAACCTTCGAGGCAGATGACAAGCTCGTCGGCCGCGTGACCGCCGATCTCGAACGGCTCGCGGAGCAAGGAGTCGACGTGGTCGGCTTGCGGTCGAGCGTCGTGTGCACGCGCCGCATCAACGATGCGCGCGGCGAAGGCCGTTCGCGCTTCGACGTCGATCTGCACGCCATGGAGCGGATGGTGCTCGATGCGCGCGAGCGCCACGCGGGCGAGCTCGAAGCGGTGTGCGGCAAGGTCGGCGGCTTCGCGCGCTATTCGGACGCGTTCGGGCCACTCGCCGGACGCCTGCACGCCATCATCGAGGAAGGAGCCAAGCGAAGCGCGTACAGTTTTCCCGGCCTCGGCACCATCGCCTTCGTGCGCGATGCGGACCAGAGTCATCTCTTGGTGGCGATGGCATCGATGGTCGGCAAATGGATCCGCGAGATCATGATGACCCGCATCGTGCGTCACTACGGCTACGCCGAGGAAGCGGCGGCTCTGGCCAGCGGTTACCACGATCCGGTGACCGATCGTTTCGTGGACGCGACCGCCCTGGTGCGGCAAAAACGCAAGGTGCCCGACACTTGCTTCGAGCGCACCTCGGCAGAGGCCCTCCCTCTGGAACCGCGCAAGAAAGGTCGGGAGCTCATGCTGTCTCCATGAGCTCTCGTGGGGCGAGCGCTGACGCTGTCTCTATGAGCTCGCGCCGTGCGAGCGACCGCATCGTCGCCGGACCTCTCGCCGGTACCCTGGCCCGCTTCGGTGCGCCCCTCGCGCTCGGCATGGCGCTGCAGACGACGTTCAACCTGGTCGACGCCTACGTGATCTCTCGGCTCGATCCCGACATCGCCGGGCCGAGCCTCGGCGCGATCGGGATCTGCGATCAGATCGCGGCCGTCGGGTCCATCGTCAGCTACGGCATCGCCACCGCGACGGCGGCGCTGGTGGCGCAGTACGAAGGGCGGGGCGACCGGGAAGCGGCTCGTCACGTCGCCTGGCAGTCGCTCATCCTGGTCAGCCTTTGGTCGGCGTTGTTCGGCGTGCTCGGCCTCTTTGGGGCGGGCTTCATCATGCGCGACGTCGTCGGCGCCAAAGGACAAGTCGCCGAGTTCGGCGCCGAATACCTGCGCGTCATCCTGGGAGGGAGCTTCTCCATCTTCTTCCTCCTGCAGGTCACCGCCATCCAGCGCGCGCTCGGTTCGAGCAAGACGCCGGTCGCAATGCTCCTTTTGTCGAACGTCCTGAACCTGGTGCTGGCCGTGCTGCTCGTCTATGGCCCCGGAGAAGCGCCACCGGTCTTCGCCTGGGGACCGCCCGTCGCCGAGGCGCTCCATCTTCCGCGCCTGCGGCTGCTCGGCGCGGCGTGGGCCACCATTCTCGCGCGCACGGTCACGCTTTGCCCCCTCCTCTATCTCGTCATCCGGCGCTTCGGGCTGTTTCGAGGCGGCGCGCGCGGCGGGATCCATCGGCGAACGGCACGCGAGATCCTCACCATCGCCTGGCCGTCGAGCACGCAGCTGGTGCTGCGCATCCTGGCGATGCTCGCCGTGCACGCGCTCGTCGCACGCCATTTCACGACCCAAAGCGATCAGTCGGCGACCACCGCGCTCGGCATCGTCTTCCGGCTCGAAACCATGGCGCTCTTCGTGGGGCTCGGATGGGGGAGCGCCGCGCAGACGTTCGTGGCGCAAAATTTGGGGGCGGGCCAAGAGCAGCGGGCGGCGCGCAGCGGTTGGTTCGCTGCGCTCTACAACGTCGGCGCGATGGCGCTGCTGGTGCTGCTTTACAGGCGATTTGGCGCGTCCCTGGTGATGTTCTTCGACGAAAACACGTACGTCGTCACGGTGGCGCTCGGGTACCTCGCGGTGGTCGCGCCGAGCTACCCTGCCCTCGGGCTCGGCATCGTGCTCGGCAGCGCCATGACCGGCGCGGGCGCGACGCGCGTGACGATGCTCATCGATCTCGCGGTCATCTGTATTTTTCAACTCCCCTTCGCGCTGGCCGCAACGTCCTTTGGCGCGCCCTCGATGTTGCGTCTTTGGCTGGCCGTCGCCGTCACGAACGTCCTCAGCGCCGCCGTCTATGCTATCGTCTACCGCAAGGGGACGTTCTTGCGGCATCAGGGTGTCATGCGTACCGCCCGATGAACTGGATTGTTTCTTGCTCTCCGATCGTTGCGACGGGCGAGCAACGCCCCGATCGCATCCACATGCGCAACCTCCGCACGCAGTCCGCCGTCCGTCCGGGCTTCGCCCTCGGATTCACCGCCGTGGCGCTGTTGCTGATGTGCACGGGTTGTGAAGCTCTGATCGGAGCGGATTTCAATGACTACGACTTAGCTTTCCCCGACGGCGCCTCCCGGGACACGGGGGCCGAAGGTGGCCCCCCCGGTGGCGCAGGCGGCAACGCGAGCGGAGGAAGCGGCGGAGCAGGAACGGGAGGCCGAGGAGGGACGGGAGGCAGCGCCGTCGGAGGAAGCGGTGGCGCGGGCGCGACCGGCGGAACTACAGGGACGGGCGGCGCGGGTGCCACCGGGGGAACCACAGGAACCGGCGGCACCGGTGCCACCGGGGGAACCACAGGAACGGGCGGCACCGGTGCAACCGGGGGAACCACGGGGACGGGCGGCGTTGCCGGTAAAGGTGGCGCCGGAGCCGCGGTCGACGCGGCGGCAGGGCGCGGTGGCAACGTTCCTCCCACGGACGCATCGGGGCTCGATGCCGTCGACAGTCGCGTCGTCGACATGACGGTGCAAGACGCTCCCGGAGGCGGTGGGGCAGGTGGGTCAGGCCCATCGGGCGACGCGGCCACCGACACGGGTCCGCCACCTCCGCGCGACGGCGGAACGGTCGGCGGCATGTGCACGCCCGGCGAAGTGAACCCCATCTCGGCGTGCGGCCGGTGCGGTCTCTATCAGCAGACGTGCAATGCGCAGGGGACATGGGACCCTCCGGCTTGCCAGCAAGAGGGGACCTGCGCCCCCAACTCCACAGAGCAGCGCCCTTGCGGGACGAATGGAACGCAGCTCGCGACGTGCACGTCGACCTGCACCTGGTCGCTCGGAGCATGCGTCCCCCCCCCCGTGTGCACCGCGGGTCAGACGGAAGCGCAGACATGTTCGCTTTGCGGAACGCAGATGCGCTCCTGCCAGGCCACCGACGCCGGGCTTCAGTGGGGGCCGTTCTCCATGTGCACCGGTCAAGGGAGCTGCGCGCCCGGAACGAACGACGTTGCGACCTGCGGCAGCTGCGGCACGCATGCTCGCGTGTGCGCCCAATCGTGCGCCTGGGATGTTTGGGGCGCCTGCCAGGGCGAAGGACCTTGTGCACCCGGCGACGTCGAGACCGAGGGCTGCCTTATCCTTCTCACGAGGACGCGGGTATGCAACTCGGGTTGTCGCTGGGGGGAGTGGGGAAAATGCCTTTGAACGCGCGCGGCGGCGCGCGCAGCGATCTGCGCCCGCTCAGAATTCTCCCGACAAGCGAAGCCCGATCACGGACGGTCCGGTCGTCGTGGCGACGCGCGCGGTGATGGGAGCGTCTTTCTTCGTGAGCAGCAGGTAGCCCCCCACGGCGAGACTCGCTCCTCCCAGGATGAAGGTGGTCGTGCTCACGGCGGCCAAGGTCCTGCCCGCAGCGCTCGCTCGCACGCCGTCGTCGTTCTCGCAAGCGTTCGTCTCGACATTGCAGTTGGCTCGCTCGACTTCGTCCTTCTTGTTCATGGCGAGCAATCCCGTCACCACGCCGGCGCCGACCACGGCCAGACCACCGCCCGCCAACGACCAACCGATCGTCGTCCAAGGGGTGGCGGATGGCGCGTCTGCGCCTGGTGCACCCGGTGCGCCGCCCCCCGTCTTGGCGCCGCCCGCACGCGGAGGCCCCGGTTCGATCGTGACCTCGAAGGTCGTTCCCTCGGCGAGCGTCACTTCGTAGCGACGATCCTCGCGCCCCGGCGCTCGCATCTCGATGAGGCGGGTACCTGGATCTCCGAGGACGCCGCGCGCAAACGCGCTCGGCTCCAAAATGGCGCCGTCCATGGTCACGGTGGCGCCGGGGGGCAGCGGAGACGTCAGACGCAATCGGAGCAGCGGCGCGCGTTTGGTCAGCGCTTCGATGCGCTTCATCATCGCCGGGCGTTTGGGATGGTTCGCGGGCAAACCTTGATCGGCCAGGCGCAGCAATTCGAGCGCGGTGGCCGACCGGCCCAGTTTTTCTTCGCACAAAGCCCAGTTGATCAACGTGCCCGGTGCGGCGTCGGCCGCGTAGCTCTCGGTGAACTTGTCCCGCGCGCGTACGCAATCGCCTCCGTGCGCGAGCTTCAAACCTTCCGTGAAGAGACGCTCCGCGCTGGGTGACAACGGTTCGGTCGCGGCGGCCGTCATCGGATAGAGGTCGAGTGCGAACACGAGCGGGAGCGCGCCGAGGATCCGGCGCAGCGTGTTCGATCGACAAGCCAGGGCAAAACGAGCGGTCGACATGGGTCAGCGCCGGGTCTCGACGAAGTCCAGGTTGTCGCCGGACGGCGGCCGCGCCGGACGTCGCGACGCCGATCCCGGCAGCGCCGCGGCCGGCAGTGCGGTCACGGGAATCGGCAAAACGGGCGTTGGCTCCACACTGGCCGCCCCTTCCGCATTCGCAGGCGCGCGCGAGGAGACTGCGCCGGTGCGGCGATCGACGCGCGGGTGCACGAGCACCTGCACGGTGGCTGCGGGTGGTGGAGCGCTCACCGCGGTGGTGGTCGGAAGAAGTGGCGCGGCCAGAGGCGGCGGCGGAGGATCGGGAGGGGGCGGCATCGGTACTGCGCTGTCCGCGGCTGGCGCTTCCGCGACCGCGCGCCCTCCCGAGCTCGGCTCCGCGACACCCGCCATCGCCGCTGACGCCGTGACCTGCGAAACCGGAGTTGCAGCGATGGCCGACTCCTCGACCGCATTGGAGGCGGAGCTGCTCCCCGACGCAAAATATCCGACAACGATCCCGCCCAGCGCGAAGAAAGCGGTCGCCATGGCCGCCGCGTCCCAGCGATCGATCGACGCGACGCGTGCTGCCGACCTCGAGCGGTGTGTGACGACCGTCGTCCCCGTCGTGACGCGCAGCGTGGGCGCGTACCCCGCGTTCGCGATCGCGGCTGTCGGGCGCCCTCCGCTCAGGCTCTGGCCCGTCGTCAAGCGGTAGGCCATGGCGATCGATTGCCGCATCTCCGCCGCCGAGGCAAAGCGCAGTTGCGGAGCAAAAGACAGCGCGCAATCGATCGAACGCGCCACGGCCTCGGGCACCTCGGGATCGATCTGCCGAATCGGCGGGGCCGGCTCCATCGACACGCGGAGCAGGTGGGCGGCGGTCTGCTGCTCTTCGTGGACGAGCCGACCCGTCAAGAGAGCGAAGAGCGTCGCGCCCACCGCCCAGATGTCGGTGCAGGCGCCGACGATGTCCCACTCGCCTCGCGCTTGCTCGGGAGCCGTAAAGCCGGGCGTCCCGAGGACGATCCCGCGTATCGTGCCCGAGCCCATCCCCCGCAGCCGGGCGATGCCGAAGTCGAGCACTTTGAAACCTCCGTCCGCGGTGAGGAAGAGGTTCTCCGGCTTGATATCGCGATGCACGATGCCACGCGCGTGCGCCACTTCCAGCACCGCCAAAAGCCGATCGGCGATCCACAGCGCCTCGGGCACGGGCAAGCGATAGCCCGCCGCCTTCCAGCGCGCGACGAGGGGCTCCCCGTCCAAGAGCTCCATCACCAAGAAAAGGTTGCCATCTTCGTCCACGTCCTCGTCGAGGACGCGCACCACGTCGGGGTGTTCGACCTTGTTCGCGAAGAACCCCTCACGCGAGAACCGTTCCCGCTCGGCGGGCATCGTGGAAAAGCGGGAGTGCAGCACCTTGACGGCGACGCGGTTGCCATTGCGATGCGTGGCCGCATAGACGATCGCGGTACCACCGCTTCCGAGAATGGAGTCGAGCCGCCACTTTCCCTTGAGCGTCTGCCCCAGCCGAGCCGCGCCGTTCGTGTCGACGCCATCGTCGCTGCAAGGCGGGCTGGAGCCGAGCCTTTGTTCGGGGGGCGGCATGAAATTCTGCATCCTCGGTCGCGACGCTCATGGCGTCGCAGGTGAGAAAAAATGCGACGCTATCGCGGAGTGTGGCAAGAACCGATCCGGCGCCGGGCGAAGTAAAATGGCACCAGCGTGCGCACTTCGTTGTGCACTCTCTAAGGTGCACTCCTTAAGCCCACCATGCGATACCACTGCGAGGGCGTGAGCGCCCCCAACTTTGGGCGCAGACGACACTCCTTGCGGCCTTCACGAGCGCCTGCTCACCGAAGTGGAGTCTGTCCGCAACGGCTCGTATATGTGGACGCGATGGGATTGTCGCTCGCCCGCTCGCTGGCACTCCTGTTTTTTTTGGCGGGCCGAGCAGGAGCCGCTTCCCCTGCAGTGCCGCCGACGTCGTCACCTCCCCCCGCGCGCACACCCACCTCCTCTTCTGTCTCGCTGGCGACGCCCCCCGCGCCTTTGCCTTCACCGACACCGACCTCTGCGTACGTGCTGCCCTTCCAGCTGCGGAGCGTGGCACCGAGAACCGGCCTACGCATCGACACGATCGTCGCGCCCTACCGGTACGCCGACATGAGCGCGCTCGAAACGGTCGTCTTCTTGTCCGGTCAGGTTCGACTTCACCAGCTTTTTTTTCTGCAGGCGCGGTGGGGTTTCGACGACAACCGCGTCGCCAACGGGAACCGCAATCGCACGGGGCTGGTCAACCCTTCGCTCGGCATCACGCTGGCTTTCCCCGTCGGGCCCGTCATTCGGTTTGCCGCTTCGACCTCCGTCGGTCTGCCGCTCGCGACCGGCGGCGGAGATGGATCCGATGTCGATGGGGTTTTCTTGCAGCGGCAGGGAGCGCTCGCACGCGCGGCAATGGACAACAACGCCTTCGCCGCCAACGATCTCGGATTTCCGACGGGTCTCAGCGTGGCGTTCGTGCAACGCGGGCTCACGGCGCAAGTGGACGGAACGATCATCGCCAGCGGGCGCGTCAAAGGGACGGGCAGCACTGGCGACGACGCCAAGGTCAATTCCACCTTTGGTTTTTTCTTGGGCTATCTCCTGATCCCCGAAATTTCCGTGGGACTCGAGCTCCGCTACCAGTACTACCTTCTCCCGCCGGCAATCGTCGATCAAGACCCATCGGCGCGCGACAACCTCACCGCCGGTGCCGGCGGCCGCATCGAGATCGAGCTCTCGGATACGGCGCGCTTGCGACCGGGCATTTGTCTGTCCACCGGCCTCGTCGGATACGTCGAGCAGCAGTCCTTCCGCATGGTGCAGTTCGATCTCCCGATCAGTTTTTGACGTCGCTCCGCGTTCGAGAGATCGCTCCGCGATGCGCCCCTACTTTCGCCCGAATTGCAGGGCGACCCCGGCGAACGTGCGCAGCGCGTACACGGCATTGACGGCGATATAGGGGTAAAAATAGTAATCGATCCGTCCCGCCAGCGCCGCATAGAGGATGTACGAAGGGTAGTGGATCAGGAATTTCGCCACGCCTTCGACGCCCCGAATCGCGCGCTTCACGATGGAAACGGGTCCGGCGCTCTTCGGCCCCGCGGGCCCAGCGATCTCGGGACGTCGCTGAAACGTGGTCAGCGCGATCCCCGAGGCGAGAGCCACCAATCCCAGGATGCCGAGGAGCAAGAACCGCGGATCGGCGTGCTCTTGGAAGAGGCGAACCGCGACCGCGCCGAGCACGATGAAGGCTTTGATTTCGTCCATCAAGAAATCGAGCAGATGCCCGGGGGTCGACTGCACGCCACGCCACCGCGCCAGCATGCCGTCGGCACAATCGAGCACATACGACGCCTGGTAAACGGCGATGGCGATCACGAGCCCCTGGTACCCAGGTAGCACCAAGAGAAGCACGGCCGACGCCACCGCGACGACGACGGCGGCCAGCGTGATCTGATTGGGCGTGATGCGCGTGTCCTTGACCAGATTGACCAGGACGGCGGCTACCGGCCGACACACGTACAGGTTCCAGAAGAGATCGGGGACTTTGCGTGTCTTTAGGTAAACGAGTCGGGCGCCCAAGCTGAGCCAGCGTACACGATGTCGGGCCGACCTCGCGTGCCGTATGCGCTCTCGCGCCTAACCTACGGCAGCGGGGGACCGTTAGGGTCCCCCGCTGCCGTAGGTTAGTGCGCTCGCGTACGACTACTTGAGGCAGAGCGCGCCAGCTCGGCACGCCGTCAAGCGGGACACGGAGTCCAGCGGATTGCCGCAGTCTTCCTCGCGGATCGACTTGAGGCAGCTCGCGAGATCCTTGTCGCTCACCCCCTCCGGGCATTCCTGCGGATTGAGCGACGTACGCTTGTCGTTCTGCAGCTTGGTGATGCACTCGTCGGTGCTGAGGTACTTCTGGTTGGTACCGATGTTCTTGCACTTGAGCTCGCGATCGCACCGCGCAGTGGCGACGCTGGACACGGCCAGGGCAGTGGAGGTCCGGCTCACCTCTTTCGGCGTGTGGCTGCTCGGGCTGCTCGAGCCTGGCTCGCGGGCCGCGGCGAGTTCGCGCTCACGCTCGTGCTCTTGATTGGCGCGACGCTCCGCTTCCTTGCGCTCGGAGGGCGTGAGCTCGTTCATGGCTCGCGACTCACCCGCCGGGTACTTCGCATTCTGATCACTGTTATTGCCACCACACGCCGCGAACGTAACCGCGGCGAACCCGATGACCACACTGGCACCAAGAAACGATTTCATGAGTCTTCCTCCTGGTTGAGATGTCTTCACTTGACTTGCACGCGCCCGAGCTCCCTCACTGCGGAGGGTCGGTGCAGACCTTGCCGGCGTTGCAGTCTTCGAGCGCGGCAATGGTGTCGAGGATGCCGCCGCCGCACGCCACGCTATTGGTCGAAGCGACGCATGCCTCGTAGCGCGGATTGCTGATGCGACCGCTGCCGCACTTGTCGTCAGGCCATAGCGTACCGGCCTTTTTGGTGAAGTCCGCCTCGCATTCGGCTTCCGAAGCGTACGTTTGACCGCTGCCGAAGCCAGAGCAGTCCTCGTAGCGATTGCATGCCTCGGCGGCCAGGTCTTTGATCCGCGTCTCTCGACTCGGCTCGAGCCCGGTGTTGTCGGCAGCATCGGTGTTACTTCCACCGCAGGCTCCCAAGAATGCCACGACTCCCCCCAATGCCAATCGCTTGATCGTTGACGACGTGAATTTCATTTTATTCTCTCCGTTATGATGATTGATGGATGAAGCTCCGCGTTCGACTCACTTCGTTGTCACTTCTTGTTCTCAATCGGTGCACTGCCCGCCGGAGACGGCTTACGCTCGGGGGGAAGTGGGGTGTCGATGGTGGTCGGCTTGCGGTCCGTGCTGGACGCGCCCTGCTTCGGCGAGACGATGATCTCGACGCGACGGTTGTTGGCGCGGCCCTCGGGCGTGTTGTTGTCGGCAACCGGCCGGGTCTCGCCGAGCCCCAGGGCCCGGATGCGATCGGCGGGCACGCCATGCGACACCAAGTAATCGCGCACATTCTGCGCGCGCGCCGTGGAGAGCTCCAGGTTCGCCGCATCCGAACCTTGTGCGTCGGTGTGACCCTCCACCAAGATCTCGTGATCGGATTGGTCCTTCAGCGCCTCGCCAACGGCGTTCAGCCTGGCTTGTGCCCCGGGAAGGACGGTCGTCTTCGCGGACGCAAAGAGAACGTTGCCCGGAAGGGTGATGACGGTGCCGCGGGTCTCCTGTTTGACGGAGCCGGCCGCGCTCGCGGCCAGCTTGTCGATTGCCTCTTTCGCCCGCTTTTCCGCCGCCTCGCGCATGGCTCGCTCATTGGCGAGCTGCTGCTCCGTTCCGGTCAGCCGTTCCGACGCCGAAGCGAGCTGCTGGCGCGCATTCGAAAGCTGATTTTGCGTCAGGCCCGCCAGCTCTTTCTCGGCCCGGGCCCTGTCCTGGGCAGCCTTGGCATCGCGCGCCTGGACCTCGGCGAGCTCTGCGCGCCGCACGGCGAGGTAGGCGACGTCGCGCGTCTTCAGGGCGCCAGGATCGTCGGCATAGGCCTTTTCGGCCTTGTCGAGCGCAACTTTGGCTTCATGCAGACTGTCCGGCTTGAGCTGAGACGCCGGGCCCGATTCCGCGCGGATGTAGGCCGACCGAGCGTCGAGCAACTCCGGCGGAGGGGGTGCCGATGCACATCCGACGGCATAGCCGGCGAGCATGGCAATGACGGTGGCGGCGAACGGCTTGTTGAAAGTGCGCAAAGACATGGTCGTGCTCCTATCGAATGAGGTCTGGGAGTCGCAGGCGCGCTGCACGCTCGCGATGAGCGGCACTCGTGGTGATCTCCGTGGAAAAATCGAAATGCTATTGGCAATCGAATCCGACAATGGGCGCAGGCTGGGGGATTACTGTCCCGACGGCTGCTCCATGGCCGACGTCGGCGCCGGCCCGCGCGCTGCGCGGAGTTTGTCGATGAGCACCTGCGCTTCCGTCCGGGTCTTGTTCTCGCGCGCGAGCGCGAGCGCGAGCTCGGCATCGGCCTGGGCGCGCAGGAGCGCGTAGGTCGCCCGCTCGTTGTCGCCATCGTTCATGAAGGCCTTGCCCTTTTCGAACTGCTCTTGCGCGAGTTTCAGGTGGAGCGCTGCTTGCGGCACCTGTTGCGCATTCATTTCGGTGGCCGTTCGAATGGCCGCCTGGGACGACGCCTCCCGCTCGTGCGGCGCAGGGACACTCCCGCACGCGACGAGACCGAACGCTGCGATGCCCCATCCGACGAGACCGACTCCCAGTTGCGTTCCCTTCATGTTCGTTGGCTCCTCTCCACTGCTTTGCAAAGTTGGTAGCGCCGACGTCACGGGTCCGATCTGCAGGGCCGCACGTCGGACGGCGCGTTCATCGAGCGACGACTACCCGAGCAACCTGCATGCCAGCGAGGATGTGAGAACAGGGAGAATTAACTGCTCAGCGCGAACGGGGCGACGCGATGGATCGAGCGCCGCCTTGCCCGAAAGACGGATCACGATGCGTCCATAACGCTCGTTGGTCGGCGCGGGTCGCGGCCAGGGCAGCGCAGACGCCGGAACCATCCATTCGACAGTTGACCGAAAGGCCTATGTGCAATTCTCAGTGCGTCCCGCCGTCACGCGCCCACGCGGGCCACGGCGCGTTGTCGGGCATTCCGTGCCCCGGCCCGACGATGAATTGCTTGGCCTGCGCAGGATCGAAGTCGTCGACGTGGGGCGGATGGTGGCACGCGCTGACGCATGCGCTGAGCGGTGGCGAAGGATCGATCAGCCCTTTGGCCGTCGGCGCGTCGACATGCGCGGCGCCCGGACCATGACACTCCTCGCACTGCACATTGCGCAGCGTCTCGTTCACCGTCACGGTCGAGCCACCCGGTTTTTCGTATCCGGTGACGTGACAGCTGACGCAGTCCAGATTGTATTCTTTGAACTGTGTCGACAATGTCGCAAACGCGCGCGCGTGCCCCGTGCGATCCCAGACTCTTCGCTCTTCGAGGTGGCAACCCGAGCAGAGCTCGATGCCCGCATAGCCGCTCTTGCCGGCGGGAACCTCGGGCGGCTTACGGCCGGCGAAGGCCGTCTTGTTGTGCTCGTTGACGCGCTTGTAAAAGGACGTCATTCGTTGCTCGACCTTGGCGTCGCGCCCCAGCTTCTCGCGCACCTCGACCAGCGTGTAGCGGAAGAAGCTCCCCGACTTGGGGGGCTCGCGGCCGGCGAGACGCGCCTTTTCGTCGCGCATCTTCTTCAAGTCGGCGCGACGCGCCGTCAGATCTTCGGCACGGAGCGAGGTATCGTTTTCCCACGCCGCGAGCCGCCCTTCGTAGTCGCGGATGCGCTTGTTCAGGGCGACGAGGGCTTCGGCGTTGGCCATGCCCGTGGCGTCCTGGAACTTGTAGTCGTTCCCCTGCACGAAGAAGTCGACGACGCCCACCGTTTGCAAATGGTTCGACGTTTGGACGACGAGCACATTGCCGATCATGACCGGCGCGGGGGGCGCATCGTTGGCCTCGCCGGCGTCGACCGGTTTGCCGACGAAGAGCGCAGAAAGGTCGGGCGCCTGCTCCGCGAGCCGAAGCGCTTCTCCGCGCGGGAGCGCCGCCATGCCGACCACCATTTTTGCGCCCTGCGAACGCGCCTCGGCGACCGCGGCGGCGAGCGCGGAAGATGCGTCCTTTACCTCGATCCCCGCCGGCCGCGCACCGGCCGCGGACGGCGCGGACACCCCCACGATGCCGACCTTGATGCCGCCGACGTCGCGCACCACGCTTTTCACCGCGCCCTCGGCCCCCTCCAGATTCGCGGCCACCAGCGGTCCCTGCGCGGCCTTGGCCAGGGTCGCCAAGAGCGGGGCGCCGCCCGCCCAATCGTTGTACCCGGGGGTCCACGCGGAGAGCCCGAGGTCGCCGAGCGCTGCGCTGATCGCCTCGGCCTTCCAGCGGTCCTGCGTGCTGCGCGCTCCTTCGAGCTTGGGGTCGAGGAACATCGTCGGCCCGACCGCGAGAAAGAGCGCGCCGTGCGCCGTGCTTCGGTCGCGCGACAAGAAAGCCGCGAGGTGGTCGATCCCACCCAGCTGATCTTTCGTGCATCCGCACGGTTCGAGCGCCCCCGCCAGGTTCGACAGCGCGTAGATGCGCACGGTGGGCGTGCCATAGGAAGGCGCCGCGGGCGATGTCGATTCCGGCCGCGGCGTGCTGCGACACCCGTTGCACGCCGCCATCCCCACGATGGCCGACGTCGCGAGCCCGAGGATTGGCGCCGCCCACTTCGTGAAATGGAGGACCGCGCGCCGCATCAGATGGCCGAAATTCCGAGCAGCGACGTATAGAGGACCACGCTGCCGATCCAGATGGCGCCGCGGACGGCCATCCCGCTGCGGAGAGCCCAGTAAGGCGCCAACGGGGGAACGAAGAATGCGGCCAGCGCGCGCCAGCGCGGATCACGAAAAGCCAGGCCGAGCACGATGGCGACGTGCACGGTGACGAGCGTGGCAAAAGCGAGCACCAAGCCTCCCACCAGAATGCCGTCCTTCATGCGGGTGCAGGTTCCGCCGTCGCGCGGCTGCGCCAAAGGGCCACCCACCGCGCCGCGCTGCCAATGAGAATCGCGATGACGCCGACGAGCAGCGTCCCCGTGACGAGGGTGTTGACGAAGCCCCGCGTGGACGTCTCCGGATTCCCCAGCAGGGGCAAATACATGTCCTTGATGGCCGTCACTGCGGCGGTGATCGTGGTGGTCCCCACGAAGAGCAGCGGCGCCAGCGTGACCAGCGCATAGGTCGGTTTGCGTGCCTCGCGCAGCAGGATGGTCGTGCCCACGGCGAGCGCCGTCGAAGCCAAGAGCTGGTTGGCGATGCCGAACATCGGCCAGATGGTCGAAATGCTCCCGGTCAGGATGAAGTAGGACCACCCCATGACGATGGCCGCCGACGCGATGACCGCGCCCGGAACCCACCCCGGCTCGCGAAACGGCGTCCAAACCCGCCCTACGAACTCCTGCAGGAGAAAGCGCCCGACGCGCGTGCCGGTGTCGATGGTGGTGAGCACGAAGAGCGCCTCGAACATGATCGCGAAGTGGTACCAATAGGCAATCAGCGTCTTCATGCCGGGCAAACCGGAGAAGACGCGCGACATGCCGACAGCGAGCGAGACCGCGCCGCCCGTGCGCGCCGCGATGACCTCCTGGCTCTCCTGGGCGAGAAGGGGCAGCTCGGTGACGCGGATGCCGAGTCGCAAGAAGTCCCCCGCCGTAAGCTCGGTGGCCGTCTCATTGGTGGGGTCGACGTTGTAACCGAGCGCGCCGAGCGTGCGGTTCGAAAGATGGAGCACTTCGCTCGCCTTGACGCTCGACCGCGCGATCTCGGAGAGGGGCTGCGCCTCCTTCAGACCGAGGTGCTTCCGATCTTGGGGCGTCAGCACGGGCTCGATCCGCGCAAACTGGTCGGTGCTCTCGGCGAGTCCGTGTCCCCCCGCAGCCGCCACGAGGGGGATGCGCGGATCGGTGTTGATGGCGAAGTAGTCGCTCGGCGGCAACGCCGTCGCGGCCAGGAGCGCGGTCACCCCGACGAGCCCCTCCATGAGCATCGCGCCGTATCCGATGCCTCGGCAGTGGCTCTCCTTGTCGATCATCTTGGGCGTGGTTCCGCTCGCGACGAGCGCGTGAAAACCGCTGATGGCGCCGCAGGCGATGGTGATGAACACGAAGGGAAAGAGCTGCCCGGCGACGATGGGGGTGTAGCTCTCGCTGCCGACGACGACCGCCTTCGCGCTGACGGCGTTGAGAAGCGGCATCTCGATGACGGGGTTGACGACGATGATCCCCAAAACGAGCAGCCCGATGGTCCCGATCTTGAGATAGCTCGACAGGTAGTCGCGCGGGCAAAGGAGCATCCATACCGGGAGCACGCTCGCGGCAAAGCCGTACGTGGCCATGACGTAGGTGAGCGTCGTGCGCGACAGCTTGAGGTGCTCGCCGAGGGGGCCGTCTTGCACGGCCTTGCCGAAGATGAGCGCGAGCATGAGGAGAACGACGCCGACGATGGTCGCCTCGCGGATCCCTTGCACGGAACCGCCGCGCACTTTGTAAATGTAGAGTCCCATGCCGAGGGCAATGGGAATGGACAGCCCGATGGTGAAGACGCCCCACGCCGATTCGGCCAGCGCCCCCACCACGACGGTGCCGAGTCCCGCCAAAGCAATGACGACGATGAAAAGGATAGCCACGCCGGTCACCATGCCGAGCATGGGGCCGAGCTCTTCGTGCGCGATGTCGGCGAGCGACCGGCCCTTGCGCCGCACCGACGAGACGAGAATGACGAAATCGTGCACCGCGCCGCCGAACACGACGCCGAACAAGATCCAGATGTAGCCGGGCAGAAACCCGAACTGCGCCGCTAGGACGGGCCCGATGAGAGGACCTGCGCCGGTGATGGCCGCGAAATGGTGGCCGAACAACACGTACTTGTTCGTCGCGTGAAAGTTGCTGCCGTCGCGACAAGTGTGGGCCGGCGTGACGCGATCGTCCGACAGCACGAGGACTTTCGTCGCGATGAACGCCGAATAGTAGCGGTAGCTGATCGCCAGCACCGCGAGCGCGGTCAGCATGAACCAGATGGCGTGCATGGTCGGCAAAGTATGCCGGCCTCCCCCGCGCGGAGCAAAGGGGAACAGCGTGCCGTTACTTCAGATCATAGGCCTCGACGACGTCCTCCGTGAACCGCGGAACGAGCACCCGCGAACGCTTCTTGTCGAAACCGATGTCGGCCGGGGTCTTCACGTTGGGGACCACGACTTCGAAGTTGCCGTGGAGCTTCCCCTTGTAGATGGCGGACGCCTTCCAGCTGGAAATGAGGAGCGAGTCGTCGAAGGCGACGATGCCGTCCAGCATTCCTTCGGGCATCGGCGTCATGTCCTTGCGCTTACCTTCGTTGTCGAGGCGATAGAGCTCGCCCGTGCCGAACGTCACGACCAGCACGCCGCTGTCCGTTGCCAGGAGGCCGTTGGGGCCACCGAGGTCCTTCATCTTGGCGATGGGCCGCACTTTGCCCTTCTCGATGACGTAAACCGCGTCCGTCCCAGTGGGCTCGAAACCATTGGCGCCACCTTTGAGCCCCGAGTCGGACACGTAGACCCGGCCGTCGGGCGTCGTGCTGACGTCATTCAAGAACGTCGCTCCTTCGATGGCGATGTCACCTTTGGGGGTGCCGTCTTTGGCATCGAATTTCCGCACGACGGTGATGTCGGCCACGTAAAGGATGCCGCCGGCGATGCCCATCCCTTTCGGAGCGTCGAGCTTCACTTTTTTCACGCCACCGGCGATCCATTTGGGATTGGTGACCGCCCCGTCCGGCGAAAGCACGGAGATGTAGCCGTTGCCATCGGCTTCATACGCTTTGCCGTTGACGTTGCTGACCAGGTAGCGGTCGCCGGCTTCGTCGTAGAGCACGCTCTCCGGCGTGGCGAAGGCACCCGTGAAACGAACCGCGGGCTTCGGCGCGGAGGCGGGCGCGGGCTCGGTCTTGGCCGTCGAAGCGGGTGCGGCGTTCGGGCTCACTTGCGCGGCGGGCGTCGCTTCGGGAGAAGCCGCGGCCGGAGGGGGGGTCGGTGGTGCCGACGGCTCGGCCGGTGGGGTCTGCGAGCCCCCGCAGGCGGGAATCAAAAGCGCGGCGGCGAACGCAAAACGCAGGTGTCGGCTCATCATCGTGAGCCCGTCCTACCCATGCTCGGCGGGAAACGCAATGGAGCCCGGCGCCGGGCATCCGGCGGCTCGAGACACCCACCTTCGCTGTGCTTTACGAAAGAATCCGGTATCCTAGGCTGCCTTGCGTCCTCTGCCGCTCATCCCGCTGTCGGCTTCGCTGGGCCTTTTGGTGTCCCTGCCCTTCACCCTCAAGCTGGCGCAGGCGGTGCCCGGGCCGGCCGACGGCATCATGCCGACCTCCGAGATCAAGATCGGCATGAAGGGCTACGGCCTGACCGTCTTTCGGGGGACGGAGCCGGAGCGCTTCGACGTCGAAGTCCTGGGAATGATCCGCCGCTTTCGCCCGCATCAGGACCTCGTGCTCATCAAGACGGGGCACCCTCGACTCGAAGTGGCCAAAGTCGTCGCCGGGATGAGCGGCAGTCCCGTCTTCATCAATGGCCGCATGATCGGCGCCTACGCGTATGGCTGGCAGTTCGGCGCCGAACCCATTGCCGGCGTCACCCCCATCCAGTCGATGCTCGACGAAATGGCGCGCCCCCTCCCCATCCTGCGCCCCCTACCCGGAGCGCCGGTCGCCGCTACGCGCGACCCCGCGGCGACCACCGCCGCGCAAGGCACGGCCTACCAAGGGGAAGCCGGCCGTTACGATCTGCGCGAGCACGCGCGGCAGCTCGCGTCGCGCGCGGCGCCGCCGCCCACTGCGTCGCAAGGGGCGAACCTGATGCCGGTCGCCACACCCGTCTTGCTCGGAGGAATCGGGGATCGGGCGACGAAGGTGGCGCGCGATCTGTTCGAGCCGCTCGGGCTCGACCCCGTGCAAGGTACCGGCGCCGGCAGCGCCGCGGACCCCGACGCCCCCAAGCACTACGTCAACGGCGGCGCCATCGGCGTGCAGCTCGTCACGGGCGACATCTCCGCGATGGGGCTCGGCACCGTGACGCGCGTGGAAGGGGACAAGCTCGTCGCCTTCGGCCACCCCATGATGAGCGCCGGTGTCGCATCGATGCCGACGGCCGTGGCCCGCGTCATCTGGATTTTGGCCAGCCAGGCGCGCAGCTTCAAACTCGGGGAAGCGGTGCGCCCGCTCGGAGCGCTCGTCAACGATCGACAAGCGGCCATCGTCGTCGACGCCAAGATCACTGCGCCTATCTTTCCGGCCACGGTCGAGATCGCCGGTGTCGACGGCGCGCCGCACACCCACTGGTCGTTCTCGATCGCGCACGACAAGTTCATGGCGCCGTCTTTCGTCGCTCTCGCCGTCGGTAGCGCCATCGAAGCCACCACCTCCGAGCGTCGCGACGTCACCTGGCACGCGACGACGGAGATCGCCGTCGGCGGCTTTGGTACGCTCAAGATCGACGACGGCGGCGTCGCGGTCGGCGGCACGCCCGACGCCGAAGATTGGTCGCGCTCGCGCGCCGTGCAAGCCATCGGCTCGATCCTGAACAACGCTTGGCAACCGGCGAGCATCGACAAAGTCCGGACCAAGATCGAGGTCCGCTTCGCGCGCGAGAGCGCTCGCCTGCGCGGAGTGGACGCACTCGCCGACGTCCTCGACGCCGGCCAACCCGCGCGGCTTCGATTGCACCTGGTCCCTTTCGCGGGGCCGGAGGAGCTGAAGGTCATCGAGGTCCCCCTCCCCCGCGAGCTCGCCGGTAAAGAGGTGGATATCGAGCTGTCCCCCGGCTACGCGGAGTCGCCCGAGCTCCCCGCGCCGGAACGGCTTGCCGACCTCGTCGCCAACCTGCCGCGCCGCTATTACCCGATCGACAGCGTCGTCGCGTCCATCAAGCTCGCCGAGCACGGCGTCGCCTTCCAAGGTCAAGTCGCGGGTCGGCTCCCTCCCGGCGCCCTCGACATCCTGCGCCCGGCGAGCGACACCAAGGCGCCCGAGCCGTTCGTATCGTACGTGCGCACGGCCATCCCCATCCATCGCCTGCTCGAGGGCAAAGATCACGTCAAGGTGCGCATTCGCCCCGTACTCCGTTGAGCTCTCTCTCCGTCAAGACCTTCTGGCTCACCCGGTCGCCATGAAACTCCGCTCTTCTTTCGCCATCTTCGCGCTCTCGTTGGTCCTCGCCGTCGCCCCCGCCGCCCGCGCCGTGGGGACCCGCACCTTCGAGCTCAACTCGCTCGACGAGCTCTCGGGAGGCGATCTCAAGGGGACGACGGTCGACTCGCTCGGACGCGTCCGGGCGGGGTTCGAGCTCGGCGCGCTGCCGCTCGGGGAGGCGACGTCGATCTGGAGCGCCCTGGTGCAGCCGGACGGCAGTGTCCTCGTCGGGACGGGCAACACCGGCAAGATCCTGCGTGTGAACAACGGACAGGTGACGCCATTCACCGAAACGGGGCAGATGGCGGTGACATCGCTCGTCACCGGCTTCAACAAGGCGGTGTTCGGCGGCACCATCCCCAATGGGCGCATCGTCAGGATCGACGGAAACCGGGCCTTCAAGTTCGTCGATCTCGACGGCGCCGATCACGTCTGGGCGCTCGCCTTCGACGAGAAGCAGAACGCCCTTTTTGCCGCCACCGGACCTGACGGCAAGCTCTTTCGCATCGACGCCAATGGCAAAGCGCAGGTCTACTTCGACAGCGACGAGCCCCACCTCGTGTCGCTCGCGCTCGCCGAAGGGGGCACGCTCTACGCCGGCTCGAGCGGCAAGGCCGTCCTCTACAAGATCAACGGCCCCGGGCGGGCCACCGTGCTTTACGACCTCCCCGGCGAAGACGTCAAAGGCATCGCTCTCGGCCCCAAAGGCAAAGTCTTCGCCATCTCCAACGAATATGCCGAGCTGCCGGAAATACCGAAGCGAACCTCCGGCGGCGTCGCGCCCGGCACGCCCGTGGCCGCGCCGCGCCCCAAGCCGGGCAAAGGCACCCTCACCGCTTTCGACGCCGACGGTCGTCCGGAAAAGCTCCTTCGCCGCGAGGATACGCATTTTACCTCCCTCGCGGTCGGCGTCGACGGCCGCCCCTACGTCGGGACGGGCGTGGAAGGGCGCGTCTATTCGGTCGACGAAGCCCACACGTCGACCCTCGCCGCGGACACCGACGAGCGGCAGATCACCTTCCTCCTTCTCGCTGGACGCAAGCGCTTGGTGGGCGGAAGCGATCCCGCGGTCCTGCATGAGGTGCGCGGGGTGGGGGGACAGGACGCCGTTTGGACCAGCAAGGTGCTCGACGCGAACCTGCGGTCGCAGTTCGGTCGTCTCCTCTGGCGCTCCTCCGGACCGCTCGAAATGTCGACGCGAACGGGCAACATCCTCGTCCCCGACAAGACCTGGAGCGACTGGAGCCAGCCTCTGCCGACGCCGGGCAAAGTGACGAGCCCGGCGGCGCGCTTCGTTCAAGTGCGCGCACGCTTCGCCCGCGACCCCAATGCCGTTCTGTCGGAGATCATCCTCCCCTACGTGCCCGACAACCTGCGGGCGGTGGTGACCGGCGTCGACGCCCAGGCGAAGCCCCCGGCCAAGGAGAACGCGACGCCCGGCGAGCCCGAACGCCATACGAGCGTCATCAAGATCACTTGGCGCGTCGACAACCCTGACGGCGACGCCCTGCGGTATCGTCTCGCGTACCGGCTCGACGGGCAAGCCGTCTACCGGGATTTGACACGCCCTGACGAGCTGCTCGGTAAGGCCGAATACGAATGGGAAACCGCCTCGCTACCCGAAGGGGCGTACCGCATCCGCGTCGAAGCAACGGACGAAACGGTCAACCCCCCCGACCGCACGTTTCGCCATGAACTCGAATCGGCGGTCGTCCTCGTCGACAATACGCCTCCCGTTTTTCGCAACCTTGCTGCCCAGGGGCGGCGTGTACGCGGCGACACCGTGGACGGTGTAGGCCCCATTGCGCGTATCGACGTCGCCATCGACGGCCGCAACGAGTGGCACCCTTTCCTGCCCGCCGACGGCATCTTCGACGAGCCGGTAGAGGCCTTCGATCTCGACGTCTCCTCGTTCGTCGGCCCTGGAAACCATCTGGTAGCGGTGCGGGTTTTCGACCAGGCAGGCAACTTCGTCGTCAGGGATGTCGAGGTGAAGTGAACGGCGTCGCAATGTGCTAGCCTTATCTGTAAAGTTTTCGTATTTCCGCAGTCATTCTTATGAAGCTCATCCCATTCGCGAAGACGACAGGGGCGCATTTCGTCGCAGCGTGGCTTGCGGTGGCCGCGCTGGCCTGCGATTCACCGCCCGTCGTCAACGAGCCCTGCCCGGAGTGCAAACGGGATGGAGCCCCGGACGGCTCCAAACGTGACAACCCTTTGCCGCCCGACAGCGTCGTGCTCGATTCCGGGCCGTCGCGCAGTGTCCTGTGCGGGACCTCCGGCTGTTTCCCGGGCAACTGGAGTGCGTGCGGCCCAGCGCCCGTGCCGGACGCGGCGTTCTTGGCGTTGCGGATGCAAGACGATGCCTCCGACGCAGACGACGTCCTGGTACCGGACGCGGCGCTCGACGCGAGCACCGATGCCGGGGACGCCCCCGGATCCACCGACGCCGCCAAGAGCGACGTCTGTGACGACAGACCGCATGACGGTTCGAACGGCGATGCATCGGTCGACAGCAGCGCGCCCGACGCGACAGCCGATGCCGTCGTCGAGCCCCCGCCCGACGCTCCCGGGGACGCCGTGGACGCCGATGCATCGCCCCCGACGACGGACGCGAGTCCAATGGATAGCAGCCGGCCTGCCGACGCGTCGGCGGACATCGGGACTTCGGACGAACCGAGGATCGTGCAGAGCTGCTACATCGAGCCCGCGGCCACGGGCGTCGTCACCGAATGTGCGCCGATTGGGCCCGGAGTGGAGGGGACCGCGTGCAACGACTCGCACGAGTGCGGTGCGGTCCTCGCGTGCGTCGAGGTCGAGCAAAAAGCGGCGTGCCGTCCGGTTTCGTGCGGGCTGCCGCCGCTCTGTTTGAAAGGGACCTACTATCAGGAGGCGCCGCTACGCGTGAACGGCGCCACCCGCCGCGACCTCAACGTGCCGGTGTGCCTGCCCGCCGACAACTGCACCCTGCTCGCGCCGCAAAACCCTTGCCCGACGGGAAAGGTCTGCGCCGTGGTGGGAAGCGAAGGCGAGACGACGTGCATCGAGCCCGGCTCGGCCAAAGTGGGCGAGTCCTGCGGCGAGACCAGTCGCTGCGCGGAGGGGCTGCTTTGCTCGAAGTTCGCCAACCAATGCGTGAAGATCTGCCACGTCGATTCGGGCCCCATGGAGTGCCCGACCGGCACTTGCCAAGGGGGCAACCGCTCACTGCCCGACGGATTCGGAATCTGCGTCGGTCAAACCGACGGCGGTTGAGGCCGCGTAACGCTCCTTTATCCGTGCCCCGATCCAGCCGAGCGAGGCGCCCAAGAACGCGCCCGCCACGACGTCGCTCGGATAGTGCACGCCGAGCGCGACGCGCGAAAGCGCCACCGCGGTGGCTGCACCGAGGAGCACCCCGCCCACCCGGCGGTTCGACGCAAAAATGAAGACGGCAAAAGCGAAGCTGCCCGCCGCGTGGCCGCTCGGAAACGAAGGATCGGTCGGCGGGGCAACGGCGATCGCGCGCGCCCAGTCGAGCGCATGGCAGGGACGCACGCGGCCGGCCAGCACCTTCACCGAGGCCACGACCGCACTCGTCACCGCAGTGGTGACGAGCAGCGCCGCCGATTGCGCCCGCGTGCGCCGCAGCAACAAGATCGGGACGAGCCCGAGCAGCATCCAGCCCGAGCCGAGGAACGTGACCACCGCGATGACATCGCGCCACGCGTGGCCGGAGCCCCCTGCGTAAACCGTGCGCAGGAGCCAGAGATCGGCAGCGTCGAGCATGTGCGTCGGGCCTGTCGCGTCAGTCGGGCCCGATCACCGACTCGAGCGCGGGGAGCAGCTCGGGGTACTCGAACTCGTAGCCCATCGCCTCGGCCACCTTCGGTAGCACGCGCTGCCCGGTGAGCAGCGGCTCGGCCCCCTCGCCGAAGAGCGCCTTGACGGCTCCTTCAGGCACCCTGAGGTACGACCGCCGGTGCAAGATGATGCCGATCGCCTCCGCGAATTGGTCCATGTTGACGGCGTTCGGCGCGGTCACGTTCATGGGCCCCGAAAGCTCGGGGTTGTCGATGGCCAGGAGGATCAGGCCACACACGTCGTCGATGTGGACCCACGACACCATCTGCTTACCGGACCCGATCGGGCCGCCGACGTGCAAGCGAAAGGGCAGCGCCATTTTCTTGATGGCGGGGCCACCTTTGCCAACGACGAACCCGAATCGTGCCCGAACGACGCGGACGCCGAGCGCCGCGGCGGGTGCCAGCGCCTCTTCCCAGCGCTGGGAGAGCAGCGCCATGTAGTCGCGGCCGGGCGTCCCTTGCTCATCGACCTCCTCGCTGGGACCGCGCGGGCCGTAGTAGTTGACCCCCGACGCACCGATGATGACCTGGGGGCGATGAGGGGGAGCGATGCGCTCGATCGCCTTCACCAACATCTGGCTTACGCCGATGCGACTGTCTTCGAACTCTTTCTTCTTGGCCGCCGACCAGCGCACGCCGACGACCTGCTCGCCGCTTAGGCTCACGACGGCGTCGGTCTTGGCCAGCTCGTCGAACCATGGCCCTTCGGCATTGGGCGTATAGCCCGCCACGCGCACCGCGTCGGGCAGCCCGGAGCGCGCCGCCACCGGGTCGCGCGAGAGCACGGTAACCAAATCTTTGCGGGCCAGCAGACGACGCACGAGACGCCGTCCGACAAACCCGCTCCCTCCGGCGATGACGATCCTCTTGGCAGGCACGACCCTTTTCTTACTACGGCTAGCGCTACGTTTGTCAGATTCTCGCAGCTCCCGGCACGGTCGATGCATTAACCGGGTCGGGAGTCCCAGTTCGTGACGGGTGTGCACGCTCGGACGCTCAGCCTCGGAAAAATCTCATGTGGATGGCACTTCTCGTCGGTCTCGTGCTTGGTTTCTTCGGATCCATTCCCGTCGCAGGCCCGGCTTCGATCCTGGTCCTCAAGAACGCCCTCGAAAAAGGGCACCGCCAGGGGTTCGACATCGCCATTGGCGCCGCTGTGGGTGAGGCGTTCTACGCGTTCATCGCTTTCTGGGGGCTCACCACCGTGCTGGAGAGCTTCCCCGTGCTCGTGCCGATCTCCAAGATCGTCGGCGCCGTTCTCGTGATCGTGCTCGGTATTTACCTCGTCGTTCGGCGACCGAACACCAGCGACGTGCAAGCCGCAAAGCTCGCCGACCGTCAAGGGCGGCGGTGGTTACGCGGTTTTCTCAGCGCCTTTTTCAACCCCACGCTTCTGGCGACCTGGACCACCATCGTCACTGGCCTCCACGCCGCGTCGCTCGTCGAACCCAGCCCCCGCGGCGCCATCCCCTTCTCGCTCGGGGTCGGGATCGGCATCCTCGGTTGGTTCGCGTTCCTCGTCCAAGTCGTGGTCCGTCGCTTTCGAGACCGTCTCGAGCCCGCCAAGATCCAGCGAGTGATTCGCGGTTTCGGCTGGGCGATGATCGGCGTCGGAGCCATCATCGTGAGCCGCGCGGTCTTCCACCTCCAATACAGCTGAACGACGGCACGCGACGTGCACGATGTCGTCCCGGGCACCGAAAGCCGGGTTGACAACGTGAACCAGGGTACCGCACCAAAAAAGCATCGACGCACCCTCGCGGTTCTCGCCTCAATCATTCTCGTGCTTCTCGCGGCTTACCCCGTGGCGGCCAACGCGTTTTTGGCCTTCGGCGGCGTGCAAAAAGCATTTGAAGGCACCGACACCGTGGCCGTCCAGTTTCGGCGCGCCTGGTCCTTTTGGCCGGGTCGCGTTCACGTCGAGGGGGGCCGCGTCACGATGCAGGATCGGAACGTTCAATTCGCGCTCGACATCGAGAGCGCCGACATCAACCTCGATCTCTTCGCGTTCACGCGTCGAACCTTTCACGCCACAAGCGTACGCGGTTCAGGCGTCGTGGTCCGGTTTCGCCATCGCATCGAGCATGACGCGCTCGGCCTCCCCTTCGTCGCAGCGCTCCCCCCCATTCCCGAATTCAACGATCCGCCGCTGCGCGAGTTTGGTCCTCCCGCGGCGCCGCTCGATGAAGCCAACTACAACTTGTGGACGGTGCACATCGATGACGTCGACGTGACGGTGAAGGACCTCTGGATGCAAATGATGCACTACCAGGGCGACGCTCGGGTGGTCGGCGCGTTTCGCCTTCGCCCCGCCAAACGTCTCTGGGTAGGGCCGGCCGAGCTCGAGTTTCGGAGCGGATCGCTGACCAGCGGGCCGTACGGCGTGCTCGACGGCATGCGCGGCAAGCTGACGTGCAAAGTGGACGACTTCGACGTCGAGCCGGTCCACGGAATGGAACCGTTCCGCTTCATCTCCGCCCGACTCGAGCTCGCGGCATCGATCGCGAGCCTCCAAGTCGTCAACTTCCTCACCGAGCCTTCGCCGAGTTGGGATGTCCAGGATGGCAGCGGGCTCATCGATGTCGATCTCGCCGTCGACCATGGTGTCTTCACCCCGGGCACGCGCCTCGCCTATCGCACCGGTCACGTCGGCGTGCAGAATGGCCAGCTCCCCTTCCGAATCGACGGCGAGGTCGAGCTCGTTGCCACGGGGTCCGCCGAGCAACCAGGCGGCCACCTACGCCTCGCCGTTCCCCGCGGGTCACTCGTCTTGGCGACGAGCAAACGCAAGCCCCCGCTCCTTCGCAACGTCGAAGTCGAGCTCGACACATCGAACCTCGACGTCACCCGCGACTTTCCGCTGGTGCAGAGCCAGGCCCGCGCCGAGAACATCGTTTTACCCGACATCGAATGGCTCGACGACCTCCCCTTCGGTCGGCCGCACCCCTGGAACTTCAAAGGCGGGCACGGGCACATCGGCGGCGGCGTCACCTTGCATCAACCTTCGCACGCCATCGACGCCTCCATTTCGGCCGGCTTTGCCGATACGACGGTCACCACCGAAAAAGCCAAGATCACCGGCAGCGCCGACGCCCTGGTCACCGCTCACGTGAGCGCCGCGCGCAGCGCGACGGTAAAGGGGCGCGTGCTCACCGAAAAGCTCGAGATCGCCACTGACGGCGCCACCGCAACGCTCCTCGCCCGCGGCATCATCGACGCGGATCTCGCGCTGTCGCCGAGGGGCGCCGTCATCGGCTCCGTGCGTGCCGAGTCCGGTGAATGGATCGGCGACGTCGGCAGCTCCCGCTTCTCCGGTTCTCAGCTTTCCGGCACGGTCCGCTTCGACCCCTCCACCGTGACCGCGACCGCCAGCGTCGAGCACTTGACCTCCAGCACCATCGGCGCCTGCCCTTGGGCCGAAGCGAGCAAAGCCACCATCGCCGCCCGCATCGACACCCCCGAGGAAGGCGACCCTCACGGCGGCGTTCTCGCGTCACTGCAAGGCGCTTCGGTCCGCTGGGGGGGATTCGAGGCCCGCCTGGCGGAGACGAACGTCAGTACCAATTGGAATAGCGCCACGATCACCGCCAAGCTCGACTCCACCAATCTGAGCATGAAGAACGCCGGCGGCGCGCCGCGCGGCTGGGAAGCCGACGTGAAAACGATCGCGCTGACCGCCGACTTGGCGCTGGACAAGACGAGCGCCCATGGCCCCGCTCGTCTCGAGGTCAAAAGCGCCACCGGGCAAGTCGGCCAAACCAAGGTGAACGGCGATGTCGTGGCCGCCCTCACGTTGCGCTCACCCAACGAAAAACGCGCGACCGCCGAAGTCTCCGGGAAGATCCAGGCCCGCAACGTCGCCCTCACCACCAAGACCCGCACGCTCGAGGGCTGGTGGGCCAACTTCGACCTCGATCGCGCGCATTTCGACGCACGTGAGAACTTCGATCTGTCCGGCAAAATCAAAGCGCAATTTCGCGACGGGTTGCCGGCGCTCTACATCCTCGCCTCGGAAGACGAGATCCCGGGCTTCATTCCCACGCTGGTCCCCCTGGAAGGGCTCACGCTCGACCTCGGCGTCGAGCGCTATTGCCGTTGGACCGACGTGCAGATCCTCGACGCCCGAGGCGGCCCCTTCGCGGCGGAAGGTCGTGTGCAGATCGAGCCCGGTGAGACCCGCGGCGCTCTCTTGCTGCGACTCGCCGCCCTGAAGCCGCTTTCGCTCGGCCTCAACTTCGTCGAGGACTACAGCCACGCGGCCCCGCTCGTAGGCAGCGGCTGGCTCGCCACGCATTTGCTCCCGCTGACGTCGGCTGCCACCGAAAAGCACGACCAGCGCTGTGTCCCGCAGCCTCCCAAGTGTCCCTGACGCCGGGCTGTTGGCGGCGGGGCTTGACTCCGGGCGCGCGCCATATATGCTTTCATGCACCTAGACGCATATATGCAAGGACCGTCGCCCGATTGGATTACCCGCTTCCGTGCGCTCGGCGACGAGACGCGCCTCGGATTGCTTTGCGCGCTGCTCACCGAAGAGCTCTCGGTGGGCGAGCTTTCCGAGGTCATGCAAGCTGGGCAGCCGGGCGTCTCGCGTCACCTCGCGGCGCTGCGTGACGCCAGCCTCGTGGTGGCGCGCAAACAAGGCGCGACCACGTACTACCGCATTCAACCCGATGATCCGCTCCTGGAAGGGGCGGTCGGGGCCGAGCTCCGGCGCCGCTCGGTCGAGCTCGGGCTGACGGCGCGCATCGAGCGGGTGGTGGCCCGGCGTCGCGCCAAGGCCGAAGCGTTTTTCGACGAACAAGCCGAAAGCTGGGACGATCTGCGCGACCAGCTGCTCGATCAAGCGGCGGGGCTACGCGCGCTCGTGCCCCTCCTGCCCTCCGGTCTCACCGTCGCCGACATCGGCACGGGCACCGGCGGCATGCTCCCGCTCCTGTCGGAGTTTGCCGAAAAGATCGTGGCCGTCGACATCTCTCAAGAAATGCTGCGTCGCGCGCGCACCCGCGCCAAAGCGCTGGGGCTCGACAACGTGGAGTTCCTCAAGGCAGACCTGCGCGATCTTCCGCTCGAAGACGAGAGCGTCGATGCCGCGTTCGCCACGCTCGTCTTGCACCACGCACCCAACCCCGGCGCCGCCATCAAGGAAATGGCGCGCATCCTGCGGCCCGGTCGCACCCTGGTCGTCGTCGATCTCTACGCCCATCGCCACGAATGGCTCCGCGACGAGCAAGGGGACGTGTGGCTCGGCTTCACCAAAGAGGAGATGATCGGCTTTCTCGCCAAGGCGGGCCTCGCCCGCCCCAACTTCAAGATTGTTTCTCAGGTCGAAACGGACAAAAAGGGTGGAGGACATCCACTCAAGCTTTTCGTGGCGAGCGGCATCGTGCCCTCCCACAACCGAAGGGAGAATTGAGCCAATGGAAAATCGGTACAAGGTCGCGGACATCAAACTTGCAGAGTGGGGTCGCAAGGAAATCGGAATCGCCGAAAAAGAGATGCCCGGCCTCATGGCGCTGCGCAAGGAGTTCGGCGCCTCGAAACCGCTCAAGGGTGCGCGGGTCGCGGGATGCCTGCACATGACGATCGAGACCGCGGTGCTCATCGAGACACTGACGCTGCTCGGCGCCGAGGTCACCTGGACGAGCTGCAACATCTACTCGACGCAGGATCAAGCGGCGGCCGCCATCGCCGTCACCGGCGTCCCCGTGTACGCCTGGAAAGGCGAGACCGAGAAAGAGTACGAGTGGTGCATCGAGCAGCAGCTCACCGCATTCAAGGACAGCAAGGGACCGAACCTCATCCTCGATGATGGCGGCGATCTCACCGCCATCGCCCATCAGAAGCACCCCGATCTCTTCGGCAAGGAGGGCATCATCGGCCTCTCGGAAGAGACGACCACGGGCGTGCATCGCCTTTACGACATGCACAAGAAAGGGACGCTCAAAGTCCCCGCCATCAACGTCAACGACTCCGTCACCAAGTCGAAGTTCGACAACCTCTACGGCTGCCGCGAGTCGCTCATCGACGGCATCAAGCGCGCCACCGGCGTCATGATCGCCGGCAAAGTCGCCGTCGTCTGCGGCTATGGCGACGTCGGCAAGGGTTGCGCGCAGGCGCTGCACGCCTTCGGCGCGCGCGTCGTCATCACCGAGATCGACCCCATCTGTGCGCTGCAGGCAGCCATGGAGGGGTACGAAGTGAAGACGCTCGATACCATCGCTCCGCTGGCCGACATCGTCGTCACCGCCACGGGATGCGAAGCCGTCGTCACCTCCGAGCACATGAAGCGCATGAAGGACGGCGCCATCCTCTGCAACATCGGTCACTTCGATTCCGAGATCCAAATCAAATGGCTGGAGACGAACCCCGAGATCAAAGAAGTGAACATCAAGGAGCTCGTCGACCAGTTCATCTTCCCCGACGGCAAGAAGCTCATCGTGCTCGCGCGCGGGCGTCTCGTGAACCTCGGCTGCGCCGAGGGGCACCCGTCGTTCGTCATGTCGAACTCCTTCACCAACCAGGTCCTCGCCCAGATCATGCTCTGGACCGAGCGCGGTAAGCTCGCCCTCGGCGTCCATGTTTTGCCGAAAAAACTCGACGAAAAGGTCGCGTCGCTCCACCTTGCCCAGCTCGGCGTCGAGCTCACCAAGCTGACCCCCGCGCAGGCCAACTACCTCGGCGTCCCCGTGGAAGGTCCGTTCAAGTCCGATCACTATCGATATTAGTCGGCGGCGTCGCGGGGCCCAGACAGCACTTCTGGGCCCCGGGGGCGCCTTGGGGACCCGCGCGGTGACGCAGGGAGCACGGGCACCTGTTGCCGGCGTGCTCTCTTTTTGTCAGAGTGACGTGAACGGACCACCCACGCGCGGGGTGCATCATGATCTTTCGAGGCGTTTTACGACCCCTCACGGGTCTCGTCGTATTGGCTTTCTTTTTCTCGGGGGCATGCGGCGGTTCTCGTCGCGACGCCACACCCGACCCCAAGACCGCCAATGAGCCGATAGCGAGCAGCGGCGCACCCGCGACGAGCGCGCCGTCGGCCTTCGAATCGAGTCCCGTCGCGACGCCCGCGTCGTCGTCTTCACCGCTCGATGCGCTGCCCCCGCCCGATACCGACACGGGCGGGAAATCACGCCAAACGCTCACCATGACCGACTCGCGCGGAACGGTCGATCCATCGTCGAACGCCATCCCGTCGCTCCCTGCGAAACTCGACACGCCGCCCCAAGCCGGCGTCGACGCGGCCATCAAGGCGGTTCCCAGCACCATTCCCATCGGCAACATGAGCAAGGGCGTGCTCGAAGCGCCGCTGCGCGACCGCGCGCGCTTCGACCACTGCCGCATTCCTTATGGCACCCACGGCGAAATCGCGGCCGTCGTCTACAACGGCGCCGCGCTCGGCGTCGACGTCAAGACCAAGCCCAACGACCGCGCCCTCAACTTCTGCATCGAGCGCACCGTGCGTCAGATGACGTGGCTGAAAGAGCTCGCCGTCAACAAGGTGAAAGTCTCGTTCTGACGCGCTGCGCCCGGGCGAAACGGCGCCCCACCGATCAGAGCGCCTCGGGACTCTGGTTGTACTTGATGAGCGCTTGCTCGAATTGCCCGCCATCGGTGCTCACCGTCGTCTGCCCCTTGGCACCGGCGCCGAAGCACACACCGACGCCGCCGGCGTCGATGAACTCGCGCACGTGCGAGAAAATGTAGTGCACGCGGTTATCGCGGTACTTGTTGGCTGACCCGCCGGGCGACGACGCAGGCACGCCCATCGGCGTCTGCCACCACAGCATGGGCACGCCCGCCCCATCGTGCATGGCCTTGGCCCAAACGAGGTACTCCCTGTAGTTGGGGCTCGCCGTGTTCGACTCGTCCCAGTACCAGCCCGTCGTGTCGCCGCGATCGCAATCGTACTCCGTCGGTTTCGCTTCGAAGCATCCCGCATCGCGATCGAGAATGTCGACCCCGACATAGTCGGCTTGACCGCCCGCCACCGAGGCCAAGAACTTCCCGACCGCGGCCCCATCGGGCTTGCCCTTCGCGTCGTAGGCCGCCCACTGCGAGGCGTGCAACCCCACCACGGCTTTCGGCGACGTCGTGCGGAAAATGCGAATCGCGCAACGCGCGAGCCCCGTCAGATCGTCGGCGAGATCGCCGCACGTCGGCGCGATCTTCACCTGCGCCGGGAACTTCGTGGGATCGCCCCCCGGCGTATTCGTCTGCGCGTAGCCCCAAAAATCGGGCTCGATATGGACAATCGCCGGCTTGTCGAACGCCTTGATCTTGTCGGCAAGGAGCTGGACATCCGCCCAATAGCGCTTCATGAACGTCGCCTGGTTGACGATGGCGAAGTTCCCATCGCCATCGGCGGCGAACTCGTACATGTCGAACATCGGGATCGCGCCGTGCTGATCGGCGCCGCGCGCCACGACGGCCGCGAACTCGCCGTCCGGTGAGTTCCACTTGGTCCAGGAGCTATTGGGATCGGCATTGCCGACGAGGTACGCATAGCGAATGTCGAGCTGCGCGGTGGCCGGATAGGCCGATTCATTGGGCCCGAGGCCGATGAGGAAGTTCTTCTTGCCGAGCTTCCCCAGCATCCCCGATCCGCCGCCGTCGATCGGCGGAGGAATGACGACATCGGGAGCCGCCGCATCTTTGCTCGTGCCGCCGGTGCCCGCTGATCCAGCTTTGCCTGCCGTGCCGCCCGTCGAACCCCCGGAGCCCGCAGACCCTCCGGTCCCCGTCGTTCCGCCTTTGCCCGCCGTGCCGCCGGTTCCCGTCGTGCCGCCGCCGGTTCCCGTCGTGCCGCCCGTTCCCGTCGCGCCGCCCGTTCCCGTCGCGCCCCCGGTTCCCGTCGCGCCGCCCGTTGCACCACCTCCACTGGTCGTGCCACCGGACCCGGTCGCCGGGCCACCGCCTGATCCGCCCGTCGACGCAGCATCGGGGTTCGACGAGCCGCCGGTCCCGGATCGCGTACCTCCCGTCGTGCCCGAATCATCGGAGCAGCTCGATTGCGTAAGGCCCACCGCCGTCAAAGCGAGAAGGATGCGTAACCAATGCCCCTGGCGGGCCAACCGAACCTCGGACATCACTCTTCCTCCAGTCGATTATCGGGCCCTAGGGAGGTCTCTCGGACAAAAGAGCGCCGGACCAACGTCCACCATGGTGGCGCCTTTGGTCCGATGCATCAACTGAACACCTGAATTTCTCGGGGATAATCGGCCGCAAATGTTCGGACCGTGACCAAGCGGGGGTCGAGATTTCAGCGCGCACATTTCCCCGCAATGCTCCGTGCGGGCGGATGCCAGCCGACCAGGACTGTGCGACCCGTAGGTGCCCCTCACACCTCAGCGCTTGCTTCCGCGCAGAAGATCTCTATCTTCCCCGTCTCTTCGACGGAAAAACGACTCCACCAGTACCCCATGAAAGGGGGGCGATCGGCTTCGACGGGGGCTACGAGATTTGTGCTGCGTGTCCGAGGGTCCAACCGACCTCGTAAATCCCGGCTGGAAACCACAAGTGCCAACGATAACGCACTTGCTCTCGCTGCCTAAAAAACAGAAGTGAGCCGTCCAAAGGATGAGCCTGCCAGAGCTCACCGGCGGGCGTAACCGATCTGGCTAGCCTCCTAGAACCGCGGTCCGGCTAGAGGGCGAAATAAAGGACCGCTCGTCTGAGGCGAGCCCGCTCGTGGGCGCAAGCCGGACTAAATAAAACGCGAGCTATGCACGTAGACGTACAGGTTACGAGCTTCCGGACCCGGGTTCGATTCCCGGCGCCTCCACTAAATAGTTGATTTAATTAACAATTCAGACGCACCGGCGCCGGGTTAAATTCCCGGCGCCTCTGCATCTACGTTCGCACGGACGCTCCTTAGTTGCCGCTGGAGCGTCGACGCTGACGAGTGTGGCGCGACGAGTGTGACGCTATGCTGACCTTCATGAGCGCCGGCAAGCTACGCGCCGAGTCGGAGATAAAGTTGGACTTGCCCGTCGCGGAAATCTTGCGCGTGGCGCATGAACACGGCGCGACCTCGGTGCGAGTATTCGGATCCCGCGCCCGCGGTGACTCCAAACCGGATAGCGATCTCGACCTCCTCGTTCGGTTGGATCCCAAGCGAAGCCTGCTCGACTTGATCGCCATTCAACAGGACCTCGAAGACCTGCTCGGTTGCAAGGTAGATATCGTCACCGAGAACGGCCTGTCTCCTTACATCCGCGAACGCGTACTCGCGGAAGCGTTGCCTCTGACGGGATGACGCATCCGACGCAGCTCGCGTACCTTTGCCACATGCGCGACGCCCTGGCTGCGGTTCGCGAGTACACGCTGGCGGGCGCGAGGCCTTCTTTGCCTCGCCGATGAGACAGGACGCGGTCCTTCGATTTCGAAGTGCTCGGAGAGGCCGTCAAGGGCCTTGACGATAGTACCCGGAGTCGCGCTCCAGACGTGCCGTGGCGGCGGATAGCCGGCATGCGCGATGTGCTCATTCACGAATACTTTGGCGTCGACCTCGATGTGATTTGGCTGTTGTTGGCCACCATAAACTGACCCTCCTTGGCCACCAGAAATTGACCCACCCCTCGGGCGGCGCGGGAGTTTTGGCCACCAGGAATTGACCCACCCTTCGATGGTGGGTTGGACAGTCGAGGGGCGAGGTGCTCTCGCCCGAGGATGGTCTCCATGGAAGTTGTCGCCGTCATTCGTCACAAGGTGTTGACCGAAGGGGTGCCAATTCGAGATGTCGCGCGGCAGCTGGGATTGTCGCGCAATACGATCCGCCGCTACGTGCGAGCGAAGGTGGTGCCGGTTGCGAAGCCAGCGTCGGTCACGCGGCCGTCGCCCGCGCGAGAGCAAGTGGGAGAGGCTGCCGCGGCGATCTGGTCAGCGCGGCGCTCCTTCACGGCGGGCAAGCAACGGTTGACGGCGACGCGACTGTGGGAACTTCTATGCGAAGACGGTCACGAGGTCAGTGCGCGAACGGTGCGTCGATTGGTCGCGTCCTTCCGCAACGCCGAGCGCGAGGTTACGGTGCCGCTCGTATACGAGCCCGGGGAGCTCGCGCAGGTCGACTTCTTCGAAGTTTGGGTGGAACTCGCAGGCGAGCGCCAGAAGGCTTGGCTCTTTCTCATGCGACTGATGCACTCTGGCCGCGACTTTGCCATGGTTTGTGAGCGGCAAGATGCGACGTGGTTCCTCGCCGCCCATGTAGCCGCCTTCCAGCACTTCGCAGGACTCGTGGCCGCTGTTGCCTATGACAATCTCAGCGCAGCCGTC